>JADBKU010000031.1 GCA_014896235.1 bacterium | reverse complement strand
CGAATCCGCGCGAGACGCATCCCCGCCGCGACTCGCGCAATCGGATTGAGGTAGCGATCGATGAGGAATCGGCGCGCCGCGCCGCGCGCTTTGACCTGACCGTCCAGAACGCGCCAGCCCAGCGCGGCGTCGCCAAGCGTGCCGGTGACGTACAGATGATCGCCCGGACGCGCCGCGCCGCGCGTCATCACGCCGCCGCGCGCCTCGCCCAACAATGCGATCGTAATCGACAACGCCGCGGCGCGGGTGACGTTGCCGCCAACGATATCAACGCCGGCGGCGTCGGCCGCGCGGGCCATCCCGGCGTAAAGCCGATCGAAAAAACGGGCGTCCAGATCCGGCCGGATCGCAAGGTTGACGACACAGGCGGTCGGCCGGCCGCCCATCGCGGCGATGTCGCTCAGGTTGACGGTCAAGGCACGGGCGCCGAGCGACTCCGGCGTACCCCAATCGACCCGGAAGTGGACGCCTTCGACCATCGAGTCGATCGTGATCAATTCGCGGCCGCGCGCCGGCTTGAGGATCGCACAGTCGTCGCCGGGACCAAGGATGGTTCCGCTCCGCCGCCGCAAACGTGCCGTCAATCGCGCGATTAGTTCGAATTCTCCGAGCGATCTGCTCACAGACTCCGCCATTCGGGGAGGCGAAACGATACGTTCCGAAGCGGCGTCAGGGGACCCCCGGACGGTCGGCCGCCGACGCGGGGCGAATAGCGGAACGGCTCATATGAATAGGCTAAATCAACCATGGCCTACCAGCAAGGAGTTGACGCTGCGTACAGACCGCGGGCTTTGCATGGACGATCGGCGGCGCGCTGAGCTATAGGACGAGTAAAGTTCAGCGAATCGCCAGGGCGTGCGTTTTGCGCTCCACATGGATGGGCAACGCCGCGAGGAGGTTCCGATGACGGCCCGGCGGAAAATCGATTACGATTCCCTGGTCAAAACCGACCGCGTTCATTCGAGCGTCTACACGGACCCGGAGATTTTTGCCGAAGAACTCGACGCGATTTTCCATCGCGGATGGGTTTACGTCGGCCACGCCGGCGAAATTCCGAATCGCGGCGATTACCGGCTGAAGCGCATCGGCCGCTATCCGGTGATCATGGTGCGTGGCGACGACGGCCAAATCCGGCTGCTGCTCAATCGATGCCGCCACCGCGGGGCTACCGTATGCCAAACCGAATGCGGCAATGCGGCAACCTTCCGGTGCGCCTATCATGCGTGGACCTATCGCAACACCGGCCAACTCATCGGCGTGACTTATGAGGACGGTTACGGCGGCGCGCTGAATCGTGACGAGATGGGCCTGACGCCGGTCCCCCGCGTCGACGAATACCGCGGATTCATCTTCGGCAGCCTGAGCCACGCTGGAATCACCCTTGCCGAGCATCTGGGCAAAGTCACTGAGCAGATCGACCTTTTCGTTGACCTTTCGCCCGCCGGCGAAATCGAGGTGCAGGCGGGATCGTCGAAAAGCGGCTATCCGGGCAACTGGAAGCTGCAGATCGAAAATACGATCGACGGATACCATCCGAATTTCAGCCACGAAACCTTTTTCGAATTGATACGCGAGCGGACCGGCGCGCGGGTCGACGTCTTCACCGGCGGCTCAATCGGCGAAACTCGCGATCTGGGCGGCGGTCACGTGATGCTCGACTATCGGCGTTACAACCGCCAGTTCGTTTCACAGACTCACTCGACTCCGCTGCGGGTGCGGCAGAGCGCAACCGGAACGACGCCGTCCACCGCGGCGCAGGAATACCGCGCGAGCCTCGTCGCCCGCTACGGCGAAGAACGCGCCGCCGAAATCCTCAACGCCGGCGGCACGCATACGCTGGTTTTTCCGAACATGGCGCTACTCGGCGTGCAAATCCGCGTGGTCTATCCGATCGCGGTCGATCAGACCGAAGTCGTGCTCTATCCGACCACGCTCAAAGACGCTCCGGCCAAACTGAATCAGGCGCGCTTGCGCGCGCACGAGGATTTTTATGGACCGGCGGGCTTCGGCCAGCCCGACGATGGCGAACTCTTCGCCCGTGTCCAGCAGGGCATCCAGGCTGACATAGACCCGTGGATGATCCTGACGCGCGGACTCCATCGCGAGCGCCGCGACGCCGACGGAACCCTCGTCGGCCAGATGACCGACGAAGTTCCGCAGCGCGGCATCTGGGCGCAATGGAAGAAAGTCATGAAGCAGGCGCAGGCGTCCAACGAAAAATCCGACGTCAATGGCCGTACGCGAAATAGCGCCGCGCGAATGGCCCGATCGCGCTAAAGGCGGCAAACATAATGGCGGTCGATTCTCGGCAAATCGAACAATTCATCTATCGGGAAGCGCGATTGGCGGACGAAAACGCCTACGACGAATGGCTCGCGATGTGGGCCGACGAAGCGCTTTATTGGGTTCCGGCGAATCTCGACGATCCCGATCCCTCGAAACATATTTCGACCATCTACGACAATCGCAGCCATCTCGAACAGCGCATCAAGCGGCTCAAGTCGGGAATGGCGCACGCGCAGGCGCCGGTCTCGCGGATGCGCCGGGTGGTGTCGAATATCGAAATCGCGGAGCGGCCCGACGGCATCGTCGAGGCGCAATCGAATTTCGTCCTGGCGAACTGCGCCGCGGCCATCAGGACGTCTTCATCGGCCGCGCGATCCACCGGCTGCGGCCCGACGGCACCGGCGGTTACCATATCGTCGAAAAGAAAGTGCTGCTGCTCAACAACGACGGCTTTATCGACAATCTGACGTTTTTGATCTGACAGGTTCGAATTTGCCGGCTTCCTGATGCCCGTCAGAAAGAACAACAAACTCGTCGTCCAGTAAAATTGCTACGCTGGTTCGACGACATCGAAGTCGTCCTCGAGGTCAGTGCGATCCAAACGGCGGTGATTAACGAGCAAAGTACGGATAGTCCATTCGGAGACGTGAAAGTACTCTGCTATATCTTGGCGGTTTTCCATCGAGTAGTCACCCGCCAACATGCCGTCCACGGCTTCAAATGGGCTCAACAGTTCGGCAGCGAAGGACCGCTGCATCTTTTGCCTATATGTGTGCGCTCGTGTTGCAGGGAAAAGTCGGCCGCCTGCAGATGAAACGATGCGATCGCCCAAGAGACGCGCTAGGTCAAAGCGCCGGCCCGTCTCCCATTTCGACCGTAAAACTACCCGCCCCCCTGCGCCTCCGTTATCAAGTGCGAACGATATGGCAGGCCCTGACGCCTTCGCAGTTAGAACCTCATTTTGCACGCCGGCCCAGTCCGCCAGCAGATCATTCTTTATCGGGTCGGTAGTACACTTTTCCTGCTTACGCAGCGCCCTAGCGGCATCCGCCCCAAGCTGCCAAGCTGATACCTCTCCCGCATGAGACAGGTCTGTCCTGCGCGCCAAACGCACAACATTCTGCGGCGCTGCATCGAACCCACAACTGTTAGCCGCTTCCCACAGCAACTCTGCTGTTAGCAACCGCCCACCTTGCGGATAATCTGCGGCGACCTCATTCATGGCTAGCTCGCCGAGAGAATCGCCATCGGCCACCAATTGTTCGATCTCAGTTTCATCCGATTCGTCCGGGTCGCGCCCCAGGAGCGCCTCGATCTTTCGGCGCCTGGCCATGTTCCGATCCCGCCGCTCTTCCCTGACGTCATTCCAAATAAGATCGAGGTTAGACTCCCGAATTCCAGCGTCACGTAACAGTCCCCGAACCTGCTCAATAAATTGATCGACCTTGTATTCGAATTCGCGTGCGTCCACCACCTGTGCGGCGTCGCTCAGGTATCGGAATCGCGTGCTCGGCCTCTCACGCGTGGGTTTTGCAACTAGCGCGACGCGCTCGCCGTCCGAGAAAATGGTAATATTCGGCCACACATATCCTTCTCCGATCGTCGCCAGACAATGCGCAAATTGCCAGTCCGGCGCATTCGAACGCGGTTCCCAGCGTAACCTCCACCAGTTCCAAGCCATCCACTCCGCGAGATGGTAGGCCGAAAGGAGCGGTGCAGACCGAACTTTATTGACAAACCCGTCATGGCCCTCGGTCAACCAAACGTCACCGCATTGGAACCCGATTGACGCGAAACACGCACGCTCTTCGAAGGAGCCTTCGTCGAGCCTCTCTGGGCTCACAGTAATACTCAATTCGTTGTGCATCGCTTCGCCCACTCTTTCAGCACCAGATCTCTCATTGCGTCATCTTCTTCAAGCCGATAGCCTTTGTACTCGGAAGTGCCGGGGATGACTTTTGCTTCGTAGGCCTCCCCTTCACCGTCAACTGCCCATACGTATTTTGGTGCCTCCTCTTCCCGGAAATCGCTGAACACCCCCAAAAGAATTCCTCGGCGGAACAGGTTTCGGGCCTCGGCACGCCGAATAACTCTCGATCCGTCGCATATCGACTTCCAGGGGCGTGGATTCACGGGCGGCTGGAAACCGTAGTCACCGGGATTGGTCTTATGATGCGCGCTGCCAGTATAGGTTAGCTTCGCCGCCAGCGCTTTCCGTCCCTCCTTGCCAAGCCTGTCGCTGGATGCGAAGCGGCGTTTTGGGCTACTGCCTCGACGCCCTTTCATCTACCGTTTACCTTAGGCTATCCAGTCTGTGGCGCAAGCGCATATCGCCTTCATGCCGCGACATACTGGACCTCGGCCTCGGCCAGCACCCGCCCGCGGAAGTAGGGACTCAAGAACCCAGGAGTGTTCAGGTCAACTTTCCGCCCGAGTATCTGCGACAGCTCCTGTTCCAGCGCGAAGAATCTGAGGCCCGGCACGTGCCCGGGCTCAAACTCGACCAGCACGTCAACGTCACTGTCCGGCCGGAAATCGTCGCGAAGCACCGACCCGAACAGCGCAAGCCGGCGAATATGGTTGCGCTGACAAAACCTCGCAAGGATTTCCTTGTCGATCGCGATGCGGCCGCTGTCCACTGTTCAGACCTCTACCATGCTACGGCGTTTTCCGCCGGCCAACGCCAGCCTTTCTCGGTCTCGCGTGACATAGCGTATTTTGAACCGAAACGCATCGGGTCTCAACGCCAGGCTTTTCGACCCCCGGCCGGAATACGGAATTCTCCAGAGTCACAAACGGTGGAAGCCGGCGTCATGGCGGGCGTTCTCAATGGGCGGCGGCGGGGGCTTTGCCGCGCGCTTTCGGCAGCAGGAAACACAACGCGATCGCCGCGATCATCAAAACCGCCAGCGTGCGGTAGATGTCATTCAGCGAAAGCATCATCGCTTGCCCCTGCACCGCGCTGTAGAGCATTGCGAAGCCTTGCTTCTGCCCGGTCACCATCTGGTTCATGTAGTTGAAATGCATCGAGCCGGGCATCGCCGCCCCCGCGTGGCTGAGCCGCCATGCGTCGAAAACCGAGACGTGCTGCACGAGATAACTCTGTTCGACCTGCTCGCGCCGCACCAGCATCGTGGTGAGCACAGACGTGCCGATCGAGCCGCCGATATTCCGCGACATCGAGTAGATGCTCGCCGCGAAGCCCATCTGTTCGCGCGACACCGAAGAGAGCGCGGCGGCCGACAGGTTGGGGAAGATTAATCCCATCCCGATACCCTGCACGATCGTCGGCGCGATGAAATTCCACATCGACATGTTCAAGTTGAGCGACCCGAGCGACCAACTCGCGACGCCGATCAGGAAAAATCCAAGAACCACCAACGGACGCGTATCGTAGCCGCGCTTGGCGATTCCGCCGAGGAAGAACATCGCCGCCATCAGGCCCATCCCGCGCGGCGCCATCACGAGGCCCGCCAGCCACGCGGTATAGCCCAGCAAATCCTGCAGGAAGACGGGATTCAGAATCTGCATCCCGTAGGCCGTGAACGTCATCATGATCAGCAGGAACGTGGGCACGCTGAAATTCCGGTTGCGCAGAATCCGCACCTGGACGATCGGTTCCGGCGTGTTCCATTCATGCCAGATCAGCAGGATAAAGGCGCCGCCGGCGATAATCGAAAACCACCAGACCCACGCGCTGGCGAACCAGTCCGCGCGATCGCCGCGATCCATCACGATTTCGCCCAGTCCGAGCGAAAGCACCAGGCAGACGATCCCGAGCCAGTCGGCGCGCCCCTTGCCTTTGAGTTTTTTCAGGTACGAAGGATCGTGGACAAAGGTCGAAACCATGAAGCCGGCGGCGATTCCGATCGGCACGTTGATGTAGAAATTCCAGCGCCAATTCCAGTTGTCGGTGATATATCCGCCGACCGTCGGCCCCATGATCGGCGCGACCATCAGGCCGATTCCCCATACCGCCATCGCGAGCGTCTGCTCGTTGGGCGGGAAGGTCTCCATCAGGATCGCTTGCGAAAGCGGCTGCAAGGCGGCGCCGGCGATTCCCTGCAGGAAGCGGAACGCCACCATCTGATTGAGCGTCCGCGCCGCGCCGCACATCGCCGACGAGGCCACAAAGGTCGTGATCGAGATTAGAAAATAGCGCTTGCGTCCGAACTGGCCTGCAATCCATCCGGTGGTCGGAATCATGATTCCGGCCGCGACCAGATAGGTCGTGACGACCCACGTGATTTCGTCCACCGTCGCAGAAAAGCTGCCCTGCATGTGCGGCAGGGCGACGTTTACGATCGAGCTGTCGAGAACTTCGAGGATCGTGCACAGGATCACCGACGCGGCGACGATCCATTTGAGCGCCGATTCGCCCGCATGATGTTGCGCGGGTTCAGCGGCGGCGGCAGCGGTTGCGCCAGCCTCCATCGGGTATGTTCGCGGCGTCGCGATGGCCGTCGCGAGATTGCGCGCGGCCGCGGCGGCGAATCCTCCTTGACGCGGTCAGTTCGCTAAAATCGGTTTGTTGGCGGCGCGCCTGGCCGGGCTGGATAGAATTGAACGCCCATTTCGCAAAGGCGGGAATATCGCCTCGGCCGGCATGATGCCGCTGCTTACCGTGGGCGCAGAGTAACATGCGGCAAGTTCCAGTCAACGGCGGGCGCTAACTGGAACTTTGAGTCCGGAATCGGCGACTCTTCCGATTGTTCCGGCCAAAAAGGCCAGCGAGTTTCTAGCGATCAGGCTTGCTTTACGGGCAGGCTTGATCGCGTGGGGTTAAATCGCGAGCTAGGGCGCTGCAGGGAAATGTTGCTCGAAGTCCGTTCCGGCCGTATTGCCGCCTGATCGCGCATCTTCGATTCATGCACGAGCATCAGCGAAAGCGACAAAGCAAACAGAATCACTGCGAGCATGAGCATCCGAAGCTGCGCCTGCTCGCGATCGATTATTTCACGCACGCGATCCATTGAAGCAACGGCACGACCGTCGAGGTCCTAACAGCGAATGTCGTGCCATCTGAAACCGGGCCGGTTGAACTAGAAAATCATTTAGATTCAATGGTTTTGCGTCGGTTTATAAGACAGGCAAGTGCGACATGCCGACATATTTGTGTCGGAGCGGCAAAAATTTGGCGACTGATACGACGCTCGCGGCTTGTCGCCAGGTCGCCGCATCTTCCGGTCAGGATTCATCATGAGGCACGTTTCGCTTAATACGCCGATTTGTTTCAAATCAGCCACTTGTTGCAACGACGCCAATAAATTTTTGTTTGATATTCGCTTTTCGATTTTTGATCGTGTTCGATTCGATTGTGTGGAATCGAACACCTGAAGCAATCGCCGATACTAGGCTAATCCGGCCATAGCAATCTTCCGACCTATCCGTTCTCCCGACCGATCATTCCATGCGCGACGCCGCGATGGCCGTCCGCGCCAACGGCTCTTTGGATCGCTTCTTGCCGATGCATGATGAGCTTCAATCGGCTTGCGGGAGAACTGCGATGAATCTCAAGCTTGAAGAATTAAGGCGGCGATTGCTCGAACCTGGCGGTAATGGACAAAGTCCCGTCAATTCGGTTTATAAGCGCAGCACCGCTGAGATGTATGCGGCGAATCAGGCCGTAAGCGAAGCGAAATCAGGCGACTGGGTAATGTCTGAAGAGTCCGCCGGAGCGGACCGAGAGCCTGCGAAATACGAGCAGTTGATCGCCCCGCCGGTCGCGGGCGAACCGGCCGCGGCGGAAAGCGCCGCCTCAAGCATTCGCGAGGCTGTGGTGCGCTACGCCGAAAAGGCCGCCGGCGCCAGCGAAACGAACGGCGCGGCGGGCGGCGATAATCAGTACCAGGTGGCGCAGGCCGTCGCGAAAGCATTCGAGCCTATAAAATCCTTCCAGGAACGTATTTTCGATCTGATGCGCGCGTTCGAATCGATCGAAGGTCTCGGGCAGTCGGCGTTGAAATCCTTCGCCCCTCTGGCCACATTTCGCGATCAGATCGCCAAACTCGCCCGGATGTTCGAGCCGATGCGGGTTTTTCAGACGCAACTTGCGGAACTCGCGCAAAGCATGGAAGCGATGCGCGGGCTGCAATATCAGCTCTCGTTGCTCTCCGACGCTTTCGCGGTGAATCTGCGCCAGACCGCCAGTTCAATCCAGCCGGCGATCGATTTCCGCGCGATGCTGCTTAAGCTCGCGATGAGTTTTGAGTCGGCCTCGGAGCTGCAGGCGAGTTTCAACGAACTGGCCGCGCTGTTCCAATCGGCGCCGGCGGCGCTCGAGGCGGCGGGCGGCTCGACCAAATCCGATACCTGAAGACTTCCGATCGCGTTCGCAACGAGCGAGCGACTTCGCGCCGCCGCGCGCAATCGCTTTACCATCGCCGCGCGCGGGCGTTAATATCCGTTTTGTGCCAACGACGCGGGCGATGCTCGAAACCACGATCGCGCTGGAAAAGCGCAGCATGGCGCTATACGCCCGCTTCGCCAAAATCTTCGCTTCCGATTCGACGCTTCACGAATTCTGGTTCGGGATGGCGCGCGACGAGGCCCGGCACGTCGGCGCGCTGGATCTGGTGCTGACCGTGCTCGACCTCGAAGGCCAGGCCGAACAACCCAGCCCGGTGCCGTGCGACGAGGAATCGATCGCCAAGCTGCGCGATTTGCTCGAGCACTACATGGCCGAACCGGATCGCGAATTCACGATCGAGCGGGCGCTGGCGATCGCCGTCGAAGTCGAAGAGACCGAACTCGAGGACATGGTCGGCAGCCTGCTCCGCGGCCTCCAGAAGCGCGACGAATACGAGCGCTGCCAGCGCCTGCTGGTGCATGATCTCGGCGAGCTCAGTTACATGATCGAGCGCTTCTGCCAGGACGCGGCGCTGCTGCAACGCTGCGATCAACTGGTCGAGCATCACGCCGAAACCCTGCGCGATTCCGCGGCAAGCTAATCCGGTCCGCATCCCAAGCCTATTGGAACCTCGCCTTGCTGCGGCTATAAATAATGCCTCTGCTGAGGAGTGGCCAAATTGGCAAGGCACCTGACTCTGGATCAGGGGATTGGAGGTTCGAGTCCTCCCTCCTCAGCCAAACCCTCCGCCGCGCGGAGCGCGAGTGGTCCCATCGTCTAGTGGTTAGGACACCGGCCTCTCACGTCGGGAACGCGGGTTCGACTCCCGCTGGGATCACCAAATAAAAGCGCGAAATTCTAAATCACCGCTTTCGTTCAGCCACTATTGACAGCCACCGCGGCAGAGCCGATCACGGAATCATTTGGCGCTTCCGTCGCGCCGGACCAACGAGCTTGTTTGATTCTTCAACCGGCTCGTTGGTTTTCAGCAACAATACGGCGATATCGCCAAGCCGAGGGTGAAATGCCGACCAACTTCTTGAAGGCGCGGCTGAAAGCGGCTTCGGACCCATAACCCACTTCGGCGGCGATAGCTGCGATGCTGGCGCTGCCGTTGCTTAACAGTCCCGAAGCAATCTGCATGCGCCATTTCGCTAGATATTGCATCGGCGGAATGCCGATTAGTTCCGCGAACCGCTCGGCGAGCGCCGATCGCGAAAGCCCCACGCCTCTGGCCAGTTTTTCCAGCGTCCAATTCCGCGCCGGCCTGCCATGCATCAGCGACAACGCTTTTCCGACGAACGGGTCGCGCAAGCCGGCGAGCCATCCGATCCGTTCGTGCGGCAAGGCCTCGAGGTGTCGGCGGACCACCTCGATGAACATCAGTTCGCTGAGCCGCGCCAACACGCTTTCGCCGCCTGCGCGCCTGGATGTTGATTCGACGATCGCCAAACGAATGAATTGGCCGAGCCAGGTGGAGTCGTCGTCTTTCGATCCATCGGTCTTAATTATCGGCGGAAGATGGTCCAGCAGCGGATTGAAAGGGCGAGCATCGCAGGCGAGAAATCCACAGACTAACCGGCTCTGCTCCCGGCCATCGCCGCCATACTTTACGAAAAACGGCAGCTGGCCGTCTTCCGCTGTCGCGAATGGGTCCGCGGTGGCCGGCTGCGCTCGCATGCCGGGACCGCTGGACATCACGTGCGGATCGCCCTTGGTGAAAACTATGATTTCGCCAGCTTCGATCCTGATTGGCTCTTCGCCGATGATATTGGCGAAACAGCCGCCTTCGACGACCACATGGTACGCGATCAGATGATCGGCGCCCGCCAACACCCTCGGCAGGATCACCTCTCGCGCCGGCTGTTCAACGGCCCACGGCGACCGGGCCACAACCTCGAAGAAGGCCGCGCCGGTCAGCCGCACCGTTTTCAAAACGTCCGATAACGTATCGATCGTCATTCCGGCTCCGTTACGTTGAGCGCTCCAACGCTGGGGAGCCCAGCGTATCGAAAGAACGCCAGATTCCGACGCGCGGTCAAGCGTGGCGGACGTTGGGTCATTCACGGTCGTGGGCGCCGGGCACTAGGATATCAGTACGCGGCGGTTCCGCGAGCCTGAAGAGGTCATAATCCGCAACGCGCCCGCGGCGACGCCATGCGGCGTCGATGAGCTTGAGAGCATGGTTCCAACTATTCGTCGCGATAGCCAAAACATATCGGGAAGGATGTAGTAAATGGAGAGTCTCGTCACCACCCCCGCCGCTCTTGATCTCACTGCAATCAAAATCCGACAGAAAACCACGTGGGAAGCCGGCGATTACGCTATCATAGGATCCACTCTGCAAATCGTGGGCGAATTGCTTTGCGAAGCCGCAGATCTGCGCAGCAACCAGCGCGTCCTCGATGTGGCCGCAGGCAATGGCAATGCGACGCTTGCCGCCGCGCGCCGTTTCGCCGACGTCATCTCGACCGATTACGTCGGCGCGCTGCTTGAGCGCGGACGCGAACGCGCGCAAGCTGAGCGCCTTTCAGTCAGGTTCCAGGAAGCCGATGCTGAAGCTCTTCCATTCGCGGACGAGAGTTTTGACGTGGTTCTATCGACATTCGGCGTGATGTTCACGCCGAATCAGGCAAAAGCGGCAAGCGAAATGATGCGTGTATGCCGGCCTTGCGGAAAGATCGCCATGGCGAACTGGACGCCACAGGGGTTCATCGGCGAGTTGTTCAAAACCATTGGCAAGTACGTTCCACCGTCGCCCGGCGTCGCATCCCCGTTGCTGTGGGGCTCCGAATCCCACCTCAACTCGCTCTTCGGTCGTTCCGTAACGGTCTCGGCGGCGACCAGGAATTTCATCTTCCGCTACAAGTCGCCTGGGCACTGGGTCGAAATCTTCTCCAGTTACTACGGACCAATCGTGAAAGCGTTTGCGAGCATCGACGAATCAGGTCGCCGAGCGCTTGACGCCGATTTATACGCACTTCTCAACAGATTCAACGTAGCCAAAGATGGGACCCTCGTTATTCCCGGCGAATACCTCGAAGCGATCGTCACCAAGTGACGTTGCGCTCCAAATCGCCGATCCCAAGCTTGCGCCATTCAATCACATGATTGCGGCCCTTGAATCCGAGGCCGATCCGGCGGCGATAACGCTCAAGCGAATCAGCCGCGAGCGGCACTAACGGCTTGCTTGGATGGTATCGAATCGCAAGCTTGATGCGCGCTGGCGAGCGGGTCTTTGGCTGCTTTGTTACCGGATCGGAATATGCGGCAATCGTCCGAATGACAAAGGGCGCGGAACCAGCGATAGTCGAAACCGCGCCCGCCGCGCTGCTTGCGAGCGTCAAGCGCACCCAATCGTAAGACGGCGTTCATCCTCGTTTCGACAAGTCGAATAAGCGAGGGGCAACAGCCTTTTCATTAAAAATAGACAGAAACGCCAAAGCTATGGGCGGGAATTGCCCGCAGCCGTCGTTGACTCGGCGCCGCCGATCGTGGCAAGTCCGAAACGCCCGCGGCGGCTGAAAGTCAGGAAGGCGTCGCGCGGAGGAGACGGTATGCTGCCTGTTGGTTATCTGCCCTGCACCCAGGACCCACCGAATGGCGCCAACATGGGCCGGGTGCTCGAGGAAATTTTCGCCGAAGCCCGGATGGCCGAAGAATCCGGATGGGACGGCTGCTTTATCACCGAGCATCATCAGCAGCCTGACGGCTATCTGCCGAGTCCGCTGTTGACGGCGGCGATGGTCGGCGCGCAGACGCGGCGGATCAAGGTCGGCACCTGCGTGCTGCTGCTCCCGCTGCATCATCCGATACACGTCGCCGAGGATTGCGCGATTATCGACCTCGCCACGCGCGGCCGGCTGGTGCTCAGCGTCGGCGCGGGTTATCAGCCGCCCGACTTCGATCTGTTTCAGGCGAATCCGGCCGAGCGAGTTGCGCGGCTGGTCGAAGGCGTCAAACTCATTCGGCAAGCCTGGAGCGGCGAGCGTTTCAGTTTCGAGGGCAAGCATTTCCGGCTCAAGGACGCGCTGGTCACGCCCGCGCCGCATCAGCGGCCCGGACCGCCAATCTGGATGGCGTCGTGGACGGAGAAGGGCATCGCGCGGGCGGGCCGTCTCGCCGACGGATGGATTTCCGACCCGGTGCAGTCGCTGCCGGTGATCAAGGGCTTTGTCGATCAGTACCGCGCGGCCGCATCCGCCGCCGGGCGCAAGCCGTTCGTCTGCCTGATGCGCGACGCGGTGGTCGCGGACAGTATGGCGCAAGCGGAAGCGGAATCCGGCCCGACCATGGTGACGCATCGGTTCTATTTCGAGTACGGCGCTTTCCGGCCGGATGAATATCTCAAAGACATCAGGCGGCCGGCGGATTTGACCTTCCAAAAACTTGCGCAAGATCGGCTAATCGTCGGGTCGCCGGACGATTGCGTCGAGCAACTGCAGAAGTGGAAAGAGCTCGTGCGGCCCGACTACCTGATCATCCGATTTCGCCAGCCGGGCGGCCCGGCGCATCAGCGGGCGCTCGAAATAATCAGGAAATTCGGCGAAAAGGTGATTCCGCGCATCTGAGCGAACGCGATCGGGCAGCGCGGCGAATCGAGACCGTGCACGGATGACATTGGGGGACTCAAAGAGCGCCGAAACGATTGATCGGTTGACAGGAAGTTAGGGATTATCTACAAGCCTTTCGGGCTTGCACTGAATTATATTTCAGTCGCGGGTTTCTCGAATTAATCCTCGTCTGGGAAAGGAGGAAAGTGGCGAGCGGAATCGAGAATTCCGTCCAGATTGTCGGTCTTTCGACGTAAGGCCGACAAAGACGAAATTAGATTAGCAAATCCTGGTATTTGCTAGATTTTTAATTACGGTCGCGCAAGGACATTTGTTGGCGCGTTTTTGCGAGACGTCGCGGCCCATCAGCGCTAGAAGGTTCTTTTCCGGCCCAATCAGCAAGCTAGCGCTTGTTTATAGAGGGGAAGAAAAGTGCGAACAAACAGGTTCAAGTGCATGGTCGCCGGACTCGCCGCCGGCATCCTGATCGTTGCGGCCAAATCCGGATTTGCGCAGGGTTACACGCCGCCCAGCTATGCTCCGCCGGCGGACATGCAGCAGTGGCTGGCCGACACGAAGAATCAAACCACGATACAGCCCGGCGTGACAATTACGAACCAGAACTGGCGGCAGTACAAGCAATACATGTCGTTCGGATTACAGACGCTCTTCGACGGGCGCTATTTCTGGAAGATTCCTTCGGACGCGCAGATTCAGGTTGGCCCGACGGTGATTCTGCCGCAGCCCAAGACCTACCTCGAAGCGAGCGAGAAATACGGCGGTCAGACGTCGATCGGCACCACCCCCGAGGGGCGCCATTATCTAATAAATTATCATGGTGGGATGCCGTTTCCGACTGCGTTCGACGGCAAGCCTGACCCGCAAAAAGGCTACAAGATTCTGGCTGACGACTACCTGTCGTGGGTGCCCGACCTTTATGCGCAGCCGTTCAACCATCCGGGAATTAGCTGCGTTCAGGACCGTTTCGGCAATATCGCCTGCACGACGATCGTATGGGTCTATACGCAGGTGGGATGGAATACCGATCCGGGAGTGCCGCAGAACTATCCGCAGGCGGGCGACGCGTGGTTCACGCAATGGTTCGAGGTAATCACGCCGGAACAATCGCGATACACGACCAACCTGACCGTGTTCTACAAGAATCCGGAGAAGCCCGAGGACGATTACGTCTTTGTGCCGGCTTTGCGGCGTTCGCTGCGCCTGGCGGTGACGGCGCGATGCGCTCCGGCGGCGGGCAGCGACCTCGTGCTGGACGATTATTTCACGCCCGGCTTCAACGGCGGTCTCGCGTTGTTCGACGCGACCTACCTTGGCCATCGCAAACTGCTCGTGCTCGAAGGCGATTTCACCCATCAGACCGGGCACATCCCCGACGATTGGGACATGCCGCTGGGCTTTCCAAAGCCGTCATGGGGCAAATGGCAGTTGCGCGACTATGACATCATCGACACACGGCGCATCCCGTCGCAACGCGCCGGCTACTGCTATGGCAGCCGCATCATGTACGTCGATTCGGTCTATCATTACGCCGCATGGCTGGACATCTTCGATTCCAACCTGAAGCACTGGAAGATCCAGTTCTGGGCGTCGCGGGCCGAGGATGTGCCGCCGCTTGGCCACGTAAACACCAATTCGGTGACCTTGGGCGTGTGGGACGTGCAAAACGACCACGCGACGTATCTCTCCACCTATGACGCGCAGGGCGTGGGGCCTTACTTCAACAATGGCGCCCCGTCGGAGTACCGCAATTACACGCGGTTCTCGTCGCCCAGCGGCCTGATGCAGGTCATGCAGTAAGGCGCTTCCCGTCAACCGCACGTCCGGCGCGAGCCGCCGGACGTGCGCACTACGAACCGGATCGTCTCGAACGCGCGTCCGAAACGATCCGGTTCTTTCTTTCGGACGCACTTGCAAACGCGAGCAATCCTCGTCTTTCATTAGCAAGTCAGCCAAAATCGCACAGAATAATTTGAAACTTCCCGGTCCGGAAGCTATTCCATCGCTCCTTCGCGACCGCTAAAATCCTTATGTTTAACCCCCGGTGAGGAGAAGTTTCTATAATGAAGATGCGTAAACTGGCCGTCTTGATGGCGGCCGCGCTGGTGTGGGGAGCGGCGACGAGCTTTGCGCGCGCCGACGAAACCTACGACCCGCCCGCGCCGATGCAGCAGTGGCTCAAGGACACCGCCAACCAGGGCACGCTTGCGCCTGGCACAACGATCACGATGAGCAACTGGCAGCAGTACAAGCAGTTCATGCCGTACGGCATGCAGACGCTGTTCGAGGGCAAGTATTTTTGGAAAATGCCCGCGGACGTGTCGATGACGGTCGGGCCGACCAAGATTCTGCCGCTGCCCAAAGGCTACGTCGAAGCTAGCGAGAAGTACGGCTCGCAGACTTCGGTGGGAACCACCCCGGCCGGCCATCATTACGTCAACGGTTACGTCGCGGGCGAACCATTCCCGAATCCCCAAGATCCGGACAAAGGCTACAAGCTGCTGGCCGACGTGTGGTTTTCATACGTACCGAATCTCTATGCCCAGCAGTTCAATCATCCCGGACTGAGCTGCACGCAGGACCGCTTCGGCAGCATCGCCTGCACTTCGATCGTCTGGATCTACCGCCAGGTTGGTTACAACACCGACCCGGGCGTGCCGATGAACCTGCCGCAGGCCGGAAACGCTTGGTTCACGGAATGGTTCATGGTGATGGAGCCGGAACAGTCCAAGTACACCACCAACCTGACGATTTTCAGCAAGGACCCCGAGAAGCCTGAAGACGATTACGTGTTCGTGCCGGCGCTGCGTCGTTCGCTACGTCTGGCGGTGAGCGCGCGATGCGCTCCGGCGGCGGGCAGCGACTTCGTGCTCGACGACTACAAAACGGTCGGTTTCAACGGCGGTCTGGCGCTGTTCCGCGCCCGCGACCTCGGTCAGCGCAAGCTGCTTTCGCTGGTTGACGACTATTCGATGGAGACGGGCAAGTTCCCGCAGGACTGGGATATGCCGCTCGGCTTCCCGAAGCCATCGTGGGGCAAGTGGCAGCTTCGCCAGGACAACATCATCGACGTGCGGCGGATTCCCTCGGAATCGGCCGGCTACTGCTACGGCAGCCGCGTGATGTACGTGGATTCGCACTTCCACTACGCGACCTGGATCGACATCTACGATTCGAACCTGAACCTGTGGAAGATCTTCTGGCTCGGACCGCGCGCCGCGACCGTTCCCCAGGTGGGTCACGTTACCACCAATTCGGTGACCGGATCGGTTTGGGACGTCCAGAACGAGCACATGACCTTCCTGTCCACAGTTGACGGACAGGGCGTGGGACCGAGCTTCAACAGCGACGCTCCGCCGGAGTACCACGACTTCACCAAGTACTGCACGCCCAGCGGACTGATGCAGATCATGCGCTAGGGCTTTAACCGAAGCGCCGTTACGGCGGCGTTTCGCGAATCACGGGGCGGCTTCGGTCGCCCCGTTTTTTTTCGCCAACGCGAAGATCCTCCATCCGCGATTGAATCCGCCATGAGCGTTTTTCGTATTTATTGACGAGTAAAGCGGCTATCGGCCGCGCGGGTCGCTCACGAAATGGCAGTAAAGAAAGTGATTAGAAGCGCATCGCGCGCGCCAGCGATGAAATGCGGAGCGTATGGCGTGCGAGGCGCCATATCCGCCTTATTGATAATCGCCCTGACCGGATGCGCGGCGTTGGGAATCGGCGAGCCGACGCCGCGCCAGCGCGCGATGGACTTGGAACCGATGCTGTCCGCGGCGGGTTTTCACATGGTTCCCGCCGACACGCCTGAAAAATTACAGCATCTGAAGTCGCTGCCTGCGCTCAAGGTGAACTATTACGTCGGGAAAGACGGCGCGATGCGCTATTGGTTCGCCGATCCCGACTATTGCCATTGTCTCTACCTCGGCGACGACGCCGCCTACCAGAAATACGAGAACCTCCGCATCCAGGCGCGAATTGCGCAGAATGAGCAAGAAGCCGCGGAAGAGAATTACGAAGCGCAGCAGCAAATGCAGATGAATATGATGAATCCGTTTGGCTTCGGTTTCGGGCCGGGAATCGGATTCGGTTTCTGAACGCCCCATGCCGATGAACCGGCGCGCCGGTCGCCTACGCGCTGCGGATCGCGTCGAGAAACTCCGGCAGGCCGCGCGAAGTCAATCCGTCGAGTGAAAGGCGCGCGACCAGTTCGCGTATCCGCGGATCGGCGCTGACCACGATTTCGGCGCGCGCCGCAGCCGCGATCGCGTGATCGGCCGCGAGCGGCTCGGGCGGCTCTGACGCGATTCCCGCCGCCATCCGGACGCTCCTTAAACCCATCAACCCGCCGATTCCACGCTGGTCGCATTCAGCCAGCGCGCCGGCCGCGCCGGCCAGCGCCCGCATCGCCGCCACGATTCGATCGCCCTCAGGCGCGGCGGCCGCGGCCGCGCGGGCGCGGTCGATCATCAAAGCCAGTTCACCGCGTCTGGCTCGCGCCAATTCGAGCGCCTCGACGAAGTCCTCCGCGATCTCCT
Source organism: bacterium (assembly GCA_014896235.1). GTDB lineage: Bacteria > Desulfobacterota > Binatia > Binatales > Binataceae > JADMIL01. Next base: position 49,789 of record JADBKU010000031.1, on the reverse strand, counting down.
CGCCGTCGCTCTCGATCAATTCGCCGATGCCGGAGATGATCGCATCAGCCGCTGGGCCGTGCAAAAAGGGACTGCCCGCCGCGCCGCTTGCGGCGTACGAACGGATTTCGTCGATCAGCAAATCCGCGGAAGGCTTGAGCAGGTAGCGCAGGCTTGCGAATGAGAGCGTGAAACGTATTTGCGCGCTCAGGGCTTGCGGCGAAACACGGCGCGCGATCACGATTTCTTCGATGTGATGGATCGAAAGCGCGAGCGTCACCTCCCGTCCATAGACGCTTTTACGCAGCGCCGCGACGTCGGCCGCAGTGCAGCCGTCGCGCCGGTAGAGACTGTCAAACGCGCCGAAATCGAGATAGGCGATCATGGCGGCGTTCGACTCCCGCGGCCCGCTACAGTTCCGGACTCGCGGGCAGGAAGGTTTCGCCCATCAGGTAGGCGTCGACCGCGCGCGCGCATTCGCGGCCTTCCCAAATCGCCCACACCACCAACGATTGGCCGCGCCGCGCATCACCCGCCGCGAACACGCCCGGAACGCTGGCGGCGTAATTGTCGCAAGCGATATTGCCACGCTGGTCGAGTTTGAGGCCGAGTTGACTGACGATCGTGTCGGTCTCCGGACCGAGAAAGCCGAGCGCGAGCAACACCAGATCGCATTCGATTTCGAACTCGCTGCCCGGAATTTCCTCCATCGCCATCCGCCCGTTGTCGCGTTTCCAGTTGAGCCGGACGCCATGAAGCTTCTTGAGCTGGCCGTTTTCGCCCGAAAGAAATTTGGTGTTGATGCTCCAGTCGCGCTTGACGCCCTCTTCGTGCGAAGTCGAAGTGCGCAGGATCATCGGCCAGTCCGGCCACGGCATCTCGGCCGTCCGTTTCTCGGGCGGCATCGGCAGCAGCTCGAACTGCCAGACTTCGCGCGCGCCCTGCCGGTTCGACGTGCCGAGGCAATCGGAGCCGGTGTCGCCGCCGCCCAGAATAACGACGCGCTTGTCCTTGGCCGAGATCGAGATTTCGGGCGGAATCGAATCGCCGGCGTTGCGTTTGTTCTGCTGCGGCAGGAACTCCATCGCGAAATGGACGCCCTTAAGCTCGCGCCCGGGAACCTGGAGATCGCGCGGCTTGGTCGAGCCGATCGTCAGCACGATCGCGTCGTGCTGCGCGCGCAGCCGCTCGGCGTCGATATCCACGCCGACGCGGCAGCTGGTCACGAACTCGACGCCTTCGGCTTTCATTTGTTCGATCCGGCGATTCACCTGCCATTTTTCGAGCTTGAAATCGGGTATGCCATACATCAACAGTCCGCCCGGCCGGTCGGAACGCTCGTAAAGCGTGACCGCGTGGCCGGCGCGCGCCAGCTGCTGCGCGCAGGCGAGCCCCGACGGCCCTGAGCCGACCACCGCGATCCGCTTGCCGGTCTTGCGCGGATTCGGCCGCGGCGTCACCCAGCCTTCGGCCCAGGCGTGATCGATGATGTTCTTCTCGATCTGCTTGATGGTGACGGGATCGTTGTTGATGTTGAGAACGCAGGCTTCCTCGCACGGCGCGGGACATACCCGCCCGGTGAATTCCGGAAAATTGTTGGTCCAGTGCAGGCGGTCGATCGCTTCGCGCCAGCGGCCGCGGTAAACCAGGTCGTTCCAGTCCGGGATGATATTTCCGAGCGGGCAGCCCTTGTGGCAGAAGGGAATTCCGCAATCCATGCAGCGCGCGCCCTGCTCGCGGAGCTTCTCTTCGGGCAGTTTCAGCTCGTACTCATGCCAATCGCGGAGGCGCTCGCGCACCGGACGCCGAGGCGGCGTCTAGCGCTTAATCTCCATGAATCCCGTAATTTTTCCCATCGAACTCCGAACTCCTGCCTGAACGATCGGCCGCGATTCCCGCCGCTATTGCCGCGCAGGCGCGGCCGGCTGAGCCTGCGCCGCCGATGCCGCGCGCCCGCCCGATCGCGCCCTGAAAAAACTGAATCGATCGGCGGCCGGCCAGCCGCCGACCTTCGCGCTAAACCGCCGCCAGCCGGGCCAGATCCGACTTCAGGTTGAGCTGGCGTTCGAGCACCTGCCGGTACTCCGTCGGCATCACCTTGACAAAGCGCCCGACACAAGCGTCCCAGTCGTCGAGGATCCGCTTGGCGACGGCGCTCTGGGTGTACTGATGGTGCCGCACGATCAACGCGTGGACATGGTTGATTTCCGCCGGCTCGTCCAGCGGGTGCAATTCGACCATGCCCATATTGCATTTGCCCTTGAAGCCGCCGTCCTCATCGAGCACGTAGGCCACGCCGCCGCTCATCCCGGCGGCGAAATTCCGCCCGGTGCGGCCCAGCACGACCACCACGCCGCGCGTCATGTATTCGCAGCCGTGATCGCCCACGCCCTCGACCACCGCCGTGGCGCCGCTGTTGCGGACCGCAAATCGCTCGCCCGCCATCCCGCGCACGAAGACCTCGCCGCCGGTCGCGCCGTAAAGCGCGACGTTGCCGATGATGATGTTTTCCTCGGCCTTGAACGTGGCTTCGCGCGGCGGCTTGACGGCGATAAAGCCCCCCGAAAGGCCTTTGCCGAAATAGTCGTTGGCGTCGCCCTCAAGATAGAGCGCCACGCCCGGCGCCAGCCACGCCCCGAAGCTCTGCCCCGCGGTGCCGCGCAGATGCGCCTGAATCGTGTACGGCGGCAGGCCGTGTTCGCCGTGACGGCGCGACACTTCAGCCGAAAGCATCGTGCCGACCGTGCGATTCACATTGCGAATCGGCAGATGAACCTCGACCGGCTTCTTGTGTTCGATCGCGTCCTTGCAAAGCTCGATAAGCTGCTGGTCGAGCGCTTTTTCAAGCCCGTGGTCCTGCGGTTCGACGCGATGAAGCGGCCAGTCGGCGGGCACGTCGGGCCGATGCAGGATCGCGCTCAGATCGACGTTGCGCGCCTTCCAGTGCGCGATCGCCTCGTTGGCGTCGAGGCATTCGACGCGCCCAATCATCTCGTCCATCGTGCGGAAGCCCAACTGCGCCATGTACTCGCGCACTTCCTCCGCGATGAACATCATCAGATTGACGACATGCTCCGGCTTGCCCTCGAACTTCTTGCGCAATTCCGGATCCTGGGTCGCAATTCCCACCGGGCAGGTGTTCAGATGGCACACCCGGCATCATGATGCACCCGGAGGCGACCAGCGCGGCGCTGGCGAAGCCGAATTCCTCCGCGCCCAGCAAAGCGGCGATTGTTACGTCGCGGCCGGTTTTGAGCTGGCCGTCGGTTTCGACGTAAATCCGGCCGCGCAGATTGTTCATCACCAGAATCTGCTGCGTCTCGGCGAGGCCCAGTTCCCACGGGATGCCGGCGTGTTTGATCGATTGCAACGGCGAGGCTCCGGTGCCGCCGTCGTATCCGCTGATCAGCACCACATCGGCCTTGGCCTTGGCGACGCCCGCGGCGACCGTGCCGACGCCGACTTCTGACACCAGCTTCACGCTGATCCGCGCCCGGTTGTTCGCGTTCTTGAGGTCATGGATGAGCTGCGCGAGATCCTCGATCGAGTAGATGTCGTGATGCGGCGGCGGCGAAATCAGGCCGACGCCCGGCGTCGAATAGCGGATCTTGGCGATGTATTCGTCGACCTTGTGGCCGGGAAGCTGGCCGCCCTCGCCGGGCTTCGCCCCCTGCGCCATCTTGATCTGCAACTCGTCGGCGTTGACCAGGTAATGGCTGGTCACGCCGAAGCGCGCTGAGGCGACCTGCTTGATCGCGCTGCGCCGCCAGTCGCCATTGGGATCGCGAATAAAGCGTTCCGGGTCTTCGCCGCCCTCGCCGGTGTTGCTCTTGCCGCCGATCCGGTTCATCGCGATCGCAAGGTTTTCGTGCGCTTCCTTGCTGATCGAGCCGAACGACATCGCGCCGGTTTTGAAGCGCTTCACGATGTTCGCGGCGGGCTCGACCTCTTCGATCGGAACCGGCTCGCGATTCGGCTTGAACTTGAGCAGGCCGCGCAGCGTCGCCAGTCCGCGACTGTAGTCGTCAACGACGCGGGAATACTCCTTGAACAGCTTGTAGCTGCCCGAACGGACCGCGTGCTGGAGCTTGGCGATCGAGTTCGGATTGTACATGTGGAACTCGCCGCGCCGGCGCCATTGATACTGCCCCCCGACCTCGAGCTCGCCGTCAAGATTCGGATCCGCGGCGAAAGCGAGGCGGTGGCGATTGGCGGACTCGCGCGCGATCGCGTCGAGGCCCACGCCGCCGACCCGCGACGCCGTCCACGTGAAATAGCGATCGATCACTTCGCGGTTGAGGCCGATCGCCTCGAAGATCTGCGCCCCGCGATAGCTCTGCACGGTCGAAATCCCCATCTTCGAGGCGACCTTGATCATGCTCTTGGTGACGGCCTTGATGAAGTGCTCGACCGCTTCGTGCTCGTCGACGTCCTTCAAGCGGCCGTCCTGAATCATCCCGGCCATCGTGGCGAACGCCAAGTACGGATTGACCGCGCCCGCGCCATAACCGACGAGCAGGCAGAAATGCATCGCCTCGCGCGGCTCGCCCGACTCGACCACGATCCCGCATCGCGTGCGCGTGCCTTCGCGAATCAGATGATGATGCACGGCGGCAGTGGCGAGCAGACTGGGAATCGGCGCCCAGTCGGCGTTCACGCCGCGATCGGAAAGGACCAGGATCGTGTAGCCCTGCTCGAGCGCTTGCGAAGCCTGCCCGCACAACTCATCGAGCGCGCGGCGCAATCCGGTTTCTCCCGCCGCGACGGGATAAAGCGTCGAAAGCGTAATCGTGCGCAGGCCGGGCTGATCGAGCCGCTTGATCCGCTCCAACTCCTCGTTCGTAAGAACCGGCCGCTTGAGCCACAGCTGCCGGCAGTGCAGCGGGGTTTCGTCGAAGAGGTTCTGCTCGGCGCCGATCGTCGTCTCCGCAGACATCACCATCTCTTCGCGAATCGGATCGACCGGCGGATTCGTGACCTGCGCGAACAGCTGCTTGAAGTAATTGAAGAGCAGCGGCGAGCGGTCGGAAAGCACCGCCAGCGGCGTATCCGTGCCCATCGAGCCGACCGGTTCCTGCCCGTTCGCCGCCATCGGCGCAAGAATCATCTTCAATTCTTCGAGCGTGTAGCCGAACGCCTGCTGCTGCTTCAGCAGGTCGTAAGCCTCAAAGCCGGAGATCGCTGGCGCGGTCGGCGCCGCGGGCAGCGCTTCAAGCGCGACCAGGTTGTCATTCAGCCACGCGCGATAGGGTTTGCGCGCCGCGAATCTTTCCTTGATCTCCTCGTCCTGCACAATGCGTTTTTCAACGGTATCGACGAAGAACATCCTGCCCGGCTGCAATCGGCCCTTGAATTCGATCCGGTCCTGCGGCAAATCAAGCACGCCCGCCTCGGACGCCATCACGACGAGGCCGTCCTTGGTCACCCAATAGCGCGACGGGCGCAGGCCGTTGCGATCAAGCACCGCGCCGATCCGGCGGCCGTCGGTGAATGCAATCGACGCCGGGCCATCCCACGGCTCCATCATGCAGGAATGATACTGGTAAAACGCCTTCTTGCTGTCGCTCATCAGCGGGTCGTTCTGCCACGCTTCCGGAATCATCATCATCACGGCGTGCGGCAACGAACGGCCGGTGCGAACCAACAATTCAAGGCAGTTGTCGAACATCGCGGAATCGCTGCCGTTAGCTTCGATAATCGGCAGGATCTTCTTTATGTCGTCGCCGAACAGCGGCGACGCGAACTGCTTTTCCCGCGCATGCATCCAGTTGATATTGCCGCGCAGCGTGTTGATTTCGCCGTTGTGCGAAAGAAAACGATACGGATGCGCCCGGTCCCAGCTTGGAAAGGTGTTGGTCGAAAACCGTTGATGGACCATCGCGAGCGCGGTCGTGATCGCCGGATCGACAAGATCGGGATAGAACCGCGGAATCTGGTAGGAGATCAACTGGCCTTTATAGACGATCGTCGCCGCCGACAGGCTGCACACGTAGAACAGATCGCCCTCCGCGAGGCCCATCCTGGCCGCCTCAGCGGTGACGCGCTTGCGGATGACGTAGAGCTTGCGCTCGAGCGTCTCCTCGTCCGCGATTCCGGCGCCGCGCCCGATGAAAATCTGCCGCACAGCCGGCATCGCCTGCCGCGCTATCTCGCCGCAATGGGCGGGATCCACCGGCACCGAACGCCAGCCGAGAACGTGCTGTCCCTCTTCGCGCACGATCCGCTCGAACATCTCCTCGCAGGCGTTGCGCTTTTGCACGTCGAGCGGCAGAAACACCATCCCGACCCCGTATGCGCCCGGCTCGGGCAATCCGAACCGCAGCCGCTCGGCTTCGCGTCGCAAAAAATCGTGCGGAATCTGCATCAGGATTCCGGCGCCGTCGCCGGTCAGCGGATCGCATCCGCAGGCGCCGCGATGCTCGAGATTGCACAGCACCTCAAGCGCCTTGACGACAATTTCATGCGATTTTTCGCCGCGGATATTGACCACGAAACCGACGCCGCAGGCGTCGTGCTCGTGCGCCGGATCGTAGAGTCCCTGCTGCGGTGGTATGGCGCGGTACTGATGCATCGTGATGCCCTTCTGCCGCCGGCTAGTGCGATTTCGAGACGCCGTGGCGATGCCGTTTGCCATTGACCGGCTCGCCCGGTTGCTCTTTTACGCCGCCAACTGAAATCTGCGTGCGCTCCGTATGCGTCGACAGCACCACCATCGTCTCCGTCCGCGTCACCCCGTCGATCGCCCTGATAGTCTTAATCAAATCCTCCAGCGTGCCGGTGTTGCAGGTCTTTACTTTGAGCAACACCGTATGCTCTCCCGTGATGTGATGACACTCCAGCACGTCGTCCAACAGCTCGATCGTCTGTTCGAACAACCCGATGGTCCGGGGATGGCCGATCGAGACGCCGATGAACGCCGTCACGTCCTTGCCCAGCCGGCGCGCATCCACCGAGGCGTGATAACCGGTCACGACGCCGCCGTCCTCGAGTTTTTTGACGCGCTCGATAACGGAAGGCGCCGACAGCCCAACCTGCTCGCCCAGCTTGACCAGCGGGATGCGCCCGTGCTCCTGCAGAGTTGAGATAATCTGCAGATCGATCGCGTCAAGCTCGAACGAATCGCCGCCTAACTTCATAAGGCAAACCTCGGGAGAAGCTGGACAAAAGTAGCGACATCGAGGCGCCAAGTCAAGCGATTCTAAGGCTAATCAACAAATAACAAGATGTTTTACTACGTTTGTTTCGCTCAATTCCTTATTGCCTTAGGAAATTTCGGCGGGCAACCTTAGCGATCGTGATTTTCGACCGCACCGCCGCGCCAATTCTGACGCGGAATGACCGGAAATACTGCGAATCAACGGACCTGCGAGTCCGCCGCCGATCTAATTCGGATAGGCGTCCGTGCCCATCTCGAGCGAATCTAGCCCGCTCCATTCGACCTCGGCCGGAACGCGATTTCCGATCATTCGTTCGACAATACGAAAAAAAATCGTGGCCAGGATGAAAATCACCGCCAGATTCACGATCACGCCAATCAGCTGCGCGCCGAACTGTCCCGCGTCGCCGTAAAACAGGCCCCGCACCGGCCCCGCGATTCCATTCCAGCCGTCGCCATAGGTGCCGTCGGCGAACAGGCCGAGCGCTAGCGCGCCCCACATCCCGCACAGTCCGTGCACCGAAATCGCGCCGACCGGATCGTCGATGCGAAATCGCCGCTCCAGCGTGAGCACGCCGCCGACCACCAGCAACCCGGCGATCACGCCGATCAACACGGCCGCCTCCGGCGTCACGAACGCGCACGACGCGGTGATCGCGACGAGCCCGCCCAGCAGGCCGTTGCACGCCATCGCGATATCGGGCTTGTTGTATCGCCGCCAAAGATAAAGTATCGCCGCGAGCGCGCCGCCCGCCGACGCCAACACCGTGTTCACCGCGATCAGCGCGATGCGCGGGTCCGATGCCGCCAGCGTCGAACCGGTATTGAACCCGAACCATCCGAACGCCAGCACCAGCGTGCCCAGCACGGCCAGCGGGATATTATGGCCCGGCAGCAGCCCGATCGCGCCGTCGCGCCGGAATTTTCCGATCCGCGGACCGAGAATCCGCGCGCCCGCCAACGCCGCGACTCCGCCCGTCATGTGCACCACCGCCGACCCGGCGAAATCGACCTGCCCATGCCCCAGGCCGGCGTTGATTCCCAGTTGCGCGAGCCATCCCCCGCCCCATACCCAGTTCCCGTAGAGCGGGTACAGGAACATCGACATGAACAGCCCGTAGACGAAAAACGACGAGAACTTCCACCGCTCGGCCATCGCGCCGGTGGGAATCGTCGCCGCCGTATCCATGAAGACCACCGCGAACAGGAACATCGCAAGGCTCGCCGGATCGTGGCTGACGCTCACCAGCGCGAACTTGGCGCATCCGATTACGCCCCAACGATGGCCGCCGATCGCCAGCGCCAGTTCGCGCGACCCGATCGGCGCCGCGCTAAGCGACGGCCACGCGCCCACGCCGCCCATCATCAGGCCGTAGCCGGTCAGCCAGAAGCCAATCAGCCCGATCGGATAAATCAGCACATTCATCGCCATGGTATTGACGGCGTTCTTGGCGCGCGTGAAGCCGGTTTCGAGCATCGCGAAACCCGCCTGCATGAACATCACCAGGAACGCGCCGATCAGCACCCACGCGAGATTGAGCGAATGGCCCAGTTCGGCCCACGGCGCGCCGCCCTGCGCCCAGGCCGGAGCGGCGAACGACGCGAAGACGATCGCCGCGCCTCCCGCGCTCGCCGCCGCGGCGAGCTTCCGCCGCATCCCGCGATTCCGGCTCGATTTTCCGCGCGCGATCTTCATTTCATCTGGCCCCGGTAGCTTCGCTGATAGGTTCTGGGCGCAGCCGGATAGCGGTTGGCGAGCCAGATCAGAAACGCCAGCACGCCCGCCAGCGAACCGAAAAACAACACCGTCCACATCACGCTGCGGAATTTCTGCGCCGCAAGGCTGCGCGGATGCAGCCGTTCGGCGCGTCCCGTAAGCGCGACCTGCGACGGCTCCTCGAGGTCCCGCAACATCTCCGCCGCGCTGCCGTACCGGTTGCGCGGAACCCGCTCGATCGCATGCAGGATGATCTCCTCCAGATGCGGGTCAAGGTCGGGCCGGTATTCGCGCGGCGGACGCGGATCTTCGCCGGTCTTCGCTTTCATCATGTTGTACACGCTGTCCGCCGAGTACGGCAGCTCCGCCGTCAGCATTTCATAGAGCAGCGTGCCGAGCGCGTAGATATCGGTGCGGGCGTCGCCGCGTTTGCCCGAGACCTGCTCCGGCGCCATGTAGTCCGGAGTGCCGATCGTGGTCGACAGCCCCGACCACGTGAGCCGCCGCGCCTGCTCGTCAAGGGCGATTCCGAAATCCATGATTTTAACCTGGCCCGCCGCGGTCACCAGCACGTTTTCGGGCTTGAGGTCGCGATGCACCACGCGCTGGCCGTGCATGTAAACCAGCGCGCCGCAAATCTGCCTGGCGTAATCGAGCGCGCGCTCCACCGGCAACGGCCGCTTGTCGCGCAGCATCGCCCGCAGCGACACCCCCTCGACGTACTCCATCGCGATATACATCCGGCTCTTCCGCTCCGGCGTGTACACCTTGATGATGTTGGGATGGTCGAGGCGGCGGACCACCTCCTCCTCGCGCTGGAAGCGCCCGTAAAAGACCACGTCGCTCTCGAACTGCGCGTAGGGAATTTTGATCGCGACAACGCGGTCGCCGTTTTTGCGATCGACCGCCTTGAAGATCGACGCCATCCCGCTGCGCGCGATTAGCTCGGTCAGTTCGTATTGGTCGAGCCGGTCGCCGACGTTGACCTCACGCATGGGGGTTGCGGGCTGGCCGCGCGCGCGACGCTAACATCGCCGCGCCCCGCAAGCAATCCAGCGCGCGCCGCCGGTTTTCGCCGTTCCGCCGCTCACCGGCCGAGGCCCAGCATCGCCGACAGCCGCTGCCGCCATCCCCGCCGCTGCGCCGCCGTCGCGCCTTCGCCATGCATGCGGAATATCCCGACCGTCAAATTGTCCGGCGTGCCGCGGCCGTTCGCTTCCGCGATCAGCCGGCGGCAGGCCTCGGCTGCCCCGGCCGCGCGCGCATGACGCTCGATCTCGCTCTCCTCCAGCACCGACCACAGGCCGTCGCTGCAGATCACGATCCGGTCATCGCGCCGCAGCGGAATCGTAATTTGATCGATCGACGCGATCAGGTCCTGGCCCAGGCATCGGCTGAGCGCGGATCGATCCGGATGGTTGCGGGCGCGCTCGGCGCTCAGCAGCCCCATCCGCACGCGCTCGCCAACCACGGTATGGTCGCGGCTGAGCTGTTCGATCTGGCGGTCGCGAATCAGGTAAAGTCGGCAATCGCCGACATGCGATGCGTAAAGCATCCCCTCGTCAGCCGCGATCGCCACCGCCGTGCAGGTCGTCGCCATCCGCCGCAGTTCCGGCACGATCAGGGCCTTGTTGTGGATTTCGATATTGGCGTATTGCATCGCGCGGTAGAGCCGTTTGGCCGGTCCCCACGCGGCGGGGCTTTCGCGGAACGACCTGATCGTCGCCTCGACCGCGATCGCGCTTGCGATTTCGCCGCCTTCGTAACCGCCGACCCCGTCGGCCACGACGAAAAGCGCCGTGCGCTCGTTTTCAACGAAGCTGCCGCAGCAGTCTTCGTTGCCCTCGCGCGAAGTGCCGCAGTCCGTTTCCAGCGCAAGGTCGAAGAGCGGCTCGTCCGCGGCCGCCGCGCATTCGGCAGCCATCACATCACCTGCCGGCGCCGCTCAAGTGCGCCAATCGGCGGCCCGGAATGAGGCCGCGGCTTAATCGGGCACGGGCGTCAACCCCTTCAATTCGCGCTCCGCCGCGAGCCAATCGGCCAAATCGGCGCCGTGCCAGCCGCCGCGCGCCAAAAACAACTCGTAGGCGCGGCGCTGAACCGCCTCGAAGGAAACCGCGCGCGCTTCCGGCGCTCCATTCCGCGCCGGCGCCGCCGCGGGTTTCGATTTCTTCCCGCCCGAACTTGAGGACGATCTTGGTTTCCTTGTCGCCGCCATAACCACGCCTCCTCGACCACGAAAATGCCGCCGGAGCGGAATCCGAACGGCTCCGATCAGAAATTCCGCCATTCGCCGTCACGATAATCAAGCCCGACCGCTCCATTTTAACCCCATCGTCATCTCAGGATTCGAGCAGGTTTCTTCCCGGCGTGAAGATGCGGGACGGATCCGTCTTGCCGGATCCGCCCCACGCGTGATCTTTAACCGGCCGCCTCCTTCTCCGGCCCTGTCGGCCACGATCCGCTAAAGCGAGGCCGCGTCCTAGAACAGGATACCGGCTTCAATCAGCCCGCGAAGCTGCGTCGGGTGCGTGCCCTGCATGCCGAATACGTCGCCCGGCGTATATGCCATCGCCTGAACGTACGAACCTTCGACCCGCACAAAATACTTCTCGTACTGGTATGTCGGCGTTAACGTCAGCGACCATGCCTGGCTTCCCGGCCCGTAAAGCAGATTCGCGGCGCCGTCGTTGACGCTGCCGTTCGTGCCGATAATCTCCGCTCGCGCGCCGAGCGAGATATTGCTGGTGAACGAATAGCTGGCAAGCATCGCGCCGCCGATCGTCGACGTCGTCTTAAGCACGCCGATTTCCGAATTATGCGGAACTACAGTCCACTGGAAATAGGGCTGTATGATCCAGGGCGCTGAATTATATTCGTAAATAACGTTGTATATCTGGCTGTTGTTGAGCAGCAGCGGAGTGGCGAAATTGTTCGACTTGGCGAACCCAAGATTGCCGCCGCCGACCACGCTCAGGGTGTTCGCCGAATTTATCGCCCAGGCCAGCGATCCAGTCAGCCAGGTATAGCTGTGCGAATAAAATCCGTTGTTCCAGCTTAGCGAAGCGCTGATCGGACCTTTGCTGTAGTTGACCTGAAGGCCGCGGTTGATCGCGTTTTCCTGGTTCCACAGCAGGCCGCGCTCGATATTGATATTCTCGAAAGTGAAGGTGTACTCCGCGCCGATCAATGTCGGCAGATTGCCGCCCATGATCGAGAAACTGTCCGTGGGCTGGATTTTCAGATATGCGACCGGCACGACGCCATACAGAGCGTTTACCGCGTTGCCAAGATCCACGTAAGGGGCGCCGAGCGCCGTGATACTGTATCCGCCGACCTGGACGTAATATTGAATCAATCCATTGGGTTGCTGGATGAACGCTTGCGCGTTGCTCGCATCGACGCGCGCGTCGAAATCTCCCGGCATCTGATGGTTTTGCCCGATCGCGATTCCGCTGACCACGCCGTTCACATCGAAATTGAACAGATTCGCGATCGGCGCGGGCAGTTCCGACAGGACCGGAACCCACTTGAGCAAATTGACGTGGTTTGGCGAGGCCATCTGCAGCGGACCCGTCACCGCCGGCGTGGTTAAAGCCGGTTCGGGCGTGGGCGCCGCGGCGGGGGTGGGCGCCGCTGCCGCCGCGGGAACCGCGGTCGCCGGCGCCCCGGCCGGCGACGGCTGGGCCGCGGGCGCCGCCTGCGCCAATTGCGTCACCGCGCCGGACGATTGCTCCCATGTGGATGCCGCAGGCTCGGAACCGGTCACGCTCATCGGCGCAATAACGTCCGCCCGCGCTGTCACTCCGCCCCAAACGACGAATATCGCCAAAGCGGCCGCGCCCGCCTGCACAAGCGCAACTCTGAATCCGCTCAATCCCTTCATTACTTCTTTCTTCCGGCGCTCAACCAACGCCGCCTCCCTGGTTCGATTTCCCATGCGTTGCGATATTCCGGCGGCGCGCGAGTCACGCATGCGCCGGGCCTGCCGCATTCCTATCAATTTTCATGCCTTCGCCATGTTCCGCCGGATCGAAGGAATTTACTGATATTTCGCGAACCTTTTCGGGCGAAGCCGCGAATGCTGCCGTTTCATTCAGCAGTACTGACTAGCCACCATGCATCGGCTTAATGCACTACGCGGCGCTTACCGGCATCCCGCGCTCGCGCTACGCGCGACGCGGCAAAAAAATGGGGAGAGCCGTGGCCGCGGCTCTCCCCTGTCTCATCCTCAAACCGAGTCCCGATTGCCGCGTAGCGGCTTCAGGCCGGCTTGGCGACAAGGATCGTATCTTTTCCCTTCCTCTTCGAATTTCGCATGAAGTAGATCGCGCCGTACAAGCCCCATACCGCCGACAGCACCACCGCGATAATCGGTTCCTTCCAGCTACCGAGGCCTTCCAGCGGTCCGATGATGTAGAACGCGAGGCACGCGAAGTTGGCGAAGGCGCCGAAGATCGGCACCACCATGTGCTTGAAGCCATGGAACTCGCGATGTTCTTTGAAGGCGACGATGCAAACGATATTGGTCAGGCCGTAGAGCACGAAGGTGCCGAAGTTCGACAGCAGCGTCACCGTCAGCAAGCCGTTGGGCAGCGCCGACAGGGTGGCGTTCGAGCCGAGTCCGATCGCGTACCAGATGTTGTGCGGCAGCGTTTTCATCACGTCGTCGGTCGGAGCCGAACCGCCAGTGAAGAAGGTCAGCGCCGCAAGCCCGCCCAGCACCGCCGAAATTCCCGCCAGCGTCCAGATCGCGCGATGCGGCGTCAGCTTCTCGCCGTGCAGCAATCCGAAGTGCTCGGGCACTTCCTCGTCGCGGCCCATCGCGTAGGTCACGCGCGCGCCGGTGTTGATGCAGCTCAAGGTCGTGCCGATCAAGGCGAGGAAAACTGTGAACGCCTCGATCAACATGAACGCCTGGCCGTGTCCGCCCAGCAGCGCGTCGCCGACCAGGGTCATCATGTCGCCGATCGGAGCGGCCGATCCGCTCGCTGCCTTCAGGCTGTAGGCGCTGCTCATGAAATAGTTGGCCGCGAAGTACTCGAACATGTAACAGATGAGGCCCTGGATGGTCAGCGAGAGCAGCACCGCGCGCGGAATATCGCGCTTCGGGTTCTTGGCCTCCTCGCCCATCGCCGTGACCGATTCGAAGCCGACCAGCAGCAGAATCGCGATCGTCGCCTGCAGCATCGTCCACGAGATGTTGTGCGGCGCAATCACCGACCAGGCGCTCGGATGGGCCGGGTTGTCGCCGGTCAGCGTGTAGTGCAGCGTGGTCGTGATCACGTTGCCGTTGGCGTCGAAGCCAAGGCCGGCCGAGCCTTCAGGATGGCCGACGCGGTAGGCGATCGCCAGCGCGCCGAAGAAGATCAGCGCCGCGATCTGAATCGCGTTGATCGCGATATTGACGTTGGTCGATCCGGAAACTCCGCGAAACGCGATATACGCGACAACGTAGGAAAAGACCACCGCGACTACCGCCATGAACAGCGGCCCCGGCACCGTGCTGTTCATCATACTTGGGCATAGCGTGCCGAATATGTAGCCGATCAGCACGCCCATCGTCGCGACCATCACCGCGGGATAAACCCAGTAGTAAAGATGCGACGCCCAGCCGATTACGAACTTGGCGATCCGGGAAAATTTGTATGCGCGCGTCGTGTTAAGGAACGCCTGTTCGGCGAACAAATAGGAACTGCCGGCGCCGGGATACAGCTTCGCCAGTTCCGAGTACGAAAGCGCGGTCGCATAGGCGAGCGCCAACGCGACGAATATTCCGGCCCACATAGCCAGCCCCGATGGAAACACGTAGCCGGCCTGAATGACGAACGTGATCCATAGGAACGCTCCCGGTGCGATCAACGCCATCGCGTTGACCGTCACTCCGGTCAACCCAAGCGTTGCTTGCATCTTGGGTGTTTCGGGTGTTGCAGCCATCTCTCCTCCTTGTCTCTATCCGCAGTGCGGACACCGAAATTGTCCCCAAGCCGCAGGGACGCCGGTAAGGAGGCCGTCAGCAAGCCCGATGCCATACGAAAGTCGTAAGCAATCTTGGACTAATTTCTCACCCGTGCAATTTTCACTGCCTGCGATGCGAGCACTGCGTCATGAGATGATTATTTGCTGGGCGCCGAATCGCTCGTCCGTTCGCATGCAAGCGAAATGCGGCGCTCCGTTCGATTCGCGAGGCGCAAATCAGCCGTCGTCGGAGTCGCGATTGACCCGGCGCTTTGGCGCGCCGACCGCGAGCATCAGCAGCGGCGACCACGCGGGATCGTCGGGCGAGAAGAACTTAGATGCGTCGTCGTCGTAAAACGTCAGGCCAGTCGCGCCGCGACCTATCGAGTACGCCGCCAGGTAGGCGCGGCCGCCGAGCACTCCGGCCTCCAGATGCGCCATCCGATAACCGCGATTTCCGAACGCCTCCAGCACGTCGTCCAGCCGCATCATGTAACAAATGAGCGCGCTGCAATCCGATCCAAGCGGCTGCTCAAGGCACAAATAGCCCGCCTCGCCGCGAAATTCTCCGGCGCGCAGCAACTCAAGATTGCCGGCCGCGCGATGGAAGCGATAAACGCCCGCATCCAGTCCGTCGACCGCATTGACGATCAGGAACGGTTCGACCAGCGGCAGAAAATCGCCCGGAATTGGCGCCGTCGCTGTCGCCAGAATTGTCGCCAGCTCGGTTCCGTCGATCGCTTCGCGCGCGAACTCCCGGGTTGAACCGCGGCGCAGAATCGTAGCGCCCAATTCCGACGTCTCGTCGTCCCGAAGCGGTTCGAGCATCACCGGCGCGGCGCCGCCGGCGTCGGCGGGCGGCAGACGCGCTCCGCGAAGTTCCGCGGCCGCGCCCGGCGAGTCGAGGCGCGAGGCGCGATGCATCTTGACGAGATCGTCGTAGACGACTTCATTCGCCGACAACGGGAGCGTGTCAAGGCCGATGGAGGGCGGTGGAGTGGCGCCAAATGGCGCCGCGGGCGCGTCCGGTACACGTCCGAGCGCCGCCAGACATACGACGCCTTCGCGGTCGCCATCCACGTCGAGCAGCCGCTCCACCGGCGCGTCGGCAAAAAGCGTAATGATTTCAGCAGAAATTCCGTCGGCGCTGGCGACGGCGAGCAAATTCGCGAGCATCGTGCCGGCGTCCCAGAAGCAATAACGCCAGGCGCGTGCGCGATATTTCCAGGCGCTGCGCCAAAATATCGCCGAAAAAATCAATATAGCCCGCGATTGCCGAAGGTCGTCGCACCCCGCCGCCTCCGCCAGATAGCCGCGCCAATCGCCGCGCCGGAGTCCGCGCAGCTTCAGGTCGGCCGGCGAAAAATGATACAGCCCCGGCTCGACGCCATCGACGTCGCCCGCCGCAAGATAAATTTCAATCGGATAGAGCGCGCCGGCCGACGCCGCGGCCCGGAAATGGTACTCCTCGCCGTTGACGGTCCGGCTGCGCGTAAGCCCGCCTGTGCAGAATAAAAGTCGCGTTATCTCTTCAAGATCGGCCGTCCGATCGGCGCCGCCTGCCGTCCCGGCGCGGCCCGCGATCGCCGCGGCGGTCGCCGCCGACGGCAATTCCAGCTCACGCGGCATCGCGAGCGACCCCGCAGCCGGATAAATCTTGTACTGGAACGGACGATTATCCCAATCCAAACGATGCGGATTCGAGCGAACGCTGGTGTACGAATGTTTCGTCACCTCGTGATAGAGGCGCGCCGCCTCGCGATCCTTGTTGCTCAAATCCGCCATCCGCCCTCGATGCCCCGGCCTGTCCCGAGCCGTCCCGCGGCGCCCCGCGCCGTCCGCCGGTTGACCGCCGTCGCCCGCGCCGTGCTATACGCCGAAGCATACACGTACGCCCGCCGCCGCCGGAAATCCCGATGGCCGCGCGGCGCGTCGCGAACCGTTGCGGACCGGCCGGTCCTGTCGCGGTTCGTCAACTGATGAAGCGCCACCAGGGAGAGTGCATTCATGCAACCGCGATTGACTGTCCAGCAAGTTCGTTCACTCTACGAAAAAATCAGCAACTGGGGGCGATGGGGCAAAGACGACGAGCGCGGCGCGCTTAACTTCATCACGGCTAAAAAACGCGCGCACGCCGCCACGCTCGCCAAAACCGGCGATATAGCGTCGCTGGCGCAGCCGCTCTCGACCAGGACTACGCCCGACAATCCGCAGCCCGTGACCCACATGATGCTGCATGCGGGGCCGCCGGGAATCGCGTCGCTGGATTACTTCGCGATCGCGCCGCACGGGATGGCCTTCACCCATCTCGACGCGCTCTGCCACGTCTTCTGGCAGGGCAAGATGTACAACGGTTTCAGCGAGCAGGAAGTCGGCCGCTTCGGCGCCAAGCGATGTGCTATCGACGTCACGCGCGACGGAATCATGAGCCGGGGCGTGATGCTGGATATAGCGCGGGCGCGCAAGGTCGAATGGCTGGATCCGGGCGAGCTGATTTTTCCCGAAGATCTCGAAGCCGCCGAAAAACTCGGCGCCGGCGTCAGCGTCGCGGAGGGCGACGTGCTCCTGATTCGAACCGGACGCCATCGCCGCAAAGCCGTCAAGGGCGCCTGGGATCCCCGCCGCGAGGGCCTGCCCGGCCTCGACGCGTCGTGCCTCGAATGGCTCCATGAGCGGAAGATCGCGGTGCTCGGATGCGACGCCGTCAGCGACGCCGTGCCGAGTCCGTACGGCGCCGACCTGGGCCTGCCGATCCATATCGGAACGCTGGTGATGATGGGCGTGCATCTGATCGACAACGCCGATTTCGAAGCGCTCGCCGCGGCCTGCGAAAAACACCATCGCTATGAATTCCTGTTCACGATGGCGCCGTTGATTCTGGAACGCGCGACCGCGTCGCCGGTGAATCCGCTCGCGCTATTCTGATCGAACGGCAATTCGCATAAATAAGAATTTAATCGAGCGACTGGGTATTAAACTGGATACACTGGGATATCGACTAATCAATGACGGAGCAATTGCGATGCGAAGCGAAGCGCTGGTGATCGACGCCGACGGCCATATCCTGGAACCGCCCGACCTGTGGCTCAAGTATCTCGAGGCGAAATATCGCGACCGCGCGATTCAAATCAAAGTCGGCGACGACGGCTACGAGTATCTGGAAGTCGCGGGCAATCGGGCCAGGCAGACGCGACAAGGCCAGCTCGGCACGCTGGGCGGGATGGGCAAGCAGGTGGCCGAGGCGCGCCGCCGCCGCGAAGAATTCGTCAACGCCGGCCGCGCGGCGGAACTGCGCTACGAAAAGCCCAAGCCTGAGGACACTTACCTCAAGGGCGCCGCGTTCGGCACGATGGACATGAAGGAGCGGCTGCAACTGCTGGACAAGGAGGGGATGGCGAAATCGATCCTCTATCCGACGATCGGGCTTTTGTGGGAATGCGAAACGATGGACGCGGAGTTGTCCGCCGCGTACGCGCGCGCCTACAACCGCTGGATCGCGGATTTCTGCCGCGATTCGGGCGGGCGGCTCGTGCCGATCGCGCATCTTTCGCTCGGCGACCCCGACGAAGCCGCGCGCGAGCTGGAACGCGCGGTTAAAGATGGATGCAAGGGCGCCTTCTTCGCGCCGTTCACGATTTCGCGCCGGCCGCACGCCGATCCGGCGCACGATCGGATCTTCGCGATCGCGCAGGACCACGGCGTGCCGGTCGCGATCCATCCGACGCTCGAGCCGCCCGCCTTCGGCGTGCATCATCGCTTCGACAATTTCGGCTGGGCGGCATGGTACTACGACCTGTT
This sequence comes from bacterium, assembly GCA_014896235.1. Taxonomy (GTDB): domain Bacteria; phylum Desulfobacterota; class Binatia; order Binatales; family Binataceae; genus JADMIL01. The sequence continues at coordinate 31,181 of JADBKU010000031.1, read as the reverse complement.
CGCGGCGCAGGGCGTGCAGCACGCCTTCGCCACGTTCTTCCAGTACGGCGTATTCGACCGTTTTCCGAAGCTCAAAGTGGTCGTGCTCGAATCGGGCGCGGGATGGATCGGCTATTTCCTGGACCGCGCCGACGCGATCTTCACCGGCACGACGATCGCGCAGAACGTGCGGCTGAAGGAAAAGCCGTCTTACTATTTCAAGGAGCGATGCTTCATCTCGGCCGATCCCGACGAACGGACGATTGCGGCGATGATGCAACACGTCGGCGAGAACAAATTTTTCTGGGCCAGCGATTATCCCCATCCTGACCATCCAGGAAATTACCTCGAAGAGCTGGCCGAGATGGTCAAGCCGATGACCGAATCGGGACGGCGCGGAATTCTTGGCGAGAATGTCGCCCGCGCCTACAACCTGCTCTGAGCGAAGAGGCGGCGCGCGATGGCGGCGGCGGAATTGGCGAATCTCGACGCGACGGCGCAGGCCGCGCTGGTCGCGTCCGGCGAAATTTCCGCGCGGGAACTGGTGGACGCGGCGATCGACCGGATCGAACGGCTGAATCCCGCGCTCAACTGCGTGATCTTTCCGCGCTACGAACGCGCTCGCGCGGAAGCGGCGTCAGTCCGGGGGAGCGCGTCGGCGCCCTTCGCCGGCGCGCCATTCCTGATGAAGGACCTGATCCAGACGGTCGCGGGCGAGCCGTTCAGCTGGGGATGGAAGCCGTTCAAAGACGCCGCGATGACGGCGCGGACGACCTCGTACGTCGCCGCCAAGTTCCGCGCTGCCGGTTTGATTTCGGTCGGCCAGACCACGGTGCCTGAATGGGGCGTGTCGCTTTCGACCGAGACGGCGGCGTGGGGCGCGACGCATAATCCATGGAAACACGGCCACGCCTCTGGCGGTTCCAGCGGTGGAGCAGCCGCGGCGGTCGCGGCGCGGCTCGTGCCGATCGCGCACGCCAACGACGCTGGCGGCTCGATTCGGATTCCGGCGGCGTTCTGCGGACTGGTCGGACTGAAACCGTCACGCGGGCGCACTTCGCTCGGCCCGGCCCATGCCGACTTCTGGCATGGACTCTGCGAAGAAGGAGTGGTCGCGCGAAGCGTGCGCGATACGGCGGCGGCGCTTGACGCCGTGAGCGGCTATATGCCGGGCGATCCGTGGATGGCGCCGCCGCCGACCCGTCCGTTCGCCGCAACATTTGCGGATCCGCCGGAGAAGTTGCGCGTCGGTCTGATGGATCGCGCGCCGCGGTTCCATCCGGGACTGGACGCCGAAGCCGCGGCGGCGGTCGCGAAGGCGGGCCTGCTGATGGCGAGCCTTGGCCATCGCGTGGAAGCGAACTATCCGTCCGCGCTCGACGATTCACGCATCAATTCGGCCTTTGGCCGGGTGGTGGCGGCGGGCGAGGCGCGGCAGGCGGCGACGGCGGCCGAGATGCTGGGCCGGGCGCTGACCGCGGATGATTTCGATCCATGGACGTGGTTTTTGATCGAGCGCGGCCGCCGCGTGAGCGCGCCCGACTATCTGGCGGCGTGCGATTGGTTCAACGAATTTTCGCGCGCGGTCGCGAACTGGTTCGCGGAGGGCGAATTCGATCTGTTGGTCACGCCGACCACGCCGACGCCGGCTCCAAGGCACGGACATTTCAAGGTCAGCGCGAACGAAAAGCCGGGCGCGGCGGGCGCGCGGCTGAATCAGATGAGCGTCTTTACCGTACCGTGGAATATCGCCGGTCTGCCGGCGATCTCGCTCCCGCTGCATATGACGGCGGAAGGATTGCCGATAGGAGTGCAGTTCGTCGCGCGCTACGGCCGCGAGGATTTGCTGCTCAAGGCTGCGGCGCAACTGGAAGCGGCGTCGCCCTGGTCCTCGCTCCGCCCACCGATGTGCGCGTAAATTCATGGATAAGTAGGAATTTCGGATTCCGGTAGTGCGAAGAAGCACGCCTGAATTCATTTCGCCAAGAAATTTTATTTATCCAAGTCGTCCTGGTGTGAGGTCTCGCAAATAACCTCACGAAGGTGGATTGCCGGGTCTGGGCCCGGCAATGACAAAAAGACCGTCATGCCCGGACTTGATCCGGGCATCCAGACAAAGCCCAGCCAGAGTAACATGTATAAATTTATTTGGGAGACGTCGCGCTAGTTATTTGAAAACTTTGACCTAATTTAGGTCCAAAAAGTTGACACCAGCAGCTTGGGCGATCTTATCAAGAAGCGCCTTCCGTGCGGCTCGATACGCTTGCTCGCTTTTCGCGTCGTGAATACGGTCAATATAGTTTCCACCTATAATTTCATTCGTCAGGTTTTCGGGGCGGCCGGGACCATCGGTTCGATCGTGATCGGCAGCTCGAAGCGCAACGACTGCGGCATTTTGCAGATCGAATCGTTGCATTCCTGATAGTTGAACACGCCGCCGATTTTGTATTCGCCCGGCTTGAGCTTCTGCTTGAGCCTGATCGTTCCGGAGGCGTGCAGGTTGCCCTCGTAAACCGGATAGATCTCGTTGAGCGCGGCGAAGCGCATCGGGGTTGGCTTCGGCATCGCGAGGTTCTGCGCCGATACGACCTCGCCGTCGAAGACGACGGCGGTCGGCGTCAGCCCTTCGCCCTGAGGCAGCGGCTCGCCGTAGATATGCCATCCGGGGGCGACCTGAACGTCGAGCGAGAAGGCGAGCTGGTTGCCGCTGAACGTGCTCGACGCGGAAAGCGCGATCCGCGCCCGCACGTCGCCGGCGCCGACCTCGGCCGACGGGCCCGCCGCGGCGCCGCCCAAATCCGCCACCAGCACCGCCGACGCGGTCGGCCGTTCCTGATAGTCGTCGAGAAACAGCTTGGCGCGCACCGTGCCGTCGGCGGCGAGCAGATACTGGCCGGGGAACGGGATGCCGTAGAAGCGAACGTCCTTGGGCACGTTCGGATTCAGGATTTCGAACTTTTCGATCACGGCGCTGCCGCGATCGGAAAGCATCGGGTAGCGGATGTTATAGGCGGCGGCGAAATTGTGTATCACAGCTTCCGAATCATAACTGATTTCAGCGATATTGACGCCCTTTTCCTTGAGCGCGTCAAACGAACGGTTCAGCTCGACGAGCTGAGAGCGGCAGTAGGGTCACCAATCGGCGCTGCGGGTAAAGACCAGCAGCAGGCCGTTCGGGCCGGCGAGATCGGCCAGGGTCCGAAGCTTGCCATTCTGGTCGGGCAGGGCGAAAGCGGGCACGCGCGAGCCGACGGCGGGGCCCGTGCGCAGGCCGTCGTTCTGCGCATCGACGAAGCGGTTCCAGAGCGCGGGATCGAGTTTTTCGCCTGCGGCCATCTTCGCCAGCACCTGATGAAACGCGTCGGCTTTGACGGCGGAATCCATTTTTGCCGAAGCGGCCGGATCGTTCATCTTGACGGACCTCCGCGAAGCGATCGGAAATACCCGTCTATCACGCGGGCGCTGAACAGCACAATCTCGCAAGCGTGAACCGCTTGAGCCGATTCGCTTGAAAATCCGCGCGGCCGGAGTAATCAGAAGTCACGCGCGGCGGCGGGGCCGCGCCCGGAGGAGCGCGCGATGGCGGAACTGCATTGGATGGCGGCGCACGAGCTGGCGGACCTGATTCGGCGGCGGGAGCTGAAAGCGAGCGAGCTGATGGCGGCGACGCTGGCGCGCATCGAAGCGGTGAATCCGAAACTCAACGCGTTCTGCGCCATGCGCTCCGACGAGGCGCTGGCCGAGGCGCGCGCGCTCGACGAAAAAATCGCGCGCGGCGCGGATCCGGGACCGCTCGCGGGATTGCCGTTCGGCGTGAAGGATCTCGCCGACGTCGCCGGGATGGCGACGACCTACGGCAGCGCGCCGTTCAAGGACCATATCGCGGCGCACGATTCGGTCGAAGTGGCGCGGCTCAAGGCGGCGGGCGCGATCGTCGTGGGCAAGACCAACACGCCGGAATTCGGGCACATGGCGTTCACCCGCAATCTGCTGTTCGGAATCACACGCAATCCGTGGAATCTCGAACGGACGCCAGGCGGATCGTCGGGCGGCAGTTCGGCGGCGATTGCGGGCGGGATGACGCCGCTGGCGACGGCGTCGGACTGGGGCGGATCGATCCGGATTCCGGCCTGCTATACGGGCGCATTCGGAATCAAGACGACGCAGGGGCTGATTCCGGCGGGCGCGCGGCTCGGGATGCAGCAGTGGGTGGATTTCGCGGTGGTCGGCCCGATTACGCGGACGGTGCGCGACGCGGCGCTCTATCTCGACGCGACCGTGGGCTACGATCCGGCGGATCCGTCGTCGCTGCCGCGGCCGGGATATTCGTTCGCGGCGACGCTGGAGAATTTGCCGCGGCGGCTGCGGATCGGGTTCCATCCGGATTTCGGCCGTCCGATCGAACCGGCGGTGCGCGCCGCCGCGGCCAAGGCCGCCGCGGCGTTTCGCGAGATGGGGCACGAGTTGACCGTGCTCGACGAACCGGTGATCGAGACCTGTTACGCGTGGCGGACGATCGGATCGTTTCAATCGCTGGCGGGGCTCGGCGAATATTTCGCCGGCAACGAGGACAAGTTCGGGCGATCGTTTATCGCGAGCGTCAAGGCGGCGGACAAAATCACGGCGCGCGATTACGGCGCGGCGTATCGGGTGCGCGAGCAGTTCAACGAATGGATGCGCGGAATTTTCGCGCGCTTCGACCTGCTGCTCACGCCGACCGTGCCGACCGAGGCGTTCGCGGCGAACGGACCGCCGCCGAAGATTATCGGCGGGCGCGAGATCGAAGACGTGATGCAGGCGCTGACGTTCACCTATCCGTTCAACTTCAGCGGCCATCCCGCGGCGACGGTGCGCGCGGGCTTCGGCGCGGAGCGCTTGCCGGTGGGACTGCAAATCGTGGCGGAGCGCTATCGCGACGACCTCGTGATGCAGGCCGCGCACGCCTATGAGCAGGCGCGTCCGTGGAACCGCGACTGGCCGAAGATTTGAAGGAGCGGCGCCGAAGCGCGGCGGAATCAGTGGGTCTTGGTGGCGCCGGCCAAACCGGTCGGCGGCAGCTTGCCGATCCGGATCAGCTCTTCGCGCAGGCTCGCGCGCGACAGCGGCTTGCATAGCACGGCCGAAGCGCCAAGCTCGTAGCTCTGCGCGATATCCTGATCGTAGAGCGAACTGGTGATGACGAAAGTCGGCACCTGCGCGCATGATTCGGACGCGCGCGCGGCGCTCAGCACGGAAAAGCCGCCGTTGTCGGGCAGGCGCAGATCGACGAGCATCAGGTCGGGACGGTCGTTGTCGGTAAACTGGCCGATCAGGTTGACGGCCTCGTCGGCGTTTTCCGCGACGATTACTTCGCTGGCTTCGCCCAGCAATTGACGAATGACCGTTACGGCGATGAAAGCGTGTTCGGGATTGTCTTCGACCAGGAAAACACGCACTCCGAATTCCGGAATGAACCTGTCGTTGCTCGCGTCCATCGAGAACCCCCGCTGGGCGCCAGTATACACAAACGCGGCGTCAAGCAAATGTAAAAATCTGCGGCCGACGTTCAAGCAACCGCGTCGGTCGCGTCGGGCGGCGAGCGCGTAAATTCGTCCGCGCAGAGCGGTCCGGCGGCCTCTTGCGGTTCCGAAGCAAGTGTGGTGAGTAGCTGGTTGGCGGCGATAGCCGCATCCAATCACTCGATTAAAGCGAGGCGTGAGTCATGAAAGCCATGGTGATGGAAGAGATCGGCAAGCCGATGGTCGTGAAGGACTGGCCGGAGCCGAAGTGTCCCGCCGACGGCGCAATCGTGCGCGTCGAAGGCAGCGGCATCTGCCGCTCGGATTGGCATCTGTGGCAGGGCGACTGGGTCTGGGTCGGTTTCAAACCGCGGCTGCCCACCGTGCTCGGCCATGAATTCGCGGGCGTGGTCGAGGAAGTCGGCAAGGACGTGAAAAATCTCAAGCCGGGGATGCGCGTGGTGGCGCCGCTGGTGCAGGGCTGCGGCATGTGCGACGACTGCCGCAGCGGCCATTCGAACCATTGCTTCACGCCGAGCAACGGCGGATACGCCCGGTTCGCGGTGCTGAGGCACGCGGACTTCAATTGCGCGGAGCTGCCCGAAAAGGTCGATTTTGTCGAGGCGTCGTCGATGGGCTGCCGCTACGTCACGGCCTTCCATGGAATCCTCGACCAGGGCCAGGTGAAGGCGGAAGAGAACGTGGTGGTCTATGTGTGCGGCGGCGTCGGGTTGTCGGCGATCCAGATCGCCGCGGCGCTGGGCGCGCGGGTAATCGCAGTTGACCTCGACGATCGCAAATTGGAACTGGCGAAGGAAGACGGCGCCGCTGACGTCGTGAACGGCAAGAAGACCGATCCGGTCAAAGCCGTCATGGAGTTGACGCGCGGCGGGGCCGACGTAAGCGTGGACGCGTTGGGAATCGCGGCGACCTGCCGTAACGCGATCTCAAGCCTGCGCAAGCGCGGCCGGCATATCCAGATTGGCCTGACCACGAATCTCGAAAAGGGCGAAGTCGCGCTCCCGGTCGATCAGATCGTGTTCAAGGAATTGCAGATCATGGGGTCGCTGGCGATCCAGTCGTTTCGTTATCCCGCGATGCTGAACATGGTCGAGCGGGGCCGGTTGGAGCCGCGCAAGCTGATTACGGAAACGATTCCGCTGGAGAAGGCCTTCGGCGTGCTCGAACAGATGTCGCGTTTCGAGAACGTCGGCATCAGCGTGATCAACCAGTTCTGAAGATCAAGGCACGCGGCCGCATGCGAAAAGATTTTTTCCGGTTCTCATGCGGCCGCGGCCTGAATTATCCTGTTCCCGAGCGGAGCCGCTCGCGGCCCGCTACAATGGCGCAAAAGCCGAAGGAGAAAATTCATGAGCGGTTACACAATCATCGACGCGGACACGCATGTGACCGAAACGCCGGATCTGTGGACCAGCCGGGCGCCGGCCAGCATGCGCGACCGAGTGCCATACGTTGAAACCGACGCCAAAGGCGTGCAGCGCTGGGTGCTGCCGGGCGGCCGGTCGCTGGCGCATGTCGGCATGACCGCGACGGCCGGCCGCGGCAGCTTCAAGCGTCCACCCAAGAATTATCAGGAGATGCATCCCGGCGCGTACGACGCGAAAGCGCGTCTCAAGTACATGGACGATATGGGCATCTGGGCGATGGTCATGTATCCGAACGTCGGCGGATTCGGGGCGCAGCAGTTTCTTAAATTGAATGATCCGGAACTGATGCTCACATGCGTTCAGATCTACAACGACTGGCAGACCGAGTGGGCGTCGGCCGATTCGCGCCGTCTGCTGCCGATCACGTCGATTCCGTTTTGGGACGTTCAGGCCGCTGTGAAAGAGGTTCGCCGATGCGCCGCGATGGGTCACAAGGGAATCCTTTTCACGGGCGAGCCGCAATACTATGGCAAGCCGCTTTTGGGCGACGCACATTGGAATCCGCTGTGGGAAGTCGCTTGCGAACTCGATTTGCCGATCAGTTTTCATATCGGTTCGGGCGACATGGCCGAAGGATTGCTCAAAACCCGGGTCGCGGCGTACGGCAAGATGGCGGCCTTTGCCGAACTCGCCGTGGATATCTTTCTGCGCAACGGCTTGCAGCTTAACGATCTGCTGATGTCGGGAGTGCTCGCGCGCTATCCGAAGATCAAATTCGTTTCGGTCGAGAGCGGAATCGGCTGGATTCCGTTTGCGCTCGAAGCGATGGACTACCAGTTTCAGGGCAACAGCGTCGCCGAGGAGCATCCTGAATTCGACCGGCTGCCGTCCGAGTACTTCGCGCGCAACGTGTACGCCTGTTACTGGTTCGAGCAGACCGCGCCGCGCCGCTTGATCGACAAAATCGGCGTGGACAACGTACTTTTTGAAACCGATTTTCCGCATCCCACTTCGCTTTATGGCGAAGAAGTGCACGCGCGAATCAAAGGCGGACTGGCGGATTGCGAAGAATCGGTCCGGCGCAAAATTCTCTGGGATAACGCGCAAAAGCTGTATAAGGTCGAGCAGCCTACCGCCGCGGACGAGAAAAAGCTGACCGCTCCAGCGGCCGCATAATAATCCAGCAGGGTTGGACGCGAGGCGCCGCGTCCAACCCCGTTGGCGCGTGCATCAACTGAATGCGGCCGCTCTCCCAAGGGCGCATCGAAGTTACTCGAGGTTCTCTGATGGTCGAAAGAAAACAGCGCGTGCCTTTCCGCGATTTATCGACGCTCGACGAAAAAGATCGCGAATTGGCCGAGCGCACGCAGGTCAACGGCAAGGTCGTCAATATCTTCCGCGTTCTGATGCAGCATCCGAAGCTCGCCCGGGCGTGGTCGAAATTCGCAAGCTACATTCTTTCGGATCAACAGACGTTGAACGCCCGCGATCGTGAAATCGCGATTCTCCGCATCGGATGGCTGAACCAGGCGCCGTACGAGTGGGAGCAGCATGTCCGCATCGCCAAAGCGGCGGGAATCACCGACGACGAAATCGAGCGCATCGGCAAGGGGCCGAAGGCGGGCTGGAACAGGCACGACGCCGCGTTGATCCAAGCCGCGGACGATCTGTTCGAGAATTCGGTGGTTTCGGACGAAACCTGGAAGACGCTTGCCGAACGCTACAACACGCAACAAATGATGGACGTCGTGTTCACGATCGGCCAGTACAACCTGGTATCGTGGGCGCTGAACAGCCTGGGCGTTCCGCTCGACGACTATTTGCCGGGGGCGAAAAAATAGCCGCTGCGCATAACCGGCGCCGCCTGATGCAGTCCCGGCGGCGAGCCGCATGAAAGCCATCCAGATGCGAGGAGCGGCTTTCAGCCCGGAGGGGAAAAAATGTCCTACGATCTAATCATTCGTAACGGCACGGTTGTCGATGGCTCGGGATTGCCGCGCTATCGCGCGGACGTGGCGATCGCGCAAGGCCGAATCGCCGCGATCGGCAAAATCAACGAGTCGGCGAAAGAGACGATCGACGCCGAAGGCCACATTGTCGCGCCCGGCTTTATCGACGGCCATACTCACATGGACGCGCAGATTTTCTGGGACGCGCTCGGAACCTGCTCGTGCTGGCACGGCGTGACGACGGTGGTGATGGGCAACTGCGGATTCTCGCTGGCCCCATGCGCGGAAAAAGACAAGGCGCGCGTAATCCGCAACCTCGAACGCGCCGAGGATATTTCTCCCAAGGCGATGGAAGCCGGAATCAAGTGGTCGTGGGATTCCTTTCCCCAGTATCTCGACGCGATCGATCGACTGCCGAAAGGAATCAATTATACCGCCTATCTCGGCCACTCCGCGCTGCGCACCTACGTGATGGGCGAGCGGGCTTTTTCCGATGAAGCGACTTCGGAAGATCTGGCCGCGATGAAGCGCGAATTGCGCGCCGCGATCAAGGCCGGCGCCGCCGGCTTCAGCACTTCGCGCAATCGCAACCATGAAACGCCCGACGACCGTCCGGTCGCCAGCCGCCTCGCCAACTGGAGCGAAGTCCGCGAACTGGTCGGCGTGATGGGCGACCTTGGCGCCGGGGTGTTCGAGCTCGCGCAGGAAACGGTCGAGCGCGATCCGGAACGCATGCGCGACTTTTTCGGGCGGCTACAGCGGCTCGCGCTGGAAACCCGCGTCCCGACCACCTTTGGCGTCGTGACCGTGCGGAGCGCTCCAAACTCATGGCGATCCTATTTCCAGATGATCGACGAGACCATAGCGATGGGCGGCAGGATGCTCGCGCAGGGCAGCAGCCGCTGGATAAGCTCGCTGCTCTCGTTCGAGACGGCGATGCCCTTCGACAAAACTCCCGTGTGGTCGGAGATTCGCAAGCTGCCGCTGGCGGAGCAGGAAGCCGCTTTGCGCAATCCCGAATTGCGCCGCGCCCTGCTCGCGGCCGCGCGCGAATACATGACAAAACCGGATCGCGCAATCGGCGCCGAAGCGCGCAAGCCCAACTTCGATTATCTGTTCCTGCTTGACAAGCCGCTGCCGCCTTATCGCTCGATCGCTGAGATCGCGCGGGAGACCGGCAAAGATCCGTTGGAAACGCTAATCGACCTCGCGCTGGAGAAACATCTGAAGCAGTTCTTCATCCAGCCGATCGTCAACGAAGATCAGGATGTTGTGCTCGCGATGATGCGGCATCCCCATTCGGTCGTAACGTTTTCGGACTCCGGCGCGCACGTCTCGCAGATCATGGATTCGTCGATCCAGACTCATCTCCTCGGCCATTGGGTCCGCGATCGCCAGGCCCTGACGCTTGAATACGCGATCCGGAAGATAACCTTCGAACTCGCCTCGTTCTGGGGTTTGAAGGGACGCGGGATGCTCACGGAAGGCGCTTGCGCCGACGTGACGATCTTCGATCCGGAAAGGATATCGCCGACGATGCCCACGCTTGAGCACGATCTTCCCGCCGGCGCGAAGCGGCTCAAACAGAAATCCGTCGGCATCAAAGCGACGATCGTGAACGGCGAAATCCTGATGCGAGACAACGAGCACACCGGCGCCCTGCCCGGCAAACTATTGCGCGGCCCGCTCGCCTCCTTATAGCCACATAGCCGCGCAAGGGGCGCGCCCAGACCGGCGCGCGGCAGGAAAATGATCGGCTTCGGCGCGGCATTGAACGGCCGGCCGAAGCCGATCGTGATTTGGGAATTATCGAATTGTAAAGCCTGCGAATTTTCGGCCTGCCCACCCTAACCATTGGGGGATGTTCGCGATGATCAAATCAATCTTTCATATCAACATCAATGTAACCAACTTCGAGAAGTCGCTCGAATTCTACAAAATGTTGGGGTTCAAAGTCGTCTTCGATATCGGGGAAGGGCCGAATCGCGGCAACGACGTCGGTTTGGCGATTCCGAACAGCCGCGCGCGGGCGGCATTGCTCGCCTTAAGCGACGATCCGCGCGCCACGCGAATCGATCTTATCGAATGGAAACAGCCTGCCACGGCTGGTAAGCCCTATCCGCATCTTTATCATGCGGGCGCCGCGCGAATCGCGTTGTTCACGAAGAATATCGACGACGAATACGCGCGGCTTAAGGCCAACGGCGTTGAGGTAGTTTCCGAACCGGTCACAATTCGCTTCGGCAACAAAGCCGGTGCGAAATTCTTTTGCTTCAAAGATCCTGACGGAACTTTCCTGGAACTGATCGAACCGTTCAATGAATGATTCCGCCGCCAGCCGCCGGCCAGGAAGAGGCGTTGCCGCGATAGTCACCGTCCAGCGCGCCAAGAGCGGCGCGCGGAAAAACCATCAGCAAAAGATTTTGTCCGTCCGGAAAGTCGCGCCCGGCGCGATAACTTAGCGGATAAGGATAGAAAATCTGCGCCGCGGCGCGGGAGTAATTCCGCAAGGTCGCCTCGATCCCCGCGCGATCGCCAACGATTCCGATTGCGACTCCGTCGGCGCCCCACGGCCCCAACCATACGCCCGAGGTGGTCAATTCCGGTTTGCGAGCTGGACCCAATTCCGCCATCAGGCGAACGTCGATATGAACGTGGCCGGCTAAATATCCAACTATCGCAACTGCGATCCGCGAGCGGCGCAATTTGGCCAGAAACGCGTAATCGGAAAGTTGGAGCCGCGGCTTGTCGCCGGCCACCGCCGAGTCCAGGAGGCCGCGTGCGCGCATCGCTTCCGGATTGAGCGCGCTAGGCCCGAGGCCCAGATCCAGCGCAGTATGCGCCGCGTGCAGCAAGCGGCCAAATCGCGCGAGATTGTACCGCGTTTCCATCTCCGCGGCGCTGATCGAGCGGAACGAGCCCAATTCGGCAGGGTCGATTTGGTACAGCTCCACACCGCCAATTTCCGATCTGCGCCAGCGAAAGCCCTCGAACAAATTCGCGAAATTATTTTCCGCGGCAGGATCGATCAGAACCTTCGTGATTCCGTAGCTGCCCAGAAACGCCGCCAGCTGTACGGAGGCGCCGGGAATATCAGGATTGTCTTGAGCGAGCGCGGAAACAATCGGCCATCGCGCGAACGCAAGCGGCATATTTTCCGCCATCAGCCGCCCCTGAGGCATCCGGAAAGCGAAATCGGCTTCAGCCTGCCACAGGAGAGAATATCCGGCGGACGCAAATGGAAGAATCAGAACGATCTCTTTTTGCGATATGAAGGTTTTGTACAAACGCCGCGTAAAAAATTGGGGCAAGCTGTCGCGGACAGCGTACTGCGTCATGGGAAAAACGGGCAGGATGCTCGCTGCCGCGACGGTCGCGACCATCCAGCGCAGAGCTTTGGATCCGTTCTGGCTGGCGAGCCATCGCGCCGTAATAATCGCAAGCACGAGAAAGAGATAAGCGGAAAATCTCGCTGGCAGCGCGTTATTCAGCAATGGTATCGGCATCGCGAACAACCATGGAAGCGGAAGCAGCGCTTTGCCGTTGACGTGCAGGACGGGACCGAGAGTCGCTATCGCGATAATCAGCAGCATCGCGATCAGCAGCCGGTCGCCGGCCGATTCATGTCCGCCGATCGAATAAGAGATCGCGATTAGCGGAAGCAGGCCCAGAAAAGCGCCCGCCTCGCATCCCCAGTCCAAGTTCCGGTCAAAATTGAGTACGGGCCGAACGCGCGCAAGCATGCTCGGTTCAAATGGCAATAAGAAGTTCAGGAGATCGGTCGAACAATGCGCGGGATTGAAAACGGGCGTGATTCCGAAAGGCGAGGGAAAAAAATATGCGAGCGCGGGCGCCAGAAGAACCGCGGCTATCGCGTACGAAGCCGCGCTTATCCATGCGAGGTTTTTGAGGCGATCACGAACCGATTCGCGGTAAAGCCGCCCGGCGGTCAGCACGGCCGCGCCGCAAAACAAAGTCGTGGTCGCGAGGATTTCCGGCGAGAGCAGGAATTGAAAGACGATTAGCGCCACCGCGGACGCGACGAACTTGGTCGAACTGATTTTTCCGTCCAGATAAATCAATCCGAGATATGGAAACAGCGGAACCAGGAAAACCATCGCCAGGGAAAGGTGGTGAAGCAATTCGCCGCTGACGTACGTCGAAAATCCGAAGATGAAACCGCCGACCAGCGCCGCCCGAAAGCCGCCGGCGATTCGGCGGCAAAGCAGGAAGGCCGTATAGGCGCTCAGCGCCGGAGCGAGCAGGCATAGGACGTTGTACGAGGCGATCGGGCCGAACGCGCCGGTGACCGGCCACATCACCAGCGCGGCGCCCGGGATCGTCGTCGACCACGCCAACGTGCATCCGTACGGCGCCCACGCGAAATCGGTGCGGAACGGGTTTAGATGATGCGCGAGCGCCCACGGATACCAAGCCAAGCCCCAAATCGGAATCTGCGGATCGCCGGCGGGGCCAAATCCCAGTCGGAGATGGCGAAAATCCGGAAAGAGCGGAATTCCGAAAAATACGATTGACGCGATCGCGTAGATCGCCAGCGCCGCCATGGATTCGGCAAGCTGGGCGGGCGGATTCGTCAGCCGCGCTCGTCGCGTCATCGGCGCAGAATAACGGCATTCGCCTGCTGAAAGAAATCCGCTCAGTCCAATGCGATAGGGATGGCGGCTTGCTCCTGATGCGTGAGTCGGATGAAAGACTTGGCTTCGGCGAACGGATCGAACTCCATTTGACCGAATGCGCGCGTAATGAACACGCAGATGCGGCTGCGGCATGACCGTGGCGACCAACCCGCCGCGCGCAGTCATGATGAGATATTGGACATTGCGTCGCGGCGTTTGCGCCGTTTCCTGGAGCCGGCGGGCGTGCGTGCGGCATCGCCAGCGGCGCGGCTGGAATAGCCATTCGTCACGGTCGAACCCGGACTGGCGTTTGGTACTGACAAAGGTACTGTGGTACCCGTAAGGCCAATCCGCTGCGGCTCAAAATGGCACGGAGGTCGGGCAAATGGCGGCAGGCACGCATACCGCTCCACGATCGAAGTCGGCGCAGGTGCGCGCCCGTCTGAAGCATCCGGTGATCGATTCAGACGGACACACGGTCGAATTTCAGCCTGCGTTGCGCGATTACATTCGACAAGTGGCCGGATCGGAGCTGGCCGGGCGTTATCGCACGGACGGCGCCAACTGGTACCGCATGAGTTGGGAGCAACGGCGCGCGGAGCGGCCGTTGCGTCCGCCGTGGTGGGCGCTTCCCACCAAAAACACGCTCGACCGCGCCACCGCGACCTTCCCCAAGCTTCTGCACGAACGGCTCGACCAGACTGGAATCGACTTTGCGGTGCTCTATCCGACCTCCGGGCTGGGCGCGCCGCATATTCGCGAAGACGAGTTGCGCCGCGCCGTCTGCCGCGCTTTCAACGTTTTTCATGCCGATATCTTTCGTGAATATTCCGATCGCCTGACGCCTGCGGCGATCATTCCGATGCATACGCCACAAGAAGCGGTCGAAGAAATCGAGTATGCCGTAAAGACGCTCGGGCTTAAGGTGATTATGATGGCGGGGCATGTGCGCCGGCCGATTCCCGCGGTCGCCGCGGCCGTGCCGCATCCCACCCGCTACGCTTACTGGCTCGATCTTTTCGCGCTCGACAGCGAGTACGACTACGATCCGGTATGGGCCAAGTGCGTCGAGCTCGGCGTCGCGCCAAGTTTCCATTCGCCCGGCATGGGCTGGGGCAGCCGCGGCTCGATCTCGAATTACATGTTCAACCATATCGGCCATTTCGCCTCGGCCGGCGAGGCGCTGTGTAAGGCGATGTTTTTTGGCGGCGTCACCCGGCGTTTTCCGCAGCTCCGATGCGCCTTTCTCGAATGCGGAGTCGGATGGGCGGCCAGTCTCTACGCCGACATGATCGGCCATTGGCAAAAGCGCAACGGCAAGGCGATAGAGAACTACAATCCGGCCAATCTCGACCGCAAATTGTTCCAGGACCTCGCCCGCCGCTACGGCGGCAAGCTCGTCGCCGACAAGCTCGACGACCGTGGCGAGGGATGGGGCATCGGCGGCTCCAATGAGGACCCGGAGGCGCTCGACGACTGGTCGCGCTGCGGCATCGAAAAGCCCGAAGATATACGCGATCTGTTCGTGCCCAACTTCTATTTCGGCTGCGAGGCTGACGACCCGATCAACGCCGTGGCGTTCGATACGCGCAAGCTTCCCTTTGGCGCCCGGCTCAACGCCATCTTCAGCTCCGACATCGGCCATTGGGACGTCCCCGATATGACCGAAGTGACCGAGGAGGCTTACGAATTGGTCGAACACGGACTGATCGGAGAAGACGATTTTCGCGATTTCGTCTTCGCTAATCCCGCCCGCCTGTGGACCGGCATGAACCCCGACTTCTTCAAGGGCACGGTGGTCGAAGACGCGGTAAAGAATCTGCTGAGCGGCCCATGAGCCGTTCGTCCGCGCGAACGCCGAGGTCAGTATGGCCGAAAAGCTGATGCATCTGACGGGTTTCGTCATTTATTGCCCAGCGCCGCATACGATGATGTCGTGGATTTATCCGCGCGACAAAATCCGCTGGAGTTGGCATCAGAATGAGTATTGGCGCTCAATCGCCCAGACGCTCGAGCGCGGCAAGTTCGATATGATGTTCTTCGCCGACGGCTGGGGCGGCGGCAACGAGGCGAGCGTCCGCTACGCAATCCAGTTTCCCAATCACGATCCTCTCGTGCTCATCCCGTATCTGGCGGGTTTTACGAGAAAGCTGGGATTCGCGGTCACTATGTCGACGACGTTCTACCCGCCGTTCATGCTGGCGCGCAAACTCGCCACGCTTGATCACATCAGCGGCGGCCGCATCGGATGGAACATCGTCACTTCGTTCGGCGCCAGCGAAGCGCGCAATTTCGGAATGGACCGGATGGTTCCGCACGACGAGCGTTATGAGCGCGCCGACGAATTCATGGAGGTTTGCTACCGGCTGTGGGATAGCTGGGAATCCGACGCACTGAAAATGGACATGGAAAACGGCGTCTTCGCCGATCCAAAAAAGTCCATCGGATCAATTTTCACGGCAACTGGTTCCATTGCCAGGGGCCGCTCGATGTCATTCCTTCACCGCAACGCCGCCCCGTGCTGATTCAGGCCGGCGCATCGGAGCGCGGACGCGAATTCGCCGCGCGCCATGCCGAATGCGTTTTTGGCGCCGGCGGCCGATGGTACTCCGACGACCTCGCCGAACGCGCGCGCAAACACGGGCGCGACCCGTCGGCCATCAAGATCATCTGGGGCGCTCAACCGATCGTGGCCGAAACCGAAGCCGAAGCCCGAACGCTGGAACGCGCGGTGCTGGAACGCATTCCGCCCGAGGCCGGCCTGAGCCTGATGGCGTCGCATTTCGATCTGGATTTGGCGCGCTACGATCTTGATATGCCCCTCGCACGCATCCAGACCGCCGGCGTGCAGGGAATTCTGGAAGCCTTCAAGCGGTCCGGCCGCGATTTGACGCTCAGGGAAGCGGCGAAGATTTACGGCCGCGGCATCGGCATGCCGCACATGGTGGGAACGCCGCCCCAAGTGGCGGACCAGATGGAATCGATGCTGGAGCGGATGGGCGGCGACGGTTTCCAGATCAGCCCACCTTATTATGCGCCGGATTATTACGAAGACATCGTCCGTCTGCTCATTCCCGAACTTCAGCGGCGGGGCGTGTTCCGCCGCGAATACGAAGGAAACACGCTGCGCGACTACCTGTCAGCCCAATAGCTGGCGCCACATCTGATTTCGTCGCTCGCTAAATGCGGGCGGCGACGAGAAGGCCGACTGCTCAGCGGCGCTTGATGGAGCCCGGAATTCAGCGTGGTCACGGACTTCGTGGTCAAGACAGCGGTGACGAGGTTCGGATCCGGAACCTTGATCCCGTTTGGGAGATTATTAGCTTCCACGGTCCGGCCGCCCGCATGGACGCCGTCCGAAAGGAGCAAACATGCGGCGACAATCAAAACCCAAAGGCGCGGCGCCGACCACGGCCCACCTACTACAGCCAAATGCCGCCGGCGTTGACGTCGACGCCAACGAGACCTACGTAGCGGTTCCCGCTGATCGCGATCCGCACGCGGTCCGGCGCTTCCGCACCTTCGCCGCCAATCTGAGAGCCGCGGCCGAGTGGCTCAGGCAGTGCGGCATCGCGAGCGTGGCCATGGAATCGACGGGCGTCTATTGGATTCCGTTCTTTCAGATTCTCGAAGCGGCTGGGTTCAAGGTCGTCCTGGTCAACGCCCGCCACGTCAAGAACGTGCCGGGCCGCAAGTCGGACGTCGCTGATTGTCAGTGGCTGCAGTGCCTGCACTCGGTGGAACTGCTGCTCGCCTCCTACAGACCGGGGCAGGCGGTGTGCGCGGTACGTTCGGTCCTTCGCCATCGGGAAAGCCTGGTGCAAATCGCGACCATCCACCTGCAGCTCATGCAAAAGGCGCTGGACCAAATGAATCTTCAGCTTCATCACGTGATCAGCGACATCGCAGGACAGACTGGGATCGCCATCATTGAGGCCATCCTCAAAGGCGAACGCGACCCTGAGGTTCTGGCCAAGATGCGCGACCTGCGGATCAAAGCCACCGCGCAAACCATTGCTGCGGCGTTGGAAGGTGACTACCGCCGTGATCACCTGTTCACCCTGGGCCAGTCGCTGCAGGGCTATCGGCAGCGCCAGGAGCTAACGCGGCCTGCGACCGTGAATTCGAACAGCACCTCGTCCAGTTCGACTCAAGGGTCGATGTCGCCGCGGCGCCGCTGCCCAAGCCGAAGGATCGCCACAAGCCGAAGCGCAACGAGATGAAGTTCGATCTCCGCAGCCAGCTCTATCGCGTCTACGTAGGCGAGCAGAATACCTATCATCTGCTCGCCTACGTCGCGTTGACTATGAATCTCGGCTGCAGGTCGTACGCGCTTTCCCTGTCCAAACCCTTTTACACACTTGAAGCCGCTTGACCGATTCAACAAACATTGGACATCTCCGCACGGTCGCCAGCTCCGACCACTTGCGCTGGACCCGCAGCGGCCGCAAAAAGCGCCGCACCTGCTGACGGCTCCCAGCGAAGCCCAAGCTTTCGAGCTCGCGACACAGCATCACCGCGTACCAGCCCGCCTCCGGCGCGCGCCGCTCGATGAACTCGCCGAAGTCGAATCGCTGGCCGCAAGTTCCGGGTTTCTGCTATGTACCGACCAGAACGTCATCCTCGTGAGGCGGTGTTGATGGATCCGATTCGCTACGTCGAAAAACTGAACAATCATTACAGATCGCAAGGGTTTCAGCCCTATCAGTGGACGGTGAATGACGATGCGCCACTGACTCCGCTGAAGAAGCCGCTCAACCAGTGTCGGGTCGCGATGCTGACGTCGGGAGGCGTTTCCCGTTGCGATGCGCCTCCTTTCAATCCGCAGGCGCGCAACGATTTGCGGCTCGACGTACTCGACAGCGACAGCCTGCCGGGATGCCTCGCGATCAATGACGACTACTATGACCATAGCGACGCCGAGCGCGACATCAACTGCATCTTTCCGGTCGAGCGGCTGCGCGAGCTGGCCGTGGAGGGAATAATCGGTGCTGTCGCGCCGCACCACTACAGCGGCTTTATGGGACGGATTTATACGCGATCGGCGGTTATCAACGAGGGCGCGCCAGCGCTCGCCCTGCGTCTGAAAGAAGATCGCGTCGACGCCGCCGCGCTGGTCCCCGCATGACCGCTGGATCACCAGACCGTTGGTCTGGTCGCCCGCGTTCTCGAAACCGCCGGCATCCCGACAGTCGTCGTTTCCACCGCGCGCGATATAAGCGCGCAGGTCAAAGCTCCGCGCACCGCGTTCGTCAACGCCCCAATGGGCAACACTTTCGGCCGGCCGTTCGACCGGGAGCGCCAGCGCGCAATTTTGCTCGACTCGCTGCGGATGTTGGAGACTGTGCGGGAGGGCGGGACTTTGCTTGATCTGCCGTTCCAGTGGGACGGGGATTTCTCTATTTTTCTGGGCCGGTCGTCGTAATCCGAATGACCTCCAATCCGTTTCTGGCGGATTGAAGCCGTGCGAACCCTGCCGTCCGACTGCGCAAAGCGCTGCGTGGGTCGCAGCACCGGCGGACACGCATCATCAAGACGAGCGCGCCGGCCACGCTTATGCGCAGCCGGCGCATATCTTCTCCGCCTCAGGCGTTCTTATTTGGCCGCCGCCAAAAGAGTCGCACTTTCGCCCTCGAACACGTAGGGTTCGAGCGACGACTGTGCGGCGATGCGATGCTTATGCCATTGCCCGCCGCCGTAATAGGCGAGACTGCCGGGCGTCGCGTTGCCTTCGCCGTTGTAATACGAGATGCAATCGCGCAGCGGCGCGGTCGCGATATCGACGACGCGGCAATGCTCCGCGTAATGATCTTCGTGATCCTGGCGCACGTCCACGATCGCGGCGCCGCGCTCGCGCATCGTTTGAAGCATCCATACGACGTAGTCGCCATGGGCGTCGATCGCGTCGGTAAAGTTGAAGCTACCGCCGCCGCCCTGCGGACCGGTGACGATGAACAGGTTGGGAAAGCCGCGGCTGTGCAGACCCAGGAAAGTCTTGGTCCCCTCGGTCTCCCACTTCGCTTTCAAAGTTCGCCCGCCGCGGCCGGTGATCATGTTGAAAGTCGAGGTTCCCATCCACTGGAACCCGGTCGCATAGATCAGCACGTCGAGCGGATATTCAACGCCCTCATGGACCACGCCGCGCTCATTGATCTCGCTCACGCCGCGCGGTGCGGTGTCCACCAGATGGACGTGCGGCAGGTTGAAGGTCGGCAGGTATTCGTCGTGGAAAGTCGGCCGCTTGCACCCATACGGGTAGTATGGCTTCAGCGCCGCGGCGGTCTTCGGGTCCTTCACGATCGCGTCCACTCGCGCCCGGATTTGCTCCATGATGCGGAAGTTGGCGTCGAGTTGCTTCTGGATTAGCTCTTCCGGGGTCAGCTTGCGGTCGTATTTCTTGTGTTCCTTGACATCCGGAACCCTGCCCGCGAGGTAGTCGTCATTGGCCTGGATGGCGGTGCGGCCGGCCGAGATTTTTGCGAAACGCTGCCGTCGCGCCCGCGCCCATCCGGGTTCGTTGGCCCACGCCGCCCGCTCCTCGTCCGTCGTCGCGCGCTGGTCGCGGACGTCGATCGAGGACGGCGTGCGCTGGAAGACATAGAGTTGTCCGACGATCTTGGCCAGCTCGGGAATCGCCTGCACCGCCGTCGCGCCGGTGCCGATAATGCCGACGGTCTTGCCACGCAAATCGATATCGTAGTTCCAGCGCGAGGTGTGGAAGGAAGCGCCCTTGAATTTCTCCATGCCGGCGATGCGCGCCAGCTTGGGCGTCGTCAGGATGCCGTTGGCCAGAATCACGAAGCGCGCGCGCATCTTGTCGCCGCGATCCGTCTCGACGAGCCAGCGCCCCGACGCCTCGTCCCACGTCGTCGCCACGACCGTCGTATGGAACAGGCAATGATCGTAAAACCCGAACTTTTCGGCCATGCTCTGGCAATATTCGAGAATCTCGAAGCCGGACGCGAACTTCATCGACGGGATATAGCCCATCTCCTCGAGTAGCGGCAGGTAACTGTACGATTCGACGTCGCAGGCGATGCCAGGATAGCGGTTCCAGTACCAGGTGCCGCCGACATCGCCGCCCTTTTCGCAAAAACGAACATCGGTGAAGCCCGCCTGGCTCAACTTGTGCCACAACAGCAGGCCGCCGAAGCCCGCGCCAACCACCAGTATCTCGCACTCGTCGGTCAGCGCTTCGCGCTGGATCGGCGGTTCGGAATAGACGTCGTCAAGATATTTCTTGAATTCGCCTTCCATCGCCATATAGTCGGCGGCGCCGCGTCGCGCTTCCTTGAACGAACGGTATTTGGCCTGCTCCTCCGCGTTGAAGGTCGCGCCGGCCGGCATCTCCGGCAACTCCTTCAGCTTTTGATCCGCGAGTACGGAGTAGCCCTTGCCGGCGATCTTTTCCGACGCCTTCGCCGCTCGCGTGTTGAAGATTTTCCTGCCTGTCTCGGGGTCGATACGGATTGCTGGGTTCATTTCCGTTCCTTATGGCTTCTTCGTCGATGACCAGGTTGTATTACCGGCAATCGCGTCATTACGGCTGCAAGCCGTTAATGCGCAACGTCCGCGGGGCGCGCTGCCGCCGTCAATGGTTCAGGCAATCGCCGGTTAATTCGAAATGCTGGACCATTTTTCACGTAACAGACCACGTAGCTTGGAACGCCGCGTGCGTCAAGGCGCGCGGCCGTCCGGAAGCATGCTTCCGGACGGCTCAAAATTGACGTTCAGCGGAACGATCCGGTCCGGACGTCTGACGGCCAATCGTCTTCCATCTCGCCAACAGCCACACTAGCGCAGTTCAAAGCCCTCGTATCCGTTCGCCGCGACGTTCGCGAAGATCTCGCGATAGAGCGGCACCCCGCCGGCGAATAATAGAAACCGTCCGCGCACGTTCTCCGGATTGGTGCTGCCGAAGAACCATGAATCCCGCATGTCATCGATCAGCAGCCCTTTGACCGATTCATAGCATCGCCTGGTCCATGCGTCTTCGGCCTCGGGCGTGGTGGCCATGGTCTCGAAACCCTTCTCGCGCATATAGCGGATACAATCGACGATCCACTCGACGTTGGTTTCGGCGCAGCGAGGGATGTTGCAAAACACCGCCGGGTTGTGCGGCCCCATAATCGCCCACAAATTGGGAAACCCCGAGAACTGGATGCCAAGGTTGGTTCTCGGCCCGTCGGCCCAATGCTCTTGCAGAGATCGGCCGTGTTCGCCGCGAATATCCATCCGCAGCAGTTCGCCCGTCAGGCTGTGGAACCCGGTCGCATAGATAATCACGTCGAGTTCGTGCAACTCGTTGGTGGTTTCGATGCCGGTCCGGCTGATTTTTTTGATCGGCGTCTCGCGCAAATCGACCAATCTGACATTGGGAAGATTGAATGTCTCGTAGTAATTCTTCTCTCCGGGGCATCGCTTTGTGCCAAAGGGGTGCTTCGGAATGAGTTTCTCCGCAGTTTCGGGATCGGCGACGCGCTCGCGGATCTTTGCGGCGAGGAATTCCGCTACTTCGTCCGCGGCTTCCCGCGACATGAACGAATCGCTGAAATTGCCCAGCCATAACGCAAAGCCGCCGCGGTCGTATAACATCTGATAGCGAGCCATCCGCTCCGCTTTCGGAACGTCCATCGCGCGCCGCGGGTCGGGCTCGTGTATGAAGCCGGCCCAGTTGCGTTTGCACTGCGCGAAGATCTCGTGAGCTTTTTCTTTGAGCGCCTGTTGCTCCTCGGCGGTAATCGGACGGTTGCGGAGCGGAGTGCACCAATTCGCCGTGCGCTGAAACACCGTCAGCCGCCCGCAGTCGGGAGCGATTGTCTGAATGATCTGGACGGCGGTCGGGCCGGTGCCGATGATGCCAACCCGCTTGCCGCGGAAGTCGACCGGATCCTTCGGCCAGCGCGCGGTATGCAGCGACAGGCCCGCGAAGTCCGCGACTCCCTCATAATCAGGATACTGATGCGCCGAAAGCAGCCCGGTGGCGCAGATGACATAGCGGGCGCGGGCGCGCAGGCCGTTGTGGGTCGCGATCTCCCACCGTTTCTCGTTTTCATCGTACGTGACGGCCGCCACGCGCGCGTTGCATTCGATGTCGCGCCTGAGGTCGAATTTATCCGCGACAAAATGCAAGTACCGCTCGATCTCCGGCTGGGCCGAAAAGTGCTCGCTCCAGTTCCACTCGTCGATGAGCTCCTGAGAGAAAGAGTATTGGTAGGAATAGCTCTCGGAATCGAAGCGGGCGCCGGGATAGCGATTCCAATACCAGGTGCCGCCGATATCGCCGCCGGCTTCGAATACTCGCACCGTCAAGCCAAGCTTGCGCAGCTTGTAGAGAGTATACAGGCCGGACACGCCGGCGCCGATTACGATGGCGTCATAGTTCTGAGTCACGATCAAATTCTCCGAGTTGGCATTTAGTCCGTCTTGAAACGATCTGTCCCGTTCTAAAAGAAATCCTTCTGCATGTTGAAGCAGGTGGCTTCAGCCTGCTCCACAAGATCGAGAAAATGATTCACCTTTGGCAGTTCCCGCCGATAGAAGAACTCGCACGCGAACATTTTGCCGTTGTAAAAACCGGCGTCCTCTTGAGCGCCGCCGCTCAGGGCCGTATTCGCAGCCATGGCCTGAAGCAGCCACAGCCATCCCACGACGATATGGCCGAAAGCGTCCAGATAATGGACCGCGTTGGCGAGCGCCTTTTCCGAAACCGCCGTTCCGGGCGATCCGCTGATTTTCCACGTTACCTCAGCGAGGCGCGCGAGATATCGCTCGAGTTGACTCCCGTGCCACGCCAGCGCCGTTTCCTTTTGCGCCAGTTCGGCGGTTTCGCGCATCCGCGATAGCAGGAGTTGGAAGCCGCGGCCTTCAGCCATTGCGACCTTGCGGCCCAGCAAATCGATTGCCTGAATCCCGTACGTGCCTTCGTGGATCGCGTTGAGGCGATTGTCGCGATAGAGCCGTTCAAGCGGGAAATCGCGGGTGTAGCCATATCCGCCGAGCACTTGAATGGCGTGCTTGTTCGCTTCCAGACAGAACTCCGACGGCCACGATTTGACGATCGGAGTGAGGATTTCCAGCAGCAGGCCGAGGTCGGCTTTCTTGTCCGCGTCCCCCGCGGCCGCGGCGAGCCTGCTTTGGTCGATCAGCCATGCGCAGTACAAGGCGAGGCATAAGCCCCCTTCGACATACGCCTTTTGGGTCAGGAGCAGACGCCGCACATCGGCATGCTCAATGATCGGCACTTGCGGAGCATTCGGATTGCGATTTGCCGCCGTACGGCCTTGAGCGCGTTCCCTGGCGTACTTGAGCGAGCGCAAGTAGCCCGAGTAGCCCAGCGCCGCGGCTCCCGTGCCGACCCAGATGCGCGCCTCGTTGATCAGGTCGAACATGTAACGCAGGCCGTTGTTGGGTTCACCCACCAGGTAGCCGTGGCAATTGTTCTGATCGCCCAGGCTGAGGACCGTGTTGCTGATGCCTCTAAAACCCATTTTGTGGTTGAGGCCGACGACATTCACGTCGTTCCATACGTCCGGCCGGCCGGATTCCGACAAACGATACTTGGGCACGATGAAGAGCGAGATGCCGCGCGTCCCGGCCGGCGCTCCCGCAATCCGGGCGAGAACGAGATGCACAATGTTCTCTGTAAAGTCCTGGGCCGCTCCGGTGATCCACATCTTGGAGCCCGTGATGAGATAGTGTCCCGCTTCTGTCGGGATTGCCGCGGTTCTTAGATCGCCCACCGAGGACCCGGCCTGGGTTTCCGAGATAGCCATTACGCCGAGCCAGCGTCCCGCCCGCAGCGGTTCGGCAAACAACTCTTTTTGGACGACACTGCCGTGATTGCCAATGACGGTGGCGACTCCATTCGTCACGAACGGATAGACCGACAACGCCGGGTTTGCCGCCACAAAATACGCCATGCAGGCTTGCGAAATGACGACGGGCAGTTGCTGCCCTCCCTCGTTCAGGTCCGCACTGGCGTTCAGGAAGCCGCCATCGATGTATGCATTTACGGCCTTTGCGACACCATCGGGCAGAATGGCGCGGCCGGCTTCCATGCGCGGCTCGACCTCATCGCAGATCTTGGCGAGCGGCTCAAACTCGGCCGCGGCAATCCGGTGCGCGGCGTCAAGGATCGCCGCGAACATCGTCTTGTCGCAATGTTCGTAGCGGTCCGACTGGCAGAGGCTTTCGGCATGCAGCAGCTCGAACAGGATAAACTGAAGATCTCGCGGATTAATGAGCAAAGACATTGCGTTCGACGGCCGGCGATCCGTTCTTCACGGTATATTGGTCGTTCTCGGTTGGCGCTTCGCGATTGGGGTCGTTGCGTTAAATCGATCCAGCCGCACCTGATTCATTCGTCATTTCGTTTGAGCCGCGGTTGGTCTTTTTTCCATTCGCCCTGGTCGAGTGAGCGATCAGCCTGATTCGACTACGCGTCCGCGCACGTTGGAAGCCGCGCGTGAGACGATCGAAGTACTCAATCGCGGAAGCGGCCAGTTCGGGCGAAACATCCTCGAGTAGTTCCGCCAGAACGTCCGTGGCCCGCTCCGCGGCTGAATCCAGAAATGCTTTGCCCTTGGGAGTCAGGGCGACCACCTTTTCGCGTCCCGAACGCGGATCTTCGATGATGTCGATTAGCTCCAGCGGCGGACGCATCATCGCGCGGAGCGCCTTGGAAACCGCCGCGCTCGTCACCTCAAACCAGCGCCGCATATTCGCTTCGACATCCTTGCGCCGCATCCGGCAGCCATCCTCGCCCTGCGACCGAATCAGCCACAAGCTCGCCGCCTGCTGGCGCGAGAGCGTTTCAGATCGAACCACATCCTCCAGCGCCGTGCCGATCTCGTAATGCACCGGAAAGAAGAATTCCATCAATGCCGCCGCGGTTGCGCGCCGCGCCTTCGCGTTTCGGCCGCTCTTTTGGGCCGCGGTTTTCGTCACAGGATGCCTCGGAACTCGCCGTATGGTCTCGAACGATTATTGATTTATTTCAATATTTGCGTTCTGTCAACTATTAAAATTGGACGGTCGTTTTAATGAAAAGCCGCCCTTGGCGAGCGTTCGGTATTTCTTCGCTCGCGAAAGCCGCCCGCGCTTGCGCGGTTGAAACCTATTGCCGGTGCGCGTCGCGAACGCGGCGAAGCAGTCCAGGTTGGAACGCTCAGGCGGCGCTTCCGCGGCCGAGAAATTTCCTTCGCATCTCGTTGAAGGCGTCGCCTTGAGGGCGGCTGTCGAGCGCTGCTTTGACCCGCGCCGCCTCTTGCTCAGGCGTCATCGTGGTCGTATCGACGGTGAGATCGTAAATCGCGTCGTGATGCGCGTAACGAGCGGAGCCGCGGTCCCATCCGGGATGGCGATCGCCGCGGACAACCTCGCGGCGGGCGCCCTCGGCGTCGGACACGAAGACGCCGACCATGAAAACCCGATAGGGAGCGAGAATCTCGAGCGCGTCGAGCAGCCATTCGCGCTTCCAGATAACGTCATCGGCGATTACGTTCAGGCCCTCGTCAAGAAACTGCGCAATCGCGCGATAGCGCGCACGCATCGCTTGATCGAGGATTGGACCGGGGATGATGCGGAAGTATGCCAGACCGTTTTCGACCGTCGAGGCCCACTTGTAGTAGCCGGGGTCGACCGTCTCGAGGTTGAGTTGACGCGCCGGAAGCGCAAACCAAAATGCGTCGATGCCGAGCAACAGATATGGCTCGGGCAGCAGCAAATCCTGCAGAGTTTTCCCCAGCGTGGTTTTGCCGGCGCTGGAGCCGCCGTTGAGAATGATAACTCTGCCTTTATCCGCCATGCCCTGAGCTTGTTAGCGCCGCCATCGGATGCGCGCAAGGTTGCGCGTGGGCGGCGTCGTGCCGACGACTTCTTGAGGCGGCCCGGCGGTCGGCGTCAACCTCGAAAATCACCCGGCTTTGCGCACGCCCTTCGTGCTATGAGATAAATGCAATCATGCCGGAGACGGCGTGGCGCACGGATTAATCATCATTTTTTGACGGATCGGCAATTTTATCCGGGCAGAGGAGGACAACGTGGCGCGAACGTTCGATATAAAGCCTCTTGACGCCACGTTCGGCGCCGTCGCGACGGGCCTGAAACTCGCCGCGATCGACGACGCGACGTGGCGCGATCTCTACGCCGCCTGGCTCGAATACGCCCTGCTTATCTTTCCCGGACAGCATCTCAGCCGAGACGAGCAAATCGCGTTCGCCAGGCGTTTTGGGCCGCTTGAGTTCGAGATGGCGCCGCTCAGCAACGTAAAGTCCGACGGCACGCTTATCCTCGACCCCGACAACGACATCATAAAGGTGCTCAAAGGCAACATGGGCTGGCATTGCGATAGCACGTACATGCCGGTGCAGGCCAAGGGCGCCGTGTTCAGCGCACAGGTGACGCCGCGTTCGGGCGGAGCAACCGGATGGGCGGACATGCGCGCCGCTTACGACGCGCTCCCCGACGATCTCCGGGCGCAAGTCGAAAAGCTGTCCGCGTATCATTCGCTCTACTATAGCCAGGCCAAGCTCGGGCATGTCCCGAAAGCGGGGAGCGCCTACAGCGGCTATGGCTTCCACGACGGGCCTGTACCGTTGCGCCCGCTCGTAAAAGTTCATCCGGAAACGGGCCGAAAGTCGCTGGTGATCGGACGGCACGCGCACAACATTCCGGGCATGGATGAGGCCGAATCCGAGCGGTTTTTGCAGGAACTGGTGGATTTTTCCTGCCGTCCGCCGCGCATCCATTACCATGATTGGTCGCCCGGAGACGTGGTGGTCTGGGACAATCGCTGCCTGCTCCATCGCGCCACGCCGTGGGACATGAACGAACCGCGGGTGATGTGGCACAGCCGGATCGCTGGCGATCCAGCGACCGAGTCCGCGCTCATCTGATTCGTCGATCGCCCAAAAGACCGGCGTAAAGCGCCATAGCTCAAGTTTCGGGTTGTCAGTGGCGCCTCGCGCGCCTCGATCGTCCAGCCATGCCCAATTCAGACGATATTCGCCGCAAGGACATTTCGTTCGCTTACCTGCGCGGTAATTGCGGCGTGCGGGCGGCGGCGTCAGATTCTGCCGCATGAAGCGGAATCGGCGCCGCTTCATCGATGAAAAATCAACGCCGGGAGGGTCTGAATCATGTCCGCAATGGAAGATGTCAGCAAGATCGTGGAACGAATCGTCGCCGCTTCGGCCAAAGGCGATTTTGGCCCCTTCGCCGCCGCGCTTGACGACGAAGTCGAGGTTTTCGACCATGTCCCCTATCGTTTTGAGAGCAAGGGCGAATTTCTCGACTATCTGGGCAGCATCACGAAGGGCGCCGAGTCGATGACCTTCGCGTTCCATCAGCCGACCTGCCGGACGTTCAACGAGGACACCGCCATCGTGAACGCGTACGATCGCGCCGCCACGATACCGAAGGGCGGCGGGATGCCGGTGGTGGCTTGTGGACGCACAACGCTGGTGATGGTCAAAAAGGGCGCGGATTGGAAAATCGTCAGCACGCACTTTTCGCCACTGCCGAAGGAATAGCCGCGGGCGAACTCTTGCGCCTGATGCCGGGTCTGCCGGCCCGGCATGCGGAGAAATTACGTTATGGACACAATAGAAGCACGGAGCGCAGCGACCGCCGAACTGATGAATCGGTTCAACGACGTCTTTCAGCGGCACGATCCGGCGCCGCTTGCGGCGATGATCGCGGAGGATTGCGTGATCGAAAAAATCAGTCCGGCGCCGGATGGCGATCGTTGCCGCGGCCGCGATGCCTGCGTGGCGCTTTGGAGCGAAATCGCGACGGCGTCCGGCACGCACTTCGACCTTGAAGAAACCTATGCGATGGGCGACCGCGCGATCATCCGGTGGCGCCTGTGGACCGGCCCGACCGCATCGATTCGCGGCGTCAATCTGATGAAAGTGCGCGACGGATTGATCGTTGAGGCGATGGGTTACATCAAGGGCGCCTGAAGCCGCGCCATGGCGGCTCGCGCGAATATGGGGCCGGTCCATTACCTCGCTGGTAATCGACCGGCCTCCAAGACGGGCGTAGTGTGCGATCATGGAAACCACGCGCAATGGAACCAGCATCGAGCCATCGGGGGTCGGACCGCTGCTGCGGCGCTGGCGCGAGGCGCGGCGCCTTAGCCAGCTCGAGCTGGCGCTCGAGGCCGATGTTTCGTCCCGTCATATAAGCTTCCTCGAAACCGGACGCGCCGAGCCGAGCCGAGCGATGCTCCTGACGCTCGCCGCCGCGCTCGATATTCCGCTTCGCGAGCGTAACTTCCTGTTGCTGGCCGCGGGGTTCGCTCCGATGTACAGCGAGACCGGACTCGACGACCCGCGGATGGCGCAAGTTCGGGCCGCCGTCGAAATTATCCTCAAGAATAACGACCCGCGAAGCGCCTACGCGCATGATCGCCATTGGAATATCGTGATGGCGAATCAATCGTTTATAACTTTCATTACGAAAATTCTTGGCCGCAAGCCGGCTGGAATCGAACCCCTGCAGGTGACCTCGCCGCCCCGGCTCAACGTTTTGCGCCTGGT
The DNA here is from genome assembly GCA_014896235.1 of bacterium. Taxonomy (GTDB): domain Bacteria; phylum Desulfobacterota; class Binatia; order Binatales; family Binataceae; genus JADMIL01. The sequence continues at coordinate 2,185 of JADBKU010000031.1, read as the reverse complement.
GTTCGACCCGAACCTCGCCCGCAAAGCGATCGTGAATTGGGAGACCATCGGCAAGTCTCTCTTGAACGAAGCTTACCGGCGGCTCGCGTGGGCGCACGACGACACGCTCAAAGGCTTGATTGCGGAAATGTTGAGCTATCCCGGCGTGCCGCAACGCTGGCGGGAACCGGACCTCGACGCGCCGCGAGACCTGATTTTGCCGACCGAGCTTGTTCTCGATGGCTCAACCTTGAGGATGTTCAGCACCGTGACGACAGTGGCGACGCCCAACGACGCGACCCTTCAGGATCTGCATATTGAGGCGTTCTATCCCGCCGACGCCGAAACCGAAAGGCTGCTGGCGCTCTCCGCCGACGGCGAACAGAATTAATTACAGGTGGCGATATCTTGTGAAAACGAATCAAATCCCGCGACCGCACAGATAGCTGCCTTGGCCCGAAAATTCCGCTGTTGCATTTGAGCTTCGGCGGTCAACGCGATTATCCTTCCTAATCACGACGTCGCTCGCCGCGCCGATTCCGGATTGATCGTTTGCCGCCGATTATTCCGGTGTGCGATTTCAGGACGGAGAAAGATACTCATGGCCGGAATACTCGGAGGAAAAACCGCCATCATCACCGGAGCCGGTTCGGGCATCGGTCGCGCGACCGCGAAGATCTTCGCGCGCGAAGGCGCGAAACTGCTGATTTCCGATATAGTCGCCGAAGCCGGAACGGAGACGCTGGAAGCGCTCCGATCCACAGGGGCGGCCGCAATCTTTATGAAAGTCGACGTATCGAATGCGAGCGACGTCGCGGCGATGGTCGCCAAGGCCGTGGAGACTTACGGCCGGATCGATTGCGCTTTCAATAACGCCGGAATCGAAGGCGAAGGGGCGGTCACGCACAAGTGCAGCGAGGAGAACTGGCATCGCGTCATTTCCATCAATTTGACGGGCGTATGGCTCTGCATGAAGGCGGAGATTGAGCAAATGCTCAAGCAGGGCGGCGGCGGTTCGATCGTCAACACATCTTCGCTGGCCGGGCTGGCGGGTTCGGTCGGCGGACCTGCTTATGTCGCATCCAAGCATGGCGTCGCCGGATTGACCAAGACGGCGGCGCTCGAATATGGCCGCCATGGCATCCGCGTCAATGCCGTATGTCCAGGGCCGATCCGCACGCCGATGATGCAACGAATCATGCGCGGCAGCGCTGAAGCGGAGCAACGGTTTATCCGGGCCGAACCGCTGAAGCGCTTTGGCGCTCCCGAGGAAATCGGCGAAAGCGTGGCGTGGCTTTGTTCCGATCGCGCTTCTTACGTCACCGGGTTGGCGATGCCCGTTGATGGCGGCGCGATCGCACAATAAGCCGCGGATGGCTCGTCCGAATCGCCAGGACCGGCGTGGAGCCGATCACGCGGCAATCGCTTGCATTTCAGCCGAGCACCTTTTATATGAATTTTGTAACCAATCGAACGTTTGGTAGAATCCGCAGCGTGACGCTTAAGAAGCTGAATAACGATTCGGAAAAACGGAATTTTCGATGAAATTTTCAGGCGGCATCGAGCGGCATAACCAGAACGCGCTCTGATCCATGCGGCGAATGGTTTAGTAATCGCATGCGATCGATTTGTTAGAAACCGTACCGGAGCGGTAACCGCCCGGGAAGCGAAAGCGGAGTGAACCATGACCGAGGGAACCAAGTCGCATTACGAGGCAATCGTAATTGGAGCCGGAGTGGCCGGCATCTATCAGATCAAACTCTTGTCCGACCTCGGCGTGGACGCCACGGTCCTCGATGCCGCTCCCGATCTCGGCGGCACATGGTACTGGAATCGTTATCCCGGCGCCCGTTTCGATTCCGAGAGCTATACCTACGGGTACTCGTTCTCCAAAGAAGTCCTTGACGAATGGCACTGGAAAGAACGGTTCTCCAGTCAGCCCGAAAATCTCCGCTACCTGAATTTCGTCGCCGACAAATTCGGCCTGCGCAAATACATGCAGTTCAACTGCAAAGTCGAGGCGGCGCACTTCGATGAAGTCGAGAACCTGTGGAGATTGACGCTCAGCGACGGCCGTGAGCTGACCTGCCGGTTCCCGATCCTGGCGGTCGGCCTGCTTTCGATTCCCACGCCGCCCAAAATCAAGGGCATGGAGAAATTCAAGGGCCGCTCGTTCCATACGTTCTACTGGCCGCATGAGCCGGTC
>JADBKU010000030.1 GCA_014896235.1 bacterium | reverse complement strand
GCTTGGCCAGTTCGAGATGGTGCGCGAGGTCCGCGGCGCCGGAATGCTCACGGGCATCGAATTTCAGCCGCCCCGGCGGCTGCGCTTGCGTGTTCCCTACGAAGCCTTCATGCGCATTCATCCCGCGATGTTCGGGCAGGTGCTCGTGATGCGGCTCTACCGAGACCATGGGATGCTCACGCAGATCTGCGGCAACAATTTCATGGTGTTGAAGGTCGCCCCGCCGCTCGTCGTAAGCGAAGCACAGCTTGACGAATTCATCCGGGCGATCGAAGCGGCGGTCGCGATGATGCATCGCGGCGGCGGTTTCTGGACCGAGGCGCTGGGGATGGCGCGACGGGTGATTGGTTCGATTTGACGCCGCCGCTTTTCGGCATCTCTGCGCGTTGGGAAGGTTATTGCGCCTTTTTTACTCTCCCGCGCCGGCGCGCCGTCGGCGCCGGCGGAAGTTGTTCGAACTCGCCCTCCTCGGGACCGCGTTCGCTGCCGGCATGAACGAACAGTTCTTCTTCCGGCTCCTTCATTTCGTCGAGTTCTTCGAGCGTTGAGCCGATTTCGGCCGGCGGGTCCCAGCGGCGCGCGAATTCGCGCGTGAGCGCGCCTTCTCCATGCATGTTGCGGACCTGCTGGCAGTCGACACATCGGATCGTCGCCGGCATCGCGCGCAAGCGCTCGGTCGGAATTTCTTCGCCGCAATCGACGCAGCGGCCATACTCGCCGCGGTCAAACCGATCCAGCGCGATTTCGATTTCTTTCAGCCGCGCTTCGTGCTGTTCGATGATTCCGGCGTGGGTTTCGACGTCCGCGAGCGAGCGGGCGGCGTCGAGTTCGTCAGCGGGCGGCGCGGTGACGTCGTCCTCCTGCTCATTGCGCAAGCGGTGGATTCTGAGCCGCAGCTTGTCGCGTTCGCGCTCCAGATAGGCGCGAAGATCGCCGCCGCCCGTTTTGTTGGTATTTGTTTTCGCCATCGAATTGATGCGGACCATGTCGTCCGCCCTCTTGCGGCTGGTGAGGCGTGCGCCGCCGCCAACCATTCAGCGAGCGCCCGCGGCGTTCCGCGCATGCGCGATGTGAACAGTGCTGGCTTGCGGTCCCTGTTCGCCGTCTTCTTCGACGAAGCGCACTTCGGCGCCGGTCTGGAGGCGATCGAAACCAGGCTCCACCACGCTGTTCCGATGAAAATAGATATCGCGTCCGTCGCCGGAGCGGATGAAGCCATAATCGCCGAACAACGATGCGATCCGGCCTTGCGGCGGCGCTTCATGCAGTTTGACCGCGCCGCGCCGGCGGTGGCTGTAGTCCTCGATGCGGCGGCGCGCCGCGTCGAACGCGTCGCGAATCGCAAGCGGAAAATCTTCGGCCGATCGGCGATTGACAATCAGGCGCGAGCCGGGAACGGTCATGATGATTCGCACTTTGAACGGTCCGCCGCGCCGATGGTGCTCGACCGCTCCCTCCAGCACGACCTCGCATCCGGTCAGGCGCGGATAGTAATTCGCCAGCCATCCGGCTTTCGCGCGCACCACAGACTCGATCGCCGGAGTCAGCACAAAATCACGTGCGGTAATTTTCAATTCGCGCTGCATAACCTCCTCAACCGCGGAATGAAAAGCAAAGGGTTGTAATAGCCACGAGTTTGGCCGCTATTTTTCCACGGACGCCTCCTTCTGGAATCAGCTTCCGTCCGCGCATCCGCGTCGTCAACGAAATAGATCGCGCGAGCGCGGCGCAAACCGGCTTTTCAATTCCCTGATCGTCGCCGCTCGCGATCGCGGCGAACAATTGATTGCATGTGGGCGATCCGCGGATAAATCTTTACTGGTTGAGAGTCGCCGGATTTCAGCGCCGCGCGACAGCGCGCAGCGATCTGAAGCGGCTGGCGGACGCCGGATTCGCATGGCGGACCGAATGTCGATATTTATAAACTAGCTATTTGGACGAGTATCAACATGACGTTTTCGATTTGGCATTCTTCGATCGCGATGGCGTTCCTTGCTATTACGCTTGCGCTCGCGCCGAGCGCATTCGCCCAGGCCGCGCGCGCGGCCGAGCCGGGAAAGTAAATTCGAAGCTGCCGCGCGGTAATCGATCAGCCGGCGTGGCGGCGGCGTCACAGCCAGTCGTAACCTCGACAACGGCCGTTTATCGGGCGCGCCGGATCATTCCCAGCGGTTACCCGCGAAGCGCCTGACGTTCGGCGACCGACCTATCGCAGATCGCGAAATCGCGGCGCCTGGCGGAAGGAAATTTGGCTGGCGATTGAGGTGAACTGGCTCCCCGGGCCGGATTCGAACCAGCGACCCGACGGTTAACAGCCGTCTGCTCTACCGACTGAGCTACCGGGGAGCGCGAGCGCAATCAGAACCCTTATCACTAGCTTCCGTCGCCGCGTGGATCAAGCAGGAGCGCTCACGATTTAACCGGCTTCAGAAGTGCGGCCTTCGCCAAGCATCCGCGCGCCGTACCGAACCATCGCGGTCAGCTTTTCCACGCGCGCGAGCAGTTCGTCTTCCTGATCCGGCGGCGTGTCGCGCAGGGCCGCGGCTGCGTCGGCAAGATTTTCTTTGAGAATTTGCAGGGCGCGCGCCAGATGCGCATGGGCGGCTGCGCGTCTGCGCATTTCCCGCCGCACTTCCTGAAATTCGTCGAGATGGATGATCTGCGCCATAGCGTCGCCGCACGGAGATTCGCGCCGATCCGAGCATATCACAAGATGCGGCGGCTGCCGCGAGCAAGCCCGGCGGCAGCGCGCCCCGCCGGGAATTTATCGCAATTTACGCCCGGCGCGGCGTTTTTCGGCGAGGACGATGTCGCCGCCGCGCGCGAGCCATTCGATCTGGCGTGCGACGCCGTTGAGGATATCGACCTCGCGCGGACGCAATCCGCCGCGGCCATGAATCGCGCGAATCGTGTGCATGATGTGGTCGGGATTATCTTCGGGCAGGAAGCCGATCGCGATTAGCGCCCGCTGCAACCGCCGATGCATCGCTTCGACTTCCGCCGCCGCCGCGAATTCGCGATCGGTCGCCACTGTATCGGCAGGCGGCGGAAGCGTAACGCCGAGTTCGTACGCCACGATCGCGACCGCATGGGCCAGGTTGAGCGATGGATAGGCAGGCGAAGTTGGAATCGTCGCCAGCCATTGGCATTGCGCCACGTCGCGGTTGCTCAGGCCGTGGTCTTCGGGGCCGAAGACCACGCCGACGCGATTATCGCGGGCCGCGGCGATAACGTCGGGCGCGGCCTCGCGCAAGATGCGCGCTTCGGAACGATAGGCGCCGGCACGCGCGGTCGTGCCGATGGTGAGCGTGCGATCGGCCAGCGCCTCGGCCAGGTTGTCGAAGATGCGTATCCGCTCAACGATGTCGGCGGCGTGAACGGCGCGTTTGGCCGCGACCACTGGATCGTAACCGCGTGGCGCCACGAGCCGCAGATCGGCGAAGCCCATGTTCTTGAGCGCGCGGGCCGCGGCGCCGACATTGCCGGAGAATTTCGGCGCGGCCAGAATGAAAGCGAAATTATCCCGCGCATCGCTTGGCATTCGATCTCCCAGCTTGTGCTATTTTGATGCGAATTTTCGCGGCCCGTCCAGCGGCGCTCTGGACCGGTCGCCAGGGGGCGCGCATCATGGCGACCATTGCGAAGTCATCAAATCACTTCACGGGCGGATCCGTAACGAGCGGCAGCTATGCCGCCCAAGCGGCCGCGCTCGCGCCCGCGATTCGTGCGCATGCCGATGAAGGAACGCGGTTGCGCCGCCTGCCCGACGCGACCTGGCGCGAATTCGTGCGCCATCGGCTTTATCGAATCCTGCAGCCGGCGCGCTGGGGCGGCGGCGAAGGCGATCCGCGCGACCTCTACCATACGGTGCGCGAAGTCGCCCGAGCCGACGGTTCGGCGGGATGGGTGCTGGGCGTGCTCGGCGTGCATCCGTGGCAAATCGGGCTTTTTTCGCGGGAGTTTCAAGAGGAAATTTGGGACGCGGATCCGGCGGCGATCAATTCGTCCTCCTACGCGGCGACCGGCCATGCCGAAAAAGCGCCGGGAGGGTATCGGCTGAGCGGGCGATGGTCGTTTTCCACCGGGTGCGATCATTGCCAGTGGGTCGTCCTCGGCGCCGTGCCGGGCGCGGTGACGATCAACGGCCGCGAGCTGCCTGAGTTGCGTTCGTTTATGCTGCCCCGCAAGGACTACAAAATCGACGACAACTGGTTCGTCGCGGGGATGGCGGGCACCGGCAGCAAGGATATCGTGGTCGAGGACGCTTTTGTTCCCGAATACCGCACCCAATCGCATTGGGACTATGCGCTGAATCGGCCGTTGCCCGGATGGGAGCTGAATCCCGGTCCGCTGTTCCGGCTGCCGTTCGCGGCGGTGTTCAATTACACGCTGACCGCGGCGGTGCTGGGGGCGGCGCAGGGATTTCTCGATGAGTGGATCGAGATAAACCGCACGCGGCGGGCGGGCTACGGCGGGATGATCAGAGACGATCCTTACAGCCAGCGTCTCGCGGCCGAAGCCAGCTATGCGATCGACGCCGGAGTCGCGCTGCTCGACAGCGATTGCGAAGAATTGATGGATGCCGCGCGCCGCGGCGAGTTTCTCGATCCGCGCGGCCGCGCGCGCATTCGCTATCACGCCTGCCAATCGGCGCAAGCGGCGATGACGGCGATCGATCGGCTGTTCGCGGCCAGCAGCGGCCGGGCGATTTTCCACGGCCATCCGTTGCAGCGCCGTTATTTCGATCTCAAGGGGATGCTCGGACATGCTTTCCTGAATCCCGATCCGCCCGCCAAGTCGTTCGGCGCGCTTTCATACGGCGCGGACGTGTTGGACATGATGCTTTAAGGGGCGCCTTCCATAACCGGCGCCGATACGATTACGCTGGAATTTCCAGGGCGGAATTGGCGATGAAAATTGTTTCCTTCGGCGATGTGCACATGGCGACGCGCAATCTGGCGCGGATGGGCGCGGTGCTCTGCGACGCCGACCTGATAATCGTCTCGGGAGATTTAACCAACTTTGGCGGCCCAGAACAGGCCCGGATCGTCCTCGACGCCGTGCGCGCGGCGGCTCCGCGCGTGCTTGCGCTGAGCGGAAATCTCGACCGGCCCGAGGTGATTCCGTATCTCGAAAGGGAGGGCGTGAGCCTCCACGGCCGCGGCCTCGTGATTGACGGCGTCGGCATCTTCGGATGCGGCGGCTCGAATATCACGCCGTTCAAGACGCCGACCGAACTGACCGAAGACGAAATTTACGAAACGCTGACGCGCGGCTACGCCGAGGTCGGCGGGGTCAGGCCGTTGCTGATGGTCTGTCACACGCCGCCATACGAGACGAAATGCGATCGAATCGCGGGCGGTCGTCCGGTCGGCAGCACCGCCGCCCGCCGGTTTATCGAGGAATTCAAGCCGGACGTTTGCCTCTCAGGCCATATCCACGAATCCGCGGCGATTGATGCGATCGGCTCGACCACGATCGTCAACGCCGGGCCGTTCAAGGACGGCGGCTATATCGTGGTGCGCTCCGAGGGCGGCCGGCTGGCGGCGAGCCTGGAGTTTCTTTGAAGTGCCGGCGGCCTCGCGCGCGGCTCAATCTCTTGGCGTTTACGCCGGAAAAATCGCGAACGGATGGCCGCTGATCCTGCGCAGCCTGGGCGCGCTGATGCGCCGCTTCGTCTTCGCGCGGTTCGGCCGTGGCTGGCGGGCCTGAGCGCTGCCGCAGAGCAATCGCGGTCGTGAAAACTAAATTGCGGGCGAGAGGAGAATATCTTCGATTTGACGAATTTACGCAACGAAGTCCGGATGCGCTTCGACCATGTGTCGCTGGCAGTCGAAGCGATCGATCGCGGGATGGAATTTTTCCGTCGCTATTTTCCGATTTCGCCACGCCATGAGAAGCAGGTCAGCGAGCAGGCGCAGGGCGGGTTTCTTTGGCAGGATTTCTGGCTGGGAGGAGCCGCGGTCGAGCTGATCGAGGAATTGCCCGGCCGACAAAGCTTTATCACCCAATTTATCCGCCGCCACGGCGAGGGCCTGCATCATCTGTCCTACGAGATCGACCGGCTTGAACCGATGGTCGCGGCGCTGAAGGCGGCGGGGGTGCGGGTGGTCGATGAGCACGATTTTCCGGACGGACAACGCACTTGCTTCATCTCGCCGCGATCGGCTTTCGGCGTACTGATTCAGCTTTGGCAACCGCTCGACTACGATGCGCCGCGTCCGCTCCCGCCGGACGACGGCCTTGCGCGTTTCGACCACGTGGCGATCGCGGTGCGGGATATCACCGCGGCGATGGAATTTTTCCGCCGCTGGTTTCCGTGCGAAGTGCTCAACTATCCGATTCGGAGCGTATCGCAGGGCAATTTCGTTCTGGGCCATCTCGAAGCGGCCGGGTTCAAGCTCGAATTTCTGCGCAGCGTCGGCCCCAATACGCCGGACGATTTCGTGCGCCGCTTTATCGAGCGCTATGGCGAGGGAATGCATCACGTGACGATCGACGTGCGGGATTTCGAGGGCATCCTGGGCAAACTGCGCGCGGACGGCGTGCGAATCGTCGGCAACGAAACCAATTATCGCGGCGAACGGCAGTTTTTCATTTCGCCGCAATCGGCGCTGGGCGCGCTGATTCAGGTTTGGGACGGCCTAGGCGGTCCCGGCGCGGGGAGCGAATAGCCGATGGCGCTCAAAGTCGTGTTCTTCGACGCCGCCGGCACGCTCTTCGAAGCGCGCCAGCCGATCGGTGAGAGTTACGCGCGGATTGCGCGGTCGTACGGCGTCGATGCGTCCGCCGACGCGGTGGCGGCGGGCTTCCGCCGGGCGTTTCATAACGCCGGGGGACTGGCGTTCGGTCCCGGCCGGCCGCCAGCGGAATTGCGCGTCATGGAGCGAGACTGGTGGCGCGCCGTGGTGCGCGAGAGTTTTCGCGGACTGGGCATTTTCAATGATTTCGACGCCTATTTCGACGAATTGTTCCGGTTTTTCGGCGATCCGGCGAACTGGCGCGCCGATCCCGAGGCGGCGCCGCTGTTGCGATTTCTCAAGCGCGCCGGGATCGAAATTGGCCTCATCTCCAATTTCGATTATCGCGTTTACGCGATTCTCGAGGGCCTTGGACTCGCCGGATTTTTCGATTCGATCACGATTTCGTCGGAAGCCGGATGGGCCAAGCCGGCGCCGGAACTGTTCGACGCCGCCCTCGCGCGCCATTGCGCCACGCCGGGTCAATCCGCGCATGTCGGCGACGCGCCGCATCTCGATGTGGCCGGCGCCACAGCCGCGGGCCTCGCCGCGATCCTGATTGAGCCGCGCGCGCCGGAACGCGTCGCGGTCAACGGCCGAATCGCGCGCGTCGCATCGCTCGCGGCGGTTCCGGAAGCGCTTGAAAAAATGCCGTTCCCATGATCGAGGCGGCTGATCTATTCTTGCCATTCGGCGTTTTTGGGGAGACGCCGACGCTTCTTACGGAGAGATCAAGAGGCAACATGAGGTCAGTCATCGAATGGCGCCGTTGGGCGCTCGTCGTCGCGATCGCATTGGGGACGAGCATGGCGGGCGTCCCGGCCGCGCGGGCGCAAAGTATCAGCCAGCTCAATCGCAAACTGGATGCGATCGAGCCTCTGGTCAACGAAGGGGAAACCAATGTTTCGGCCGCAAGCGATGCGATCTCGCAACTCGATGCGGCCGAGTCCGAATTCGCGCAAATCGCGGAAGGCTCCCGCTCGACCGGCCGTTTGCTCGCCACGTACGACCGCCTCGAAGGGATGCTCGATCGGATGTACACGACTTATCAGCGGCGCAAGGACGCGTGCATCGAACAGATCGACAACGGCGGCAACTGCGACTACACCGAGCCAGAACAACTGGCGCTGCGGGCGCTTTACCCGCTTTCGTGGCTGCGCTTCGAGGGCGCGGGGCTTTATGCGGACGAACCGGCGACGGCGCGGCGCTTGTTGAACGAATCGATCCAGGGTTTCACCGCCAGCACGCTGATAATCGTCAATCCCGAGTTAGTTCGCGAAAATCTGCTCGGCCGCGCATTCGCCGAACGCGAGCTTGGCAAATATCAGCACTCCGAGTATGCGAACGCGGTCGCCGATTTCAAGAAAGTCATGTCCGCCGGATCCTGGACGCGCCAATACCGGCCTGCCGAGCAGGGGCTCGCCACGACCTACGCGGCGATGGGCAAGATCGATCAGGCGCAAGGGATGACCGCCCGGCTGGCTTCGGGCGCGACCGGCGCTCAGCGGCGCGGACTCGAAATGCTGCGCTTGCGCGAGCTGTTCAAGCAGGAGCAAGCCGCCGCCGATCCGGCCAAGCGTGCGGCGCTGCATCAGCAAATCGTCGGTTACGCACGCGATCGCCAGAACGATCCGGGAGATTGGGCGGTGGTGGTGGCGACGGCGGCCGATAGCCTTTCCGACCCAGTCGCGGAATTCGGCTCAACCAATGATCCATTTCAGGATTGGCTGCTCGCCAACATCCTGTATTACAAGCATCGTCCGCTTCCCGCCGCGAATTACTATTGGGCCGCCGCGCGCAGCGGCAAATATCCCAAGGCGTGGAAATACGCCGCCGATCTTTTCTACGCCGGGGGTCGCGCCGACATGGTCGAAAAGGTCGCCGAACAGATGGCGAGCCAGCCCGGCAATCCCGACGCGCAATGGGCGGCTTACATCCTTTATAAAATTCCGCGGCTGCAATGGGAGCGCGGCGGGATGCGGGACGCGGCGCTCGAAAAGAAATGGATCGCCGCCGCGCAGGCATATCTGAAGCATTATCCGCGCGGCAAATATGCGTTCGAGCCGCGCTTCCGGCTCGGCGAATACTATCAGCGTATCGGCGAGTTCTCCGCGGCGGCCGACCAGTACAGCCAGGTTTCAGGCAACCCTGACTATGATTACACCGCGCGTTACAACGCCGCGGAATGTTATTACCGGGCGCTCGAGGCGCTCGACAAAACGCCTTCGGCATCCGCGAATGGCGGCAAGCCGCCTGTCGCAGCGCCGCTCGCCGAGCGCGATGCGTTGCGCAAAAAAGCGATGGACGCGCTTGCCAGCGCGATTCAGATGGAGCCGGGCGCGGAACGCGCTTCGCCGGCCGCGCAGCAAAAAGCGTTGCGCGACAGCCGGGGCCGTGCGATTTACATGCTGACCGCGCTGCTTGAAGAGGAACCGAAGGTCGATTATCCGCGGATCGCCTCGATGCTGGCGAATTACGAAACTCAGTATCCGGCGATGTCCGCCAAGTTCGCCGAAGTCGTCAAATGGCGCCTAACCGCGCTCGATCGCACCGCGCAATACGCCGAACTGGATCGCGAGGCCGCGGCGCTGGTCGCCAAAGACGCCAAGTCTTCGGCGCGCGACGATTATATCAAGGAAGTCGGGATGAGCTTCTGGCGCGCGGCCAAAGCGAGCCGCGCGGCCGGCGACGATCGCGGTTATCTTGAGAACGCGAAGCTCACCGCGATTACCTACGAATATTTCGCACGACAGGCCGACGAGGGAAAAATTCCCGTCAAGGATCTAACCGGGACGCTCTCGGTGCTGGGCGAGGCGTATCTCGCGACCAACCAGACCGATAAGGCCGAAGCCACCTTCAAACAGGTCGCCGCCGCCGATCCGGCGTCGCCCGACGCCAACGCCGGGCTGGCGCGAATCGCGCAGGCGCGCAACGATTACAAAGACGCGCTCGACCTCTGGAGCCGGGTCGAATCCGTCGCCGCCGAATCCGATAGCCTGTTTTTCGAGGCGAAATATAATATGGCGCGGATTTTCGCGGACGAGGGCAATGTAGCCGGCGCCTGCAATAAACTGACCGTCACCCGCAGCGAGCATCCGAACCTCGGATCGCCGCGAATGAAGGAAAGATGGAGCGATCTGCAGCGCAAGCTCTGCGGCAATCGCTCGGAAGGCTGAAACGATGCTGAAGAAGATTCATCATGTCGGCGTGGTGGTGCCCGACCTGGATAAGGCGATGCGGTTTTGGCGCGACCTGCTCGGACTGCATTTGACCAAAACCCAGACTGTCGCTGACCAGGGCGTCAAGGCTGCGCTGTTGCAGGCCGGGGAAACCGAGATCGAACTTCTCGAACCGCTTAATCCCGAAAACGGCGTTGGCAAGTTCCTCGCGCGTCGCGGAGGCGGATTGCATCACGTTTGTTTCGAAAGCGACGACGTTGCGCGCGAGCTGGAAGCGACTAAGGCCAAGGGAATCCCGGTAATCGATCAAAAGCCGCGGCCCGGATTGGCCGGGATGATATGCTTTCTCCATCCGAAGGCGACGCGCGGAGTGCTGGTCGAATACGCGCAGCCGTTTGACGAATGAGGGTCCGTTCGGAGGCTAATCACGATGCCGATTTACGAATTTTACTGCGAAGACTGCGATCGCTCGTTTGAAACGCTGGTCCGTCCGGGGCACGCGGAAGACGCCGAATGTCCTGATTGCCATGGCGTGCGGCTGAGCCGGGAGATGTCCGTCTTCGCGGCGGCGCATGGCTCGAACGGAAACGCTCCCGTTTCCGGCGGGACGGCGATGGGCGGCGGCGGAGCTTGTTGCGGCGGCGGATGCGGCTGCCGTTAAGCGGCAGCGATAGCCGCGACGCTGAAGCGTCCAGAGAACAGCTTCGTTGAAGTGTAAATCCGGCCCGTCAGCGACGGTTTGGCGGCGCGACTCGCGAGGTTGTCGCGATTAGGTGTCGGGCGTGACGGCCAATGCGATCGCGCATCGCGCGTTCCGCAGGATGTAATCGACCTTCGGTCCGAAATTCAGATGGCCATTCGACGGACGGCGCATTACGCCGATCACGAGCAGGTCGGCTGACATCCGCGCGGCGGCGTCGAGGATCACCCGTTCGGGACGCCCGCCGGTCGCCACGCGCGCGTCAACCGCCACGCCCAGCGGTTCGCCAAGCTTGCGGATTTCCTCGGCGATCGGCACTCCGTCGCGCTCCGCGTCGGCGCGGCGGTACAGACTGCGAAGCGTGAAGGGCGCCTCATTCACGAACAGCGCCGTAATCGTGGCGCCGGTCGCATGCGCGTATAACATTGCGAGACTCGCGCCGAGCCGCGAGAAGGTCGCGCCGGTCGTGGGCGCCAGCGCTCGCCGCAGCGGAATCGGCGCGCCCGCGTCTCGCGCGATAATGATTGGCGTGCGCGCGTCGGCGACGATTCGCGGCAATACTTCGCCTGCGAGCGCGTCGTCGTCGCCGCCGGGATTTTGCGACGCGCCGACAAAAATCGCGTCGTAGCCGCGCGCGCTTTCTTTCAGGATCGCTTCCGCGGCCGAATCGCCGGAGCCGGTGCGCGTGATCACGTTGGGCGCGCCGCTCTGCACCGCGATCGTTTTGAGCGCCGCCAGATTCCGCGCGATTTCCTCCTCGGCGGGGTTCGCCGGCGCCGATTCCGCCACGGTCGCGCGGAAGATCGTGATCGTCGCGTCCGGATGGTTGCCAAGGACGCCCGCCAGATGCGCCGCAAGACGCGCGTGCGGCCCGCCGCCGCTCAGCACCAGCAGCTTCGCGCCCTCTTTCGTAAACGGCACTCGCGCGAGCATCTTTTCGCGCTCGAACCGTTCGATCTCTTCGGGTCCCGGCTCGAGGCCCGCCAGCACCCATGAAAGAAGCGGCGGCGTCATCAGCGAAGTGACCAGCGCGACCATGATCACGATCGCGTACATCTCCGGTCCGAGCACGCCCATATTGAGGCCGATCATGCCGACGATGATGCCCATTCCGCCGCGCGCGTCCATGCCAATTGCGACGGCAAGCGACTCGCGCCAGCCGAGGCCATGGATGCGCGATCCCAACGTGCATCCGACCAGCTTGCCCGCGATCGCGATCGCGAGGACGGCGATCGCGATCCAGAGCTGGTGAATTGCGAAGAGGTTCGCCTTGAGTCCCGAGAAACCGAAGAAGACGGGAGCGAAGACGCCGACCGTGGCGGCCTCAAGATCGGTGCGGTCGAGCCGATGCAGCCGTGCGGAACGCCCGATCATCAATCCGGCGATATACGCGCCAAAGACGGCGTGGATGCCAATCGCCTGTGTGACGATCGCGCAGACCATCGCGACGCCGACCAGCGCGCTCATCCCGGCATGTTCCGCCTGTGCGTGATCGTCAATCCAGCGCATCAGGCGCAGCACCAATGCGCCGCCCGCGTAATAGCAGAAGCCCACGAACAGAACGATCGCCAGAATCGTTCCGCCGAGCGAGCGCAAATCCACGGCGCCATGCGCCGCCAGGCCGGCGACCACGGACAGCGCGATCCATCCAAGCGTGTCGTCGATTATCCCGGCCGCCAGGATCGTCATGCCCAGATCGCGGCGCATCAAATCGAAGTCCATCAGGATTTTGGCGATGACCGGAACCGCCGAAATCGCCATCGCGACCGCCATGAACAGGCTGAAGATCAGCCGATCGTCCGGCTTGACGAGATAGATCGCCGGCAGCGCCCATCCGAGCGCGAAACCCGCCGCGCCCGGCGCAAGCACGCCGAGAATCGAAATCGAAAGCGCGCCGCGCCCGACCCGCTTGAGCAGGCCGAGATCGGTCTCGAGGCCGGTCATCAGCAGCAGCATGATCACGCCGAGCCAGGCCACGCCGTCGATCAAATGGTTGACGATTGCGTCGGGTGGAAAGAGGATGCGATGCAGCGTGGGCGCGAAATGACCCAGCACCGTCGGTCCGAGCAGAATGCCGGCAAGCAGCTCGCCGATAACGGTCGCCTGGCCGAGCCGCTTCATCACGTCGGCAAGCAGCCGCGCGCTGACGAACAGGAGCGTGAACTGAATCAAAAAACGCAGCACCTGGATTTCATTCAGATGGTTCATGCGCGCTCGCGACGAAGTGAAAGCTGGGACGGAAGCCGAACGGTTCCGCTTGGTCAACGCTAACGGCAGACGTTTCGCCGGTCAACGGCGGTCGGCGCATCCTGGCGTTTGCAGGCGAGAACCGCTCCGGCGCTATACTCGCCGTGCGATTCAACGCTGTGGAGGCGTGCGATGAGAAAATGGATTCGCATCCCGCTGGCCGAGGGCCAGACCACCCGCCAGGCGCATTGCGATTTGCCCGAGGGCGTCTATGAGCGCGAACTTGGCCGGGAAGGATTTTTCGGTCCCGCGACCGATATGCTGCACCGCCATCCTCCCACTTCCTGGAGCGATTGGGAGGGGCCGCTGCGTCCGCGCGCTTTCGATCTGACGAAACTGGGCGCCGCCACGGAATCGCCATGGGGCGCGGCGCCGGTGCTGGGCAACGCGTATCTGAAGCTCAGGTTCTGGCGCTGCGACGGCCGGATGGCCGATTTGGCGCGCAACGGAGACGGCGACGAACTGATCTTCATCCACGAGGGCGCCGGCGAATTGTTTTGCGACTATGGCCATATGACCTTTCGCGACGGCGACTATATCGTGCTCCCGCGCGGTACGGCGTGGCGGATCGAGCCGGCCGCCTCGGTGGCGGCGCTGCTGCTGGAGGCGACCGGAGATTCCTATCAGTTGCCGGAAAAAGGCATCGTTGGCCATCATGCGATATTCGATCCCAACGTCCTCGATACGCCGAAAATCGATGCGGCGTTCCGCGCGCAGCAAAGCGAGGAGCCGTGGCGGATCGTGATCAAGAAACGCGATCGATTGAGCGCCGTGACTTATCCGTTCAATCCGCTCGACGCGCTTGGATGGCACGGCGATTTGGTTCCGGTGAAACTGAATTGGCGGGATATCCGGCCGATCGTGAGCGCGCGCTACCATATCCCGCCGTCGGCGCACGTCAATTTCGTGGCCGAGCGCTTCATGGTCGGGACTTTCGCGCCGCGGCCGATCGAGACCGATCCGGGCGCCCTGAAAGTTCCGTATTTTCACAATGACGACGATATCGAAGAGATCATTTTTCTTCATCGCGGACAGTTTTTCAGCCGCGACAATTTCGGCCCCGGCATGATGAGCCTGCATCCGTCGGGGTTCCCGCACGGTCCGCAGCCGAAAGCGTTCGCAATCGGCGCGAAACGCGCGCGCAGCGAGACCGACGAGGTTGCGGTGTATATCGACGCGCGCGATCCGGTGGACGTCGCGCCCGAGGCCGAAGCCGTGGAAGATTCGACCTACGTTGACGCATGGAAAATCCGCGATTGAGCGGAGCGGAGACAGGCGCGATGAAGCTTTACAATTTTTGGCGATCATCGGCGAGCTACCGTGTGCGAATCGCGCTCGCGCTGAAAGGCGTTCCGTACGAATACGCGAGCGTGAATCTGCTGACGGGCGAATCCAAATCGCCCGAATATCTTGCGGTAAACCCGCTCGGCGTGGTGCCGACGCTTGAAGACGGCGGAAAGCTATTTGCTCAATCGATGGCGATTTGCGAGTACCTTGAAGAGACTCATCCGCATCCGCCGATATTGCCGCCCGATCCGGCCGGACGGGCGCGGGTGCGCGCGATCGCGCTCGCGGTCGCGTGTGAGATTCACGCCGTCGGCAATCTGCGCGTGTCGGCCGAACTGGTCAGAAAATACGGCGCGACCGATGCGCAGCGGATGGAATGGATGGCGCATTGGATCACGGTGGGGTTTGGCGCGATCGAGCGGATGCTCGCAGGCGCGCCCGAGACGGGACGTTTCTGCCACGGCGACGCGCCCACGCTGGCCGACATTTTTCTTGCGCCGCAGGTTTACAATGCGCGCCGCGTAAAGCTTGATATGACGCCGTTCCCGACCATCGTGCGGATCGAGCAGGCCTGCTCCGCCCATCCCGCTTTCGCCGCCGCGCGGCCGGAAGCGCAACCGGACGCGCCGCGCTGATCGCACGCGATGAAAAGCGCGATCACGGGGTTTCATACCGACGAAGCCGGCGATTGGGTGGCCGAACTTGCCTGCGGCCACAATCAGCACGTGCGCCATCGGCCGCCGTTCCAAATCCGTTCGTGGGTGACCTCCGAAGCGGGCCGGCGTTCGCGGCTCGGCGTCGAACTCGATTGCAAAAAATGCGACGAGGGCGCGCCGCGCGATAATTGAAAAGTCAGCGCCGCGAGTTCGGCCGGCGGCGGGCGATCGCCTCGATTTCGACCCGCGCATTGCGCGGCAGCGCCGCAACCTGAACCGTAGAGCGCGCGGGGTAGGGCGGCTCGAAGTGCTCGCCGTAAATTCGGTTGACGATTTCAAAGTCGGCCAGATCTGCGAGGAAGATCGTCGTTTTTACGATCGAGTCGAAACCGAGCCCCGCGGCGCTGAGCACTGCGCGAAGATTCGCCATCGCGCGGCGCGTCTCGGCTTCGACTCCGCCGTCAACCAGGCGCGCGCTCGCGGGATCGAGTCCGATTTGGCCTGAACAGTAGATCGTTTCGCCGTCGTCAATCGCTTGCGCATACGGCCCGATAGCGGCCGGAGCGCCTTTTGTTTCGATTGTTTTGCTCATTCTCGAACCGGTCCGAATTCCGCCCCAGCGGCGTCCGGAAAAAATGGCGCGATCCGCTACGCCGATTAAAGCCGATGGCGCGCGGCGCCGTTGCGCAATCCCATCCGCGACACCCGCATCACTCCGTCGATCGCCGCGATCGAGTGCATCAAATTGTTCAGTTGCGCAGCATTGGTCACGCGCAGCTCGAAGAACGAGAGCGCGCGTCCATCGACGCCGGTGGTTTTGACCTCGGCGGTCGAGATATTCACCCCCGCCGACGCGATCGCTTTCGACATCGCCGCGAGCAGTCCGGGCTGATCGACGCACAACACTTCCAGCCGAATCGGCCGCGGCGTCGCCTCGTCGGCTTTCCATACGACGGGAACGCGCCGTTGCGGATCGGTCGCGAGCGCGTGCGGGCATCCGGCGAGATGCACGGTGACGCCGCGGCCGCGGGTGATGAAGCCCGTGATCGCTTCGCCCGGCAGCGGACTGCAGCATCGCGCGAACCGCACCAGCATGTCGCCGACGCCGGAGACAATCACGGCGTTGCCGGGAGATTGGCGGCGTGCTTCGCGGGACTTCGGCGGTTCGCGATCGGCGGCGAGCGCCGCGGGCTTTTCGCCGCGATAGAGTTTGAGTTCGTCGGGAGTGAGGACTTTGGCCAGCGCCTGCGCCGGCGTCACCAGGCCGTAGCCGACCGCCGCGAGCAATCCGTCAACGTCGCGCTGGGAAAACTCCTTGAGCGCGGACTCGAACCGTCCTTTGGCGCGCAGTTGCGCAACGCTCAGGCCAAGCGGCTCCAGTTCGCGGTCGAGCAGCGATACGCCCAGCTCCAGCGAGCGCTCCGCCTGCTGCTGCCGCAGCCACTGCCGGATGCGGCTCTTGGCGCGCGCGGTGACGACGTGATTCGCCCAATCCTTGCCCGGCGATTGCCGCTCCGAGGTAATCGCCTCAACCGTGTCGCCGGATTTGAGTCGATAGCGCAGCGGCACCATCCGCCCGTTGACGCGCGCGCCCGCCAGATGATGGCCCACCTCCGAGTGGATTCGGTAGGCGAAATCGATAACCGTCGCGCCTTGCGGAAAATCCAGCAGGTCGCCGCGGGGCGTAAAGACGAACACCTCTTCGGCGAACAGGTCGTCCTTGACGGTTGAGAGGAATTCCTCGGGATCATTAAGATTGCGCTGCCATTCGATCAGACGGCGCAGCCACGCGAAGCGTTCCGCGTCGCGCATCTGCGACGGCCCGCGGCCTTCCTTGTACGACCAGTGCGCGGCGATTCCGTGCTCCGCGACCTCGTGCATCTCGCGCGTGCGAATCTGCACTTCCATCCGCTGGCCGCGCGGACCGATCACGGTGGTGTGCAGCGACTGGTACATGTTGGGCTTCGGCAGCGCGATATAGTCCTTGAATCGTCCCGGAATCGGCTTCCAGTTGGCATGCACGATGCCGAGCGCTTCGTAACATTCGCGCAGCGTCGGAACGATGATGCGGAAGGCGACCAGATCGTAAATCTCGTCGAAGCCAACCTCCTCCTGCTGCATCTTCGTGTGAATCGAATAGAAATGCTTCGGCCGTCCTGTGACTTCCGCGTTGACTCCGCCGTCCTTCAGCCGGCGCGCGAGAATGTCGATCACGCCGCGGATATATTCTTCGCGCTCGGCGCGCTTCTTCGCCACCTGCGCTTTGAGCATCGCGTACGCCGACGGATTAAGATAGCGGAAGGCGCAATCTTCGAGTTCGGATTTGAGCCAATAGATGCCCAGTCGATGGGCGATCGGAGCGTAGATTTCCAGCGTCTCGCGCGAAATCTCCTCCTGCCGGTCGGGCGGCAGGTGATTCAGCGTGCGCATGTTGTGCAGGCGATCGGCGAGCTTGATCAGCACGACGCGAATATCGTGCGCCATCGCGATCACCATCTTGCGGAAATTTTCGGCCTGCTTTTCCTCGCGGCTTGAAAAAGTGATCTTCGAGACCTTGGTCATCCCATCGACCAGACGGGCGACCTCGCCGCCAAACAGGCTTTGCACTTCGTCGAGCGAGGCGCCGGTGTCCTCGACCACGTCGTGCAGCAATCCGGTGACGATCGACGGCATGTCGAGTCTGAGTTCGGCGATAATCAGGGCGACGTTCAGCGGATGGGTGACATACGGCTCGCCGGAACGGCGTTTCTGCCCGCGATGCATCCGGGCGGAATACTCGTACGCCCGGCGCACCAGCGCGGCGTCGGCTTGCGGATTGTAGGCCTGGACATGCCGGATCAGCGTGTCGAGTTCGGGCGGCGGACCGGCTTGCGGCTCGATCGTGGCGGCGGCTAGCTCCGCCATGGTTCAAACTCCGGTCCGAGCCGCGCCGTGCGCATTCGCTCGGCGGCCACGATCGCGTCGAGCTGGGCGATCGAGTCCTCAAGCCTGGCGTTGATAATCAGATAGTCGTACTCGTTCCATGCCGCCGCTTCGCTGCGCGCGCGCTCAAGCCGGCGCTGGATCGCGGCTTCGTCTTCAGTGCCGCGTCCCCGCAGGCGTTCCTCGAGTTCGCCGAAGCTCGGCGGCAGGACGAAAATGGTCGATGTATCCGCGGGATAGCAGCGGCGAATCTGGCGGGCGCCCTGGATATCGATGTCGAGCAGAATATCGCGGCCCTCGGCCACGGCTCGTTCAAGCGGACCGCGCGGGGTGCCGTAGTGCGCGTCGAAAACCTGGGCCCATTCGGCCAGTTCGCCCGCATCGCGGATTCTTCTGAATTCCTCGTCGCTCACAAAGCGATAGTCGATTCCATCGGTTTCGCCTCCGCGCGGCGTTCGCGTCGTCAGCGAAATCGACGCTTCGAGACCGCCGATCCGCTGCAGCGCCGCGCGCGAGATCGTGGTCTTGCCCGCGCCGGAGGGCGCCGAAAGAATAAAAATTATTCCGCGTCGGCGCCGATCCAAGCTCATCATATAACTTAATCAACCATCCGCGTTTGCGCAAATGCCGTTTTACTTGGCCCGCGTTATTCGATGTTCTGCACCTGTTCGCGCATCTTTTCGATTTCGCCCTTGATTTCGATCGTGATTTGCGAAAGCGCCGCGTTCTGCGACTTCGACCCCATCGTATTCACTTCGCGATTTATCTCCTGGAGCAGGAATTCGATCGATTTGCCGATCGGCCCGCTTCGTCCGATCGCCGCCTTCAGCGCTTTCAGATGGACCTTGAGTCGCGTCATTTCCTCGCTGATATCGCCATGTTGGGCGGCGGACGACGCTTCTTCGTAGAGTCGTTTTTCATTCACGGGCAAATCGCCGAGCAGCTCTCTGACGCGGCTTTCGAATGTCGCTCGAATCGCCGCCCGCGACGCCGCGGCCAGCTTCTCGATTTTCGGCGCGGCGCGTCCGATAGTTGCAAGCCGCGCCTCGAAATCGCGCTTCAGCGCCGCGCCTTCGCGGATACGCTCGGCCTCCAGCGCTTTCAGCGCGCGGCTCAGCGCGGTCAGCGCGAGCGGCGCGCCGGCCCGATCGTCGCGCTCCTCTTCGATTACCTGAAATATCTCCGGACGCTGCAGCAGCGCCTCCACGCCGACGCCGCCGTCAAGGCCGAGCCGCTTTCCCATCCGCCGCAATTCCGCGACGTAACTGGCCGCCAGTTCGTCGTTGACCCGCAGCCGTGTGGGCGGCGGCTTAAGCGCCACGCAACGTATGAACACTTCCACCCGGCCCCGGCTGACGACGCCTTGCACGAGCTTGCGCACCTCGGCTTCGAACTCGCCCCATCCGCGCGGCAGGCTCAGCTTGAGCTCGAAAAATCTCTGGTTGAGCGCGCGCGCCTCGGCCACGGCCTGATAGCCGCCGCGTTCGATTTGCGCCCGTCCAAATCCGGTCATGCTTCGCATCGCGTCCCGCCTTGTCCTCAAGCGCCGCGCGCCGCGCGCCGGCGTATGCATTCGCGATAAAGCGCGAGCGTCCGCTCCGCCATCGCCGCCATCGTATAATCCGACCGCGCCCGCGCGGCCGCGGCCGATCCGATTTCCACGCGCCGCGCGGGCGCATCGGCCAGCGCCGCGATTCCATCCGCAAGCGCGCCGGCGACTCCCGGCGCGACCAGCATTCCCGTGCGACCGTCTTCGATCAAATCGGCCAGCCCGCCGGTCCGGCTGGCGACCACCGGCAGTCCGCACGCCATCGCCTCGAGCGCCGCCACGCCCAGACCTTCCTTCAGCGACGGCATCGCGAAGATATCCAGCGCCCACAGCAACTCGCGCGGATCTTCGAGGCGTCCGAGCAAGCGAACCTTGTGCGCGACGCCGAGGCGTTCGATCTGCGCCACAAGTTCGCCGCGCAGCCCGCCGTCGCCCGCGATCAGGCATTTGAGCGGCCGCGCCAGTTTGAGCGTCGCTATTGCATCGATCAGTTCGCGATGGCCTTTGCGGGGTTCGAGCGCGCCAATCGCGCCGACCACCACGTCGCTTTCATCCAGCGCGAAGCGGGCGCGGGCCGCGCGCCGTTCCGATGCGGTCGGCGGCCGAAAACGTTCACAATCCACGCCGCTCGGAATAATCGCAATCCCTGCGCGCGGAACCCCCGCCGACTCCAGCGCATCCGCGACGGCCGGCGAAATCGCCGCGACCCCGTCCACGGCGCGGTTGAAGAGCCATCGCGCGAAAAGCCGGTTGGGCCGGTAGTCCATCCGCCGCGTCACGATCAGCGCCTGCGCCGCGCCGTGCGCGAACGGCGCCAGCGCGTGAGCGCGCGCGGTATGGAAGTGCGCGACGTCGAAGCGGTTCGCACGCAATAATGCGCGGAGCCGCAAGCCCGCCGCTACGTCGATCGAATTGCGTACGCGCAGCGGATGGCATCGGATTCCCGCCGCCTCGGCGCGCCGCCACAGCTCGCCGGCCGGATCGCAAACCAACTCGGCCCGATGGCCCGCGCGGAGCAACTCGGCCGTCAGGCCCATCACCTGCGTTTCGCCGCCGGCGAAGCCGCGTTCCGGATCGACCCCCGCAATGCGCAGCGGCGGCTCGCCCGCGTGCGGCCCATCGTCATCGCCGCGTCGATTTGTCGCGGGACTTGCCGCGTCGGGATATGCGGTCGCGGCGTTCAATCCATGAACCGGTAATAGAGAATCGCCGCGAGCGCGCCGATCGCATCGCGCCATCCTATTTTCTTGCCTTCGTCATAAGTTCGACCGGAGTATGAAATCGGCACTTCATAGATGCGCCAGCGGGCGCGCGCCGCCTTGGCCGTAATTTCGGGTTCGAAAGTGAAGCGGTCCGCGCTCAGCTTGAGTTCGAGCAGGCGGTCGCGGCGGAACGCCTTCATGCCGGTTTCCATGTCGGTCAGGTTGAGATTGTTGAAGGCGTTTGAAATGAGGGTCAGGAAACGATTGCCGACGTAGTGCCAGAAGAAGAGCACGCGATGCGGCCCGCCAAGGAAGCGCGAGCCGAACACCATGTCGGCGCGATCGTCGGCGAGCGGCTCCAATACCTTCGCGAAATCCCGCGGGTCGTATTCCAGGTCGGCGTCCTGCACGATCACGAACCGCTTGCGCGCCGCGGCGAATCCCAGCCTGAGCGCCGCGCCCTTGCCGCGGTTCACCGAATGGAAAAAGCAGTTTACCCGGGGATGCTCCAGTTGCTTGAGGTATTCCCGCGTGCCGTCGTTCGAAGCGTCATCGACGACGATTATCTCGGCGTCGAAACCGGTTTTCAGCACGCGCTCGATCACCTGGCCGATCGTCGCAACCTCGTTGAAGACCGGAATCACCACCGAAATTTCCATTGGTTCAGCCATCGCCGCCGCCGTTTCCGCGCCGCTGTCCGCCCAAATCCGCCCGGCCCGCGCCGAGCGGAGCGACGCGCGTCATTCCGTCCCGCTGGATTCTCCGCGCTATCATCGCCGCCGCCCGCCGCATCGCCGCGCGCCGGCGCTCTCGGTCGAGCCCGGCGGCGTATCCGCTAAGCACGCGCATCCGGTCGGTCGTTGTCACGCCGGGCAGAGCAAAATGGCCCAGTTGCGCAAGATTGCGCAGCATCCGGCGGCGCGCCGGCGGCGCGGCGCGCCGCGCGCGGCCTGGCGCTCGCTTCGGCCGATCGCAAGAACGCCGCGCTCGAGCGGCTGGCGGCGGCGCTGCGCGACTCCGGCGACGCGCTGCTCGCGGCGAATCGACTCGATCTCGAAAACGCACGCGCCGCGGGAATTTCCGGCGCGATGCTCGATCGGCTGACGCTCAACGCCGATCGCATCGGCGCGATCGCGCGCGGGGTCGGGGAAATCGCCGCGCTGCCGGATCCGGTCGGCGAGACGATGGCGGCATGGCGGCGGCCGAACGGACTTGAAATCCGGCAGGTCCGGGTTCCGCTCGGCGTAATCGCGATTATTTACGAGGCGCGCCCCAACGTCACCGTCGACGCCGGCGCGCTCGGCTTCAAGGCCGGCAACGCGGTCGTGCTGCGCGGAGGACGCGAGGCGCTCGCGACGAATCGCGAACTGGGGCGCCTGATGGCCGCCGCGATCGAGGCCGAAGGTTTCGATCCGGCGTGCCTCGCGATGGTGCGCAATCCGGATCGCGAGGCGATTCAAATCCTGAAACGGCATCCGGAACTGATCGACCTGATCATTCCGCGCGGCGGCAAATCGCTCAAAGAGGCGCTCGCCGGATCGGCCGTGCCGATCCTGCCGCACTTTGACGGCATCTGCCACACCTACGTCGATCGCGCCGCCGATCTCGCGATGGCCGAAGAAATCTGTTTCAACGCCAAGTGCAGCCGGCCGTCGGTCTGCAACGCGATGGAAACGATGATCGTCCACGCCGCCGTGGCGGCGCGCTTTCTGCCGCGGATCGCCGCGCGGATGCGCGCGGCCGGAGTCGAACTGCGCGGCGACGATCGCGCGCGCGCGCTGATTCCGGATTGCGCCGCGGCGACCGCAGCCGACTGGGATACGGAATACCTCGATCTGATTCTCGCGGTTAAGATCGTCGATTCGCTCGACGAGGCGATCGAATTCATCGGCCGGCACGGATCGGGCCTGGCCGACGCGATCGTCACCGCCGATCCCGAGGCCGCCGCGCGCTTCGAGCGCGAAGTCGATTCCGCGACGGTATATGTCAATGCCTCGACCCGCTTCACCGACGGCTTCGAATTCGGCTTCGGCGCGGAAACCGGAATCTCAACCAACCGCCTGCACGCGCGCGGACCGATGGGACTGCGCGAGTTGACGATCTACAAATACGTGATCCACGGCGAGGGCCAGGTGCGCCGATGAGGCGGCGGGCATGAACGGCGAGCCGCGCGGCGCGGCGACGACGATGCGAGTCGGACTGTTCGGCGGAAGTTTCAATCCAATCCATCTGGGCCATCTGCGCGCCGCGGAGGAGGATCGCGAGACGCTTGGCCTCGATTTGGTCTATTTCATTCCCGCCGCGGCGCCGCCGCACAAATCCGGGGAAGACCTTGCGGCGGCGGAGCATCGTCTAGCGATGGTCCAGCTGGCGACCAAAGGCAATCGATACTTCATGGTGTCCGAGGCCGAAGTGCGGCGCTCAGGACCGTCCTACACGGTCGACACGATTCGTTATTTTATCAGGACGGCGCGCGCCAAACCGGAATTCTTTCTGATCATGGGCGGCGATCAGTTCGCCGAACTGGAAACCTGGAAGGAGGCCGACGAGATCACCCGGCTCAGCAACCTTGCCGTGCATACCCGCCCCGCCGACCGCGCCGACGAACCCGAGCCGCGTCTGCTTGCGACGCTCGAGCGCTTTGGCTACTCTGCAAAAGAAGATTTTTTCGTTAATCCAAGCGGGCATACGCTCACGTTCGTCGCTACGACATTCTTTCCCGTTTCAGCCACTCTAATTCGGCGGAAAATCGCGGCGCATCAGTCGATTCGCTATCTCGTGCCGGGCGACGTCGCCGATTATATCGAGCGCCACGCGCTCTATCGGGCCGGACGATGATCCATCCGCGACGGATCGCGCGCCCGGCCGATCGATTCCGGAGGAAATGGCGAAACTGACTTCGTATCAAAAAGCGCTGGCCGCCGCGGAGGCGGCGTTGGACAAAAAAGCGTTCGATCTCGTCGTGCTTGAGGTCGAACATCTAAACTCGATCGCCGATTATTTCATCGTCGCCACCGGCCGTTCCGACGTGCAGGTGCAGGCGATCGCGCGCGGCGTCGAGGAGCGCCTGTCGCTCGACGGCGCGCGCCCCCTCGCGATCGAGGGGCTGGCCCACGCGCATTGGGTGGTGCTCGACTACGCCGACGTCGTGATTCATCTGTTTCTTGAGCCGGCGCGCGATTTTTACCGGCTGGAGCGCACTTGGACCGACGCGCGCGAGGTCGAGCTGCCCGAGCCGTGGCGATCGCTGGCGCGCGAGCGTGCGCCCCGCGCGCTCGGCTGAACCGGACGAAATCCAGCCGGAATCGTTCTTCGTGACTTCCGCCGCCCTCCGGCGCTAACATCGCGCCCATCCCGCGCCGCAATCGCGCTGGAAGGTGAAACGCCGCGATGAGCGAATCGATCTGGACCAGCCCCGCCCTGCTCGCGCAATTCCGCCGCCAGCCTTCGGCTTACGCTCCGTCAGAATCTCCGGGAGACCGCAAGTTCGTCGCCTTCATGGTTTCGACCGCCGGCGCGAGCCGCGACGATATCGTGCTCGACGTCGCGTGCGGACCCGGCGCCGCGACCTTCGCCTTCGCCGAGCGCTGCCGCGCCGCGATCGGAATCGACTTCGCCGACGACGCCCTGGCGCGGGCGCGCGCCGAAGCGGATGCGCGCGGCGTGGCGAACGCCGAATTTATCGTCGGCGAGTTCGAGCGGATGCCGCTCAGGTCGGGCGGGGTCAACGGCGCGATCTGCCGCTTTTCGTTCCACCATTTCGTCAATCCGAAGCGGGTCTTCGCCGAGATGGCGCGCGTGGTGGGAGATCGCGGCTGGATGCTGATCGCCGATCTGTTGAGCGCGGACGATCCGGAAAAGTCCGAGCTTCACAACCGGATGGAGCGGCTGAGCGATCCGACCCACGCGCGCGCGCTGCCGCCCGGCGAGTTCGAGACGATGTTCGCGGCGGAGGGTTTTCGCATCGCGATGAAAATCGTGCGCGAAACCCGCGCCAGCTTCGACGACTGGATTTCGTTCAATCGCACGCCGCCGGAGCGCGCCGCGCAGCTGCGCGCGCTGATGGAAGAAGCGGCGGAGGGCGATCGCGCCGGCCTCAAGATGACGCGCGACGGCGATACGATTCGCACCGTCCGCGCCAGCGCGACTTATCTGATCGAGCGCGAGTGACCGCCCGCATCCCGGCCCCGCTTTTCGCACCCGCCGCTCGCGCTGGCCGTTTCCGGCGCCGGCGCCGAGTTTCTGCCGGCGATAATTTCCGCCGTCATTGACGGACCTGACCCGGCCATCCATCGCCCGCAATCAAACGTTGCGCACCACATAGATCGCGGCCGGCGCGCCGAGAATCGAAACGCGCATAATCCGCTCGGGACGCAGACCTTCGGCGCGCAGCGTCCGTTCCATCAGGCGCGTCTCGGCGGTGAGCATCACGAGCTTCGCTCCCGGCACGGCGACGCGGCGAATTTCGGCGATCGCGCGCGGATAAAGCGCGCGATTTTCCTCGTGCGAGCCATGCCGCGCGCCCCATGGCAGATTGGTCACGACCGTGGTCACGGAGGCGCGCGCGAGCGGCAACGCGGCGGCGTTCCATTCGCGCAGCTCCAGCGGCTGATGGCGCGGCCCGATATTTTCGCGCGCGGCGGCAAGCGCGTGCGGGTCGCTGTCGCCGCCGAGCAGCCTGGCGTAACGCCCGAGATGGGCGCGCTCGATCAAAATCGTTCCGGCGCCGCAGAACGGATCGAGCATCACGTCGTCATCCCGCGGCTCCGACAACCATGCCATCGCCGCCGCGACCGCCGGACGCAGCGAACCGGGAATGTGCGCGGACTTGTACTCGCGATGGCGCATCCGGTCGTCGCTCAGCCGCAGCGCGAGCATGAATTCGCCCGGCAGCATCGTGGCCCACAGCTCGACGTCGGCTGCGCTGTCGTCGCCGGCCGCGCGCCAGGCATGATCGCCGCGATCGGCCATCGCGTTTTCGACCACGCGCCGCAAATCGAGGCGGCGAAACCCGTGCTCGCCGGCCATCCGCGCGACGACGCGAAAACGAATCCGCTTGCCCGTCCGGCCGCCTGGAGCGATGCGCTCGCGCGCGGCCAAGGCTTCTTCGATAAAACGGGCGCGATGGGTCGCCGCGCGGATGCGTTCGAGCGCCGCGCCGGAACGCGCCGGAGCTTCGGGAGCTTCGGCCCAACGGCGGTAGCCGATCAGCGCGAAAAGGTCTTCGGCCGTGCGCAGCGCGCGCAGCGGATCGATTTTTTCGGCGTGAAAAATCGTCGCGCCGGCGCGATCGCCGATCGTGCGGCGGGCGCTTTCGCGCGCGCCGGCGGGGCCGAGGCGCTTTTCAATTTCCGCCCAGAGAATGCCTTCGAGTCCAGGATGGGTCTGGGCGAGATAGAGATTGGGGCCGAAACGGATTTCGCCGCGTAGCGGTCGCGGCGCGTGCGGTTTGGATACCGGACGGCGGCGTGCGGTATGGCCGCGATCGTTCACGGGCGCTTGCTTGGCGGCGGGCGCCGCGCGGATCGCGTCACTTCGAACGCGAAAGATACTCGTTGTTCTCGGTGTTGATCGTAATCAGGTCGCCCTCGGCCACGAAATGCGGCACCTGCACGACCAACCCGGTTTCGAGCTTGGCCGGCTTGAGCGTGTTGGTGACCGCCGCGGTCTTGATGCCGGGGTCGGTCTCGACCACGCGCATCGTAACGGTCTTCGGCGGCGTCACATTGAGCGGCGTGCTGTTGTGAAACTCGACTTCAACCTTCAGGTTCGGCGTCAGGTATCCGGCGACGTCCTCGATCAAATCCTTGGGCAGCGTGATCTGATCGTATGTCTCGGTGTTCATGAAATGGAAATCGTTGCCCTCCTGATAGAGGAATTCCATTTCAACCTGGTCGAGGATGACCCGCTCGACGCGATCTTCGGAGCGGAAGCGGTTTTCAGTCTGCGATCCGGTCTGGATATTGCGCAGCTTGGTCTGCACCATCCCGCGCCAGTTGCCGGGGGTGATGTGCTGGATGGTCATCACGCGCCAGAGGCCGCCATTGTATTCGAGCACCATTCCGGGCCGTAGCTGCGTCGCCTGAATCAACATAATGCTTGTTCTCTCGGATTGGCTGTAAACTTTAGATAATAATCCAACCGCGCCCGCCGCCGCAACCGGGACTTGACGTAGAATTAGCGGACGGGCGGGCCGCTGAACGGATTGGTCGGCGGGGCGTAAGGATTGATGGGCGGCGCGCCGAAAGTTCCGCCCGCATACGGACTGGCCGCGCCGGGATTCGCATACACGCCGTTCGGCGGCATCGCCGGCGCATACGTTCCATACGGCGACATACCGTACCCATAAGGGCTCATTCCGTACGGCGATGTCCCGTAGCCGTAGGGACTCATTCCATAGGGCGACATGCCGTAGCCGCTGTACGGCATCATTACGACGGGCGGCGCGCTGTAGGAATACGAACCGCCGTAAGTCGTCGTTCCGCCGGCGTAGGGATTATTCGTGGCGCCCGCGACGACCGGCTGTTCGGCGTAGATGCCCTTGCCGGAGTAGGCGCGGATCGTCGCCGGTCCGGCTTGCGGATCGAACCGGACGTTGAAATTCACGTTGTTCGACGAGCCGGGCAGGAGCGAACCGATCATCGCGCCGATTCCGTGGCGGACCGGAATCGCCTGCACCAGCATCCCATTCTGATAAAGCCCGGCGCTGACGATGTGCTTGCCGGAAATCACGCCGGACACGACCGACTGCGTCGGCGAGATTGAGCCGACGGCGGCGATTTGAATGGCGATGCCTGCGGCCATGACGGGCGCTCCGCCGAGCATGGCTCCGCCGGTCATCGGCGCGGCGGCGGCTGGCGGCATCGGTTCGGCCGACGCGAGCGAATTGCCCAGATCGACCGGCGTTTCGATAAATCGGTCGCCCATCGCATAGGCGCGGATCGTCGGGGCGCCGCCTTCGAGCGTGAAGCGCTGATCGAAGCTGTTCAACGGCGCGCCGCTGGCAACCGGGATCCGATGGACGAGGCGGCCATTGATATAAATTCCCGCGCGGTTCACGCCCCGCCCTTCAATCTGCCCGATGATTTCATAGATGGGCGGCTGCGTTTGGACCTGATTCACAGCGATAACGTCGATATGGAAATCCGCCAGCCGGCTCGCCATCGTATGGCGCTTCGATGGCGACGGCCGCGGCGCGCCATGCGAGGGAATCACCGCCAGATTGCCCGCCGCGGAATTCGGAGAATTGCGATCGACCTCGACGCCGGCTTCTTCGGTCGGCGCGTTCGGCGGGCGCATCGCGGGAATTTCCGGCTCATTCGACGCCTCTCGCGCGACCGCGGCCGCTGACGCCGCAGCCGGGGGCGCCGCGCCGCCCGAGCCAGGCTCAAGTACGGACGCTTCGCCCATCCGGCCTGCCGAATCGAAAACTCTGATCGTGGTCGTTGAAGAAGGATTGCCCAGCCCGAGATCGAAGTTGACGCGTTCCTCGCCCGCGACTTTGCCGATATGAAAGGCGCGCACCTCGCGGCCGTTCTCGAACAGCCCCGCGCTCGTCAGATCGGAGCCTTCCATGTAGCCTTTGATGCGCACCGTATCGCCGTCGAGACTGCGCGATTCGATCACGACTTGCGGCGCGCCGTGCGGCGCCAATCCGGACGCGGAATCGGTCATCGGCTTTTCCGCGGCGCCGGCGCTCGCAGGCGCGATCGGCGGCGGCGTAATGGGCGCAGGCGCGCCGCGTGGCGCGGCGGCGGCTGATGGAACGGCGGCTTCCAGCGCGGTCATTTGCCGCTTGATCGCATTCCATTGATTCGTGTCGAAGCCGTGCGGATGGCGCCCGGCGGCGGCATCGACGGATTTCTCATCGGCCTCCAGCGACGCCATCGCGGACGCGGCCGACGACCCGTCGCCGGTCGCCAACGCATGACTGAGCGCCTGCGCGTCTCCGGCAAATATCGCCATCGGCCCGACCGCGGGATTCGACGCGCCGCCGCTCGCCGCATTCAAACCGGCAAGCATCGCGAACGCCTGATCGCTAATCGCAGCGGCCTGCCGGGCGGGCGTCACGGCATAAGCGCATACGGCGGCAAGCAGAATCGCGGCGACCCACGCGGCCCGCAAGCGGCGCGGGGCGGCTCGCCGCCTTGCGTGCGCGGAAATATTCCGCCCGCGCGATGCCGGTCCTGGTCGCATCCCCAAAATCTTCCTGACCAGATGATTATACGTCAAATTTTTACGATCGTTATAAGACCCTCCCTAGCGAATCGGAAGCGCGCAGGCTCCAACGTCTCGGCGGCTAATCCAGGCCGCGCGATCGCCGCGGGCGGAGTTGTGGCGAACGCGCCGAATCTGTTATTTTTTTAGACGCAGCCATTATTCTCGCAAGCCGGAAATTCCCTCACGTGAGTTCGCTGGAGCAAGGCGCCTTGAACGCACTCCCGGAGTCTCAGATCGACGCCGAGTATTTTGCTCTGCGCAACGGCGCGGGAATCGTACCGCTTGCCGATCGGCTGTTGATTCGCGTGATCGGAAGCGATCGGGTCGCGTTCATGCACGGGATGTGCTCGCAGGACGTAAAAAGCCTCGCGGCGGGATCGGTCGCCCCGGCGCTGATTCTCAACGAACGCGCCCATTTGATCGCCGATCTTTTCCTGTACGCCGCGCCTGATGCGCTGCTGATCGAAATCGATCGCCGGCTGTGGCCGGCCGCCCGAGATCATCTGGAACGCCTGCTGGTCGCCGACGACGTCGAGTTCGAGACGCTCGGCGAGATGGCAGTGCTCGACCTCGAAGGACCGCTCTCCGCACGAGCCGCGGCGGCGATCGCGGACAGCGGCGTTGCGGACCTGACGGAATGGCGGCACATGGCGGCGGACGGGATGACTATCGCGAATCTGCCGCGCAACGGTACGCAAGCCTATTCGATAATCGCCTCACGCACGATAATTGACGATCTATTGGCGAGAATCCTCGACGCCAAAGACCGGCCGGAGGCGGCTCGCGTGACGCCCGAGACGCTCGAACTCATCCGCGTCGAGAACGGCCGCGCGCGCGTCGGAATCGATACGAACGAAAAAACGATCGCGCTTGAAGCGCGGCTCGAAGGCGCGATTTCGTTCAACAAAGGATGCTACGTCGGGCAGGAAACGATCGAGCGGGCGACGGCGCGCGGCGGGATCAGAAAAAAACTGTTTGGGCTTAGGATTGCCGGAGAACGCACGCCCGCGCCCGGCGCCGCCGTTATTTATCAGGAAAAGGAGGTCGGCCGTCTGACCTCGATTGTCCGTTCGCCGCGCTTCGGCGCTATCGGCCTTGCGATTATTCATCAGCAGGCCTGGATCCCCGGCGCGATGGTCGCGGTTCACGCCGTCAATGGCGAGTTTTCGGGCGTCGTGAGCGAGTTGCCGTTCCAATAACGTCTCAAGACTTTTATCCGCAGGGCCGAAATGATACTCGGCGTGTCTGATTTTGTTTGGCGGCCGGACGATTGAACCCGCCGCATGGAGGAAACAACGATGGCTAACGTGCTCGGCAAGCGTTACATGTGCGAGAAATGCGGCACCGAAGTGCTGTGCAACAAGGCCGGTTCGGGCGCTCTCGAGTGCTGCGAGGGCGAAATGAAATTGAAAGAGGCCAAGCCGCTTCCGTCGTCCGACTGACGCGGTCGGGGCGGCCTCGCGCCATTGTGCGTCGTCGGCCGCCCTTACGACATTTTGCGCAGGGCGCGCGCGATTCAAGAAAGGGGGACGGGTGCGCCGATGGCACAGAATAAAGCCGATCTGGTGCTGCATAACGGCCGCGTCTTTGGTCACCCCGAGTGCGATTCGGTGGCCGTTGGCGCGGGCCGAATCATGGCTTACGGCGGCTTTAACGAGCTGAAATCGCTTGTCGGTCCCAGCACCCATCTGATTCGCCTAAACGGCCGGACGGTCGCGCCCGGCTTCGTCGATTGCCATCTCCATTTCATGGAAGGCGCCGCCGCCACCACCGGCGCGAACGTTCAGCGATGCCGTACGCTCGGCGATCTTTTCGCCGCGCTGCGGCTGGCGGCGGGCCGCACTCCGCCGGGCAATTGGCTGCGCGCATTCGGCTGCGACGAGGCCTTGATCGCCGAGCGGCGCGGCCCGACCCGCGCCGAACTCGATCAAACCGCGCCGCGCAACCCGGTTCGCCTGCGCCATCAGACGCTCCATGCGTCGTGGTTGAATTCGCGCGCCATAGCCGCCCTAGGACTGGAATCGCCGGATTTTCATCCGCCGGACGGCGCATGGCTCGACCGCGATTCGGACGGCCGGCTAACCGGCTTCGTGGCCGGACTGGAACAGTGGCTGTCGGATCGTTTGCCGCTGGTGACGGCGGCGGAACTGGAATCGCGCGCGCGCAACTTCAGCCGGGAGCTCGCCGCCGGCGGAATCACGGCGTTCACCGACGCCACCGTGCGCAATGGTCCCAACCAGATTGCGGCGCTTGCGCGCATGGCGAGCGCGGGCGTGATTCGCCAGCGCGCCGGCGTGATGCTTGGCGAAAATTTTATCGACGCCGCGAGCGAAGCGCGCCGGATCGCCGATGCGTCCGGTCTCAGGCTGGCCGGAGTCAAATTCATGGACGTCGCGCGCGCGCGGCCGGAACGGCTGGCGCGCGACCTCGGACGGGCGTTGAGTCTCGGTCTGGACGCCGCCTTCCACGCCACCGAACTGGATGAAATCAACGCGGCCCTGACCGCCATCCATCGGGTTCGCAAAGAGATGAATCCGCGGCTGGCGGCGGGCACGGTATGCCGGGTCGAGCATGGCGGAGTAATTCCCCCCGACTATCCGGAAGCCATCGCACGCATGGGCGTGTGGGTGGTGACGAACCCCGGATTTCTCCATTACCGCGCCGCGAAATACGCCGCCGATCCCGGTTTGACGGCCTATCGCTATCGCGCCCGCAGCCTGCTCGACGCGGGCGTCGAACTTGCCGCCGGCACGGACGCTCCGGTCACGCCGCCACGGCCGCTGACGGCGATCGCCGCCGCGGTGACGCGGCGCGGCGCGGAGGGCGAAGAGCTGGCGCCCGCGGAAGCGCTGCCGGTCGCCACAGCCTTTGAGCTTTTCACCAGCCGAGCGGCGCGGCTGAGCCGTCTTGCGGCCGGCGCAATCGAGCCCGGATACCTCGCCGACCTGATCGTTCTGGGCGCCGATCCGTTGGCGGCGGCGCCGGCCGAACTCGCGAACCTGCCGATCGAGCTAACGATCATCGGCGGCAAAGTGGTTTACGAACGCGGCCGGCCGGCGATCGCGCAAAGCGACACGGCCAACTTGTATTCTCCATAATTCGTACTAGATTCTTCTTAGTATTCAGGTTTTCGCCGTTCTTCACTGATGACCAGAACCGCTGTCACGGCGGCGCGAAAGGCTTCGCGTCCGTCTTCGCCGCCCGTACTTTTCGAGAAACGCGGCGCGATCGCATGGATCACCCTGAATCGGCCGGAGCGGCTGAACGCCTATAACGTCGCGATGCGCGACGCGCTGTACGCAGCGCTGACCGCGGTCCATCGCGATCCTGAAATCCGCGCGATGGTGCTGCGTGGCGCCGGACCCGCTTTTTCGACCGGCGGCGACGTTAGCGAATTCGGCAGCGCGCCCTCGCCGATCGCGGCGCGCTGGATTCGTTTCCGGCGCGACGTTTGGGGCCGTTTGCGCGGCCTGGCCGTGCCGACCGTCGCGGCGGTCCACGGCTTTACGGTAGGCGGCGGACTGGAGATGGCGCTGCTGTGCGATATCGCGATCGCGGCCGACGACGCCCGCTTTTGCCTGCCCGAAACCGGCCTTGGGATGATTCCGGGCGTCGCCGGGACGCAGACCGCGGCGCGCCGGCTGCCCTTCGGATGGGCGCTCGATTTGAATTTGACCGGCCGATGGATTGACGCGGATCGGGCTTTATTTATAGGTTTGGTCGCCGATGTCGTGCCGCGGCGGGAGCTCGACCGCGCCGCATTTGGGATGGCCAAGGCGCTGAGCCGGATGCCGCGCGAGCGGGTCGCTTGCGCCAAATTTGCGGTTTGGGAGGGCCTCGACGCCAGTTTGGCGCAAGGCCTCGATCTTGAACGGCGGCTGGCCGCCCGGCTCGACAATTTTGTGAAGGCGCCGTTGGGCAAGGCGGCGGCCACGCGGCCATCGCCGCGCAGGAGGTAATTAGTCCGTGAACACCGTCAACTTCATTTCGATCCCCGGCTCGATTGCGCCCGAGCAGGAAATCGTGGTCTTTGGACAAACCCGGCTCACCTATGGCGAACTAAACGATTTGGTCGCCCGGCTGGCCGGCGTCTTCAGACAACAGGGCCTCAAGCCACGCGACGTTCTGGCCATCCTCGACACCAATTCGCACCTCTATATCGCCAGCTATTACGCCGCCGCCAAGGCCGGCCTGACCTTCTTGCCGCTCAACTATCGCGCCAAGGACCCCGAGCTCGAATACATGATCAACACCGCGAACGCGCGGCTGTTGCTGGTCGGCGATCGCTATCTCGACCTCGTAAAGCGGATTCATCCCAAGCTAAATGGCGTCAAATGCATTGCGCTCGGCGAGGGCGACGGCGCGCTTGCCCGGCTGACCGATCTCGCCGCGAAAACCGATCCCGACGAAGCCGAGGCCGAAATCGAGGAAGAAGACGTTTCCGTCCTGATGTACACCAGCGGCACGACTTCGCTGCCCAAGGGCGTGATGCTGAGTTTCCACGATTTTACGGCTTACGTGACGGCGAACGTCGAGATGGCGGATGGAACCGAGCGGGGGGTGTTTCTGGTGTGCGCGCCGTTCTACCACATTGCTGGCACGACCGCGATGATGACCAACCTCTGGACCGGCCGGAAGATGGTCGTGATGCCGCAGTTCGAGCCGGCCAGTTGGCTCGAATTGGTGCAGCGCGAAAAGGTCACGCACGCCTTTGTCGTGCCCACGATGATGAAGCAGTTGCTTGACCATCCGGCCTTCTCCAAAACCGATTTCTCGTCGCTCACCAACCTCGCCTATGGCGGCGCGCCGATGCCGGTGGCGGTAATCCGCCGGGCGATCGAGGCGTTCCCGAAAAATGTCGGCTTCGTCAACGCCTACGGACAGACTGAAACCACGTCGTCGCTGACCGTGCTCGGCCCCGACGACCATCGGATCGAAGGCACGCCCGAACAGATCGAACTCAAGCTCAAGCGGCTCAATTCGATCGGCAAACCGCTGCCTGACGTTGAAGTGCGGGTGCGCGACGAAGACGGCAAATTCCTCGCAGCCGGACAAGTCGGCGAAATCATTATCCGCACGCCCCGCATCATGAAAGGCTATGCGGGACGCAAGGACGACGCCGCGCTCGCCGACGGATGGCGCGCGACCGGCGACCTGGGCTGGCTCGACGAGGAGGGCTACATCTTCTTCGCCGGCCGCAAGGACGACATGATTATCCGCGGCGGCGAAAATATCGCGCCCGCGGAGATTGAAACCGTCCTGATGAGCCATCCGGCGATCGAAGAAGCCGCGGTAATCGGCGAACCCTCGGTGGAATGGGGGCAAACGATCAAAGCCTTCGTCGTTCTGCGCGAGGGACGGAAGGCGGACGCGAAGGAGATACAGGAGTTCTGCCGGACGCGGCTGGCGAGCTTCAAGCGGCCGGAGAATATCGAATTTATCGCGGAGTTGCCGAAAAACGCGCTCGGTAAGATCCTGCGCAAAGAGTTGCATGCAAATCAGAAAGCCGGCGCCTGAACCGGCCGCGGCGCTTGATCGCGACGATGGCGACTCCCCGGCGAAAGCCCCGCGCAATCGCGCGCCAAGCCTTGGATAGCGGACCGGGCGCTATCGAACTCGCGCTCGCCGACGGCGTGATGGTCGCGACGTTGGCGCGGCCCGCCGCCGCGAACCGGGTGAGCCGTGCGATGGCGCGCGAGCTGATCGATTTGGCGGAAACGGTCGAGGACGACGACGAGATAGCGGCGCTTGCTGTAACCGGCGCCGGCGAGGTTTTCGCGCCCGGTTTCGACCCCGACGTCGATACGGATCTGGTGGAAACGCTGGCGCGGATCGGCAAGCCAACCGTCGCGCTGGTCAACGGCGATATTGGCGACGAGGCGCTGGAGCTGGCGCTGGCGCTCGATCTCCGCGCGACCGTCAAGAGCGCGCGGTTCACGATGACCCAGCTCGAGCGCGGGGCGCTGCCGCGCTTCGGCGGCACGCAGCGGCTGCCGCGCCTGATCGGCGCCGCGCACGCCTTCCGGATGCTGCTGGGCGGAGCGGCGCTGGACGGCGCCGAGGCGATGCGGCTGGGGCTGGCGACCTATCTGGCGCGCGACCGGCGGGAGCTGAAGCGCGTCGCGGACGAGCTGTTCGGCGTGCTGCACAGCCGCGGACCGCTCGGGATGCGGATGGCGAAAGAGGCCGTGCGCAAGGGCGCCGATATGACGATCGAGCAGGGTATCAGGCTTGAAGAGGACTTGTACGCCTTGCTACAAACGACGGCCGATCGCGCCGAAGGCGTGGCGGCCTTTCTGAACAAGCGCAAACCGCTGTTCAAGGGAGCATAGGCGGAATTTCGCAGATTGGGAGCAAGCGAACGAAATGGCGAATCAACTGGGGAAAGTCTATATCTGTGGCAAATGCGGCTCGCAGGTAATCGTCACCAAAGGCGGGGCCGGCACAATCAAATGCTGTAGCGCGCCGATGGAACAGAAGAAGTGAACGATCCGCGCCGCAGGCGATCGCTCGCGGCGCGATAACCGGTCGGGAGCGTCTTCGCGATGAGCAAGGTTACGCTCAGCTTCGATAATGGCCCAGAGCCTGAAGTCACGCCGCGCGTGTTGGAGATCATGAGCGAACGGCGGTTGCTGACGACCTTCTTCGTGATTGGAGAGAAGCTCGCCGATTCCAGCCGGCGCCGGCTCGCCGAAGCGGCGCACGACGCCGGCCATTGGATCGGCAACCACAGCCTGACCCATAGCGTGCCTCTCGGCGAACGGCGGGAACGTGGCGCGGCGGCGATCGAAATCGGGCGCGCGCAGGAAGCGCTTGGCCCGCTGAGCCGCCCCGAGCGGCTGTTCCGTCCGTTCGGCGGGGGCGGCCGTCTGGACCGCTGCCTGCTCAGCCGCGACGCGGTGGATTACCTGACCGCTGGACGCTACACCTGCGTGCTCTGGAACTGCGTGCCGCACGATTGGGACGACCCCGACGGCTGGGTCGATCGGGCGCTTAAGGAAATCGCGACGCGCCCGTGGTCGCTGGTCGTATTGCACGATCTGCCGACCGGAGCGATACGCCATCTGGAGCGATTCCTCGATCGGCTCGACGCCGCGCAAATCGAGGTCGTGCAGGAATTTCCGCCCGAATGCGTGCCGATTCGCGAAGGCGCGGTGGTCCTTCCGATCGGCGCTTACGTGGCCGAGCCGGGCGCATAATCGGAAGCGTCGAAGGAAAGCCGGGGAGGCGATTGCGCGCATCTGCTGGGGATATTGATCGCGGGACTGATCGCGGGCTGGCTGACCGGAAAACTGATGCGCACGGGCGGCTACGGCCTCGCGGGAGATATCGTTCTGGGCCTGGTCGGCGCGGTGATCGGACAGTGGGTCTTCGGGAAGCTTGGAATTGACCGGCCCTTCGGTGCGATCGGATTTATCGCGATGGCGGTGGTGGGCGCGATTATCCTGGTCGGCGCGATCCATCTGATCCGTGGCGCGCAACCCTCCGCCCGCTAACGCCGATGAGAAGCGGCGCGGCGGCGTGGCGTTTCAATTATTTCTTCACCGTATTTCATCCGGCGCAGTCGCGGCAGCATGTATGGAAGATTGCGCTCCCTAAACTCCGCATCTTTCCAGTCGTCGCCGGTGATAATTGAGCGACAATTGGCCGCGCCGCATCGACACCGCATGCGGAATCGCGGATTCGATTCGGCCAAACCGTAGTCGTAGGTCAGTTCTTCGCCACGCCGGATACGACGGCGGGCGATAAAATCGCCGCGTTCGTCGAAGCCGACGTTCCCGTCGCAGGAATGGTTCAGATACCACTCGATCGTCAGACGGTTAAAATCGAGCTTGTCGGGCGGGAGGAAGCCCTCGGGCGTGCCTATGCAAAACGCGCGGATTTTTTCCTGGAGATTTTCCTCGTAAGCGGCGAAGTGGCTCCAGGGAATCAGCCGCCGATATTCCGCTTCGTGAATTCCCTCGGCGATGCGCTGGCGCTCTTCGAACGCGGAGACCGCGAACACTCCCACGCCGTCAATAACCGACGGGTTGAGTTCAATGACGACTTTCGGGAAAACGACGCGCATAACGTGCCTTCTCATCCGCTACAAAGCTGTCTCTTGTTTTCTGCAACTTTTGCTCGAATGTTTCTTCGCCCCCGCACCACTCCGCATCTTCGCGTTTTCGGTAATTTTGCCAGAGTCCCTCGATATGTTCGTAAAGCTTTGGATCGCGCCACTTTGCCCGGAGACGCTCGACTGTCTCGTTTTCCTGACTGTAGAAATAATAGCGCACCGCGTACCAACCAAGCGTCGAATCCCAGACCAGCTCTTCGTTGAAGACGTCGCGCTTCAACAATGCGCTGAATTCCTCCAGAAATTCCAAAATGGGTTCGGCCGCTTCGGCATCGCCCGCGTTATCGGCCCACGCGGATCTCAAGGAGCACATTTCGCGGGAATCCCACGCCAAATTTAATTGCATTATGGCGTAAACCTGGTTTTGCGCTCTCAGCAAGCCGGCCTGCCAATAGATGATCACAGCGGTTGCGACCGCGCCTAACATCGTTAGAACGTTCCACAGCCAGTTCAATGGAATCGAATTCACTTATCTGGTCCCCGATCCTTTCCAATTGAATTGAATGCTCATATAGCGTTGAAGCCGGGTTGGCTGAAGAGCACGCGGCCGGGGCCGAGCCGGCGGCGCATCGCAGCAAGCAGTTCTCGTTCCGCGCCCGGACGGAACCATCCCGCGTAACCGAGCCGCGCGAACATCTGCTCCATCCCGAGCGCCCTGGAACGGCGGCCGGACGCGCCGTCGCCGTCGAACAGCGTATCGACAATGACTCGATCCGCCGCATCGTCGATAAGCGCGGCGAAGCGCTCCGGATCGTTGGGCAGCATCGGCGCGATCGCGGCCTGCGTTGGAATTCCCGCCGAACGCAATCGCTGGAGCGTCGCGAGCCGGCGCGCGACCGACGGCGACGTCGGCGTGAAGGCGCGGCGCACCCGTTCATCGTCGGTTTCGAGCGTGATCGAAGCGATCGCCCGCCCGCCCATCGAGGCAAGCAAATCGAGGTCGCGTTCGATGAGCGGACTGCGCGTCTGCACGAGCAACCGATAGATGGGAAAGCGCGAAATGATCGCGAGCGCGGCGCGGGTAAGGCGGGCGCGCCGCTCGATTCCCTGATACGGATCGGTCGCGCTGGACATGAAGATGGCGGTTGCGGCGAGTTTGCCGGCGTGTTGCAGCGCGTGCAGTTCTTTCTCCAGCAATTCGGGGAGATTGGATTTGGCGATCACCCATGCGCCCCATTCGCCCGGCCTCGCGCCGGCGACCGGCAGCGCACGCACATAGCAGAACGGACATCCCCCGGCCGCGCCGAAAGCGCATCCGATGTACGGAT
Organism: bacterium; assembly: GCA_014896235.1. Lineage (GTDB taxonomy): Bacteria > Desulfobacterota > Binatia > Binatales > Binataceae > JADMIL01. The sequence continues at coordinate 67,758 of JADBKU010000030.1, read as the reverse complement.
TGAGCGAATAGGCGAAGTTCTTGAGAAAGCCGCCGGTCGGGGCGAGCGCGTGGCGAGCGGGACGGAATTCGTAATGACGCATCGCGCAAGCGCGGGGCGCGGCCGAGTCCGGGTCATGCCGCGGCATTGACATCGGCGGCGCCGCCGCCTCAAGATTATCGTATGAAACGCGCGTTGATGGCATTGGCGGCGATGGTTTTGCTGAGTCTGCCGGCGCTGGCGCACGCGCAATTTTATGGCGACGACGATACCGAGTGGGGCCCGCCGCCATACAACGACGTCGATAACGGCCAGTTGCTGCAGATTTTTAGCTATACGCTGGCGCCGTTCGGCTACGCCTTGGAATGGGGCGTAACCCGCCCGCTGTACCACCTTGCGACGCAGACGCCGCTGGCGCCGGTGCTCAGCGGCGACACCGACGTGCGCTATTTCGGCGAAACCTCGAACGCCGCGCTGCTGCCGCCGAATACGTTCGCGCCATTCAAGATGCCCGCGAATCCAAACGCGATGGAGCCGGACACCGGTGCGCAGGGACCGACGGCTCCGGCCAGGATGGTCGCGCCTTATCCGGGCGTCAAACCGATCACCGCGCCGGCGCCGAATGCTGGCTACGGCGGCCAATCCGCCCTGCACTAGCGGACGCGGCGCGAGTCGTGTCCGCGGACGGTCGGCGCATCGTGGGCGCGCGCCCTCTGAATCAGCTAGAATCGGCGGCGGCCGACCCGTCAAACAAAGGAAAATAGCCGCGATGCCGAAAATCAAAGCCGGCGCGATCACGCTGAACTACGAAAGTTTCGGACAGGGCGAACCGCTCCTGTTGATCATGGGTTTCGGGATGCCGGGCGCGGCGTGGGCGCCGATGCTGCCGTTTCTGACCGGATTCCAGTGCATCTATTTTGACAATCGCGGAACGGGGTCGTCGGACCGCCCCGACGGCGTTTACACGATTCCCGACATGGCCGACGACGCCGCCAACCTGCTCGCGGCGCTTGGAATCGAGCGGGCACGCGTCTATGGCGTCTCGATGGGCGGAATGATCGCGCAGGAGCTGGCGCTGCGCCATCCCGAGCGCGTCGAAAAGGTGATCCTTGGCTGCACGATGGCGGGCGGGGCGACGGCGGTGCGCGCCGCGGATGAGGTCGTGCAGATGCTGATCGAGGGTTCGCGGATGATGGCGAAGGATCCGAATTTCGCGCTGGACATGATCATCCCGCTGCTCTATCCGCCCGAGTTCACGCTGGCGCATCCGGAAATCAAGGCGCTGACGCTGGCAGGGATGCAACTCGCGCCGCCGACGCCGCCCGAAACGGCGGACCGCATGCTTGCCGGGATCATGCAGTTCGACGTCTACGACCGTCTCGGCCAGATAAAATGTCCGACGCTAATCGTCCACGGCGAGAAGGACATCCTGATCCCGCCGGCAAACGCCAAATTGCTCGCGGAGCGGATTCCGCAGGCGGAAGTCTTCATGATTCCCGAAGGCGGACACAATTACGCCGCCGCCGATCCCGTCGGCATCCATCAGCGCATCATCGCCTGGCTGAAAAACTAGCCCGCGCGCCGCGGCGCTCATCCCGCCGCGACGATTCCCGCCGCCCGCGCCCATCGATATTTCGCGCCCAGCACCGCGACCGGCTTTTCCGTCGTGTATGGATACGCCGGAATGCCGTGTTCAAAGAGGTAGGCGCTCGCCTGTTCGACTTCTACGTCGCCAACCAGCGACGCGACGATCGGTTTGACGATTCCGCGCCGCCGCGCGTCTTCCACGGTTTCAGCCAGCAGCTTCGCGAAGACCATCGGCGGCGTGATGATCGTGTGCCAGTAGCCGAGAATCAGCGCATGGATGCGCGGATCGTCGAGCCCGAGCGCGATCGTGTTGCGATAAGTCGCCGGCGGCTCGCCGCCGGTGATATCCACCGGATTGCCCGCAGCCCCGAAGGGCGGAATGAATTTGCGGAAGGCGGCGTCAAGGTCAGGCGGCATCGCCATCAGGTTGAGTCCGTTATCGACGCAAGCGTCGGACAAGAGCACGCCCGAGCCGCCCGCGCCGGTGATAATCAGCACATTCTCACCCTTGGGCGCGGGCAGGATCGGCAGGCATCGGGCGAACTCCAGCATGTCGTTCAGCGCCATCGCGCGCACCACGCCCGCTTGCCGGAGCACGTCGTCGTAAATCCGATCGTTGCCGGCGAGCGCGGCGGTATGCGATTTCGCGGCGCGCGCGCCCAACGCGGTCCGTCCGGCCTTGAGCACGATCACCGGCTTCTTTTTCGAGACCCGTTGCGCCACCTCGGCGAACGAGCGTCCGTCCTTAAGGTCTTCGACATGCATCGCGACGACTTCGGTATGCGGATCCTGCTCGAAGAAGGTCAGCAGGTCGTCCTCGTCTATATCCGATTTGTTGCCCAGCCCGACGATCGCCGAGACGCCCATCCGCGCCGACCGGCTGAAACCGATAATCGCCATCCCGACTCCGCCGCTTTGCGACGACAGGGCGGCTTTGCCCTTGACGTCGTAGGGAGTGCAGAAGGTCGCGCAAAGATTTTTGTGCGTATAGTAAAAGCCGTAAATATTCGGCCCCATCAGGCGGACATTGTACTCGCGCCCGATCGCCACGATCTGTTCCTGCAATTCGACGTTGCCGGTTTCGGCGAAGCCCGAGGGAATTAGCACCGCGCCGGGAATTTTCTTCTCGCCGCATTCTTTGAGCGCGCCGGCGACCAGCGGCGCCGGTATCGCGAAGACGGCGACGTCTACCGGCCCCGGAATATCCTTGACGCTCTTGTACGCCTTGCGCCCCAGCACTTCCGGAACCTTTGGATGAATCGGATAGATCGCGCCCTGATAGCCTCCGTTAATCAGGTTCTTCATCACGGAGTTGCCGATTTTGCCGTCCTCCGGAGAGGCGCCGATCACCGCGACCGCATCAGGCCGCATGATCCGGTTCATCGCGGCCAGAATTTCCGCCTGCGAGGGGCGGTAACGCTCGTGGAGCGGCGAAAAATCCACGATTATCCGCACGTCGGCGGCGGTCGCGCCGTCGGCCCGCGCGAAAATCGGATTCAGATCAATTTCGCGAATTTCGGGAAAGTCGGCGGCCAGTTGCGCGACCGCGACGATGATCCGCGCCAGCGCCGCGCGATCGATCGGCGCGCCGCCGCGGACCCCGCGAAGGATTTCCGCCGCGGCGATTCCGTCGATCATGGAAAGCGCGTCCGCCTCGCTCGCCGGCGCCAGGCGAAACGTCACGTCCTTCAGAACTTCGACCAGCACCCCGCCCATCCCGAACGCCACGACTTTGCCGAAGCTCGGATCGGTCAGCGCGCCGACGATCACCTCGTGTCCGCCGGAGAGCATCCGCTGGATCAGCACGCCTTCGATTCGCGCATCGGCCTTGTAAGCTTTGGCGTTGGCGGTCAGCTTTTCGTATGCGCGTTCGGCCGCGGCCGCGTCGCCCACGCCCACGATTACCCCGCCAGCCTCGGTCTTGTGGAGAATATCGGGCGAAACAATCTTCATCACGACGGGAAACCCGACCGCCGCCGCGAGCTTCGCCGCCTCGCCGGCGGATTTCGCCAACGCCTCGGCCGGCAGCGGAATTCCATACGCCGCGCATACCGCCCGGCATTCGTCGGGCGCGAGTGCGCCGCGCCCCTGCGCCTTCACCGCCTCCAGCACTTTGCGCACGGACGCCTTGTCAAAACTCATCGCAACCTCCCGCTTTCGTTTCTGGAACGCACTACGGCTCCGGCCGCCTTGTCTTTGCGGCCTCCTTATGCGCTAATGGCGCGCAGCGCCCAACCTATCGCCGGTCGCGCGATCGCGTCAAATCGCAGTGGCGCTGCTATCATGGATTAGGAGCGCTTGCTATGGTTGAGAAAACTATCGAGCTGGTTGGAATATCGTCGAATTCCATTGAAGACGCCGTGCAGCTCGCCCTGGCGCGCGCCGGCGTGACGATTTCCGGCATCAACCACGTGCATATCGAGGATATTTCGGCAGCGGTTGAGAACAACCAGGTGTCCCGATGGCGCGTGGCGATAAAGGCTACGTTCCTGGTGAAGGATCAATTGCACGAATGACGCGGATTGCGCCGAATCGGACCGGACCCACGCCCAAGCCGGGCGCGCGCGGCCGATAGCCGGCGAAATCCAATTAGCATGGACCGCAAAGGCGCTGGATCGACGGTTTTCGCGATCACTTCGCAATAGGCGGTCTGGAAAGTCCACTTCTATGCCAGCAAAAGTCGCTGAGGTTCATTCCGGCATCTACGAAGTTTTTTTGCCGCTGCCGATGCGGCCGACAATCGTCAATGTCTATCTGATCGATTGTCACGGCGCGTGGGCGTTGATCGACACGGGCATGAACACGGCGGACAGCGTCGCCACGCTCGAAGACGCCTGCCGCCAGGTGGGAACTCGGCTCGAAGACATCAACGTGGTCATCGGCACGCATCATCACGTGGACCACTTCGGCACGTCGGCGACGATCAAAAAACGCAGCGGCGCGACCACCCTGCTCCATCGCCTCGAGCAGGAACGGGTCAACCGGATGCTGACGCTGGGACCGCCGTCGCAAAATCCCGACGCCATGGCGTTTTTCCAGACCCACGGCTTTCCCGTCGACAAGTATCCGATCGAGGGGATGCGTCCGACCTGGATGGGCACCGACCAGTACAATCCCGTGCCCACCCCCGACCGCTATCTCAACGACGGCGACGTGGTGATGATCGGCGACCGCGAGCTTGAAATCATCTGGACGCCCGGCCACGCTCCCGGCCATTGCGTAATCTATCTGCGCAAGGAAAAGGTGCTGATCGTCGGCGACCATCTGCTGCCGAAGATTACCCCGCATGTCGGCGTCTATCCGAGCGGCCCGACCAATCCGCTCGGCGATTTCATCAACTCGCAACTCAAAGTGCAGCGCTTCGACGTCGAGCACGTATTGCCAGCGCATGGCGCCGTCTATCACGACCATCGCCATCGCGCGAACCAGCTGATCGAGCATCATCGCTACCGCGAGGCCGAAATGCTCGACCTGGTCCGGCGCAAGCCTCAGTGCGCCTACGAGGTCGCGTCGCAGATCTTCGGCGACGAGGAGCGCCCGATTTTCCACGTGATGGCGGCGACGTTCGAGACGCTCGCCCATCTGGAACTGGCCTGCGTCGAGGGGCGCGCGAAGAAGAAAGTCGAAAACGGACGCACGCTCTTCCAGACCGTCTAGCGGCGCGCAGCGAAGAATCCCGGCATGGCGAAACTCCGGGTATAGCAATCGCCGGGTGCGACGGCCGCGGTCAGACGGTCAGCGTCCTGAGCATCTCCCAATACGTGACGGGCTTGAGCGCCGCACGGTATTTCCCGTTCGCCAGCATCGCGCGATGCAGTTTCGGCAGATTGAAGAACGGCACGCTCGGGTAGCTGTGATGCTCGATATGGTAATAGCAGTTCTTCGGCTCGAACAGGATTCGCTCGATCGGTCCCAGTTGATATTCGAGGATCGTATCGTAGGCGGTGGCGCGTTCGATCGGCGGATGCTCCGACAGCACGCGCATCTTGTTGAACGCGATCATGCAGGTCGCTAGCGGCGCTATCCAGTATGCGATGAATAGCGTGAAGACGCGGAAGTAAACAATCAGCGCCAGCGCGCAAATGTAATAGCCAATCCGAACCGCGCGATAGACCGGCGTCTGTCCCGACGCCGCCGGATCGGCGTTGCCGTAGCGCATGATCTTGATCGCATACCAGATTCCAAGCCCGGTGAACTGCCGGAGCAGCGACCATACGAGCCGCTCGCGCGGCACCGGAAAATGCCAGTCAGGATCTTCGAACTTCTTCTGCAAATCCCCGTCAACCGGCAGATTCAGGTACTTGTGATGCTGCAGATGGGTGTGGCGGAACGCCCGCAGCGAAACCAGCACCGGCCAGGTGACGAACGGCTCGCAAACGAGATCGTTGAGCCATTTTCGCTCGAACATCCGCCAGTGCGTCGCCTCATGCATCATCAGCAGGAGGGCATGCTGGCGCGAGCCGATGATTACGACGGCGAGCAGATAAGCCGGAATTTCAAGAATCGGGTTGGCAACGCGGCGCGACAAATAAATTGTCGCGAAGACAATCGTCCATTCGAGCGCGATATGAAAAACGGCGCGCACCGGCGACAGTCGCGACAGCTCGCGGACCTTGTCCGGATCGATTCGCCATCCCTCGAACGGCGTCTCGATGAAATCCTCGTACTTTTGCGCCGCCTCGCCCATCAGAAGTTCCCGCGCCCCTACAGAAACTAATCCAGTGGTTCAAGGCTGGCAATATTCCGGGTTCCCGCTCGAACGAACGCTCCAGACAATCAGTCAGAATTCTTTATTTGGCGGCGGGTAATCCAAACTCGTACGGCATCGAATAAACGCCCGCTCCCTCGCCGCGGCGACCGCCGCGATCCGCATCGCCATGGCCGGTAGTTTTTCGTTCAATTGGCCGAGGAAGCTTGCGCCGGTGGGACCGGCGGCAATTCGACGGCGTTGATCGGCGCCAGCGCCGTTGGCGGCGCCGCTGGATGCGGCGGCGCGCTCATCTCGACCGCCGGCGCGTCGCTGCTCTGCGCGAGCGCTTCCTCCGCCAGCCGCCGCTCCAAAATCCGCGAGCGCGGAATCCGCACCACGACTTCGCGGCACGCTTCGTCCTCCGCCCGCGCGATATTCACGTCGCGCATATCGATCAACGTCTGCGCGGAATTGATCGCCATATCGATCGGATCGATCGCCGGCATCGGATTGACGTGATAGCGGCCGCCGCTGAACTCGATCAGCGTCTTGCCGTCATGGGTCGAGACCATCCGGCCGCGGATGCTGACCTGCTCGGCCGACACCAGGAACAGATAGAACCCCTCGTAATGCGTGACTTCGCCATAAACTACCGCATCCGCGCCCAGCCATGCGCCCAACTGCTGGGGGCTTACCCGGTTCAGCTCGGCGCCGTCGTCGATTCCGTGGCTGGCCAGCACCGCGTCGATGCCGATCGGATTGATCAGCGTGAATTCGCGTTGCGCCAGATAGCCCACCATATAGAGCCGCAACCGCTGCGCGTCGGTCCACGCCCAGCGCTCGCGCTCGGTCTTGTTGCGATCGGTCATCGGCAGCTTATCGACGACGTATTGCGCGCTGCCGTCATCGACAAACGGCAGCACCGCGATCCGTTCGGGCGGATTTTTCTTGTATTCGGGCGATACCGCGACTTTCACGCCGCTCGGATCGAGCTCGACAATCCGATCCCACCAGTTCTTGCGGCCGTGCGAAGCGACTTCGTAAGGCTGCTGGTAAAATGGGCGCGCATCGGCGTCTTTTGCCGACACGTTCGCGCATCCGCATGCGCCGCCGGCCGCAAAAGCGCACCAAATCGCCGCCGCCATCCAACCACGCACTATCTTCATCGTCGTCGCAATCCATCGCGAACGCGCATTTCCGCCGCTATCGCCGCCTTAATCGTCTCGATATTCACTTACTCACTCCATGTTGTCTAATCGGCGGCCCCGACCCGCCGATTTGATGCGATTCAACGCCGGAACTTCCGCCTCTCGCCGCGAATGCAGTCTTCCTGATTATACGAGCTTTTTACCTAAAGTACGTCCGTGTGCGGCTGCGGATTCAAATGAAATTAGTAATGATATTCATTATCACTTTTATAGTTTCTTACCAATGTAACCAATATCAATTTCGAGCGTACCTACCTTGACAGCGTGGCGCTGACGGCGTTTAGTTGACCGACGCGAAAATCGCGCTCGCCGCCATGCCGCGCGTCTTCTCAGGGAGTGCGTTCGCATGAAGATCGGCATCAACGCGCTCGGCCTGCTGCCGGGCGTGATCGGCGGCGGCGAAACCTATTTACGAGGCCTGATCCATGGATTTGGCCAGTTACGCGGCGACGACGAATTTTTGCTTTTCACCAACCGCGAAAACCATCCCTCTTTCGCCGCGCTCGGCGTTAATTGCCGGCGCGTGCGATGCGATTTTTCGGCGCGGTGGAACATCCGCTCGCTGGCGCTGACGCGCATCTTCGGCGAGCAATTCTATTTGCCATGGCGGGCGGCGCGCGAAGGGGTGGAATTGATTCATTCGCCGCTCGACACCACGGTGCTGCACGCGCGCTGTCCAACCGTGATGACGTTGCACGATATGAATTTCGATGCTCTGCCCGAGGCGGCGAACGCGGCGCAACGCGCGATCGCGCGCGCGCTGGTCAGGCTTTCCGCCCGCCGTGCCAACGCCATCATCACCGTCAGCGAATTCAGCCGGCGCGAAATTATGGCGAAGCTTAAGGTGACCCGCGATCGCCTGTTCGTCGTGCACAACGGCGCGGGCGGCGCTTCCGCGCCGGCGGAGTCCTCGATTCCGGAATCCTGCGCGCCGTCGGCCGTCAGACCGCCCTACATAGCGGCTTTCAGCAGTATCAACCCGCATAAAAACATGGTCGGGCTGATGCGCGTTTTCGCCGGACTGAAGGCTGCGGAAGACTGCCAATTGGTGATCATCGGCCATCTTCCGATGAGCGGCGAATCGCTGCCGGAATTGGCGCGCGAACTCGGCATCGCGAATCGCGTCGTGTTTGCCGGCTACGTCAGCGAGCGCGTGAAGCGCCAATTGATGCAGGGCGCGCGCCTGCTCGCCTTTCCGTCGCTCTATGAAGGCTTTGGCCTGCCGGTGATAGAAGCGATGCGGGCGGGCGTTCCCGTCGCATGTTCCGCGCGCGCGGCGCTGCCCGAAATCGCGGGGCAGGCGGCGCGGTATTTCGATCCCGACGATGCCGACAGTTTCGGCGCGGCGCTTTCGGACCTGCTGCACGACGAAACGATGCGCGCGCGGCTGGTCGCGGCCGGGCGGCGCAATGCGCAGCGTTTTTCCTGGGAGCGGGCGGCGCGGCGGACCATGGAAGTCTACCGGCGGGCGGCAGGACAGCCGGAAATCGCGGCTAACGGCCTCCCGGCGAGCGTTGGCGGCGGCGCGGCGATGACCGCATTGCACGATTCGGTGAACGCGCGCCATGCGTAAGTCGGCGGAGGCGGCCGCGGCGGCGTGTCTGGAAACCGCATCCAGCGAGTTGCCGGCGCGTCCCGCCCGGTTTGGATCGCGCTCGCGCACCGTTCTTTCCTATCTGGCCGCGCTGGCGATCATCGTGGCGATCGCACGCGACGTTCCGCTCGCGGCGCTGCTCGGCGCGCTGGCGCGCGCCCGAATCGGCCTGTTCGCGACGACGGTCGTGCTTGCGTTCGCCGGATGGTTTTTCGGAGAAACGCTGCTCTTTTCGCGCCTGTTTACCTATTTTCACGGCCGCACAACGTTTCGCGAAACGCTCGCGGCCAACGCGGCGCAATATTTTCTTCAACTAGTCAATGTCGCCGTCGGCAGCGGAGCGTTGATCGTCTTCCTCAAAAAACGCAAGTCGGCGCATTGGCTCGATGGAGCCTGCACGCTGCTGTTCCAGGCCCTGATCGATTTTCAGGTAATGATCGCGATGGCGCTGGCGGGCCTGACGATCGCGCCACAATCGTCCCTGCGCGGTTTCGGCTGGTATCTGACCGCAATGCTGGGCGCGCTCTGGCTGGTCGCATGGTTCTGGATGCGCGGCAGGCCGCACATGCGCTGGATGCAGCGAATCTACGACCTTCCCGCGATGGGCGCCTTCCGCACCGCGCGTCCGCGCCACTATCTTTCGCTTTCACTGATCCGCGCCGCGATCTTCGGGTTTCAGGGTTTCGCGCTCTACTTCGAAATGCGCGCCTTCGGCTTGCAGGTTCCGCTAACGATGACCCTCGCGCTTGCTCCGGTGATTCTCCTGATTGCAAGCCTGCCTCTGACGCCGGTCGGCCTTGGTTCGGAACAGGCCGCGATGGTGATGTGCTTCAGGAACTTCGCGCCCGCCGCTGACGTGCTTACGGTCTCGCTGGCGATCAGCGCCGGCAATATGATTTGCCGCATCCTGCTCGGCCTGATTTTTCCGCACGCAATCGAAAGTTTCGATGAAACCCTCTGAGCGCGAACGGACCCACGCCGCCGACTCATTACTGATTGGAATCGGCAGCTTGGCGTTATTTGGATGGGCCGCCCTCGGTCCGGACTATTACAATTTCGACGAAGGCGTGTACGCCGAGGTCGCGCGTGAAATCGCGCGGACCGGCCAGCTGCTGACGCCACGCTGCAATGGCGTGCCATATTTCGAGAAACCGCCGTTGGTCTATTGGCTTTCGGCGCTCAGCTACCGCCTGTTCGGAACCGCTACCTGGGCCGGCCGGCTGCCGATAGTTTTATTCGGCGCGATCGGCGTGATGGCGCTTTATTGGCTGATCGCACTCTGGCGCAATCGCGCGGCGGCCCTCGCCGCCAGCGTTTGTCTGGCGACTTCGTTTGGCTATTTCATTTACGCGCGCACTCTCATGATGGATGCGCCGCTGACCGCGCTGTTCGTGGTCGCGATGGCGGCGTTTTTCTCGGCGTGGCGGCGGCCTGAGCGGACCCGGCCGATGCTGGCGCTGACGGCGGCGACACTGGGTCTGGCCGTGATGGTCAAAGGCCTGATCGGAATCGCCCTGCCCGCGCTTGCGGCGGCGGTCGCGGGGATTTTCTCGGCCGACCTGCGCGCCTTTCTTAAGCGCATCGGATGGAGCGGCGGAATCATGATGACGGCGATTTTTGTCACAGTCGCCGCGCCATGGCATCTTCTCGTCGAAATTCGTCATCCGCACGTGATGGCGCACTATCTCGTGGCCGGCCAATTGCGGCGCTACATGCAGGGTGCCGACAGCTTGGACGTCGTTCCGCTCGGCGTCGGGGCCTATCTCGGCGCGACCACGGTCTGGTTCCTGCCTTGGGCGATTTTTCTGCCGCCCGCAATTGCGATTGCATTGCACGACATCCGCCGCCGGGCGCCTGAGCATGATCTGCTCGTCGCGGCGCTCGCCTGGAGTTTTACGGCGGTAGCGTTTTTTCTCGCCTCTCCGGCGCGACTTGAATACTACGCGCTGCCGGCGCTTCCCGGCTTCGCGATTCTGGTCGGATACTGGTGGTCGCGCGTTGAGCTGCCGTCGGCGGCGGCGCGCAATTGCTTCGCGGCGATGCTGATCGTCGCGGCGCTTGGCTGGGTGGTGGCGCTGGCCAGCGCGCACCTGCCGATTATCGACCGGCTATACGCCGTGCTCAACGAACAATATCGAAATGCGAGCGGCGCCGTTCAGCCATCTCTCAAGGAGCTGACGCCAGCCGTGATAGTCGAGTTAATCACGTTGACCGGCGCCGGTTGCCTCGGACTAATCGCCGTGTGGCGCACACACAAACGCGTCGCATTCGCGGGTATGCTGGCGCTGGCGATCGTTTCCAATTGGGCGGTCCATCGCGGACTTGAAGTAATGGAGCCGTACTGTTCCGTCGCGCCGCTCGCACGCGGCGTGGCGAAAACGATTACGCCGGCCGACGCCGTCGTAATCATGGGACCGTTCGAGGCGGCCTCGCCGATCGCATTTTATCTGCGCAGACCCGTGATGATTGTCGATGGACTCGGCGGCGACTTGCGTGAAGGCCGGGAAATCGATTCGACCGCCAGCCGTTATTTCCTTGACGACGCCAGCTTCCGCCAGCTCTGGACCAAATCCGGTCGCCGGGTCTATCTGGTGATTGTCAACGGCGACCCGGCTGCCGATCCGCCTCCGCCAACGCCGGCTTGGCGCGTTCAGGAATTGCCATCCGGCGCCGTCTATTCGAACCGTCCGTGACGCACTGACGAAGCAGCGGCGTCCAATGGCGAAGGCTAACGCCGCCGCGTCGATCTGTCTAAAAATCTGGCATCCTGGCGCCGTCCTTCCGGCATCAACCGGCTTGCGAAACGCGCTTGCCGCGCCGGGTTGGAGCGCTAATCCGGCCGCTGCGGACGACCGGCGAGCGCCGCGCCAGCCGGCGCGTCGAGTTGCCGGCGAGCTGTTGGTCGCGCCATTCGCGCAATCCGGAACGCAGAAAGCTGGGTTCGATTCCAAGCGTTTCGCATACCGTTTCAAACGAGAACGGACCGTCGCCGTCTTCGCCGCACAGCCATTGTTCAGCCTCGGCAAAAAGCCGCTTTCGCGAGCCATTCTTGGCGTCGGCGTTGTTTTGAAAGCATCGTAACGCATCTTCCAGAACCGCCATCATCAGCCGTTTTACCGGAGCCATGGCGCTGTCGTCGCGCCGCGCATCGTAATATTGCTCAGGAGTCAGGACGTCGGGCACGAAGATCGATCCGAGTACGCCGTTTTCCCAATCCATTGTCGTCAGCTTCTCACTTTCACAAAATACGGAACTGGTCCAAATTCTGGCCGGACTTGCCGCGCTAGGATCGCTAATTCGCGATTGCAGTTTTAGCAAGCATTTTTCATGCCATCGCCGCAAAACCCTGTCGTGCTTATATCTCCTACAGATTAGGCGGGCTTTAACCGCTGATTTCCAAACGGTTGCCTTTCAAATCGTCAGATTGAGCGTGCAAAATCAGCAATCTGCAAATTTGCCGTCTCATCCTGCGGATACCCCAGAAATTACATGGTTTGAGCGAATGCGTTCCGCCTGCCGCGCGACACGCCGCAAAACGGCCAATCAAACCTTTATACGAAGCTCGCCCGAATATCGTTCCAGATTATTTTGGCGCCACGCGGCGCCTCCGGACGTTCGTGCGGCGGTTCGAAGATTACTGCAGGGGGCCGGACGAACCGGTCGCGCCGCCGCCCGGGCCGAGTTTCCGCTCTTCGACCTGAAACGTCAGGATATCGAGGAGGCATCCCGCGCGTTTGCCGAGCGCCGCGAGCAGCGTCTGCTTTTCGATCGGCGCGACATCGAGGTGGAAGCAGATAAAGTTAATCAAATCGGCGCCCGTCAGGCCGCGCTGCTCGACCAGCGAGCGCCAGAGATCGTGCGCGGGCGGGCCAAGGAATTGGATCAGCAACTCGCGTAGGCTGCGCATCGTCGCGCCGTCGAGATCGATCGGCGTCGCCGGACACCATTGTACGTGCGCGGTCCGGTACGCCTTCTCGCGAACCTCCCGGACCACGCGAAACTCGCTGACGCCGTCGAGGATCAGGTTATAGCGGCCGTCGGGCAGGCGGGCGAGCGTCGTAATCCGGCCCGCGCATCCGACTTCGTATACATCGGGATTGGCGTAATAATCGCGCTCCCAATCGCCTTTCAGCATAATCATGCCGACCAGGCCGTGGCTTTGCGCGACGTCGGCCACCATTTCGCGATAGCGCGGCTCGAAAATATGCAGAGGCGCCTGCACGCCGGGAAAGAGCACGAAGTTGGGCAACGGAAAGAGCGGAATGATCTCTGGGAGGTCCGCCACGATATCGTCAGCCTAGGGCCGGTTCTATTTTACGTCAAGCCGCTGACTTGAGCCGACCGGCCTCCATAAGGATCAAGCGCAGATTCGCACTCGGGCTCCGTTTCGGCGCGGAGTCGCGAATAATCGTTCGCCGACGGTTAATGCGCGCTCGCCCAAAGCGAACCGAATTTATTTCGCGCGGAAAGAAATCGGCCCGATGCGGGGTATTTCGGCGCTGGCGAGCCTTCTCCGGTGCGCTGCACATGGCGAAAATGCCAGGCTCGGGGCGGCTTTGCGCGTTTTCTCTGGATTGCAGCGGAATCGCGCGGACTGTCTGGCGGAGAGGGGGGGATTTGAACCCCAGAGACCCTTTCGGGGTCTACACGCTCTCCAGGCGTGCGCCATAAACCAGGCTCAGCCACCTCTCCGAGGAAAGGAAGTATGCCATCCGAATTGCGCCTCGCGCCAGTGGAACCGAACCGCGCAAGATTGGCGAACTCTCGCCGATCTGCAAGCTTATGCGGCGGTCGTGCAAAATCTGCCGAAAAGTACAAATCAAGATGGAATCAGGGGAAAAAAACCTTCTTTGCTTTGCCAATTACGGGCAGACCCGGCATCTCGGCCGCCCGCGAACCGGCGGGAGCGAACAAGGCGCAAACAGAATCCCGGTAAAGCAGTCTCCATGACCGCTGCTCGAGCATCGTTCTGTAAGCGGTCGAGTTCGTGATCACAAGTACGAAATCGTTTGGATATTCAGTCAAAAGCTTGGCGCCTGAGGGCGGTCCGAAGAAAAAATCCAGATATTGGATCAAAACTTTTTGAGGATATACCGTGTCAAACCGGCTGTCGTAAAAAATTTTGGATTCAGGAGCAAGGTGCCATATCAAATATTGCCCCCATTGCGACGGATTCAGGATATTGCCATGCAAGTTGCGATCCTTCATGAATGCAACCGCGCCCGACGGATATTCTCCGACCGTCGCCAATTTCGCCGATAACAGACCCTGTCTTCCAAATAGCACTGCAAATGACGCGATGAATATCAGGCTCTGACCGGCAATCGACATCCGCTGAACGCTGCTCGTGTCTTGCGCCTCCGGGTTGGCCAACTCGCCTTTCTTGGCCAGAAGCTTCTGAAAAGTCAAATCGAGATGACGAGCAAGCAGCGGCGCACCCGCGATCACCGGCAGCGGAATATTGCGGATCGCGCTGAAGGCCGCCGCCGTCATCACCGCGGCAATCGCGATTAATGGCCAATCGTCGCGCCGCGGAGTAACAGCGACAGAGATCGCGAGGGTTACTATATAAGCGGCCCACAGCTCGAGTAGTAGATTATCGGAACCATGGGCGCCGGACTCGCGCACAACCGTAACGATCGGCCGCCAGTCCGCCATCACCTTGTGCGCCAGCGGATCGGTTAGCGACACAAACACCGTGCGCCAGCATTCGATTCCAATTGGATTGACGAAGGTCGCGGCCGCCGCCGCGAGCGTCAATGCAGCCAGCCGCCACGCCCGCTCCAGGCCGCGCCCTGAGAGCAAATCGTCAACGCCGATCACGGCCGTGTAAATTCCGAGCGTCACCAAACCGATGAAGAAGCCGCCGTGCAGGTTTGACCACAACGCGAGCATCGGGATAACGAGCCAAAGATGCGAGCGACGGCCGTAAAGCTCCCGCGTAAGCAGAAAAATCAACATCGCAAACAGCGCGTATGTGAAAATCTGCGGCCTGAACTGCATCACGGCGGACAACGTGACGGCCGCGGCCGCAAGCACGCCGAATTGGATCGGCGGCGGCGCGCCCGTCTCGCCTTCCGCCATCGACAACATCACAATCGCAAACGCCGTTACGCTGAAATGCCAGAGTTTGAGACCGACAATTCCGCAATGCTGATAGATCGCCGCCATCATGACTTCAGTTAGCCACTCATGATGGAGCCAGAGATGGCCTGGAACTGAATAATTGTAGGGATCGTGTGCGATAATCCGTCCAGCCCGTATCATCGCCTCGCCAAAATAGACATGTCCCCACAAATCTATGTCGGCGTAAGAGCACGCGTTGGCGATCACCGCCGCAACGAAAACGAGCGCGGCCGAGTAACGCCACAATGAGACGGGTTGCGGCCGGGCCGCATTGCAGGCCAGTTCATCCTGCGACTTTTCGACCGCGCGATCCGAGATCATGGAAAATACTCGTCGGCCGGCTTTTCCGCAGGCCTCAGATGCGGCGTGACGAGCGCGCCCGCGGTCCCATCGCGGGCAAAGAGAGCCGACACGCTATCGAGATAGACAAGCTTCCATACCGACTGTTTAACCATCATCTTGTATGCTGGCGTGCCGGGAGCGACCAGAACGAAATCATGGGGCCAGCCGTCCAGCGTCTTTTGGGCGCCGGGCAAATCGAATCGAAAATCGATATACTGGCGAATCAGTGAATACGGATATAGGGTGTCATACCGGCCATCGATAAAAACCTTCGACTGCGGCTCCAGGCGCCAAATCAGATAATCGCCCCAATTAAAATCATTCAATATATTTCCACGCAGCGAATTTTGCCGCATGAACCGGACCGCGCCGGCAGGATTCGTGATCGCTGCCTTAAACCGACCGGACACGAGTCCAAGCCGCCATACGGCCACGATCGCGATCAAGCCGGCAATCCACGGATTTACCGCGGATCGCGTCCGAACCTCCGATTCGCGTTGGCGGCTCTTTTTTGCCAGGCGCAGAGTCAGCGGGGATACGCACGCGATAATCGCAAAGGGCAGATTGCGCGATGACGATATGGCGGCGGCGCACATGATCGCGGCGATCGCGACGAACGGGAAGTCGCCCGCCCGCGGCGCGAGGACGACGGCAAGCGCGGTCGCCGCCATCACGCCTATGCCGCACAACACAAAGATTGCGCCGCTGTGAGAATTGATCCATTGCGCCTCGACAGCACGGGAAAGCGGCAGCCAATCGTCATTCGCGAGGCGGCTTACGGGGTCGGTCGCGGCGCGCCAAATCAAACGCCACAGACCGATTCCGTAGGGATTCAAAAGCGTGGCGGCCGCGGCCGCAAGCGTCAGAGCGCCCAGTCCGACTGCGCGGCGCATGCTTGCCACGTGGCCGAATAACGCGCAACTCATCACGCATCCGGCGTAGATTCCCAGCGCGGCAATTCCCATGACGAATCCGCCATGAAGATTCGCCCAAATCGCCATAAGCGGAACCACTAGTAATAAAGGCGCTCGCCGGCCGTGCCAGTCGCGCGCCAGGAGGACCAGAAGTCCAGCGAAGATCGCGTATGAAAAAAGCTGCGGCCGGTACTGCAACTGCTCCATCAAGGCGATCGCGACGACCGTCATGATTTTGAATTGCAAAGCAGGCGCCGCTCCGGTCTCCGCGATACTCATCGACGTGAAGCCGAGCGTCGCGGCCACCAAAAGCAGCTTCCATAACTGGAGCCCGAAAACGCCAAGACGATCGTATGCGAGCGCCATCAGCGCCTGGCATAACCACTCATGATCGGTCCATATTGCGCCCGGCACGGAGTATGAATAGGCGTCGATAGCCGGCACGCGCCAGTTGGCTAGAATGGATTGACCCGCCCGCAAGTGAATCCACAGATCGGGGTCGGCCCACTGGCTGGCGTCTGCGACAATAATTATGAGAAAGAACAGCAGCGGCGAATACCGGAACAGACTGTAGCGTGCGCTTGCGCGCGCGGCTCCGGCGGAAAGCGCAAGCTCGCCGTCCGCCGGAGCCGCACGGTTCGCAGGCGCCGCCGCGGATACCGTCGCGTCACCCATCGCCGCCCGATCGCCTCAACGAGCGGCCGAAAAGCAGATTGTCTCGTTGCGTGTGCGTTCTTTACCGTCGGCCGCGACAAACGCGCGCGCGCCATCGGTGACCGCCGCGATTATCCGGCCGCGTTCGGCGGCGCTGACCCGATCCAGCAGCGCGTGGAACTGCGCCGAGACATCGACGCGCATCTGCGTAAAGTCCTCGGGCGAATCGAAAACGAACTCGACGATCATCCGCTCGACGGCGATATCGCGGAACCCGGCCGCGCTCAACGCGGCGCGCAGGCGCGACTCGTCGGCGAGCCTGAGCGGTCCGAGCGCGTCGGGCGGCGGCGGCGGCAACGCCGCAATCCGCCTCACCGCTTCCGCGCCGATCGCGATCATCGGCACGCGGTCGGCGCCCGCCCACACGGCCGTGGCGAACCGGCCGCCGGGTTTCAGGCGCGCATGGATCGCGCGCACCGCGCCGGCATAGTCCGGCATAAACATCAGGCCCCAGCGGCAAACCACCGCGTCAAAATCGCGCTCCGGTATATCGAGACTCTCTCCGTCAATCTGGCGGAACTCGACGTTGGCGACGCCCGCGGCCGCCGCACGCTCGCGCGCGATCGCGATCATCCCGGGCGATTGATCGGTGGCGATCACGAAACCGGCGGGAGCGGCCCGCCGCGCCGCGGTCAGAGCCGGTTCGCCGTTGCCGGTCGCGATATCCAGCACGCGCGCGCCCGGCCGTACTCCCGCCAGTTCGACCAACCGTTCGCTCACATGGCTGGCACACTGTTCAAACAACGGCCACCACTTCTTCCAACCCGCCGCGGCAATGTCCCAGTCGCGCCGCTGTTCTTCCTTCAAACGTTCCGGACTAACCGCACTTTCCGCCATCTGATTCGTCTCCCTGATCGGTCGCCGCCGAAATTATCGTTCTCGTACCACGACCCCGCGATCACGCGCCACAACTCGCGGATATTCGGCACGGACCCTGGCGGCGACTTCCGGCGCAACGCCGGCGTCGCCGAGAATCGCGACCCGCGCGTCGCTTCCGGCCGCTTTGTTCACGGGAATCACCCGCGGGCCGTCCTTAAGTCCGCGCAAATAGTATCGCACAACGTTGTCGGCATAGCCGGGCGCGACGACGATCGCTTCACCCGCGGCGCATCGATACCGCGCCGCCATCGCCGCCTCCCGCCATTGCACGTCATGGGCTTTGCGCGACCACGCCCACAGATGACCTAGGGCGAGCGTCAGCGCCAGCCCCAACGCCAGCCCCCGCGACGGCCGGCTTTCAATCGCCACGATTCCCAGCGCCGCGAGCATGAAAAATGGCACGAAAACCGCGATCAGATAACGCTCCATAAACAGCGGCTCAAGAATGTATGACGCCGCCAGCACGACCGTCGGCGGCGCCCACATCCAGATTAGGGCGAAGAGCACGCGGTCACGGGCCTGCCGCCAGCACCGGATCGCGCCCCATCCCGCGAGCGCCGCGTACACCGGAAATGCGAACGTTCCTGCGGCCTTGTTGAACAGAGCGAAGGGCGCCCACCACGCCGGCCGCTTGATCCAGCCGATCGCGCCGATCGCCGCGGCATGCGCCGCCGACCCGATCACAGCCGGCGCGAGCGGCGCCAGCAAGGCCGCTCCCGCCGCCAGCGCGGCGAGATTTCCCAGCGCGCGCCGCGCGCTGGTTGCGGCGGATTTAGCGCCGCCCTGCGCTTGAAGAAAAATATAAAGCAACCAGAGCCCGATCGCTCCCAACGCCGCAAGCGCCGTCAGATGCGCGGCGATCGCCAACGCCGCGCAGATCGCCGCCAACGCCGGCCAGATCCAGCCGCCGCGGTTCATTCCGCAAATCACGCAGTAGGCGGCGCCGATTACAGCGTCGATTTCGAGCGGATACATCCGCGCCTCACGCGCGTATTTGACCATCACCAGATTCACGGCGAACAGCAGTGCCGCAAGCGCGGCGGCCAAATCGCGCGCCTCCGCCGGCAGCGGCGCGGCCGACTCGTCGGCGCCGGACGGCGGCGCGAACGTCTCGCGCGTGAGCAGGAACACCAGCGCCACAGCGAGCGTGCCCGCGACCGCCGACAGCGCTCTCATCGCGCTCAGCCCGTCGCCGAAGGCGCGCATCCACAGATGCAACGCCAGGTCGTGCAATCCCGCCTTGCCCGGATTCAGCACGACCTGCGCGCGCAGCACCGCGGACAGCGACGGCGCCGCGGCGGCCGCCCACGAGGCGCCTTCGTCCGCGGACATCTCGAAAGCGTCCAACCGATAGAAGCGCAGAAAACCGCCCGCCACGAGCGCCAACGCCAGAATGGAAAGGGGATATAAGCGGCCCCGCTTCATCGATCGGGATTGGCCGGCGCAGGGCGGGATGATTCCATCGATCGCGCGCTAAAGTCCCTTCTTCAGCTTGGGCGCGGGACGAAACCCGACCGTCCGGGTCGCCGGGATCGTCATCGGCGCGTTGGTGCGCGGATTGAATCCCGCACGCGCTTTATGGCGCCGGACGGAAAATGTTCCGAAGCCGGGCATCACGAAACGCTTGTCGCGACGGATCGCGCGCGCAATCTGATCGAACGCGAGCTCGATAATGAGCGCGACCGCCTTTTTTTGCTGGCGCGTCGATTTCGCCACCGCTTCGATTAATTCGGCCTTCGTCATCGCAATCCAGGCGATCTGTGCTTCGTTTGGCGCGGCGGCGCGCTTCAGCGCGCCGCCGCCATCTGATCGAGCGCCTGCCAAACGAGGCCCCAGCGCACCCCCTGGTCGCTTACGATTACTTCATCCAGCCCGAAATGCTCCATAACCCGTTCCAGGATCGCCGCGCCCGCGAAAATGACGTCCGCGCGCCCCGGCTCCAGCCCTGGCATCTTGCGCCGCTCTTCCAGCGTCACAGCGCCGAAGCGCGCGATCGCCTCCAGCACCTGCGCGCGCGCCAGCCGATAGCCATGGACCCGCGATGCGTCGTAATGATGCAGTCCCAGCGTCACGGCGCAGATCGTCGTCACGGTTCCGGCGATGCCAACCATCACCGACGGCGCGAATTCCCATCCAAGTTTTTGCAACAACTCGTCGCACGCAAGCCTGAGATCGGCGGCCTCGCGCGCGGTCGGCGGATCGTGGCGCACGATTCGCTCGGTCAATCTTACCGATCCAAGCTGCAGGCTGGTCAGATTGGGCGTGGCGCCCGGTTCGGCGCGAATCAGCTCGGTCGAACCGCCGCCAATATCGACGACCAGCAGGCGCTCCGAGGGATCGATTTTCAAGCCGCGCGTCGCCGCCAGCCACGAGAGTCTCGCCTCGCTCTCGCCGCTGATTATTTCCAAGGTCACGCCCGTCCGTTGTTTCACGCGGGCGATAAATTCCGCGCCGTCGCGCGCGTCGCGCAAGGCGGCGGTCGCGACGGCTAAAATCCGCTCGGCGCCGAGCTCGCGCGCCCGCGACGCGAATTCGTCGATCGTATCGAGGGTGCGCGCGGCGGATTCGGGATCGAGCGCCCGAGCGGCGTCAACGCCGCGTCCGAGCCGGGTGATTCGGCTCATGTCGGCGATCTTCGCGATCGTCGCGGGCGCAGTCGCTTCCGCGACCAGCATCAGCACTGTGTTGCTGCCGACGTCGAGCGCGCCAATCTTCACGCCGTTACCGCCTCGTCCGGATATGCGACGGCGCCGCATCCGTCTTCAAGCCGTTCGCGCGCAATCCATTGCTCAAACGCCGCGAGCGCCCGCCTGCCCATCGCGATTTTCTTCTCCCGTCCGCGCAAGCGTCCGGCAATCGGCGGCATCAGTCCGAAATTCGCATTCATCGGCTGGAAATCGCGGCGCGCCGGATCGGTCACGTACGCGATCAGCGAGCCGAGCGCGCTCTCCGGCGGCGGCGCGGACGGCGCGCCGCCGTTCGCGATCCGCGCCAGATTGATTCCCGCAAGCATCCCGGCCGCCGCCGATTCGACGTACCCTTCGACGCCGATCATCTGCCCGGCCAGCATCAGATCGTCGCGTCCGCGCAACTGCAGCGTCGGCCGCAGCAGGCGCGGCGAATCGATAAAGGTATTGCGATGGAGCGAGCCGAGCCGCACGAATTCCGCCCGCTCAAGGCCCGGAATCATCCTCAACACCCGCCGCTGCTCCGGATAGGTCATCTTGGTTTGAAAACCTACGATATTGTAAAGCCGCCCCGCGCTGTCGTCCTGGCGGAGCTGCACGACCGCGAACGGCCGCTGTCCCGTGCGCGGATCGATCAGGCCGACCGGCTTCATCGGGCCAAACGCGAGCGTCATCGGACCGCGCCGCGCCATCTCCTCGATCGGCATGCAGCCCTCGAAATAGATCGGTTTTTCAAACGGATGGACCGCGACTTTATCCGCCGCCATCACCGCCGCGATAAATTCGTGATAGCGCGCTTCGTCGAGCGGACAATTGATGTAGTCGTCGCCGCCGACGCCCCATCGCGACGCCTTGAACGCGACCGCCATATCGATCGATTCGGCGGTCACGATCGGCGCGATCGCGTCGTAAAAATAAAGCCGGTTCTCGCCGATTATCCGGTTCAATTCCCGCGCCAGCCCCGGACTGGTTAGCGGTCCGGTGGCGATAATCGCCCGGCCGGCGGGAATCGCGGTCGCCTCTTCGCGGATCACTTCGACCAGCGGATGCGATTCTAGGGCGCCGGTCACGGACCGCGCGAAGGCGTCGCGATCCACCGCGAGCGCCGCTCCGGCCGGAACGCGCGCGCGATCGGCAGCCGCGATAATCAGCGAGCCGAGCCGCCGCATCTCCTCTTTCAGCACGCCGACCGCCGTCTCCAGCGAGGCGTTGCGCAGCGAATTCGAGCAGACCAGCTCGGCAAAGAACGGCGTCCGATGCGCCTCGGTCGCGGCGACCGGACGCATCTCGTAAAGCCGCACACGAATTCCGCGGCGCGCGAGCTGCCACGCCGCCTCGCTGCCCGCGAGTCCGGCGCCAATCACCGTTACCGGCGTTTGTTCCATCGGTTCGTGCGCCGCGGGCGATCGGCCCGCGCCGCGGTAAAATCGTGCCCCGTTTGTTCGGCGCTGTAAACCACACGCGCAAGGACGGCGGGCGGGCGCGGTTGGAATTATGCGGACGAGACGTGGCGGCTGCCGGCCAGCGCGGCCGCGATCGCGCGATAAACCTCGGCGTTGAAGGCCATGCCAACATGCGATCCGCCGGCCTCGACGTTGCGTGCGCCTGGTCCCGGCGCCAGCGCGCGCGGATAGCGCACGATTCGATCGGCGCGCGTATAGATTGCCGTGAATCTAACCGAAGCCGGAATCGGGCCGGCGTCAAGTCCGAGGGGCGAACCCAGCGTGATCACGTCGCTCACCAGTTCCGGCCGCCGGCGCGCGATTGCGCGGGCGTAAACGCCGCCCAGGCTGTGGCCGACCAGCGCGACCGGACCTCCCGATGCGCGAGCGGCTTCGGCCGTCCGTTGCTCGATTTCAGCCAGCAGCGCGGCGTTGAATCCGGTGTTGCGGCGCAATCCCGATTCAAACGGCCGGTAGCCGATTCGCCCGAGCCAGCCGCGCAGCGTTCCCAGATAACCGTCGCTGCCGAGAAAGCCCGGAATCGCGATCACGGGCCGCCCGTCGCCATGCGGCGCGTTCCATCCGTGGAAGACCGGATCGGCGGCCAGCCGCCCGTACTCGAGCGCCGCCTGAACGGCTTCGGCCGCAAGTCCGAAAACCACGGTCGCGCCAAGCGCGCCAAGGATCATGCGCAGGATTGCGGCCGGCGGCACAGCGCCGATCGAGTCCTCCTGCCCATCACTTTCGCCGTTCATTTGCGCGTTCCGTAGGCTAAGTAAGTTCCGCCGCCGTAGCCCGCCTCGACCACCATGCCGGCCAAATAAGGCGTCAGGTTGCGCCACGGATAGTCGAGTCCAGCCAGCGTCGTTACCGAGCGCAGCGCCGCTGCGCGAACGAACAGATTCGTCGCCGGCATCCACCACGGCGCCCACTTCAATCCCGTCGCGACCACCCGGCCGCCCGGCCTGACCGCCGCCATCAGGCGCGCGACGGCCGCCTCGATCTGCATCAAGTCGTGCGTGAAATGGAACAGCAGGGCGTCGGCCGTGCGCGGAATTTCGGCCTCTTCTCCGGGCGCGTTGACCAGCGTCACGTTGTCAGTCTCGCCGCCGCGATTCGATCGCGCGCGCGCCGGATCATTTCCGGCGATTGTTCGACGCCGATTACCGCGCCGCTCTCGCCGACCGCGCGCGCCAGCGCGATCAGGCTCAGCCCCGTGCCGCATCCGGCGTCGATCACGACCTCGCCCGCGCTCAAGCCGAGCCGCTCGATCGCCCGCCGCCGCATCGGCTCGACCGCGGAGATCTCGAAATCGTACACCGCGGCGCGCGCCCGGTACTGACCCAGCGCCGCGGCGCGATCCGGCGCCGCGCGACGTTCCGCGCCGGCATGAACGGAGTTGCGCCGGGCGCGCCGATCCGCTTCGCGACTTGTATGCATGGCTGTTTCCGGCCGAAAGCCGGCCACGGCTTATGGCGATTGATTGCGGCTTATTTCGGCTGATTCAATTTTAGCCGTCGTCGCGATACGAAGCAGCAGACCGTCCGGGGCGCATGCGACGCTCGCTCCCGCCCGGACGGCCGGTCAGCGCGGCGGCGGAGCCATACTCGACCGCAAAAAATATCCGCGGCTAAAGTGCGCCCCAAAGTGGCCGCAAGGATCGAAGCCGACTCCCGCGGGAAGGCCGCCCGAGCTGGCCGAATGGTAAGCGGCGCACGGCGGTCTGGCGCCGACTGAACTGGAATCCGGTCCGCATGCGCTTGCCGCGAGCGCGAGACCAAACGCGGCCGCGAGTCCGACCGACCGATATCTCATCCGCATCCGGCTTTTGCCTCCACTTCGTAACTAACGCCCGCGGTGATTATTTGCGCCGCGCGGCGGTCTTCAGGCCCAGAGTTGATCGATTAGCGCCGTGTCGAGGTAGGCCGTGCCCTCGCGAATCTTGCCATTCTCGAAACGCATCACCCAGCAATACGTCTGATGATAAATCGCGCCGTTTTTGCCCGACGAACGGCCGTCCCACTGCAAGACCAGCTTGTCGCCTTCCGCGATAATATCGCGCACCGTCGGCACGATCGGCCCGGCCAACTTCGCGGTGAGCGGCTTGACCGCGCCCTCGACGAAGGCGTCGCGGCTCGTATAGGTCCGCGACACCGGCGTGCCGCCGATCACGGTCCAGCGCACGTCCTCCGCCAGCAGGTTGAAAAACGCATTGCCGTCTCCGCGCGCCCACGCCGCGAAGGCGTCGCTAATCAGTTTCTTGTTGTCCGCCGCGCTCATCTCGGTCTCCCTGAAGTCATGTTCTACTGAGATTTGATTGAATACTATTTCGGCGCAAGTTGCTATTTATGGCCGCCCATCTTGCGGATCGCCTGCTCGACGCCGGGCAGGCGCTTCGGCCGCGCCTCCTCGCCCTGATCGATTTTGTTGTACGCCGGCATCCGGCCGAGAAAATGATGCGAATGGGCGTTGCGCACCGCGGTCCGGAACCCCATCGCGTCCTGCGCCTGATTGATCGCGAATTTAACCATCCGGAGCTGGAATTCGTCGCTTTCGGCGATGCGCGCCGCCAGCTCCGCCGTCACGCGCTCCAGCTCGGCGCGCGGCGCGACCATGTTCACCAGGCCCAGCCGCTCGGCTTCGCGCGCGTCGATAAACCGGCTCTGGAAAAGTATTTCCTTGGCCTTGCGCGGACCGAGATCCCACGGCGCCGAGAAATACTGCGTCAGCGACGGCAGGAACATCGCGTCGTCCGCCGCGACGATCAGGTCCATCGCCGAAGCGAACATATATCCGCCGAATATGCAATAGCCCTGCACCTGCGCGATCGTCGCCTTCGGCAGGTCGCGCCAGCGCAGCGTATTGTCGAGAAAAATCTCCCACGATTTCCAGTGCCGGTTGGCCAGCCCGCGCACGTTGATATAGCTCGACGGATCGGCCTTTTCCTCCGGCGTGCCGAGGTCGTGGCCGGACGAAAAATGATCGCCGGCGCCGGCCAGAATCACCACGCGCACTTCGCGATCGTCGGCCGCTTCGGCGAAGGCGCGGTCCAACTCCTTGAGCAGCGCGGTCGATTGGGCGTTGCGGTATTGCGGGCGGTCGAGGGTGATTTTCGCGACCCGGCCGCTCTTTTCGTAAAGCAGATTCTTGTAAGCCATCGGAAGCCTCCACAGGTTCGCGCCGGCGGACGCGCCCGCCAGCGCGAAACGATCCGCCGCGACCGCGATTGTCGCGCCGATCGGCGCGCGGCGCCAAGCGCGCGGCGCGGATTTTTCCGCGCGCCCGCGCATGCTATCGAAAAGGCCGAATCCAGGCGGCGCGCCGCGCCGCCGCAGGAGGTCGTCGGATGTCCACTGTCACGTTCGAGAGTTCTGGCGCGATCGCGGTCGTCGCCATCAACCGGCCCGAAGTGCGCAACGCCGTGGATCGGCCGACCGCCGACGCGCTCGCGGAGGCGTTCCGGCGCTTCGACGCGGACCCGGCGCTGAACGTGGCGATCCTGACCGGAACGGGCGGCGCGTTCTGCGCCGGCGCCGACCTCAAGGCGGTCGCCAGCGATCGCGGCAACCGGGTCGCGCCCGACGGCGATGGCCCGCTCGGATGCACCCGGATGCTGCTCGGCAAACCGGTGATCGCGGCGGTCGAAGGGCATGCCGTCGCTGGCGGACTGGAATTGGCGCTGTGGTGCGATCTCAGGATCGCCGCGCGCGACGCCGTCTTCGGCGTCTATTGCCGGCGCTTCGGCGTGCCGCTGGTCGACGGCGGCACGGTGCGCCTGCCGCGGCTAATCGGGATGAGCCACGCGCTCGACATGATTCTGACCGGCCGGGGAGTCGGCGCGGAAGAGGCGTTTCGGATGGGCCTGGTCAACCGTCTTGCCGAAAGCGGCGGCGCGCTGGCCGCGGCGCGTGAACTGGCGGAACAAATCGCATCCTTTCCGCAGCAGTGCCTGCGCGGCGACCGGCTCTCCGCGCACGAGCAAGCTCCGATGGATCTGGCGGCGGCGCTGGCCAATGAGTACCGGCACGGCATCGCCACGATCCGGTCGGGCGAAACCGTCGCCGGCGCGCGCCGTTTCACGGGCGGCGCGGGTCGTCACGGCCGCTTCGGCGAATGATTTGCCCGCGCCACGCGCGAGCGGTCCGGCGTCGCTCCGCCGCTGGCGGAGTCAGAGCCGCCCGAACACCCACATCACGCGGCCCAGCAGCTTAAGCTGGTCGGGCCGTACGGTCGCGGGTTCGTAGGCGGGATTGTCGCCGCGCACCAGCAAGGCGCCGTCGGGCTGGCGCTGGATACGCTTGATCGCGAGTTCGTTGTCGGAACGAATCACGTACACGCCGTCGTAACGGAAGCGGTTTTCGCGCAGGTCGGTCAGCGCCACGTCGCCTTCGTCGATCGTCGGCGCCATCGAATCGCCAACCGCCTCGACCATCGCGATCGCGCGCGCGTCGGCGCCGAGCACCCGCTGCAGCCAATCGCCGCGCAACCGCACGTATTCGACGATCTGCGGGCTCGGCGGCAGAGTCGTGACGGCGCGCCCCACAGAGCCGACGTGTTCGGAACTTTCGGCGCTACTGGCGGTCTCGCCACGGATGCGGCCGGAGGCGCCGCGGCCGGTCGCCAACCATTCGACCGAAACGCCCGCCGCTTTCGCGAGATTCACCAGGCTCATCATACTGGGCTGGCCGCGTCCCGAGACCCATTTGTAAATCGCGTTGTCGGACACGCCGACGGCGCGCGCGAGATCGGCGACCGAGCCGAACTGTTGCATGATCAGGCGCAATCTGCGGCGAAATTCTTCATCTACTACAGTAGTTGACATTATTCTCCCACTGTGGGATATAGACACCGACGGATACGCCTGTAAGCGGGCGAAAACGTTCAATGTTTCATACAACCTTACCACGAATGGTTAGTGTGGGCGACCAAATTCTCCATTCGTTCAAAAATACCACGATAGTTAACCAACAAATATTTGCGAGTTTTCCGCCCGCCGATTTCATTAAGTTGTGCCGATCTGCGCCAAACCCTCCGATCATGCCGGAATTCAGAATCCGGCCTGACCGGTGCATCATCGGCACGAACAGCAAGGTGTGTGCCGGAATCCACGGGCATTTGACGACCGAAGCGGCGACGCGCTGGCGCGTTCGTCCCGGATGGTCCTTTTCAACCTACGCCGCAGATTTTCGTCCGGATGTGAAGGCGGAGGTGCGAGGCGGCGGCGGGTCTTTGCGGCCAAAACCAGCAAGGAGCGCCATCGCAGCGCCAATTTTTTGAAGCCTCCGACAAGCCAAATTGGCGCCGTCAATGCCGCGGCGAGGCTCTGGCGCGCGATCGCGCCATGGACCGATGCTTTCCGCACGCGCTCCAGGGCCGTTCGCTACACCTGTTCCGATCTCATCTAGCGAACGCATCACCGGCCCGGCCATCGCCAACCGCCGCCGGCGCGCGGCGCCGTCCGCGCCGCGTCAACGCCATTCGGCCCCGCTTTCACGGAGTGTCTCCGATGATCGACGAATCACGTTCGCGACAGATTTCGATCAGCGAGGTTCAAGCGCTGGTGGCGCGCGAATTCAAAGTTGATTCCGCCGAGCTGAGCGCGCCCACCCGCCGCCAGCATGTCGCCTGCGCGCGGCATGTCGCGATGTATCTAAGCCGGCAACTCGCAGGTCCGCCGCGCCGGCGCCCGGGCGGCTCGGCCGCGTCCTTTCCGCGCATCGCGCGCGCCTTTTGCCGCGACCATACCAGCGTAATCCACGCCTGTGCGGCGGTCGCGCGCCGGCGTTGCGCGGACGCCGGCTTCGCCCGCCTGCTCGATCGGCTGATCGACCAACTCGCGTCGCCCTCCGGCGCCAAATCCGAAGGAAAAGAGGCTGTCTGATGGAAAAACGGATAGGTTCAATGCCGCTCACGTTCGACTGGCCGCCGCCCGGCGCTCCGCTGCGCGAGCCCGGCCGCATCTTCATGCGCCGACCGCGCCAGCCTGCGCCCTCTCCCGGATTCGCCCGCCCGGCCGGCGCCGAAACCGCCGCGGCGTTCGAGCCGGGCCGCGAGCGAATCGCGCCCGCGGCGAAACGCATCCCCCGGCGCGGCGCGATGCTCGACGAACTGGTGCGAACCATCGGCGCGGACGGGGCCAGCCGGCTGATCGAAGCCTTCGGCGGCGCGCGGCTCTATATCCCGCACTCGCCCGAACCCGGCGACGCGCTCAGCGCGGCGGTCGGCCATGCGACCGCGCTGGCGCTCGCGGGCGTCTTCGGCGGCGATCGCATCGACGTGCCGAATCCGCCGCCCCGGCGCGTGCGGATTCTGCAGATGCGCGCGCGCGGCGCCAGCGTCGATTCGATTGCGCTGGCGCTGGGATGCACGCGGCGGCGCGTCTTCCAGGTGCTGGCCGAGGCGCGCACGATCGATCGCGGGCGCTGACGGATTAGTCCGCCTTACTGTCGGGCGCCGCGGGCGGAGGAATTCCGGCCTTCGTCCACGGCGCCTTTTTTTATCATGTCGCGGCGCCATCGCGCGTAAGCGCGCAATTTTTCGGCTGCTGTGCGCTAACAAACTGTCACTGATAATTAACATCTTGTTGATCCAGCGAGAAGCGCGGCTGATGTCGTGAAAAATTTCACCCTTACCCGGCTTCGCCGCCGCGCGTATTTTCGGCCGCGTGACCCGCCAACCAACCCCGCCCCAATCACCCTACCCGGCCGCCTTCGATCGCGCCGTGTCCCGCCTGCTGCGCGACGAAGGCGGCTACGTCCTCAATCCCGCCGATCCGGGCGGCGCGACCCGCTTCGGAATCTAGCAGCGCGACTATCCCCATCTGGATATCCGCGCGCTCACCCGCGACGAGGCGATCGCCATTTACTTCCGCGACTGGTGGATGCGTTTCGGTTACGGCGATCTTGCCGAGCCGATCGGCGCGAAGCTCTTCAACCTGGCGGTCAACATGGGACCCGAACATGCGGGCCGCTGTTTGCAGCGCGCGCTGCGCGCCTGCGGTCGGCCAGTCGCCGAGGACGGCGTGGTCGGCGCGGCAACGCGCGCCGCCGCGGCGCAGGCGGATCAATCGGCGTTGATCGCGGCTTTCCGCTCGGAGGCCGCGGGGCATTACCGCGCGCTGGCCGCGGCGAATCCCGCGAATGAGGAATTTCTGCCCGGATGGCTGAATCGCGCGTACGAATGAGGCGACGAGCGGCGCGACCGCTCATCGGATTAAACCGCCGCGTGCTCAAAACCGCGGAAACTTCGGAGGCAACATGATTATCGACGCAACCTTGACTGGCTTCGCTCTCGCCGCCGGCGGCGGTTTCGAGCTCGGTGCGCTTTTTGGCCGCCGCCTGTTCAGCGATCTCGACGCCCTCGCGCATTCGCTCGAGGCTCGCGTCGGCGCGCTTGAACATGCGGCGGGCGCCGCCGCCAGCGCCGCCCTGGGACAACATGCGGTCGCCGTCCACGCGACCGCGGTCGAGAAACACGCGGCGGCCGTCGAAAAGCTCGCGTCCGCGGTCGACCGGCATGCGACGGCGATCGACGAACACGGCGCCGCGACGGTGGCCGCGGCGGTCGAGCGGCGCGCCACCCCGAACCACGCCGAAGCGCCCGCCGCCCGCGCCTGAGCGGCGCGCCGCACGCCCGTCGCACCGGAGCAAGTTCGCCATGCCGCTCCTCTGGATCCTCAAATACTGGAAAATCGGCGCGCTCGCGGCGCTGCTTGCGGCGGCGCTGATCTACCGCGAAGTGCTGGTCCATCAGCGCGATGACGCCCGCGCCCAGGTCAAAACGCTGACCGAACAAAGCGGCGCACTGCAGGAAAGCGTCGCCGCGATGCGCCAGGCGGTGGCGCGGCAAAACGGCGCCGTCGCGGCGCTCGCGGCAAAGGCCCGCGCCGACGAGGGGCGCGCACCCGCGCTGACGCCGACGCGACGCATGAAGGCGCTGCGGGAGCATGGCGCAACGCGTTTCTCAACGCGCCCTACCTGCGCGACACCGTGGTTGCGATGGGGATGGTCAGCGAGACCTTCGAAACCGCGATTACGTGGGACCGGTTTCCGGAGTTCCACGCGCGCCTGATGGCGGCGGCGCGCGACGCCGTAAAGCGCGTCTGCGGCAAGGGAACCGTGACCGTGCGCTTCACGCACGCCTATCCCGATGGTCCCGCGCCATACTACACGGTGCTGGCGCCGGGCCGGCGCGGCTCGGAACTGGAGCAATGGGCGGAGATTAAGCAAGCCGTTTCAGACGAACTGATCGCGCTCGGCGGCACGATTACGCATCATCATGCGGTCGGCCGCGATCATCGGCCGTGGTACGATCGCCAGCGGCCAGACGGATTCGCAAACGCGCTCAGGGCCGCCAAGCGCGCGCTCGATCCGCATGCGGTGCTGAATCCCGGAGTTTTGTTCGATCCGTAAAGGCGGCGCTTTATTCGTCGAGGCCGAGTTGCTTGCGGCCGGCCGCGCTGATCCGCTCCGGCGACCAGGGCGGGTCCCATACGATTTCGACGGTCGCGCGGTTGCAATCCGGGATGCCGAGCAGGCGATCTTCGATGGTCGTTGCGATCATCGAGCCCATCGAGCATCCCGGCCCGGTCAGAGTCATCTTCACCGTCACCGTGTCGCCGTTCAGCTTGACGCCGTAGATCAGTCCAAGGTCCACGACGTTGAGCGGAATTTCCGGGTCGTAGCAATCGCGCAATACTTCGTAAATTTCAGCTTCCTGCAGCATCGTGGGCGATCGCGCCGCTTGACAATCCGGACGGCGCGCGATGAATCGTTATCGATCCCGTTACGTAGTATATAGAAGAGCGATGCGGCGCCGCTATCGGCTTTGCGACGCCAACGGCGAGGGTTTGCGATGAGCGAAATGGATGACGCAAGGCGAACCGCTGAAGATCGCTGCGACGAAGCGGTCGAGGCGTTCGCCGACGGAAATTACGACCAGGCGATCGCGCTTTACAATCAGGCGCTGGAGGCCGATCCCGCGTTCGGCGACGCCTTCACGGGCCTTGCGATGTGCTATCAGGCGAAGGGCGACCTCGACGCGGCGATCGATGTGACGAAACGCTATGTCGAACGAGCGCCCGAAGACATCCTTGCCTTCACTAATCTCAGCATGTTCTACCAGAAGAAGGGGATGATCAAAGAGGCCGAAGCGGCTGGCGCGCAGGCGCGCCTGCTCGATTGGAAGCGCCAGCTCAGAGAGGCGAAGGACAAGCCGCCCAATCCATAGCGGCCGTGCGAGCTGCGGAGACCGCGGCGATCGATGGGAACAAGCGGGATGACGATGAAGCTGAAGGACAAGATCGTTCTGATTACCGGCGCGGGTTCAGGACTCGGCCGCGAGATGGGCCTGTTGTTCGCGCGCGAGGGCGCGAAGGTCGGCGTCAACGACATACGGCCCGAGTCGGCGCAGAATGTCGTCACCGAAATCGAACGCGCGGGCGGCGTCGCGCGTCCGTTCGTCGCCGACGTTTCGAGCAGCGCGGCGGTGCGCAAAATGTTCGCCGATTTTCTCGCCGCCTTCGGCACGATCGACGTGCTGGTCAACAACGCCGGAATCGGCCGCACCCGCGAAAGCACTGAATTGCTCGGCACGACCGATCTGACCGACGAGGACTGGCGGTTGATGCTCGCGACCCATCTGGACGCGACCTTCTATTGCACGCGCGAAGCGCTCAAGGTGATGATCCCGAAACGCTCGGGCCACATCGTCAACCAAGGATCGATCGCCGGCACGGCGGGCCTGCCGTTCGTGTCCAACTATTGCGCGGCTAAGGCCGGCATCATCGGCTTCACGAAATCGGTCGCGCTTGAAGTCGCCAAGCACGGCGTTATCGTCAACGCGATCGCTCCTGGATTTATCGAAACGCCGATGACCGCGCCGCTGGAGCCGGAGGCGAAGGCGTGGGTGATCGCCAACACTCCCCTTGGCCGGATGGGCGAACCCGCCGATATCGCGGCGGCCGCGCTGTATCTGGCGTCCGACGACGCCAAATTCATGGTCGGCCAGGTAATCAGTCCCAACGGCGGCTGGACCACGGCGTGAGCGCGACCGCCGCGCCCGGAATCTCATGCGCGGCGCGATAGGCTCACGCGCCGCGGTCGGTTACGCTCGGCGTCGGAGCCTTGCGCTCCATCGTGATCTTTCGCGAAGCGCCCGCATTTTGTGAAACGCAGCGCAGGCATCCTGATTCCACTCTTCTCAACGCGCACGCCGGACGACCTTGGACGGGGCGAGATCGCCGGGCTTTATCCGGCGGCGGAACTCGCGCTCGCGCTCGGCCATCGGATGATTCAGCTTCTGCCCGTTGACGAAACCGCTCCGGGCGAGACCAGTCCGTACAGCGCGATGAGCGTGCTGGCGATCGATCCGCTTTACATATCGTCCGCCGCGTTGCCGGGAATCGGACCGGCGGCGATGGCGCGCGCGCGCGCCGCGGCGGGGCCGGGCGATCCGCCGGATTCGTCGCGGCTCAGCGCCGCCAAGCTCGAATTGCTGCGGCGCTCGTTCGCTTATTTTCAAAAACGCGCCGCCGCGCACGAGCGGTCCGAACTCGACGCGTATGCGTTTGCCGAACGCGATTGGCTGCCGGACTACGCGCTGTTCCGCGCGCTCAAGGAACGTTACCGATGGTCGGCGTGGGAATCGTGGCCGCGCGAGCTCGCGGCGCGCGAACCGCGCGCGCTGCAAGCCGCGGCGCGCGAGCTTGAACACGAAATTTCCTTTTATTCCTACGTCCAGTTCATCGCTTACCGGCAGTGGCGCGAGATGCGCAAAGCGCTGGCGGCGAAGGGCGTGGCGCTGGGCGGCGATCTCGCCTTTTCGCCGTGCCGCGAAAGCGCGGAGGTATGGGCGAATCAATCGATGTTCGATCTCGCGCGCACGGTGGGCGCGCCGCCAGACGCCTTTTCCGCCACCGGCCAGCGCTGGGGCCTGCCGATGCCGGCGTGGGGCGCGATGCGCGCGGGCGGCTTCGCCCTGATCCGCGCCCGCACGCGCCGTGCGCGCCAGCTCTTCGACCTGCTGCGCATCGACCACGTCGTCGGCCTCTATCGC
Source organism: bacterium (assembly GCA_014896235.1). Lineage (GTDB taxonomy): Bacteria > Desulfobacterota > Binatia > Binatales > Binataceae > JADMIL01. Next base: position 34,541 of record JADBKU010000030.1, on the reverse strand, counting down.
ACCTACGGTTTCGGCGCCGATCCCGAGGCGCTGGGCGCTTTCGATCCCGCCGATCCGGTGGATCAGCTTGCGCAGGGCGAGGAGATCATCGGCGTCATCCGCAAGGAAGCTGGAGAGATGGAACTGATCGCGGAAGATCTCGGCGTCATCCCGCCGTTTGTGCGGCGGTCGCTGGCGGCGCTCGGAATCCCCGGTTACAAGGTGATGCGCTGGGAGCGGGAGTGGGATAAAGCCGGCCAACCGTTCATACCGCCTGCGCAATATCCCGAAAATTCCGTCGCGACGACCGGCACGCACGACACCGAAACGCTGGTCGAATGGTGGCGCGCAGCGCCCGCTGCGGAGCGCGACGCGTTCGTCGCGATGCTTGGCGCTGGCGCCGGCGTCGATCCGCAAGCCGCGCGCCTCGATGATCGCGCAACGCTCGCGATCATCGAAGCGCTCTATGGCGCCCGTTCGCGGCTCGCGCTCGCGCCGGCGCCGGACCTGTTCGGATGGGACGCGCGCATCAACGTTCCCGGCACGGTCGGCGACAGCAATTGGAAATGGCGCTTTCCCTATCCGCTCGCGGACGCGGCGAAAAATCCCGCTTTGGCCGCGCGCGTCGCGGCGATCCGTGCGATCGCGCAGCGCACGCGGCGCTTCTGACCGCGCGATTGCGGCGGCGCCGGCCGCACCGGAATCCGGATTGCGCGGCGCGATGGAGCATTGCGCGCTATGAAGGTCTGTCGCTCGGGCCGGCAGAATGCTTAATTCGTCGGCACGATGCGCCGCCCTGGACTTTCCCGCATGCGCCGCCTGTGCTTCTCCGCGCTCGTCGTGATTGCGCTGGCGCAGGCGGGATGCGCCGCTCGCAAGCCGGTTAAATCGTCCGCGGCGCCGCCGGCCGCCAAAGCTGAAGCGGCGCCGCCCAAAACGCCCGCACTGATCGTCACGCCGTTCGCGATCGCAAGCGGCTTCGACCGCGCGATGTGGTTCACGGAATTTCACGCCAGCCGCATCGGCCGTATCGCGCTCGACGGTTCCGTGACGACGTTCAACGTTGGCGCCGCGCTCCCGGAACGGATTGTCTCCGGCCCCGACGAGGCGATGTGGTTTACCGACCCCGCCGGCAATCGCATCGGGCGGCTCGATCCGTCCGGGGCCTATACCTACGTGCCGCTGCGCACTCCCAATGCGGGACCCGCAAGCATCACTCTCGGCCGTGACGGAAATCTCTGGTTCACCGAGCACGCGGCCAATCGCATCGGGCGGCTCACTCCGCTGGGCACGTTGACCGAATATGTCCTGCCTCATCCGGGCGGGCCGGCCGGAATCGCGTTCGCGCGCGACGGCAATCTCTATTTCGCAGAGAACGAATCGAACCGGATCGATCGGATGGCGCCGGACGGCCGGATCGACGAGTTTCCGCTGCCGAATCCCGACAGCCGCCCGAACAGCATTATCGCGGCGCCCGACGGCGAGCTTTGGTTCACGGAACTCGCGGCGAATCGGGTGGGCCGGCTGAACCCGAACGGCCGGCTATCGGAATTTACGCTGCCCCCCAACCTGAGACCCTTCGATATCGCCGTCACGCGCGACGGCAAAGTCTGGGTCACAGTTCCGCGCGCCCACGCGGTTTGCGCGATTCTTCCGGACGGGCGCGTCGATTCGATTTATCTGGCTGATACGGTTTTTCCTGGATTTATCACGGCCGGTCCGGATGGCAATCTTTGGTTTACCGAGCCGACCGGGAAAATCGGCCGTTTGACCGCCGCCGGCGCCCTGACCGAATTTCCGGCGGCTCCGGTCGAAAACTCCGCCGCCGAAGATAGCGGTCCACGCCATAGCCTGTTGATCGGTCCGCATTGATGCGCGCGGCGCCGCCGATCATGCGGCGGCGTTTCCAACCATCCGTTGCCGTATCCGGCGCGATTTGCGCTATAAGCGGTTCACGCTTCGAGCAATTCAATTTCGCCCCGATGGGGCCGCAATGGAGTGAGCCAGATGAGTCGTCATCTCGAGGGAAAAGTAGCCGCTGTTACGGGCGGGGGACGCGGTATCGGCCGTGAGGTTGCCAAAGCGCTGGCGGCGCAGGGCGCAGCGGTCGTCGTCAACGATCTCGGCGTCACGGTCGCGGGCCAGCGCGAACCGTCGTCGCCCGCGGACGATGTCGTCAAGGAAATCAAGGCTTCCGGCGGCAAGGCGTCGCCCAACCATGAGGACATCTCGACGCCCGAGGGTGGCGAAAGCCTAGTCAATCAGGCGATCAAGGAATTTGGCCAGCTCGATATCCTGGTGAACGTCGCTGGCATCCTGCGCGACCGGATGATCTTCAACATGACGATCGAAGAGTGGGACGCGGTCATCCGCGTGCATCTGCGCGGCCATTTCTGCACGATGCGTCCGGCGACGGCGCACATGCGCGAACGCCGCTTCGGGCGAATCATCAATTTCTCGTCCAACTCGGCCCAAGGCGCCCCCGGCCAGCCCAACTATGCGGCGGCGAAAGCGGGCATCCTCGGCCTGACCTGGAGCTCGGCGGTCGCCCTGCAGAAATACAACATCACGGTGAACGCGATCATGCCCGGCGCCGCGACCCGGATGACCGACACGATTCCGGCCGGCCGGCTGCCCGGAACCCGTCCCGAAGCGTCGAACGCCGCGGGCACGCCGATGGATCCGGCGAATGTCCCGCCGATTATCGTCTATCTCGCGAGCGACGAAGCCGCGGATGTCACCGGTCAGACGTTCGGCGCTTCGGGATACCGCATCTCGCGCTTCACCCATCTTGAAGCGGATAAAATCATCTACAGCGACGGACCGTGGGATATCGATCGCCTGTTCAAGGTCTTCAAGCAGACCCTCGGCACGGGCATGAAGCCGCCGCGGATGACGATGTAGCCGCCGCGTTTTCAAGTAATTCGATCTCCGAATGGCCGGCGCGGATCGTGACGCCGGCCATTTTGCGTCCGCCGCCGTTACCCGTTCCGGCGGGGATTGGTATGCTCTCGCGGTAACGATGGCCAGTCCGGGGCGCGCGGCGCCGCGGATGCTGGAGGGACAATCCACGATGGGCTCGCTCGCGCTATATCAATTTTCGACCAGCCCATTTTGCGCCAAGGTGCGCAAAATTCTCGACTTCAAGGGCGTCGATTATCATATCGTCGAGGTCGATTATCTGGAGCGCAAGGAACTGCTGGCCGCCTCCGGACAAATCATGGTTCCGGCGCTGACGCTCGAAACCGGCGAGACGATCGCCGATTCCGATCGCATCGCCAATCTCCTCGACGAGTTGTATCCGACGCCGACGATTTTTCCGCCCGAGATGCGCGGCGTTCATCTCGCGCTCGCGCGTTATTTCGACACGGAACTCGAAGACGCGCTGTTTCGCGCCGCCATTCCCGACGAAATCGCCCATTACGCGCGCCAGGGGCGCGATCGCGAGGCGTTTTACCGGCTGATTCGGGAACGCAAGTACGGCGAAGGATTTTGCGACGTCGCGCTTCGCCGCCATGCTGAATTGCTCGCCGCCGCGAACCGGAAATTGTCGCCCCTCGACGACGCCTTGCGCGATCGCGCCTTTTTGCTCGGACGAATCGGCTATGCCGATTTCGCGCTTTATGGACAGCTCACGTATTTGACGATAGGGGGCGAGAACAAAATTTCGCCCGATTTGCCTAATCTGCGCGCATTTTACGACCGGATGGACCGTATTTCAGCGGCGCTCGATCCCAACGCATGAACGATCTCAGGCGCCGCTTGCGCGGCGAGCTTGACGGGCCGGCGAATGCGCGCCAGCGCGCGCGGATCACGCCGCGCCGGTCAATTCGCGCACGGCGTCATACAGGAAGCGGCTGAACAGGGCGCCGGTCGAGTCCAGGGCGACATCGTAGGGCGACGGGGTTCGGTTGGGAACGAAAATCTGATGAGTTTCGTCAACGGCGGCGTAAAGGATGCAGCAGGCCAGAGCGGCGTACGGCCGGCCCGCCATCGGTCCGCGAATCAAAAGCCAGAAAAGCACAGCATAGTTGAAAAAATGCGCCGATTTGCGCACCAGCCCGTGCATCAAGACGATCTGCGCCGCCGATGCGGCCGGAAATATCCAGCGCAGTAGCGGTTCGATGAGCCGGCTGGTGTTCGCCGCCGAAAAAATCGTCGTCGAAAACAGGAACAGCGTAACTATCCAGATGGCCGGCGGCGCCCAGAGACGCAGGTTGGAGTTGGCTTTGACCGGACGCGCGGCGGCGATCACGCTGTTTTCCACTCGCTAATTGGCTCCGCTTGCCAGACTATGGCTCAAGGCGTTTTTTCGTGTGAAAAGCATAATCGCGATTAGTGCGCTGCGTCCGAACTTCCGGCGCGCGCCGCGACCGTCAATTCTGTTCGGTGGGCGGACGGCGTTCAAGGCGTCAATGGCGGCCGGCGAGTCTCCAGAGGATAATCGTCCACATGCGGGAATTCATCCAGATAGCGAAGGCGCAGGCCGCGCCGCCTTGCACGGTCGTAATTTTCGGCGCTTCGGGCGACCTTGCCAAACGCAAACTGATTCCGGCGCTCTACAACCTTCATGCGTGCGGAGAGAATATCGCGCCGCGGAATTACGCCGTACTCGGCTTCGCCCGGCGTCCGATGACGGTTCAAGAGTTTCGCGAGAGCGCGCGCGAGGCGGCGGCGCGCTTTTCGCGGCTCGAGCTTGATTCCGAATGCTGGCGCGATTTCTCCGCACGGCTCGATTATCAATCGGGCCTCGATCAACCGGACGGGTTCCGCAAGCTCAAAGCCCGGTTGGAGGAGATCGAGGCCGCGCGGGGACTTCCGCCGAACCGGATCTATTACCTTTCGGTGCCGCCGGAGGCGATTACGGAGTGCGCCGAACGGCTCGCCGAAGCGGGTCTGGTGGCGCGCCCCGGCGCCGCCAATTTCACCCGGTTGGTGGTCGAAAAGCCGATCGGCAGCGACCTCGAATCCGCGCTCAAGGTCGATTCCGCGCTGCGCGAGCACTTCGACGAATCGCAGATTTTCCGTATCGACCATTACCTGGGCAAGGAGACGGTGCAGAACCTGATGGTGCTGCGGTTCGCCAATTCGATTTTCGAGCGGATGTGGGGCGCGCGCAACGTCGATCATGTGCAGATTACGGTCGCGGAGAGCGAAGGCGTCGGCACGCGCGCGATGTACTACGACCCGGCGGGCGCCCTGCGCGACATGGTGCAGAACCACATGCTGCAACTGCTGGCCTTGATTGCGATGGATCCTCCGGTCTCGCTCGACGCCGACGCGATCCGCGACGCCAAGCTCAACGTTCTGCGCGCGCTGCGCCCGATCGCGCCCGGCGCGGCGCGTGCCCAGATCGTGCGCGCCCGCTATGGCGCCGGCAGCATCGACGGCCGGAATGTCCCCGGCTATGCCGAGGAAGCGGGAATTCCAGCCGCGTCGCGAACCGAGACGTTCGTCGCGCTCAAGGCGTTTATCGACAACTGGCGCTGGTCCGGCGTGCCGTTCTATCTGCGCACCGGCAAGCGGATGCCCGAACGGGGCAGCATCATCTGCGTCCAGTTCAAAGACGTGCCGCGGATTCTGTTCAACCGCGAGCGGAAAATTCCCCCGAACGCGCTTACCATCAGAATCCAGCCTGACGAGGGCTTTTCGTTCGAAGTGCTGGCCAAGCAGCCCGGACTCGATATTGCGATCCGGCCGGTGCGGATGAACCTTCGCTACGAGAGCGAATTCACCGGGCCCTCGCCTGACGCTTACGAGCGCTTGCTGCTGGACGTCATGATCGGCGACCATACGCTGTTCGTGAGCGCCAATTTTGTCGAGAAATCGTGGGAATTCGTGCAATCCATTCTCGACGAATGGAGCCGGGATCCGGCGTTTCCGCTGCACGAATATCCGGCCGGCAGCTTTGGGCCGGAGGCCGCTGAGCGCCTGATCGCCGAGGACGGACGCGCTTGGCTCAATCCTTGATTTAACGTGCGCGGATTTTCGCGATTCAAGTGAAATTTTTTCGTATCCTGATTCGTATAATCATCGTGGGCTGTGAAGAATGGTATCTGATTGGCGCGTCAGCGATTCCATTTGGTGTGTTTTCCGGATAAATCCATCGTATTACTATCGTACGCGCCTTAAATGACAGCTACGCCTAAACTTATTCGGCCCGAAGCGATTCCCGACCCCAAGCCTGGACGCGAGGCCTCGCTGATCGGCAACGGCCTCACCAAGAGCTATTCCGGCCGCGCGGTGGTGAACAACGTTGACGTGCGGATCGGCAACGGCGAAGTGGTCGGCTTGCTGGGTCCGAACGGAGCCGGCAAAACCACAACCTTCTACATGCTGGTCGGGCTGCTGCGGCCCGATTCCGGCACGGTCAAGCTTGGCGACACGGATATCACGACGCTGCCGCTGTATCAGCGGGCGCGCCGGGGCATCAGCTATTTGCCGCAGGAGCCGTCGGTATTCCGCAAGTTGACGGTCGAGCAGAATCTGCTTGCGGTCCTCGAAACGCTGCCGCTGACCGAGGAGGAGCGTCAGGCGCGGCTGCAAGCGATGCTCGACGAACTCGATATCGCCAAGGTCGCGAAATCCAAAGCGGGAGTGCTTTCGGGCGGCGAGCGGCGCAAAGTCGAAATCACGCGGGCGCTGGTGCTCGATCCCTTGTTCCTGTGCCTCGACGAGCCGTTCGCCGGAATCGATCCGATCACGGTAATCGAAATTCAACGGATCATCGGCTACCTGAAAGAGCGGGGAATCGGCGTGTTGATTTCCGACCACAACGTGCAGGAAACTCTCTCGATAATCGACCGCGCCTACGTGATTCACGGCGGCAAAATCCTGGTCGAAGGCACGCCGCGCGAAATCGTCGACAACGAGCGCGTGCGCGAAGTCTTTCTCGGCGAACGCTTCCGGTTGCTTTAGGCCGGCCGGCGAGGCCCCCGAACGCGCTTATCGACGGCGCCGCCCCGCGCGGAGTAGAATCGCCGCATGAGTATCCTGGTTCCATTCGTGGTCGAGCAAACCGGTCGCGGAGAGCGGTCGTACGACATCTATTCGCGGCTGCTCAAGGACCGGATCATCTTCGTAGGCGGGCAGATTACCGACGATCTCGCCAACCTCGTGACGGCGCAGCTTCTGTTTCTTGAATCCGAAGATCCCGAGCGGGAAATCAACATGTACATCAACTCGCCGGGCGGTTCGGTCACGGCGGGGCTGGCGATTTACGACACGATGCAGTTCGTCAAGCCGCCGGTTTCGACGCTGTGCGTCGGCCAGGCGGCGAGCATGGCCGCCGTGTTGCTGGCGGCCGGCGCGAAGGGCCGGCGTTACTCGTTGCCCCATTCGCGGATCATGATCCATCAGCTTTCCGGCGGCTTCGAGGGGCAGGCGACCGACATCGATATCCAGGCGCGCGAGGCGCTGCGGCTGCGCGACTTGCTCAACCAGATACTCGCCGAGCATACGGGGCAGCCGTTCAAAAAAATCGAAAAGGACACCGATCGCGACAATTTCCTCGGGCCGGCCGAGGCGGTCGAATACGGCCTGATCGACGAGGTGATTCAGGGCCGCACCGCGAAAGTCGGCTGAGCGGCGCTGACGCCCGCGCGCGGCCGATTACGGCTGCTTGACGCCGGCGGCCGCGAGGATGTTGTCCTCCAGCACGCCCATCGAGATGCACTGCTGGGTGGTCGCGTTCGCGCCCAGGCCGCTGTACGTTCCCTCGAAATCGGCATTGACCGTCACGTAGCTGTTGCTGTAGCCCGACGGTTCGACCTTCACGTTAACCGTCACCGACGCTTGCGTCATTGACGAGATAAGGTTGCCCGCGCCCATCTTGCAGTACGCCCATTTGCTCCAGGTCGCGCTGTCGATGCCAGTGCGCTTCGCCACGATCGTGCGCGTTTTCGGGTCGGCGCTGATCAGGGTGAAGCCGCTGACGGCGGTATCTGAGAAGTAATTTTTCAGGATGATGTAGGTTTCGGACGCCGGATGAGGCGCGCGGCCGATTCGCGGAATCATGGCCGGTTGCGCCGCCGCCGCGATCGGCCAAAACATGGCGGCGGCGAAGACGAGGAGCAGGAGCGTCGGCACAGCGCGTCGATGCATCGGGATTAGTCCCCTTTCACAAAGCAATTTATCCCGCCCCGCGCGGAATTCTAGCGCGGCGCCGATACGCGTCAAAGTTTGGCCGGTCGTGGCGTCGCGTTTTGGCCTGAAACCGCAAACGCCGACATAAAAATAAGTGTTGAAAATGCTAAATTATTTATTTATACATCAAAAAGAGAGATTTACAGACTATAATCTGGATTAAAGTGCAATCAGCGACTCATGATCGCTTCTGCACGACCACGGTTCAAAGGGGGGCTTTGTGAAACCAATTCTCATAACAGCGCTTGCAGGCGCGATTATCGTCGGTGGACTGACCGGTTCGGTCGCGGCTCAATCGGATTCGGTTAAGCTTCCGCGCTGGGCGATAGTGGTCCATCAACGCGCGCTGCAAGTCCGGGACACCGGAAAATCCGGTGGGACGCCAGGCATTTTTCCGCCGGTGATTCCGAAGAAGCTCGACAGCGCCGATGCGAGCGGCGTGACCGAGACCTACAATCTCGGCGCGCCGACCGTCACCGCGTCCAATCCGTTTTTCCAGAGCCTGGGCGCCAACGGACGCGCGTGCGTGACCTGCCACGAACCGCGCAGCGGATGGGGCGTGAGCGTCGCTTCGATTCAGCAACGCTTCGCAGCCAGCAATGGCGATGATCCAATCTTTCGCGTGATTGACGGCGCGACCTGCGACACCGACGACGTGAGCAGCTTGCAGGCAAAACAAGTTGCGTACAGCCTGCTGCTGAGCAAGGGCTTGATCCGGATTTTTCTGCCGCTTCCGGCCGCGCAATTGGGGTCGAATCCGCCCGCGGCGCCGGATTTCCAGATTGTGAATGTCAGCGATCCCTATTCCTGCACCGACCTCGGCTCCTTGCCGCCGATCGTTTCCGTATATCGCCGGCCGCTGCCTGCGGCTAATCTGCGTTTTCTGACCGAATGTCCCGACGGAAATCCCGCGTGCGCGCCGCTCGCAATCATGTGGGACGGACGCGAACCTTCGCTGGCGAGCCAGGCGATCGACGCGACTCTCGGCCACGCGCAGGCGCCAAATCCGCCGACGCCGGATCAAGTGACGCGGATTGTGAATTTCGAATCGCAGATTTACGACGCGCAGGAGGCCGACAACGCCGCTGGACGGCTCGATCGGAGTGGAGCGGACGGCGGGCCGCAATTTCTTTCGCAACAGGATTTTTTCATCGGCATCAACGATTCGCTGAGTCCGGGTTTCGACAACGTCGTTTTCACGCTCTATGCCGCGTGGGAGGGTTTGACCGGATCGAGCGAGCGCGATCAGGCGCGCGCGGCGATCGCGCGCGGCCAGCGGATTTTCAATTCGCGGCAGTTCACGATCTCCGGCGTCAACGGCCTGAACCGTTTCCCCGGCGATCCGCTGGGCGCAAATCCGCTCACCACCGGAACCTGCACGACCTGCCATGACTCCCCGAACGTCGGAAACCATTCGCTCAAGCTCGCGCTCGATATCGGCGTCGCCGGCGTCAATCCTCCGGCGCTCGACAACTCCGGATTGCCCGTCTTTACGGTGCAGTGCACCGATGTCTCGGGGCCGTTGGCCGGCCAGACTTTTACGGTGACCGATCTGGGCCGCGCGATGATCACCGGCAAGTGCGCCGACGTCGGTAAATTCAAAGGGCCGATTCTGCACGCGCTGGCGTCGCGGGCGCCTTACTTCCACAACGGCGCGGCGGCGACGCTGAACGACGTGGTGAATTTCTACGACCAGCGCTTTTCGATCGGCTTGAGCGATCAGGACAAGTCCGATTTGGTCGCCTTTCTACAGACGCTCTGAGGAATCCTCCAATGGCGCCGCGCGGCGGCCATAACCGCCGCGCGCCGCTTGAGCGCCGCGGCCGTCGCGATTTTAATGATTACGCGAGAGGTCGCTGCAATGCCGATTTTCGATTCGCGCGGACATCATATTCACTACGAGGACCACGGCCGCGGCGACGCGATTCTGCTGGTGCACGGCTTTGGCGCGCACGCGCGGGCGCTCTGGGGCGACACGGGAATAATCGCGCATCTGGAGCGGCGCTGGCGCGTGATCGCGCCCGACCTGCGCGGCCACGGACGCAGCGCCCGGCCGGATCGCCGCGAGCATTACGGGATGGCCAATCTGTGCGGCGACCTGATCGGCCTGATGGACCATCTCGGGATCGCCCGCGCGCTGCTGGTCGGCTACTCGATGGGCAGCCGGATCGCGCTGCAATTGATGCTCGATTATCCCGAAAGGTTTCGCGCGGTGGTGCTGGGCGGATTCGGCGGCAACGGCGCGATGTCGGCGCCGGGACAGCGCGAGCGGATCGCGGCGGCGCTGGCGGCCGACGATCCGGCGACGATCGAAGACGATCTGGCCCGGCGCTTCAGGCGCGGAATCGAGGCGGCCGGCGGCGATCTGAAAGCGCTCGCCGCCTGCATCGGCGCCGAAGAGAGTATCCCGGACCTCGCGGCGCTGCCGCGAATCGAAACGCCGGTGCTGTTCCTGAGCGGTTCGCGCGACCGGATCGTCGGCGATCCGGCGGGGATGCTGCCGTATTTCGCGCACGCGCGGGTGGCGCGAATCGAAGGCGGCGACCATGTTGGCGCGCCGGCCCATCCGTCGTTTCGCGAGGCGATCGCGGAGTTCTTCGCCAACGCGCCGGCCTGAGCCGACCCGCGCCGGCAAAGGATTAGTTGAAGGTGGGCGCGGCGAGCGTACCGCCGATCGTGTACGGCGCGCCGTTGGCCGGCGGATGCGGCAGCATGTGCAGGAAAAAGCCGAAATGATCGCGTCCGCTCTGCGTCGGTTCCAGATAAAGCGTCACATCGAGTTGGCTCTCGTCGGGCGTGGGCCCGAGCTGAATTTCGCCGTCGGCCTTCAGATTCAGGTCGGTGCCGTGCGTTTCGATATCGATGAGCTTGAGCACGCCGCCGGCCAGTTCGAGCGCGCCGCTCAAAACGCCGATCCGGATCGGCGGCATCCCGCTGGCGATCGACACCGTAATATGGTCGCCCGCGAGCGTGGCGCGGCCGTTCGCGCCGGTCAGCTCAGGGCCGGCGAGCGTCGCGTGGCCGGCTGTCGAAACGTCGCCGGCGAGTTCCGCTCCATACAGCGGCAATCCATGGATCGCGGCGAGCTGGATCGTGTTCGCGTCGAAAGCGAAATCGGTCGCGCGCGCGGCGCGGCGAATCGTTACGCGGACGCGTCCGCCGAATAGATCGGCCCGCACGCGGATTCCCGGCCGTCCGAGCAGCAGCGAAGCGATGGTGGGCGTCAGCACGACCGACGGGCTCGTCAGCACTACGCGCGGGGCGCCGCCGGCGGTCGAGATCAGGGTAACGTCGTCGAGCCGCGCGCCGAACGGCGGACTCATCCGCTGGCTCGCGTAACGGACTCTGATTCGGCACGGCGCCAGCAGCGACGAAAGCGTGACGCTGTAGGGGAAGGTCGCGACCAGAAAGCTGATGAACACCAACGCGCCGATCAGCGCGTAAAGCGCGACGAGCGGGCCGCGCCGCCCGTGCGGCGGCGGTGTGGTCAGGCGTGGCGCCGCGCTCATCCCGCTTCACGTCCGAGCGCCGCGCAGGTCATGTCCACGTCATAGGAGCGCGCGCCGGGAGCGGACGGCCGGAGATGGAAGCTCGACACCGTCACCGGGGTCGAGAGCGTCTGCACCGAGTAAAGCGCGTTGACCACCTGCGCGAGGCTCAAGCCGGAGAGTTTGAGATCGACGACGTGCTGATGGAACCCGCCCGGCAGCGTGCGCTCGGAGGGCGTGATCGAGGAGATTTTTGCGTGGCCGATGCTCGCGGTCAGCGCCTGCTCGACGACCGAAAAGAGCGAAAAATCCTTGCTCGACACCGTATGTTTTTCGGTCGCGGCGAGATCGCGCTGCAAGCGTTGATAGCGCAGCATCAGCGCCTGCACGTCGGTCAGTTCCTGGCGGCGCGCCGCGATGCGATCGGACAGATCGCCGCCCAGGCCGGAAATCGGAACGTAAACGAAATTCCACAGAAAAAGCGCGCCGGCCACAGCGCCGAGCACGCGCAAGAGCAGCTTTTCGCGCGGTTCGCGCTTGTCGTACCATCCGCGCGCACTGGCGAGCGCGGGCGCGGCGGTCCGCCGCACGATTTCCATGAGGCGATCCCATTGCGCGCCAGTCGCGTCGCGAGCGCGGCGAACCGGCCCCCACGCCAGAATCGCGCCGAGCAGGCGCGCGAAGCTCTCGATCGCGCGCTGGGGGATTTGCAGGATTCGTTCAAGCATCGGATTAGTCCGCGTCGAGCGCGGCGTCGCTCACTTTCAGATTGATGCGGAATTCGACCTTGCTGGAGTCGGAGGAGGCCGCCGCGTGATCGACCTGCACGTCGGTGAAATAGCGCGAGCGTTCGAGCGCCCGCTTGACCTGGTCCACGGTCGCGAACGAATCCGCCGTGCCTTGCAGCTTCACGCCGCCTTCGCCGATCGTGAGGTCGTCGATTTGCGCCGGCAATCCCGCGGGAATCGCGCGCGACAGGTCGAGCAGAACGTCGAGCGGCGATCCGTGGCCGAGATTTCCGCCCATTTGCAGCAATCGCTTCCGCATCCCGGCGATCTTGCTTTCGAGCGCGGCGCGGGCGGTCGCGGGATCGACGGCGCCGAGGGCGGGCGCGACGACCGCGGCGATGCGCCGGTTCACCTGATGGAGCTGGCGGGCGGCGATCGAAACGCCGAGGATGAAATGCAGCGCCGCGAATCCGGCCGCGACTGCGGCCAGAATGATCGGCGTGCGCATCGCGCCGAGCGCGCGGGCGCCGCCGCGCGCGGCGAATTCGCCGACGCGAAAATCGAGCAGTTCGAGCGGTTTGACCGGCGCTTCGCCCAACAGCATCGCGAGACAGGCGGCGAAGCGGAGCGCTTCCGGGCGCTTCCCGCCGAAGAGCGCGGCGGCGTCGAATTCGTCAACGTCGTGAACCGGCGCGGAGAGCGCCTTGCCAAGCTGCTCGCGAACCGCGGGCGCGGCCGCGGCCGGGCCGGTCAAGACGATATCCGGCGGATCCGCTTCGGAGCCGTGCGCGAGCAGTGTCTGGCGCACCGCGCCGACGATCGCGGCGGCCGCTGGCGGCGCCAGCGCGGCGCCGTTCGGCGCGGCGATTCCCTGACCGACGGTGCGGATTGCGCGCGGCGTGCCTTGCGGATCGATCAGCACCATCGAGGTGCATGCGTGATCGATATCGATCACCAGATGCGCGCCGCGCGCGCCGTTGCGGGCGCGCGCAAGGAGGCCCGCGAGCGCCAGCGCGCCAAGCGTGACGCGCTTCGGTTCGAGCCCGGCGCGGGCCATCATCTCCAGATGGACGCGCATGTCCGATTTGCGTGCGAAGGCGGCGAGTACCAGCGTCTTGCCGTCTTCCGCGCCGACTCGGGCGAAAGCGACGGCGGCGTTGTCAACCGGGAACGGCAGATGCTCCTCAAGGGCGAACGGCACGACCTGGCTCAGCTTGCGGCGATCGTTGAACGGCAGGGTCAGCAGCCGCTTGGCGACGAATTCGGCCGGCAGGGCGGAGATCACGATATCGGCGGGGCCGGACTCGGCCAGAATTCGTCCGATCGCGGGGGCGAGATCGGGTTCGCCCTCGACGCGCGCCTGTTCCCACGCGCCGATAAGATCGAGCGTTTTCCATGAGCGCTCGGCCATCGCGCCGCGCACTCGCTCGCCCGCCAGCTCGAGCGCAAGGATCCGTTGCCCCATAGATTAAAGCGAAGCCGCTTTCCCTCGCTCGTTAAGACGCCTCGGGCGATATCCGCGCGACATTAATCACCGTGCCAGCTTATCAGCATTGCCGTGCCATTCGTATTGCGCCGCACGGTGGCGTAAACGCGCCGCCGCGCGCCAGCGTATTCGCCCTCGCCGATTATCGTAAAGTAAGAACTGCGCGTCGTTAACAGGGGGGTGAGGTTCTGCGCGAACTGGCCGACGCCCGGCAGGTTCGCGATATCGGTAATCTGCATGAACGGCCGGACCTGGCGGGCCGCCACGATTTCCTTGACCAGCGAGGGATTGTTGGACATCTCGGGGGTCAGCGCGGCAAGCACTTCCGGCGACGCGGTGTTGGCGTTGACGCGCATTTCAGGCGTCGTGGTGAGGTAGTTGGCAAGCAGCATGAAGGTCGCGTCGTTAACGCCCTTGAGCGCCCGCAAGTCTCCGATCGTCGGCATCGGGCCGTTGCGCGGTTCGTATGGCGGAATCAGGCGCAGGTAATAGTCGGCTTCGGCGCCGCCCGGCGAGACCACGCCGTCGGGGTCAAGCCAGTCCACGATTACGGGAATCAGGTCGGTTGATACCCCAATCATTTCGAACAAGCGCGCGATTATCTGGGCATAATTCGGGTCAACCATGCCGGTCCTGGCGTTGTAAAGCAAATTGATGTCGAGCTTGCGCGCTTCGTCGATGACGACCACTCCGGCCGTGCCGCCGCCGACCGGAACGGGCGGCGTGGGGATCGCCCAGATATCGTTCAGCGAATCGAAAGGTTGCTGCTGGGTCGCGTCAAGCATCGAGTCGCGTTCGAGCATCGCTAGCCCCACCGCGATGCCCGAGCGCGCCAGGCATGCGGCGCGCAACTCGTTGGCCTGATTGGCGGCGGCGCGGTACGAGAGCGAGGAGGTGGTGGTGAAATCGACCACCAGAATCGTCATCAGCGCCGTGGCGAGCATCGTCGCCAGCAAGGCGATTCCGCGCTCGCGGCCGCGCGCCGGTAATTTCCGCCGAGCGGCGCGCGCGAGCGCCGCGCGCCATGCGATAATGCGCCTCACCATTGCGAATAGGCCATCGGCGGAGCGATCGCGGTTGAGAGCGCGAGCGGCTGGCCGCCGTTCGAGGCGACGCGAAGGTCGATGGTGATCTCCATCGGCAACATCCGGCCCGGCGGCATTTGCGTCGAATCCCATGATTCCGACCAGCTCTCGCCATCGAAATAACGGATATGCAGCGAGAGCACGTTGTCCGCGAGAACGACGGTGTTGGCCTCCTGCCCGGTGGGTGGATTGGTCAAGAGGCTGGAGAATTCGGTGCGCTCCAGCAGGTACCATCCGCGATGGTCCGGGTTGGGCGCGGTGGTGTATGCGAGCGTGACTTCCGGACCAAAGCCTTCGATATAGCGGCTGTGGCCGGGATCGAGGGTCGAGAACGTGATCGTGTCCATCGGCTGAAAATTCTGCTCGTGCGCCTGCCCGAGCAACATCACGCGGCTCGGCGTGAAGGGCGTCTGGACGGCGCCGCGCAATTCATTGGCGAGTTGAAACATCACGAGCCTTGCGGCTTCGTCGATCGCGAGCCGGCCTTCCGCATGTACCTTGCTGCTGGCGACGGCATGAAACGATTCCGCGACCATCGCCATCACCAGGCCGAGAATCGCGATGGCGACCATCAGTTCGAGCAGGGTGAAGCCGCGCGCCGCGCCCGCGGCCAGGCGCCCCAACCGGAAATCGCTGCGATCGCTATGGCGGCGCATCGCGTTCAGAAACCCTGGGATGCGGCGTCGTCATTGGCGCCCTGGCTGCCCGCGGGATTATTGAGCGCGGGAATCGGCGGCGGAATCGGGTTGTGCATGAATTCGACCAGGTCGAATTTCCGGCTCAAGCCAGGACCGTAAAATATATCGATTTCAACCCGGCGGATATCCGGGAATAGCGGCGACGGATCGACCTCCTGACGCCAGCGAAAGTCCGGAAAAAGCCCCGGATACAGTTCGTTGAAATCGCCTTTGGTGACGCCCAGAACCGGGAATTGGCCGGCCTCTTCGCGGGTCATCAGCGCCTGCGCCAGCATCGCCGCGCGCGTCAGTTGTTCCGCCCGCACCACCGATTCGAGGTTGCGGTTGTGCAGGGTCATCAAGGCGAGCATCGCGATGCCGACGAACGCGACCGCAATCATCACCTCAAGCAAGGTGAAAGCACGGGAGAATTTCCGCCGCGCGCGGCTCATCCGTAAACTCCACGGCGCGGCGGCGGCAGATCGCCGTTGGCGATCGAGACGCGGCCGGTGAACGGATCGATCGCGATGGTGAAAACTTCGCCGTTTTGGTCGATCAGATGAACCACCGTCGCATCGACGTAGCCGCTGGGATAAAACTGCGTGCTGACCTGTCCGCGATTGACCGCGCCGACGCCCTCGACCCAGACATCGCGGATGCGAATCCCGACCGGCATGATCACGCGCACCCCGGCCGGTCCGCCTTCGGGCGTGAAGACGGGCTTTGCGGCGAACGGATCAAGGCGGGTGACGTAGTAGCCGTTGTGATCGAGGTCGAAGGTAAGGCGAATCAGGACCTTTTGCGCCCCGGCTTCCTGGTAGAGATAGTTCGCGCGGCTGGCGAGCCGGCGCGACTCGCTGCGCATCTGGGCCGGCTGAAGGCTGCCGAAGTAGGGCAGCGCAATCAGCATGATCAGCGCCATCAGGAACATCACGACGGCGAGTTCCAGCAACGTGAAACCCCGGCGGCCGAATCCAGCGTGATGGTGCGCGGCGCGCGTCATAACGGATTTGACGGAGCCGCGCGCGGTCAATTCATCGCGAACCAGCCAGGATTTGGCAATCGGCGCGCATGAATGAATTCCGGCGGCGAACATCTGAATATCAAGCGCTTCAAAGCGCGCGCCAGATAAAAATCGCCAGCTACGAGCTGCTGCTGCCGTCGATATCGGCGTTCTTGCCGGTGCCGCCTTCGACCCCGTCGGCGCCAAACGATTTAAGCACGTAGCTGTTGCCGTCGCTCTGGTAGAAATAGGGATTGCCCCACGGATCGTTGGGAATTTTTTCGATATAGCCGCCTTCAGGATAGTCGGTCGGAATTTTTCCGGTCGTCGGGGCCGCGACCAGCGCCGCAAGTCCTTGATCCGTCGTTGGATAGGAGCCGTTGTCTAGATAATAGCGATCGAGCGCGGTCTTGAACGCCGAGATGTCGGCTTCGGCCTTGATCCGCTTGGCTTTGTCGGTCGCGCCGCGCAGATTTTGCACGACGATCGTGGCGAGCAGGCCGATGATCAGGATGACGACCATCAGTTCGATCAGCGTGAAGCCCTGTTCGGAGGCGGCGAGACGACCGCGCCATCGGGTTTTTCGCGTCTGCGGAAACATCGTCGATCGAACCCTCATTGCATGAGCTGATTGAGCTGGAAAATCGGCAGGAGCACCGCCAGCATCATAAACAAAATAACACCGGCCATGACGATCGTCATTAGCGGTTCGAGCATCGTCGTCATCTGGCGGAGCGAATTTTCCACTTCGCGCTCGTAGTTGTCGGCGACCCGCTCGAGCATCCGTTCCAGCTCGCCGGAACGTTCTCCCACCTTGATCATCTCGCTGAGCAGGGGCGGGAACAGGCCGCTGCGTGCGAGCGTCTGACCCATCCCGTGCCCTTCGCGGATTTCTTCGCGGCTCTGATCGATCGCGTCGGCCAAAAGCCCGTTGGTTACGACGCGGCGGACCGCCTGCAGCGCGGGAATCAATTGAACGCCGCTGGCGAGCAGGGTGGCGAGCGTGCGGGCGAAGCGGGCGCAGATCACGCGGACGACAGTGGGGCCGAGGTAGGGAATCTTGAGCAGCCAGGTGTCGTAAAAACGCCGTCCAGCCGCCGTCGCCAGCGCGGCGGAGACGCCGCCGACGAGGCCGGCGACGCCGAGCAGCAGCGCCCACCAGTAGTTGGTCAGGAAATTCGCCAGGGCGATCAGCGCGCGGGTCATCGCGGGAAGCGCCGCGTGCTGCTGCTGGAAGATCGTGGCGATTTCGGCACCACGTAGGTGACCAGAAAACCATGATCCCGAAGCCCACGCACATCATGATAATCGTAGGGAAAAGGCGCGCCGCGCACCTTTGATGGCTCCGCCTGCCGTTCGCTGTACTCGGCGAGTCGTTCGAGCACCGCTTCGAGCGCGCCCGCGGTCTCGCCCGCGCGCACCATGCCGACGTAAAGGTCGGAGAAGATATCGGGATGGACCGCAAGGGCGTCGGCCAGCGACGAACCTTCGCGCACCGCCTCGCGGACTTGCGACAGCATCTTGCGCGTGGCCTGCCGCGGCGCCTGTTCGGCGAGCGCGCCGAGCGCTTCGACGAGTTGGACTCCGGCGCCGAGCAACGCGCCAAGCTGGCGCGTCATCAGAGCCAGCTCGGTCGGCGGAATCTTGCGGCGGAAGGCCGGGATGAATGATTTCAGCGACGGGCGCGCGGCGCGGGCGCGGCTCGCTTCTTCGGCGAGATCGGTGGGATAAACGCCGAGCTCCCGCAATTTGCCGCGTGCGGCGCGGGCGCTGTCGGCGTCGATAACGCCCGCGACGGAACGTCCGTTCGCGGCGAGTCCGCGATAGGCGAAAACCGGCATCAGCTCCTGAACTTCACTCCCGGCGCACCGCCGATCGTCACTCGATGTCTTCGTGCGTGACGCGCAACAATTCTTCGATGCTGGTCTGGCCGGCGAGCACGCGTTCCGCGCCGTCCTGCCGCAAAAGCTTCATGCCTTTGGCGGTGCAGGCGCGGCGAATCATCGCGCCGTCCGCCTTCTGCATCACCAGCGCGCGAATCTCGTCGTCCATCACCATCAATTCGGTGATTGCGGTTCGCCCGCGATAGCCGGTGTTCCGGCACGCGCGGCATCCAACCGGTTTGTAAATCGGATGGCTCAGCCGGATTCCGCCCATCCCGATCCGCACCAGCTCGTGATCGCTCGGCGTATAGGGCTGGCGACAGTTCTGACAGAGGACGCGTAGCAGCCGCTGCGCCAGCACCGCCAGCACCGACGACGAAACCAGGAACGGCTCAATGCCCATGTCGATCAGGCGGGTCAGCGCGCCGAATGAATCGTTGGTGTGCAGCGTCGAAAAAACGAGATGGCCGGTGAGGGCGGCCTGGATGGCGATTTCAGCGGTCTCGCCGTCGCGGATTTCGCCGACCATGATCACGTCCGGGTCCTGCCGCAGGATCGAGCGCAGGCCGCTCGCGAAAGTCAGCTCGATTTTCGGATTCACCTGCATCTGGCCGACGCCGCGCAATTGATATTCGATCGGGTCTTCGATGGTGATGATGTTCTTTTCGGGCGAATTGATGCGGCTCAGACAGGCGTAAAGCGTGGTCGATTTGCCCGATCCCGTCGGACCGGTCGCCAGGATGATGCCGTGGCTTTGCCGGATGAGCCGATCGATTTTCTTCAGATTGTCGCCCGAAAAGCCCAGTCGGTCCAAATCGATATCGACCAGGGCCTGCGCGCGATCAAGCAGCCGCATCACGATCCGCTCGCCGAAAGCGGTCGGAATCGTCGAAACGCGGATGTCGATATCGCGTCCGGCGATGCGCAGCCTGATCCGGCCGTCCTGCGGCAGGCGTTTTTCGGCGATATTCAGCCCCGACATCACCTTGATTCGCGACGCGATCGCGGCGTGAAACCGCTTGGGCGGCGAGAGCACGTCGTAGAGCATCCCATCGACGCGGAAGCGCACGACCAAGTCGGATTCGAAGACCTCGACATGGATGTCGCTGGCGCGATCCTTGACCGCCTGGGACAGCAATCCGTTAACCAGTTTGATAATCGGCGCGGCGTCGTCGGCGTCGAGCAGATCGCGCGGTTCGGACGCGAGTTCGCTCGCGACCGAATTGAGGCCCTCTTCGTCAAGATCGATCATCAGGTCGCGCGCGGTTGTGGTCGCCGCCTGATCGTACGCCCGGTTGATCGCTTCCGTGACCACCTCGGCCGGGACGACCACCGGCTGAATCGCCTTGCCAAACAGCACATGCAGGTCGTCGAGCGGTTCGTAATTCGCCGGATCGACGATCGCTACGGTTACGGCGCGATCGTCGGATCCTAGCGGCAGCAGCCGATTTTTCCTGGCGTAATTGATCGGCACGCGCGCGACGAGATTGTTGTCGAGCGTCGCCGGATCGATATGCGCCTGAAACGGCAGGCCGTACTCCTGCGCGAGGGCGCGGGCGAGGCGTTGCGGCTCGATCGCGCCCATGTCGGCGAGCACGTCGGCCAGCTCCTGGCCGGGCTTTTTGCGTTGGCGCGCCTTTTCGAGGTCCTGCGCCGTAACCCAGGAGCGATCGAGCAGTATATCCTCGAAAGTTTTACGCGCGGTCGCCATTTTTGGGCTGAATCACGCTCGAACTGGTTCGTTTATCCGTTTCCGCAGACGCGGCTTCCAGGAAGCCCCGCGTATGAGAAAGAATCATCCCCACGTTTTCGATACGTTGCAACAAGGCGCTCTACTACAGCGCATTATGGCTAGTATTTGATTAAGGGGGAAGCCGTGCCGCCGGGCCCGAGACCGTAACTGAATCCGGCGCCCTGTTTCGCCGGCATCGTATGCACGGCGTCGTTCCACGAAACGAGCGCGCCGTTCACGAATTTCAAATCAAGAAATTTGCTTTCGTCGCCGGGCTTGGTCGACGTGTAGAAGAGCTTCGCCGTCAAATCGTTGGTGTTGGGGCTGGATGCATAGCTCCAGATCTCTTCGTTTGGACCGATATCTTTGCGTAGATCGGGTTCGCCCCATTGATGATGGACCTGAAGGGCGGTCTCGCCGGGCTTGAGACTGTCCCGTATGCGATCGGTCTTGATCCGCGAACCCGCGTCGTAGAACAGACCGCATCCGCTGCCGATTGTCGCCGCCGCCGCGACCATGATTATCGCCGCCACACGATACTTCACGCTCATCGGTGGAATTGTCCTTGCTTGCGGCGGAACTTGTCAATCGCGCTTTGCTTAAGGCCGCGCGCGACTAGCGCCGCCGCCGTGATATAACTCCGCACAAGATTTCCAGGAACGACGGAGGCGCGGATGGCGCGCGGCAAGCTCAAACTGGTCAAGGGCGCGGCGAAACGCGGCGTGCTGATTTACGGGATGCGATTGTTCGACGGCGCCGAAGTGCTGGCGGTCGAGGACGCGCAGGTGCGCACCGCCGACGGCGATCGCAGCCGCGTCACGATGCATCTGATCGAAGGCACGCAAGCCCAGATTCGCCGCCAGTTGATGCGCAGCGTCGACGCGTTTTTCGAGTTGATCGAGGAAGATGGCGATTGAGGCCCGCAGGCGCGCGCTTCCGGTTGTACGGGCGTTCCGATTGTGCGATTCGATTGACCATGGCTGGCGTATGCGCGCGGGTTCAAGCCCGCGCCAAATCGATTTGGCCGCCATAGCCGCTGGGAGGCATACCCGAGAATGGAACTGAAATTCATCAAATACGAAAAGAAGGACCATCTTGCCTGGATCACTTTCAATCGCCCCGAGGTGATGAACGCGCTTCATCCGCCATGCCATACCGAGATGGATTCGGTGTGGGACGATTTCGTTGCCGACAAAAACTTGTGGGTGGCGGTCGTCACCGGCGCGGGCGACAAGGCGTTCTCCGCCGGCAACGATCTCAAATGGACTGCCGCGCACGCCGGCGAGCCGTTTCCGCGCAGCAAGGGCGGCTTCGCCGGAATCACCGCGCGTTACGACATCAACAAGCCGATTATCGCGGCGGTCAACGGTTTCGCGCTGGGCGGGGGATGCGAAATCGCGCTCGCGTGCGACATTATCGTCGCGGCCGATCACGCGCGCTTCGGATTGCCTGAACCGCGGGTGGGCCTGATGGCGGGCGCGGGCGGCGTCCATCGCCTGCCGCGCCATATTCCGCTGAAAATCGCGATGGGCATGATGCTGACCGGGCGGCATATCACGGCCGCCGAGGCGCATCGCTGGGGCCTCGTCAACGAGGTCGTGGCGCTCAAAGATCTTCGCGCGACCGCCGAAAAATGGGCCGCCGAGATCATGGAGTGCTCGCCGCTGTCGGTGCAGGCCAGCAAGGAAGCTGCCTATCAAGGATTGCACCTGTCGCTCGAAGAGGCGAACAAGACGAATTTTCCCGCGACCAAAAAACTGTTCCAGTCGAAAGATTTGATTGAAGGGCCGCGCGCCTTCGCCGAGAAGCGCAAGCCCAACTGGAAGGGCGAGTAGCGCGTCCGCGCGCGCAGCGCATTTCACGGCCCGCTCCGTCCCCGGAGCGGGCCTTTTTTTTTGTGGCCGTCGCGCGTGTCGGAGGGTCGTCGCGCCGGCAAGCCGCTCGTAAATACTCGATGGCCGAATCCGGATGTTTCAGCATCTCAAAGCATAATTACAGCTGATTCCAGTTGATTCATCATAATTGAATTTTATTTATCTCCTATCAATTATTGTATGATCGCTACATCGGCTCTTCAGACGAATACATCTGTTTTGAAACCTGTCGAAATCATTTACAAATCGAATACTGCCGTTTGATAATGACAGTAAGTATAAAGATTCGATCAATATATTCAGAGACCGAGTAGCGGTATTATCCCATCGCCGGCCGCACGAACATCGCCGTCGAAATCTTCATCGCGCTGTGAATGTTTAAGCTCTCGATGGCGCAGTTTGTCGAGCTCGCGCTCTAATCGCGGGATCATTGGAAAACATCGCGATCTTTCAGACGATCAAACAATAATGAACGTCTTGCATTCGATATCACAGGGCGATCGGCCGCTTTCGAACCTTGCGGAAACACATGGCTATCGATTGATTCAAACAGGCGCAACTTAGAGCCTTTCGCACGCGCTTCAGCGCCCCAGGCAGATTTGGAAATATGTCCGACTAAGTATGCAAGAGTTTTTTTAATATACTGTGCCGATTCTGTTGAAATAGTAATTTATTTTTAATAGATGGAGTGGCGCTGTGGCTCTTTCGATCGGCGCGAATATGTTCCTGCGCGACATTTCACGCGACAGTCCGATGGAACGATGGCTTCGAAAACGCCGCCATTTTGATGCGCGGAAGCGGAGGCGTGGAGCGCGCCGGCATGTTCACGGTTCCGGCGAACTGAGCCTGATTTCGTGATCTTGGCCCTGAGTTAACTGCGCCATCGGGGATGGCGCGGCAGGTTTACTTTCAAGGAGGAGGGTAAATGGGGACGAACGTTTGGTATGCCGGCCTATTGCGCCGGAGAGCGCGCGCCGGCGCGGTTTTGGCGCTGGCGCTGGGGGTGATCTTGGCCTTTCGGCCGGCGGCTATGGCCGGCGGCGCCGACGCACAGCCGTCAAACGGGCTCAACGTCACGGGCGCCAACGCCGACGCGCTGCCGCAAACTTCCGGCGCGTCGCAGGAAAACAGTTGGCTGAGCGGCCTGCACGTGTCGGGCTATCTGAGCCAGACCTTCGGCATGTGGCAGAATCCGTCGGCTTTGCGGAGTTTCACCAAGAGCCGCAACGATCTCGCGGATTCGCGCACGCTGCTGCAGGTGGACGAGAATTATCAGCTCAATGACAGCAACTCGTTCTTCATGCGCGAATGGTTCGTTTACGAGCCGCCTTACGCCTTCAACAGCGCGAACGGCCTTGGCCAGTATGCGAACGGATTCTACAACCAGTACACCGTTCGCGACGCGTGGTGGGAAAACAAGACCGGCCCGCTGACCACCTATATCGGTAACCAGATCGTGGTGTGGGGCCAGTCGCTGGCGTTCCGCGTCGGCGACGTGATCAACCCGCAGGACACGACCTGGGCGTTCGGCTTCGCCAACCTCGAGCAGTCGCGCATTCCGCAGTGGATGATCCATCCGATCCTGAACCTGCCTGAGTTCGGACCGTTCACCTCGAACTTTCTGGAAGGCGTGATCATCCCGCGGTTCCAGCCGATGTGGAATAGTTGCGACTACGCAGACCATCGCTACGACGGCGAGTGCATGACCAACGCGGGCACCGTTAATAACGGGTTCCCGGCCGGCGTCGGCTTCGACCCGACCGGCCGTTTCGGCGCGCATATCGCGTCCACGTATTTCACTCCGATGAACACCGCCGTGATCGGACCGCGCACGCCGCCATACATTCCGCCCGGGTTGCCCATGCAGTTCAGCCGGATTGTCGGTTCGCCGCTGGCTAACCCATTCTATGCTTGCTCGAATTTCATCGGAGCACCCTTCAATTTCGGGAAGCAGCCCGGCAGCCGCGGCCGTTATCCGGCGGCGCTGACCCGGCCTTGCGCGCTGGCTGGCAACAGCGCGCTCGATGTTCTTACGCCGTGGAATATTCCCGCCTCGAACCTGGCGAATATGGACGAAGGCCTGCGCTTCCATACGCTGGTCGGGCCGGCGGAGCTGACCGCCTTTTACTACAATAGCTGGAATCTCTATCCCAATACCTATTGGGTGCAGGGCACCAACATGTTCGAGAACAAGTTCGCGCCGATCCAGCAGGTGGGCGTAACCGGCGACATGCCGCTGCCGGTTCCAGAGGCGCTTTCCGAGTATCTGCCGCTGGTGGGACGCGCGGAAGCGGTTTACACCAACCATCAGGGCGTCAACACGTGGGACATCGTCGGCAATCCGTCGGGCGTGCGTTACACCGACACGCTCAACTGGATGGTCGCATTGGACGTCGACCAGGCGTACGCGCCGTGGCTGACCAGCACCGGCAACCTGTCGGCCAACGTGGAAGTCAACGATTTCGTCACCCTCGACGGCGCGAACTCGATGATGGAAGCGTTCGGCCCATGGACGGGCGGCGCGCTTGAACCCCAGAACAACTACAAGAATAACGTCAGCACGCTGTTTAACATCGGCACGTCGTGGCTGTGGGAAGACGTCGCGCCAACCTGGACGATGGTTTACAACCCTGCAGGCAACACTTTCCTGCTGTTTCCGTCGATTGTGCTGAATCCGCCGTGGACCAAGAAGTACTTTATGAAATTGCAGGCGATCGAAATTCTTGGCGGCAACCCCTATGCCTCGATGGCGGGAGGCATCCTGAAGGGCCAGAGCATGTTGCTTGCGCAATTCCAGTACAATTTCAACCTGCTCTGATTGACGAGGTAACTGCGGCCGGCTTGAGAAGCGAACGCGCGATGCGAGCCGGCCGCATCAAAACGAATCGGGCAATCAGCCGAGTGGGATTGAAATCAGCGAGGTGGCGAGCCGATAAAAGCTAACTAGTTAGTATTCGTTTCCCGACTGGGTAACCAAAACCAGCGCCAATTCGAAGCGCGATGAAATGTTGCCCGGGCCGTGGATCGCCATGCCGAATCCGCACCGATGCGAACGGGCCTACCATGCAAACCGCTCGCATCCGGGAGCCGGGCGACCGCAGACCGCCGTGGCTCCCGAGGTGACCTCCCTCACCAGCGGATGCGGGGGATCAGCCTGAATCTCCAATGGCGCCGCGGACCCGGGCAATAATTTCTCTTGGGCCAATTTGATCGGTTCCGACTGGTATCGTGTCCGGCAAATAACGCGCGAAACGTCACCTTGGATTTCGCGATAATTCGAAGGGTCTCGCCGCCTGATTCAGCAATTCAGAATCTCTCCGCCGGCTCATGAATTGATTCGCTTGAATTGATTTCGAACGGATTTTGCCGGCACTGCGCGGGCGGCGCTTCCGCAAGCGCCGCGTTCGATCTTCCTGGCTCTTTTCGCATGTTTAGCAATTGGGTGTAAATACCAGCTAAACAAATCATTATAGAGCAAATTATGTTAATTTTATGCCGATCGGGCCAAAAACGGCGTTGGCTGTCTGGCGGTCGCGAAATTTTTTTTATTGCACCCGCCAGCGCCTATTGAAATCCTCGTGTCGTTTCAGTAGAGACTGCTGCGTAGTTTCCTGTTTGCGTAGTACCCCCGCCTCGAAACATGAGGTCGGGAGGGCGTCGGAGTCGCCAGTTTTGGGGCGTCGGCGCAAAACCAGTCCGGTTGTCGGGGGTTCGTGGCCGGATCGGTTTTTTCGCACGAGTATTTTCACCGCGTCGTCGGGGGATGGCGCGGATGAGTTAGCTCGAAGGAGGAGACTCATGGGGACTAGCGTTTCGGGTACCGGCGCGTTCCGGGGAGGAGGGAGAGCCGGGACAGCCCTTGTGCTGGCTCTTGGCTTGGTTCTGGCGGTGGGCGCTCACGCGTCCGCCGGCGACGTTTCGGCGCAGCCTTCAGGCGGGCTTAGCGTAACGGGATCGTCGCTCAACGCATTACCACAAACATCTGGCGCCACTGCGGAGAACAGTTGGCTGAGCGGCCTGCATGTCTCGGGCTACCTGAGCCAAACCTTCGGCATGTGGCAAAATCCGTCGGCTTTGCGCGACTTCACCACGAGCCGGAACAACTTGGCTACGTCACGCACGTTGTTGCAGGTGGACGAGAACTATCGCCTGAACGACAACAATACGTTCTTCATGCGCGAATGGTTCGTCTATGAGCCGCCCTACGCGTTCAACAGCGCGAACGGACTCGGTAAGTACGGTAACGAATTCTACAACCAGTACAACGTTCGCGACGCGTGGTGGGAGAACAAGACCGGCCCGCTGACAACCTATATCGGCAATCAGATCGTGGTCTGGGGCCAGTCGCTGGCGTTCCGCGTCGGCGACGTGATCAACCCGCAGGACACGACCTGGGCGTTCGGCTTCGCCAACCTCG
This sequence comes from bacterium, assembly GCA_014896235.1. Taxonomy (GTDB): domain Bacteria; phylum Desulfobacterota; class Binatia; order Binatales; family Binataceae; genus JADMIL01. The sequence goes on along the minus strand of JADBKU010000030.1, from coordinate 8,044 downwards.
AGCAGTCGCGCATTCCGCAGTGGATGATCCATCCGATTCTGAATCTGCCTGAGTTCGGACCGTTCACCTCGAACTTCCTTGAGGGGATACTGATTCCACGCTGGCAGCCGATGTGGAATAGCTGCGACTACGCCGACCATCGCTACGACGGCGAGTGCAACGTCAACGCCGGTTCGGTGAACAACGGTTTCCCCGCCGGCGTCGGCTTCGACCCGACCGGCCGCTTCGGCGCGCATTTCTCGCAGCGTTTGTTCCCGATGAACCAGGCGGTTATTGGCCGTCCATACCCGCCGTTTGGTCAACCGCTGCAGAATCGCCGCCTTGTCGGTACGCCGCTGGCTAATCCGTTCTACCTCTGTTCCAACTTCATCGCAATGTTCGGCCGCCAGCCAGGAAGTACTGTGCCGCACAGTATGGAGCGACCCTGTAAGATGGTGGGTTCGGGGCTGCTGAACACTTCGATTCACTGGATGATTCCGGCATCGAATCTCTCGAATATGGACGAAGGCCTGCGTTTCCATACGCTGGTCGGCCCGGCTGAGCTAACCGCCTTCTATTACAACGACTGGAATCTCTATCCGAATGCGTTCTGGCAGGAGAACACGAACGTATTCATGAATAAGTTTATGCCAATCCAGCAGGTTGGTTTCACTGGCGACATGCCGCTGCCGGTGCCGGCGGCGTTGGCTGAATATCTGCCGCTGGTGGGACGCGCGGAAGCGGTATATACCAACCATGAAGGCGTGACCACCTGGGATATCGTCGGCAATCCGCAGGGTACCCGCTTCACTGATATGTTGAACTGGATGGTCGCGGCGGACGTCGACCAGGCCTACGCGCCGTGGCTTACGGCCACCGGCAACCTGTCGGCCAACATCGAAGTGGTCGATAACATCACGCTGGATGGCGCGAACTCGATGATGGAAGCGTTCGGACCGTGGACAGGCGGCGCGCTCGAACCGGAGTCGAACATCAAGAATAACGTCAGCACGCTGTTCAACATCGGCACGTCGTGGCTGTGGGAAGACGTCGCGCCGGCGTGGACGATGGTGTTCAGCCCGAAGGGCCGCACCTTCCTGCTGTTCCCGTCGGTGGTGTTGAATCCGCCGTGGACCAAGAAGTACTTCCTGAAGCTGCAGGCGATCGAAGTGCTTGGCGGCGATTCGGCATACTCCCAAGGCGGCGGCATCCTGAAAGGCCAGAGCCTGCTGACCGCGCAGTTGCAGTACAACTTCAACCTGATGTGAGTTGAATGATCCGGCCGGTGACGATGCGGGCGCCATTTGGCGCCCGCACGTCGCCGAAGCCCTCGCAGACGTGGCGATGATTCAGCTGTTTGAAGATTGCAAATGGAAGCAAAAGACATCAAAACAGCAGTAGCCAGTCGCTCTCGTTTGCCAGTTGTTTTAGGTTTTGAGCAGTTGCCCGGGCCGCGGAATGCCAAGCCGATTCGCACCGACGCATCTCGGTCTCCATGCAGGCGGGATGCAAACGGGTCAGGCGCCCGCAGACCGCTTTGGCCCTCGGGGTGACCTCCCTCACCTGCGGACGGCCGGGGATTTGCCTGAATCTCCAATGGCGCCCGCGGTCCCGGGCGAATTTCCGGGAATGAATCCACATTAAAAAGGCCGCGATCGAGCGTGACCGCGGCCTTTTTCAATGCGCCATACGGCGAATGGATCGAATCTTCAGATGATTTTGTTGAGCGCGAATTCGACGATTCCAACCGCGCCCGCTTCGAGCAGCTTGGGGAACAGCTCGCGCACCGTATGCTCGCTGATGACCGTCTCAACGGCGAGCCATTCCTTGCCCTTGAGAGCCGGGCTCGGATAGAGCTGCGAGATTGTCGGCGCGGTAATCGACGGCAGCAAATTTATCACCGCTTCGAGATTTTCGCGCGCGACGTTCATTTTAATCCCGACGCGGCTTTCGGCGTCGAGCGCGCCCTTCATCAGGACGCCGATCTGACGCACCTTCTCGCGCTTCCACGGATCGTCCCAAGCGTCGCGATTGGCCACCAATACCGGCGTCGAAGTCAGCAGCTCCTCGACGATGCGCAGACCATTAGCGCGCAGGGATGAGCCGGTTTCAGTCACTTCGACCACCGCGTCAACCAATCCGTCGGCGGCTTTGGCTTCGGTGACGCCCCATGAAAACTCAACTTCCACTTTAACTTTGCGCTCGGCGAAGATCCGCCGCGTAAACGCGACCATTTCGGTGGCGACGCGCTTGCCGGCGAGGTCTTCGAGCCGTTTGACCGGCGAATTCTCGGGCACGCACAGCACCCATCGCGTCGGTTGAAGCGAGACCTTGGAATAAATAAAGCTCTCGACTTGGACGAGATCGACGCCATTTTCGACGATCCAGTCGCTGCCGGTGATGCCGGCGTCGAGCGTGCCGTCGGCGATATAGCGCGGCATCTCTTGGGGCCGCAGCAGCCTGCAAGTGAGGCTCGGATCGTCCACCCGAGGAATGTACGAGCGATCGCCGACCGCGATTCGCCACCCGGATTTTCGCAGCAACTCAAGGGTTTGCGCCTCGAGGCTGCCCTTGGGGATGCCGAACTTGAGAACCTTATTGTTGGTCGTCATTGGCAGTGCATGTTTGGCCTGAAAGCGCCGGCCGTGGCGCTATGCGGCTGATTGGCGAGCGCTTCGTCGAAACGCCAGCCGGCGCTACGCTCCGGTTTTAGCCGGCTGATGATGCCCATAGTTGGCGCCATACTTCGCCGGATCGATGCGACGCTCATCCACAATCCGCCACTCGGCGGCGTCGAGCGCGCGGAAGAAGCAAGATTCGTAGCCTTCGTGGCAGGCCGCCCGGTCGCCATGCTGATCGACGCGCAGCAGGATCGTGTCGCCGTCGCAATCGAGCCGAATTTCGCGCACGGTCTGAAAATTCCCGGACTCTTCGCCTTTGCGCCACAATCGGTTGCGTGATCGGGAGAAGTAGCAGGCGCGGCCGGTACGGGCCGTTTCTTCGAACGCTTCGCGATTCATGTACGCGACCATCAGTATGCGGCCGCTGGCGAAATCCTGCGTCACGACGGGCACGATGCCGTCGCCCTTGCTGAAGTCCACCTTATCCGCCGCCGATTCTGCCATTAGCGCAATGAGCCTCCGTCGCTTGCCGCGACATTCGAATTACCCAGTATCCGGCAACCGCGCCGTCGATTCAACGTGGCAGATTGACGGCGTTTCAATGCCGCGGCGCGGCGGGTAAACTGCCGACGTTATGCAGCCGCCGTCATGGGCTTCGCGCCCGCCCGTGCAGGCTCGAGCGGCCCTGTCGCATTCCAGGACCACTGCGGTGGCGCGGCGAGTCAATGCCAGTCTTGCGGTGCTGCTCGCTCTGACGCTCTTTGCAGGCGGATGTCATCGCCGGGTCAGACGCCATCCGGCGACCTCCGCGGCTTCGACGGTGACCCCGCGAATCGAGCCGTTTCGGTTTCAGATTTCCGCCAACAGCGACAGGTTTCAAATCGACGGGTTTATCGCGATCGGGCCGCAGCCAGGACGGTTACCGGCGATGCTCGTGCTCAATGGCGCCGGCGGCGATGCGCATAAATGTATCCGCGACGTCGAGCACTTCACCGCGCTCGGAATGCGTTTGGCGTGCATCAGCATGCCAGGTTTCGGAAAATCGTCGGGCCCCAACCGCTTCGTCGGACCACCCGCCGTGGACGCCGCCCGCCACGCCTTGGACCTGCTCGCCGCGCGTCCGGACGTCGATCCGGCGCGGCTAGCGGTATGGGGAGTGGCGGACGGCGCGGTCGCGGCCGGCTTGCTAATGGATTCGGACTCACGGATGCGTGCGGTGATTCTGCAATCCGGCGCGTATGACCTGCTCAAATACTGGCCGGAGGCGCCGCTCGGCGCCAAATTGTCGATTCTGCGCCGCGTATGGCCGTCCAAGCGGGCGTTGAAGGAGCGCAGCGTCGTCGAGCACCTGCCGCGCCAGCTCGCGTGCGCGATTCTGATCCTGCATGGCGAGCAGGATCGGAAGATGCCGATCGAGCAGGCTGAGCAGCTGGCGCGAGCCCTTTCCGAGCGTGGCGCCAACGTCGAAACTTATTATTTTCCTAAAGGCTCGCACAATCTCGGCACGCGCGTCGACGTGCCGGTCGGCGGTTTTCTGCGCGAACATCTTCTCGCGCAATCCACGGCGACTCCCGCCGCATCCGGCTCGCCCGGATCGTCGAATTAACCGTTCTCCGCCGAACGGGCGGCAGATACGGCTGGCGCCGGCGACTACTTCGCCGAAGTTCGGGCTTTTCGGTAACGGCGAACAGTCAAGCTCCATGCGATCAGGAGCGATTTTCCAGCGCGGCGATGACCTCGTCGGCGTGGCCGTTGACTTTGACCTTGGGGAAAACTCTTTTCACAATGCCGTCGCGGCCGATGATGAATGTTGTCCGCTCGATGCCCATGTATTCGCGGCCGTAGAGCGATTTCTTTCTGTAAACGCCGTACGCCGCCGTTATCCGATTGTCCGGATCGCTCAGCAGCGGGAAGTTGAGCCCGTGCTTGTCGATAAAGCGGCGATGCGATGACGCCGAGTCGGCGCTCACGCCCACGACCTGCGCGCCCAGCGCTCTGATTTTGCCGATTGCGTCGCGAAAGCAGCAAGCCTCGACGGTGCATCCGGGGGTCATATCCTTCGGATAGAAATAGAGCACCACGTCGCCTTTTTCGGTCAGCGATCGGAGCGAGACGAGCGCGCCGTCCTGGTCGGGGAGGCTGAAATCGGGCGCGCGGCGTCCAACGAGATCGGCGGCTTCGATCGTGGCGGCAGCGGCCGGCTTGCGCGCCGGCGATTTGGCGGAAGCGCTTTTGGTCGCGGCCAGGTTCGCCTTGGCGGACGATTTGGTCTTTCGGGGTGTGGCGGATTCAGCCTTGCCTCGGGCGCTTGTCGCGGCCCCGGATTTTCTCGTTGTCGCCATGTTTCTTCACCTCGCTCTGGCGGGCGCGGGCGGACGACCGCTCACGCGGGCTGCAGGTCCGATTATGGCGCCAAGATCGTTGCTACACTACGAATTTCGGTGGCCGCGGCGCGGGCGCAGTTTTCGATCGGCGACTTCCGACCCATAGTTGACGAATTGTCTTTTCGGCCCTAGACTTGCGGCGAATTATCCGTCCGCCGACTCCATTTCAATGGCTGTTTACACCGAGCTCAGCAAATCCTTCGTCGAAGAGCTCGCGGACGACTACGGATTTGGCCGGGTCCTCGCGATTGGCTCGATTCCGGAAGGCTCGATCAACTCGAATTATCTACTAGAAACCGCGAAGGGCAAGTTCCTGCTGCGCATTGACGAGGTGAAGAGCGAAAGCGAGGTGCGGCGCGAGCTCGATCTGTTGACCTTCCTGCGCAAGCACGCCTTTCCCTGCCCGCATCCGGTGCAGGACCGAACCGGCCGCTACTATCGCGAATACAAGGGCAAGTGCGCTTCGCTTTACAAATATTACGAGGGCCGCGCGCCGACGGTGGCGCGAATCCGGCCGACCCAGCTCGAAGCGATCGGCCGGGCGCTCGGTGAACTTCACGTCATCGGCAAGGGCTACAAGAAAGGCATCGACAATCGTTTCGGTTTCGAGCGGATCGCCGATCTTTATCTGAGCGTGCGCGATCGGCTGCCCAACTATTTCCGCAAGGTTACCCGCACGCTCGAAGACGAAATCGATTATTTGACGCGCTATCTCGAAGGCAAGCTGCCCAAGGGCGTGATTCACGGCGACCTGTTCGCCGACAACGTCCTGTTCCGCGGCGAAAAGCTCACGGCCGTGCTCGATTTCGAGGCGGCCTGCCGCGGCAAGTTCATCTTCGATATCGCGACCGCGGTGAATGCGTTGTGCTTTATCGATGGCGGCTATTCGCTCGATCGTTTCCGCTATCTATTGCAGGGCTACGAGACCGTGCGGACTCTGTCGCTCGCGGAATGGGACGCTTTTCCGAACGAATTGCGCTATTCCTCGCTGCGCTTCACGGTTACCCGCCTGCATGATTTTTTCCTCAAACCGGCCAACGGCGCGCCGCGCGTCAACAAGGACTTCCGCGAGTTTTACGACCGGCTGCGGGTGCTGCGACGCGAAAAAGAGGGCGGGATGGAAGCGTTGTTGATGGCGATGGCGACCGGCTATGATTATCGCAAGTATCAAAAGGTCAAAGCCAACGAACGGCTGAAAGCCTGACGCCCGCCGCCGCCCGCCGTTGCGTTGCCCCCTGCGATGCCGCTTTACCTGACGTTGCGACGCCAAACCCCTGACGCGACCGGCGCTGGATTGCGCCCGTTTTCCGGACGGCGGGCATGAGCGCACTGCTCGAGCGGCTTGCGTCCGCCGAACCGGCGATTTGGCTGGAGACCGCGCCGCCGCGCGGCATCGCCGTCGATTCGCTGCTCAAGCGGCTCGAGGCGGCCGCGGACTCGATCGACGCGATTAATCTGGTCGATAACGCGCTTGGCCGGGTCAAGATGTCGGGGCTGGTATTCGCGGCGATGCTCAAAGCGCGGACCGGAATCGCGATCGCGTTGAATTTTTCCTGCCGCGATCGCAACCGTTTCGCGCTCAAGTCCGACCTGCTGGGAGCGGCCGCGCTGGGAATCGACGGGGTTGTCGCATTGCGCGGCGACAAGCTGGCCGACGACGCCGCGATGGGCGCCAAGCAGGTCCACGATCTCGATCCGTTCAGCCTGCTTCAGATGATCGCGGATTTGAACCGCGGCGATACCGGAGAAGGGCGCAAATTGCTCAAGACGCTGCCGCGGCTGGTTCCGGGCGTGGTCGGAAATCCGAACCGCAAGGCGCTCGATCGCGAGCTTGAACTGCTCGATCGCAAGGCCGCGGCGGGCGCGCGCTTCGTCGTGACGCAGCCGGTGTTCGCGCCCGAGGCGGCGCATCGGTTCCTTCGGCATGCGCAGCGCGCCGGACTGCACGTGGTGCTGGGCGTGCTGCCGATCAAGCGTCCCTCGATGGCGCAATATCTGAAACGCCAGATCGACGACCTGCGCGAGGCGCATCATCATTTCGACCGCTACGAGGGCCTGTCGGAAGAAGCTGCGAGGCGGGCGTCGATCGAGCAGAATATCGCGTTGATGCGGGCGTTGGCGGGCGAAGTTGCGGGCTTCAATATCATGAGCGGCGGCGGTCCCTCGCTGGCGATCGAGCTGGCGCTCGAATGGCGGCGCCATCGCCGCTCCGCCGGCCCCGCGCGAGGTGAATGACGATGGACCGTAATCCGAACGCGGCCGAGGAAGCCGTACGAACCATCCTGCGCCATTGCGGCGAGGATCCCGAACGGGAGGGACTGGCCCGCACGCCTCATCGCGTGGCCCAGGCGCTGGAATTTCTCACCCGCGGCTACCGCGAGGATCCGAAAGTCGCGATCAACGGCGCGCTCTTCACCGAAGAGGATTATCAGGAGATGATCCTCTGCAAGGACGTCGATTTTTATTCGCTCTGCGAACACCATCTGCTGCCGTTTTTCGGCAAGGCGCACGTGGCGTACCTGCCGAACCGGCGGATCGTCGGCATTTCGAAGATAGCGCGGCTGGTCGAAATCTACGCGCGCCGGCTGCAGGTGCAGGAACGGATGACGACGCAGATTGCGCGGACGATCATGGACGAGATCGAGCCGCTCGGCGTCGCCGTGGTGCTCGAAGCCGAGCATCTGTGCATGCGGATGCGCGGGGTCGAAAAGCAGAACTCATACGTTACGACCTCGGCGATGCTCGGCGTGTTCAGAACCCGCCAGGAGACCCGCCAGGAATTCATGAACCTGCTAAGCAACGGCCGTGGCTGAGCGGCTGGCGGTGCGACTTCCCAGGATGATCCCGCGCGCGATGGACAATCCCCACGCCATGACCTACCTCGATCATCTGGGCGAGTTCGCGATGCGCTACGTGCGTGCGGGCCAGACGCTGGGCCTCGGCACGGGGCGCGCGGCGGCCGCATTTATCCGCGCGCTGGGCCGAAGCGGCATCAAGGTGCGCGGCGTGCCAACCTCGAACGCCAGCGCCGAGCTGGCGGAGTCGCTCGGAATCGAGCTC
>JADBKU010000003.1 GCA_014896235.1 bacterium | reverse complement strand
ACGTGCTGCCCGGCAGCTACGATCCGCACGAGCGGATCAAAGTGATGGACGCCGAGCGAATCGAGGTCGCCGTACTCTATCCTTCGCTATGGCTGGTGTACGGCGATTTCAACGATCCACGTCTCGCCGTCGCCGCTTGCCGCGCCTACAACAACTGGATGGCCGACTTTTGCCGGCCCTATCCGAAACGGCTTTACGGCGTCGCGCCGATGCCGGTGCAGGATATCGACGCCGCAATCGCCGAGATGCGCCGCGTCGTGCGCGACCTGAATTTCAAGGCCGTCTTCGTCCGCCCGAATCCGTTCAACGGCCGCCGCCTCAACGACCCCGCCTACGACGCCTTCTGGCGCGAAGCGCAGGAGCTTAACGTTCCCGTCGCGATTCATTCCAGCTTCGGCACGCGGATGCCGACGCTGGGCGGCGACCGCTATCGCGATCCTTTCTTCTTCCACATGGTCTGTCATCCGTTTGAACAGCAGGCCGCCTGCATGGACCTGATTTGCGGCGGCGTGCTCGCGCGCTATCCGCGCTTGCGCGTCGGCTTCCTTGAATCCGGCGTCGGATGGCTCGGCTACTGGCTCGATCGCATGGACGGCCATTTCGAGAAAATGGGCGCGATGGTGCCATGGCTGAAGAAGCGCCCGACCGAATACTTCGTCGAGCAATGCTACGTCTCGCTCGATCCCGACGAGCGCACGCTGGGCGCGATGTGCGACCTCGGTTTCGATCGCAATATCCTGTGGGGCTCGGACTATCCGCATTTCGATTGCACCTACCCTGGAATCGTCGCGGAGGTCGAAAAGGCTTGCGCTTCGCTCAAGCCCGAGGCGCGCGCCCGCATCCTGACGGAGAACGCATTGCGCTTTTACAATCTCGACTGAGGATTGCGCGGCAGGAATCAGCTCTATGGCCGCCGCAGCCGCCCGCACCACCGGTTCTCCGCCCTCGCTCGATCCGGTTCAGCATGGCAAATGGATCGTCGCCTGTTCGGTGATGCTGGGCACGTTCCTGTCCGTGATGGACGTGAGCGTGGTCAACGTCGCGATGCCGCACATGATGGGGTCCTTCGGCGAAGATCTGCTTACGATCACCTGGGTCTCCACCTCTTACAGCATCGCCGAAATCATCATGGTCACGATGGCGCCGTGGTTCGCGGCCCTGTTCGGCCGCAAGCGCCTCTTCCTGCTCTCGATGGCGCTGTTCACGGTCGCGTCGGTTCTCGCCGGCACAGCGGTGACTTTTCCGCAAATCATCTTCTATCGCGTCCTGCAGGGAGTCGGCGGCGGCAGCCTGATTCCGGTCTCGCAGGCGATCGCCCGCGAGGTCTTTCCGCCCGCCGAACAGGGCATGGCGATGGCCATCTTCGCGATGGGCGTGACGCTGGCGCCAGCGATCGGCCCGGTCGTCGGCGGATGGCTGGTCGATAATTACGGCTGGCCTTGGGTTTTCTACATAAATATCCCCTTCGCGATCGTCGGCATCATGATGGTGAGCGCGTTCGTCCACGATCCGCCCTATCTCAAGCGCGGCATCGACCGCATCGACTGGACCGGAATCGCCCTGCTCACGATCGGACTCACCGCGATGCAAATCGTGCTCGAACGCGGCGAAGAGGTCGATTGGTTCGCCTCCAAGTGGATTTGCTCCGGCGCGGCTCTCGCCGCTACCGCCTTGATTGCGCTGGTCGTATGGGAATTGCTCTCGCCCGAGCCGGTCGTGAACCTGCGCCTGTTTCGCAACCTCGAGCTCAGCGTCGGCTCCGGAATCGGGATGCTGATCGGCTTTGTCCTCTATGGTTCCAGCTTCGTCCTGCCGCAGCTCACGCAGGACCTGTTCGACTATCCCGCCTACCAGGCCGGAATGGTTTTGATGCCGCGCGCGGTCGCGATGCTGGTGATGATGCCGGTTGCCGGCCGCCTCTACAATTATGTCAGTCCGCGCGTATTGGTCTCATTTGGATTGCTCTCGGTGTTCATTTCGCAATACTGGATCGGCCACCTCGCGCTCTCCGCGAGCTTCTGGAGCATCGCCACGCCAATCATCCTGCTCGGCGGCGGACTGTCCTTTCCGATGGTCACGCTCAGCACCGTGTCGCTCAGCTCGATGCCGCGCCAGAACATGACCGGCGCCGCAAGCCTCTACACCCTCACCCGCCGCGTCGCCGGCAATATCGCCTACGCCGTGCTCGCCACGCTGATCGATCGCCGCGAACAGTTCCATCGCGCGCGCCTGATCGAAGGCGTCACCAACCTCGACCCGTTTTACGCGCCAATGCACGCGGGATTCAGGGCGCGCCTCTTCGAACACGGCCTCAATACCGCCGCGACCGCCGGGCCGTCGCTCGCGATGATGAACGCCATGGTCAACCGCCAATCTCTGATGATGGCCTACAACGACACTAATTGGATCGTCGCGATCATGGCGCTCGCCGTGTTACCATTCGTGCTGTTGCTGCCGCGTCACGGCTTGCATCTTGCGACCAACGACGCCGCCGGTCATTGACCGGCGCGCGTTATTCTCCGAATCCGTCGGTTTGTCATCAGCGCCCGAATCAGTCACGTGCCCGATACTGAAACTTCTTCTCCATTGCTCGGCCAGATCGGAATCTCGCGCGATCTCGCCTGCCTGTTCGGCGCCCGCGCCATCCGCAGTCTCGCGCAGGGATATGTCGTCATCATCCTGCCGCTTTATCTCGCGGACATCGGCGTAAGCGCGTCGCGGATGGGCGTGCTGTTCGGCGTTTGCGCGCTCGTCAACGCCGGCCTCGCCGCCGGCGTCGGCGTGATGGCCGACCGCTTCGGACGCAAGCCGTTCCTGATCGGCATCTCGCTGATGATGGCCATCGGCGCGGCGATTTTCGCCCTCACCCGCAGCTTTCCCGTGATGGTCGCTGCCGCCGCCTTCGGCACATTCGGCTATGGCGGCGGCGTCGGCGTGGGCGGCGGTTGGGGTCCCTATTATCCGGCGGCGCAATCTCTCGTCGCCGAACAGATCGCGGATCACAGCCGCACGCACGCTTTCGGCCTGCTTTCGTTCTTCGGCGTGATCGCCAGCGCCGCCGGTTCGATGCTCGCCGCGCTGCCCGCTTTTCTCGCGCGCCATCGCGGCGTTCCGATCCTCGAAAGCTATCGCGGACTCTTCATGCTCGCGGCGGTCGCCGGCCTCGGGATGGCGCTGGTCGTGATTCCAGTGCGCGAGCGGCCGCCCCGGCGCAATCCGCATCACGCCGCTAAATCAGCCCCGCAAGCGCCGCTCTCACGCCGTTTTCTCGGCTTGTCGCGGCCGTCGTGGCGGCTGGTCTCGCGCTTCATGCTCACCAACAGCGTCAACGGGCTGGCGGTCGGGATGCTCGGTCCGTTCGTGGTCTACTGGTTCTACCGCCGTTTCGGCGTCGGCGCTTCCGCACTCGCCCATCTTTTCTTTCTGATCAATCTTGCCGCCGCGATTCCCTATCTGATGGCCGGCCGGATGACGCGATGGCTCGGCCTGGTCAGCTCCGTCGTCGGCACGCGCGCGATCTCATGCGTGCTGCTGATCGGCATGGTCCTGATGCCGACCTATGCGCTCGCCGCGGCGCTCTATGCGATGCGCGTGATCGTCAACGTGCTCTCCATCCCGATGCGTCAATCTTACCTGATGGGCGTGATCGATCCGGCCGAACGTGCGACCGCCGCCGGCCTTGCGAACCTGCCGATGCAGGGCACGCAGGCGTTCAGCGCGTCGCTCGCCGGCGTGCTGATGGATCATTTCGCGCTTGCGCTGCCGCTGGTCGCCGCGTCGGCGTTGCAGGCGGTTAATGCATTGCTGTTCTGGATCTTTTTCCGATCGGTGCGTCCGCCCGAAGAGGAGTTCCGTTCCTTCGAACGCGCCGCCCGCCCCTCCGCCGACTGACGTATTGGGCCATCCCGTCATTCGCGGGCTTGACCCGCGAATCCCTCCCTATGGATGCCCGGATCAAGTCCGGGCATGACGGAAGAAGAACAGCGAAACAACGCGCCGAAACGTCCTATGAACTATCGTGGCGACGAGCGGCCGCGGCACGGCGTGCGGAATGCACCGGCCCTCCAATTCCGGCTTTCGCACTGCCGTGACCCGCCACAAGCGCTTCACCGACCACGCTCATCTCACTCCGTCATTCGCGGGCTTGACCCGCGAATCCATCTCCATCGACGCCCCGCTCAGGGTTGCGAACCTTGGCCGCGCAAAGGTTTATCGAAAGAGTTTGGCGACCAGCTTTTCGATCTCGTCTGCAATCCCGTCTTTCTTCAGCGCCTCGCGAATAACCTTGCGCGCGCGGATGAAATGCATGCTCTCGGGCAAATCGACCGATTTCGCGACTTCGGCGGCGCGTTCGCCGGCCTGCGCGATTTCCGCGTGCAGTGGATTGGAGGAATCGAACCGAGGAACGGCCGCGGCAAGCAATTTGTCGAAATCGCGTGGCCCCCATTGCCCTCTACTCTGTTGCGGTGCAACTAATTTACGAATAACTTCGCTATTCAACACTGCGACTATGTAATTCCCGGTCTCTTCGGACGAAACATGAAGCCAATATAATCTATTCTCAACAACTGCCTGAAGGTTCTCAATCAATGCTGCAACCTGATGCGTGCCAGATTTCGTATAGACCACACGGCGCCTATTGATTGGGAATTGGGTGACTAATTTATTTTGATAATTTAATTGTTCAATAAGCGTCATTTCACTTGATCGATTTTCCCGCCATACCTCCTCCGCTTTTGTTAACCAATCCGACAGTCCAGTGAGGCCGCTTTTGCGCGCAGTGCTGGCGTCGAGCAGCTTTTTACCATCCCATGGAATAATCGCTTCGAATGATTTGATCACGCGAAATGGTGCAATTGATTCGCCCAAATAAAGTGGTCGAAGAAATTCCTTTTCGACAGATCCGGTAAGCGAGGGCAGAACTTTCCACCGTCGGTCCTCAAGGTTGCTGCGGCGGCTTTCTACCGCAGGTTTTGCCTCGCTGAACCCAAACCTTCCAACTGGCTTCCGAGCGACAACGAACAGAAGTCTTGGGTAGACCGTCGCGCCATTTCGGAATTCCTTTGAGTAACCTTCGTCGGAATCCTCAACGATCTTTGGCCACTGAACCTTGCGGGTGGTGAGTAAACGCTCGGCTACCCCGAACTTCGGATCGCGTTCGAGAAGTTCGCCCTCGTACGCGATCGCGTGGAGAGGCATTTGCCATCCATCCGCCGATCCCGCCTCGGCGAAAATCACGCACGACGGCACGTTGAATAGCGGTTGCACGGACTCGAGCGTCCATGCCTCGGTAAAGCGGCGCGCCGGAGTAGCCACAGGACCTCGCTCGCCCATCGAATCGCGCGTCAGAAATCCCTTGAATTGCTTCCGGCTGAGCGTCGCCAACGGCATCACGAACCCGATTTTCCCGCCCGGCCGCAAGTAGAGATCCATAGCGTGCGCGAAAAAATAGGCGGAAAGATCCTGATGGGTGGCGACTTTCCCTCCCGCCCAGATCCCGAGCTTTTCGGATTCCTGCTTGAAACGGTCGCGAATCGCGGGCGACATGTAACGATAAGAGAGCCACGGCGGATTTCCAGCGAGCACGTCCACCTTCTGGCCCGCGCTCGACAACCAGACCGGACGGCATAAATTTCGCGCGACATAGCCCCAAATATGGTCGCGGTTCTGCTCGCTGAGTGATTTCAGCCGCGCGTAGGTTACGGTTAGCGCTTCCTCGTTGGCGCGCAAATCTTGATCGTTTGAAGCGTCCAGCCATTGCCGGAATGCCGCCGGCTCGGCGCCCGCCGCGCTGTATTCGATCATCCGTTTCACGACACTGTCGAAGAGCGCCGGATTACGGGCCACCCGCACGGGGAAAATCAGCGGCTCGCTGTCGGGTACGTCAATCCTCACCTCTTGTGCGCTGACCACGCTTACCGCGTTCCATTGCAGCGAATCGCCAAGATAGACCGGAATGCTCAAGCTCGGCCGCCCGGAACGACGCAGGCGTTCCTCGCCCATCGCGAGCAGGTAGGTGATCCGGGCGTTGATCACGGCGACCGGATGAACATCGATCCCGAATATGCGATCAGTGCATGCCGTTAGAGCCGCGCCATGACCGATGCCGGCTTCGTCGGCCGCGGCGAGAAAGCGGCGCACCGCGTGAAACAGAAAAGTTCCGGAGCCGCACGACGGATCGAGCACGCGCTGATCGAGCGGGCGATCGATCAGATGATTGCAGATCCGGCTCGCCAGCCAATCCGGCGTGTAATATTCGCCAAGCTCGTGCCGCTGTTCAGGGTCGATTAACGATTCGTATAGAACTTTGAGTACGTCGTGCTCCAGGTCGGCGAACCGGAACTCGTCCACCGCTCCGGCGATCTGGCGAACCAGTTCATCTCCGCCCACCGCGTCGCTTATCCAATCGAAGAAATCGGATTCGACAACGCCGTCGATACCCGCATCGCGGAACGGCCTTCCGGAAAGCATGTCCGCAGGTTCCGGCATCGGCGCGCCGAGCACGATCGTGGCGATCGCTTTGGCGACGATCGTCAGGTAGGTGTGTTGGAGAAACAGTTCGTCGCCGCCGATCGCGGAACCATAGACGATCTCAAGTTGCCGCGACCAGAGATCGCGCTTGACCGCAACCGCTGGATTCCCCTTCACGGCGTCCCAGGCTTCCGCGAGCCGCGTTCGAGCGACGCTGTAAACGAGACTCTCGCGTCCCAGTTCTTTTCTTATCGTAAACGGATCTGGCCGCCGCTCTGCTTTGAGTGAAACGACCGCACGCAGCCACGCCGGTAGCCCGTCGATATCGTCGCGCGCCGGCTTGTAGGATTGGATCGGCGTCAGGCGTCCGCGGGCGAGTTTGAAAGCGAGAAATTCGGCGCCGTCCGTGGCGATGCCGATGCATTGTTGACCCGACGACTTTTCGAGATCGGTGAGATACCGCTCCAGTTGCTCTTCTGCGTCGCGCCGTTCTTTCCTTAGGTCGGTTTTGAACTCGAATACCGTTCGGCCGATCAGCGCGTCGATGCGTCCGCGCACCTCGTTCAAATGCTCTTCGAAGCGCACGTCGCTCGACCGCGCGCCGAGATGCAGGGTCAGAAGATTTTTGACATCGCCTCGGACGGCTTCATGCCCTGGCCGTTGAGCCAATTCGTGGATCAAATCGCGCAGTTGCGATTCGCTCAACGCCATCGTTCAGGTGATCCTTCCGTTCACTGCGGCGCGATTGGCGCCAGAGCGGCTCTGCCGCATACGTTAGCCATTTTAGTTGAGGCTTTCAGCCTTGCGCGACGCTCCGCCTCTGCCCAACCGAACCCGCCCCACTCCGTCATTCGCGGGCTTGACCCGCGAATCCATGCCTTCGCGGTTACGCCATCGCGATGGATGCCCGGATCAAGTCCGGGCATGACTTCCCCAAGACCGCCGCGCGCGCCGGACCAGCGCTGCCTCCAGATCTGCGAAGCGAAAAATATCTATCGCGGCAGGTAGGTAATCAAAGTCGGATCGCGCTCGAATTCCACGCTGACTTCGAGCTGATCCTTCGCAACGATCGGGGTCAGGCGGAAAGTCAGCGTCACTTCGATCGAGTCGGAAACCTCCTTGCGTTCGCTCACCGCTTCCGCCGCCGCCAGCAGGATATTCTCCATCAGCCGCTTACCCCAATTATCAAAAGAGACTTCCTGCGGCGGTTCGACGCCGATAGTGTTTTTGTCATTCATGATTTTCAAATCGCGCGTTAAAACCGTTTTTCCCGTTGGCGCTGCCAATCTTGCGCTCAGGAAAAGCTGTCGAGACTCTCCAAATCCGACATCGCCGCCGTGATTCTCTTGATCATCTCGAGCGACATCTCTTCGGGCTGCATATCGGGGGTGGTGCGCGTATGCACCAGCGTGGGCGTCCACATCATCAGCGCCAGAAAAGTCTGCTGCCGGTACAAATTCCAGGCTTCGCCGAATGATACGTCAAGACCGCACTTTTCCCGCATCCGTTCCAGATAGCGCGTGAGCAGATCGCGCTCCCACGCGCGCCGATCTTCGATCGCCAGCGTCGCAGACAGCGCATATGAAACGTCGCGCGCCCAATGTCCCGTGCCGATACATTGCCAGTCGCACAGGCCCATCCGCCCCTCGCCGGTCACGTACCAGTTGCCGAGATGCACGTCGGAATGAATCAGGGTCGGAGTCGTCTTGTTATGCAGCGCCAGCGCTTTCATCGTCGCCGGCCAGATTTCGGCGCGGCGGCGGGTGATGTCCGCCGGAATTACCGCTTCGGCTTTGACCATCGCCTGCTCGTGGCACTGATGCAGCCCCACCCTCTCGCCGGCGCGGAAGAAATCCTCAAAAGTGAGTATCCATTTCAGGTCCGAACTGAAGCGCGGAGTTCCGTAGTACTGGCCGTGCACTTCGGCGAGAGTGTCGATTATCTGTTCGGCCTGCGGACGGGAAATCGTCGAATTCCAACGGCAGAATTTAGCCGCTTTGTTGGTGATCAGATCGTCGAATAGATGGACCGAGCGGCCGGTTTTCCGATCCCATCCGGAGTGATAGCAAATCGGCGCTTCGATCTTCAGCTCCGGGCGCATCTGGCGGTAGAAACGCGCCTCGCCCGCCGCGGAAAGGCCGGTCGCGAGCCGGGTCAGGACGGTGGGCGTGGTCTTGCAGAACAAATTTTCCGGCAGGCGCGCGTCCCTGCCCGGTTGATTGTATTCCGCCTTGAGTTGCCGGCGTACGCTCGAGCCCTGGTCGCCGCCGCGAATCTCCACCGAGACCACCCGCGCATCCTTGACGCCGCCGCATAGCACAGCGGTGAGCCACTCGGGCGAGATGGCTTCGGCGCACCAGGGAACATCGTCGATCGTCTTGGCGATCGGGCGGGTAATGAAGTCCCAGATGGTGTTGATAGCCATCCTGCCCCTGGCCCGAAAATGGACTCCAGCTTCCTGTGAATTGCTCGCCATTTAAGTGCCCCCATCCCGGTAAAATTGCTCCGGCGCCTAGCGCCAGATCCAAAACAAAAAATTCAGCGCCGCATTTTCTCCATTTGAAACCGCCGCTCAGCGTCGCACAGTCGCCAGCGCATGCCAAACGCGAAATGCAGGCGATCGAGGCTGAACGTGCGGATCAAGGAATCTGGTCAAACACCGTACACACGGGGACGGTCAGGGACATTGCGGGCAGGCCGCGGCGCCATCGGGACATCGATGGAGTCTGACGTTTACGTCGCTCAAGACATGCGTAGTCGTCGGCACGACCTCGCCGGTGCTGGTGCAATCCTCCTCGCCCGGATAACAATCGTGCCGATACTTCCAATGCGCCATCGTGTCATCGTAAACGGTTTGCGCGGCGAAACCGGGGGCGGAAACGCATACGGAAAGCGGCTGGTCGGCGGGTACCCGGATAGTCGCCGGCGTGATCATCGTCTGGCCCATCGCGACCGCGGTTGCGCCGGGCGGCTCAGACTCGATCATGATCGTGTCCAGGGTGGGTTTGTGTCCGATCAAGCCGCATCCCGAAAAAGCCGCCAGAATCGCCGTAAATCCAACAATCGAAGCACAGCGCAATCCGCCGCCGACCCCAAACCGAAGCCCCATATCGTTCATCCAAGCCTGTCATCAAATCAAACCGCGCCGCTGCGAATCATGCCGGCGCTGCGGCCGTGTTGAGAACGTCCCGAGACACGCCACAGCCGCTCCCGAAGCGCCTCAGGCCGCCTTGGCCATCTGCCGCGGCAACACGAAATCGTATTCCAGCGTATGGAACGGTCCAGAGAATCCGCGCCGCCGGATTTCCGCCGGATCGGTCGTCCGCGTCGTGCCGCGAATGAGCGATGATTTCACCGCCCCGACGACGTCTGATTCGATCCACGGATCGTCCTTGAGAAAGACTTGCGTGGTGAGCGTCGCGTGTCCCGGATGGGTCAGGCGAACGTGCAGATGCGCCGGGCGCCACGGATGACCGCCCAAGGCCTTGATCAGTGCGCCGGTCGGTCCGGCCTTGGGAATTTCATAGGCAGCCGGAACCCAAGTTTGCAACTCGTAGCGTCCGTTTTGATCCGCTTTAACCCGCGCCCGCAAATTAAACGGCGCCTCGGCCTCGGGAATATTGAAATGCGAATAGCGGCCCTCGGCGTCGGACTGCCAGAAATCGAGAATCGCGCCGGCCAGCGGAACGCCGTCGCTCGAGCGAATCGTGCCGGAAAAGATTAGCGGCTCGCCCGGTTCGTTCGCACGATGCGGCACAACGGCCGGCGAAGCCATCTCGGGCGCGTTCGGGACGTAATATGGCCCTTCGACGGTGGTCTCCGTGCCGGCCCATCCGCGATGGTCCACGTCGTCGACGGTAACCTCCAAAAACACGTCCATCAGCAAGGGAATTTCGCCTTTTTCGCCGGCTTCGGCCAGAAAGGCGATCGCGCGATGGTATTCCTCGTAAGTCAGGTTGTGCTTGCGGATAAAATTGCGCAGCGTATCGACCAGATCGTCGAAAACCCGGTTGAGCCGTGGATTGCGCACCTCGCGCTTCTGCGTGTTCATCGGATAGCCTCCGCGTACGTGGATCGATGGGGCGCCACCGGCCGCGCTTCGCGAAAGTCGCGGGCGCAAGCGGTCGCCGCCGCGGCCATATGATCTAGCATCGATCGCGGCCGAGGCGTTAGAGCCGGCAGCTATCAGGCGCGGCGATTAATTCGATTCGTGCGAAATGGCGTGGGTGCGCCGTGGACGAGCGGCTAATGACTGCCGTAAAGTCGAATCATCAGGGTACGATGCGCCCGAACGGTCCCGGCGTCTTGCGACGGCGCCGGGCCGCTCGGAATCGCGACGATTCGGGTTATGCCGGAATTGGCGTTAAAGCTAATTTCGTGAATAGCCGGATACATGATCGATCACGCGACGTTGCGGAAGCCGTGACGCTCATGCTCTTTGGCCGTGGTGGTGGCTTTGGCCTTCGCGGTAGCCGCGTTGGCCGATTCGATAATTTCGGCTGGCAGCACCGCCTGGCTGGTCGCGACCGCACGTCCCAGGAAGCGGTCCAGAAGTTCCGCGCCTCCAATTGGACGGACCGGACGTGGCGCCCGATAGTCCGCCGTGTACGCCCGGCCCCACAGGTACCAATTCGCGGCCAGAGCAATTAGCAGCAGAGCACCAGAGACCAGCAGTGTCGAAAAACTTGGAGTCACCATATTCAGAGCCTCCCTGCTCTTGGCGGTAATTTAAGCACGGTTCGTGCCATCAACAACCCCTTAAATTCATTGATATTTTTTGACCTCTAAGAGTTCCGCGCTTCGCGAAGTGCGAATCGAAGGCAAATCGAAAATCATAAACCAATTTTGTGTGCGCGAGAGGTCAGAAATTAGTAATACTTAAGTAAAATGGTTGTGCATTAACCTCATGCGGCAGTCGGTTTGCTTTCGCCGCCGTATCGCGCATCCTGACCTTCAGTGGACGACGTCAAAGGCCATTCCGAGCAAATCGAAGGCACGCTCGACCAGCTCCTCTATGTGAACGAGGCGACCGGCTACGCCGTCGCAATCGTCGAACGGACCGGCGACAACGGATTGCGCCAGCGAATCACGGCGGTCGGCAGCCTCGACGGCATCGAAATCGGCTCTGGATTGCGTTTAACCGGCCATTTCGAGCGCCATCCGCGCTATGGTGAGCAGTTTCGCGTCGATGACTTCGAGACGATCCGGCCAGCCGGCGTGAACGCGCTCGAACGCTATCTAGCCTCGGAAATCAAAGGCGTCGGCCCTGCCCTCGCGCGCCGGATTGTCGAGCGTTTCGGCGAGGAGCTGCCCGGCGTGCTCGACGACGCCCCGGAACGGCTCCACGAGGTCCGCGGACTGCCTCGCGCGGTCGCGCAACGGATCGCGGTCGCCTGGCGCGACGCGACCGGACTGCGCGAGCTGACCGTCTTCCTGCGCGGCCACGGAATCGGCGCTTCCCACGCCCGCCGTATCCACGAAAAGTACGGCCGCGAATCGCTCCAGGCGGTCCGCGACGATCCCTATTTGCTGGCGCGGACGATTCCCGGCATCGGCTTTCGCACCGCCGACGCGATCGCCGAAAAGCTCGGCATCCCGCGCAATTCGATTCAGCGGGCGCGCGCCGCCATTATCCATCTGCTGGAACGGATGGCCGAGGAGGGGCACGTCTTTGCCCCGTTCGAATATCTCGAACTGCAATTCACCAGCGGACTCGAACTGGATTCCGACCTGGCGCGCCGCGCCGTGGACGAGCTCGCATCCGAAGGCGAGATCGTATCGGCCCGCGTTGGCGACGGCGAGGCCGTCTATCTGAAGCGGCTGTACGACGCCGAAACCACCGTTGCCGAGCGTATCCGGATGCTGGTCGCGGGGCGCGCGATGAGCCATGCGGCGGCGGAAAAGGCGATCGCGGCGGCGAAACAATCCGGCGGCGTCACTTTGTCCGCCGAGCAGAACCGTGCGCTGCAAATCGCGCTGCGCGCCAAGGTCGCCGTGATCACCGGCGGTCCGGGAACCGGCAAGACGACGCTGCTGCGCGCGCTGTTGAACGTCCTTGACGCGGCCGGCCTCAAGCCGACCCTGGCGGCCCCGACCGGGCGGGCGGCGCGGCGACTGGCCGAAGCGACCGGCCGCGAGGCCAAGACAATCCATCGGCTGCTGGAATACTCGCCCGACACGGGAGATTTCCTGCGCTCCGAGAAATTCCCGCTGCGCGCCAACTATCTGGTGATCGACGAAGCCTCGATGATGGATATCGAGTTGGCGGCGAGCGTGACCGAGGCGCTGCTCCCGTCGGCGGCGCTGTTGCTGGTCGGCGATCGCGATCAACTGCCGTCGGTCGGGCCGGGCAGCGTCCTGCGTGACGTAATCGCCTCCGGACTCGTGCCGGTCGCCGAGCTGCGCGAGGTCCATCGCCAGGCCGCGACCAGCCTGATCGTCGCCAACGCCCATCGGATCAATCACGGCGAGATGCCCGACACGTCAAACGGCGCGGAGGGCGACTTCTTTTTCTTCGAGCGCAATTCGCCCGAGGACGTGGTCGCGACGATCAGGCAGTTGGCCGCCAACCGGCTGGTCGGCCGGTTTGGAATCAGCGATCCGCACGAGATTCAGGTGCTCACGCCGATGAATCGCGGGCCGCTCGGCGCGCAGGCGCTGAATCGCGAACTGCAGGAGCTGCTGAATCCGCGCGGGCGGGAGTTGCGCGCGGGCGAGCGGCGTTTTCGCGAAGGCGATCGCGTTATCCAGTTGCGCAACAACTACGACAAACTGATTTTCAACGGCGCGATTGGCCGGATCGCCGCCGTCGATCCGCAGCGCGGCCGGGTAGGAGTAAATTTCGACGAAGGCCACGCCGAGTACGATCTGGCCGAACTCGACGAAATCGGTCTCGCTTACGCGATATCAATCCATAAGAGCCAGGGCAGCCAGTATCCGGCGGTGATCATCCCGATCCATCAGAGCCACTATCTGATGCTGCGCCGGAACCTGCTTTACACCGCGATCGCGCGGGCGGAGCGGGTCTGCGTGCTGGTTGGGACGCGGGCCGCGATGCGGCAAGCGGTGCGCAACGCGGAAGAACGCCGCCGCTTCAGTCGGCTGGCGGATCGCTTGCGCGCGAACTGAACCTTACAAGTATTAGAAATTCTAATTGTTGTTTTAAATTTAATTTTACAGACCTGGCGATGTTGTGCTAATTAGATAGACAAGCAGTCGGCACTCTGCCCCAGGAGGACCGCCCATGAACACGCTGGTAAAGCTCACGCAGACTGCGTTGTCATTTCTTCTAAGGGCGTCGCTCCTCAAATTATCCCCGCCGATTCGCCGCATCTTCGTCAAGCTCGTACTCGCGGCGCAGCATCTTACGCTGGCATTGGCGTTGAAGATGCTTGCTTGTTTCGCGCTTGCGTTCGCCGGACTGGCGCTTTTCGTCTTTCCGCATTTTCAGTCCAGCGTCGTGCCGACCGGCAGATGGGCAATCATGGGTTTCAGTTACGACGGCGATGAAGCCGAGGAAACTCCGCGGCTCGACGAAACTCGGCGTGAAGTCCTCGGGTCGCTCGACAATGTTTATCAATCTCAGGACGAGTGCGAAGCGGACCTGCAAAAACTGCAGGCGATGCGTGCGCGGGTCGCGATGCTGACGCAATACAATTCGGATCAAGCCGCCGCTTCCGTATCCGCGACGGACGCGGCCAACCGGCGCGTTATGACCGCGTTGTGCGTCAAAAGCGACGGCTCGTCGAAATTCGCATTCGCTCACACTTCCGACGTTGGCGGGGAGTGACCGCCTCCGTTCGTTTTCCCGCTCGAACCTGCCCCCTTGCATAATTCGCCAGCGTCCGCAGCGGTGGCGGTGCGCAACGAGAACGAGCGCCGCCGCTTCAGCCGATCGGCGAATAGATTGCGGGTTGATTGACGCGGGCAGGCATAATCGCCGATAGAGAAATCAGTGAATCGTGCGACAAGGCGGACGATAACTCATGAACCAGTGGCCTCGGCATGAGACGGACGGCAGCGCCTACGGGCGCGGCGAACCTTCGTTCATGGACGATATCACCTTGGTCGGGACAGGCACGGCATGTGGCGAATATCTGCGGCGGTACTGGCATCCGATCGGCCTCAGCGCCGACGCCTCCGACCGGCCGCGCAAGGTCCGCGCGCTCGGCGAAGACCTGATTCTCTTTCGCGACGGCAAGGGACGGCCGGGTCTCGTACACGCCCGCTGTGCCCATCGCGGGACCACCCTTTACTATGGCCGCGTCGAGCCGGAGGGAATCCGCTGCTGCTACCACGGATGGCTCTTCGACGTGGAAGGGCATTGCCTCGACCAGCCGTGCGAACCGGACCACGGCGCGAAACATCGCCACGCCGTGCGCCAGCCATGGTATCCGGTTGAAGAACGCTACGGCCTGATTTTCGCCTACATGGGGCCGCCCGAACGCAAGCCCGCCCTGCCCCGCTATGACATTCTCGAGCAGCTCGACGACGGCGAATGGATCGAGGCCGACGACAGCAGTATCGGCAGCGGCGGGCCGGTAATCGTGCCGTGCAACTGGATGCAGCATTACGAGAACGTGATGGACCCGTTGCACGTACCGATTCTGCACGGATCGTTCAGCGGCGCTCAATTCGTCGCGGCCATGGCGGCGATGCCGGAAGTGTCGTTCGCCGAAACCTCGCGCGGGGTGCGCTCGTTGCAAGTGCGTCCACTCGACGGCGGGCGGCGGCTCGACCGGATCACCGAAGTCGTGTTGCCTACGCTCCGCGTCGTACCCGACCCGCGCCTGGATCATCTCGGACGCGCCTCATCCATCGGATGGGTGCTGCCGATGGACGACACGAGTTTTCGCGTCTATACCGCCGGCCGCGTGCGTGAACCGGGCGAACTGGGCCGGCAGCGTTCGCGCTTCGGCGGCAAGACCTGGTTCGAACTCACCGAAGAGGAGCATCAGCGGATGCCCGGCGATTTCGAGGCGCAAGTTGGCCAGGGACCGATTACGCTTCATTCCGAGGAACATCTGGCGTCGAGCGACCGGGGAATCGCGATGCTGCGGCGGCTGATGCGGCGTCAGGTCGAGATTGTCGCGGCGGGCGGCGATCCGATCGGCGTCCGGCGCTCAGGCGATGACCCGTTGGTGCGTTTGGAAGCGGGCAATTTCGTCGCGGCGGAATAGATCGGAACGCGGGCGCG
Organism: bacterium; assembly: GCA_014896235.1. Classification (GTDB taxonomy): domain Bacteria; phylum Desulfobacterota; class Binatia; order Binatales; family Binataceae; genus JADMIL01. Next base: position 88,239 of record JADBKU010000003.1, on the reverse strand, counting down.
GCGATAGTGTGACGTCCCGAAAATAAGCTCATACATCGCACCTCAGCCGGGTTCCGTGTGGATGCCCGGATCAGGTCCGGGCATGACGGCTTTGTTCGTCATTGCCGGGCCCAGACCCGGCAATCCACGTTCGTGAAGTTGTTTGGGAGAGACCACACTGGTTGCGATTTTTTGCAACTATCGTGACGCGCCGAATGCTGCGGCGACGCGCCAATCAGTCGGCGGAGCGGAGCGCTTCCGGCGCGAAATCGGGCATTACGCGCGTGACGAAACGATCCAGCGAGCGGCGCGAATCCGCGTGCGCCAGATTGCCCCACGCGAATGACAGCACGAGGTAGTCGCATCCGCTCTCGGCAAAGAAGCTCGCGACCTTGTCGCGCACCTCATTCGCCGTTCCCGCGATCGCGACGTCGTTGGCGCAGGCCAAATCGAGATCGTCGGTAAATCCGTACGCCGGAAGGGTCCGAAAATCCCGCCATAGCTTGACGATATTGTTGTAGTAGGCCTTGTAGGCCGGCCGCGCGACGCGATCGACCTCGCGCTCGTCGGCGGCGACGTAGATATGCCGAATCGCGCCGCGCCGCGTATCGGCAACCTGCGGATTGAGATCGTCGGGACCGCCCTTGTGCTTCGCCAGTTCCTCGCGATAAGCGGCCGTGAACTTCTTGAGCGCTGCGTTAGGGCCATTGCCGACCATGTGCATCCCGCGGCGGGCCGCGAAGCTGACGCTCTCGGGAGTGGCGGCGCCATACCAGATTGGAGGATTCGGCTTCTGCATCGGCGCCATCTCGAGCGGCGCGGAATCGAAACGGTAATAATGCCCGCGATGGTTGACGCGGCCGCTGCGCAGCGCGCCGACGATCGTGTCGAGCGCCTCCTCGAACATCTCGCGCGATTCCATGAACGGCACGCGGTAGTACGCCAGCTCGAACGGCGAGACGCCGCGCCCGACGCCGATATCCATCCGGCCGCCGCTCAGATTGTCGAGCATGCAGATTTCCTGCGCGAGCCGCATCGGATTGTACAGCGGCAGCAGATAGACCAGCGGCCCGAAGCGTATCGTGCGGGTGCGCTGGGCGACGGCCGAAAGGAAAATGCCGGGCGACGGCGCCATCCCGAGCGGCGTCGCGTGATGCTCGGCGAGATGGTATCCGCAAAAGCCCGCGCGATCGTACTCAGCGATCAGTTCGAGCCGCTCCGCGTATATGCGATCGAGCGGTTCGTCGCGCCGCTCCAGATGATCGAAGATGCCGAAGGCCGGATTGACCATCGTGCGCCTCGCTGCGCGCCAGGCGGACGCGCCGGTTGGGATTTCAGACGGGCGTGACGCCGCCGGTCAGAATCGCGATCGCCGTCGCGCCGTTAACGCTCCACACGTTGTGAGTGCATCCATTGGGCCGGTAGCTCAAATTACCCGCCACCAGCTCGCCCGATTCGTCGGCATTGGAGCCTTCAATCACGTAAACCAGTTCGTCGCCGTTATGCCGATGCGGCTTTAGGCGCGCGCCCGGATCGAAGCGGGCGAGGCTAACGCGGCGATGGGCGGCCTCGTCGTGCAGGATGGGCTTCTGCTTGACGCCGGGCAGCGCCTCGACCCACGCGATTTCGTTGAGCCGGATAATCCGCGACGCGGGTCCACTGTCGCCCGCGCCGGCGCCAACCACGCCGCCGGTGATGCAAGCGAGGACGGTGGCGCCGTTTTTCGTCGTAACCGTATGGACGCATCCGTTGGGCCGATAGCCGACGTTGCCGACGGTGACTGTGCCGAAGTCGTCGGTCAGCGCGCCTTCAATGACAAATAGAATCTCGTCGCCGTCGTGGCGATGGCGCGGCAAGCTGGCGCCGGGATCGAAGCGGGTGAGTTGTACGCGCCGCTTCGTAGCGTCGTCGGCCCAGAGCGGCTTGGCGCGGATGCCCGGGTGCATCTCAGCCCATGGAATTTCAGCGACCTCGACAATGCGCGACGCGGTGGAAGAATCAGCCATGAAACGCCTCCCGGCCATTCGCGGGTCAAAACGCGCGGGCCACTCCGGTCGATAATCCGGAGGGTCGCTGTATGTCAATCGGCGGCCCGCTTGGGAGATTCGAGCAGGCGCTCGACGATCGCGAGTGCGAGCGGCTCCTTGTAACGAACGACGCCGAGCAGCGGCGCCGCGTTGGTTTCAGCAAAAGCATGGGCCGCATCATCCAGCGCGCCGCATCCAGCATGCGCCAGCGCGTTGACGATCACGCCGCGAATCTCAAGCTGGCGCGCACGGGCGAAATCGACGAGCGCGGCGGCGGTCGCGAACGAATCGGGATCGGCAGGAGTGACAAGCACGAGCGCCAGACCGTGGCCGCGCGCCAAATCGGCAAAGTCGTGCGCAGCGTCGATATGCGCGTCCAATCGCCATGCATCTTCGACGATGACGACGTCATGCGCACGCTGAATTTCGCCGAGCGCGGCCGAAATCGCTTCAAAAACTGGCGGCGGTGCGCCGTCGGCGCGGGCTGCGTCAAGCGGCGGCGCGGGCGAGCGATATCGATACGGCGAGACCGCGCCGATCGGAAGCGCGGATGAGGCGGAAGCAACCAAAGCGGACGCATCGTCGGCCGCGACCGCGCCGTCGCGGACTGCGCATCCGACGGCGACCGGCTTCATCACGCCGACGCGCATCCCGCGGACCTTGAGCGCGAACGCGAGCGCGCAACCAACCATGGTCTTGCCCGCGCCAGGAGCGGGCGCGCTGATGAGCAACCTGGGCGCGGCGGGCGTCATCTCGGGCAAACCATCTTCAACAGGCGGCGCACTCGGCGGAAAACGGCATTCATTGCAAATCGGCGCGAATCGGCTAGGCTTCGCATCAGCATAACAAAGCGCGGGGTGAACGTCATGGAATACAACGTCATCGACGCCGATGGACATATTCTTGAACCGATTGATCTGTGGGAAAAATACATCGAGCCGAAATATCGCGAGGGCTGCCCGAAGCTGGTTACGCTGCCTGACGGCGGCGAGATCTTCCGCGTCGAGCATGACGACGCGGTCGATCTGGGGCGGGGCAAAAAGCGCGTGAGCTTCGGCGCCGTGGGCGCGTTCGGCGCGCGCGACGGCGCGGTATCGCCGAGAATCCCTTACAGCGAAGGACGCAAGGGCGGATTCGATCCGCACGCGCGAATTCCCGACATGGACGCGGAAGGAATCGACGCCGCGTTCCTCTATCCAAGCCTTGGGCTGTTCCTCGGCTCGATGAAGGATCCTGACTTCTCGGCGGCCGCGTGCCGCGCGTATAACCGCTGGCTGGCCGATTATTGCAAGCCATATCCGGAGCGCCTGTTCGGCGCGGCGATGCTGCCAATGCAATCGGTCGAGGGCGCGGTGCGCGAGATGCGGTTCGCGGCGGAGGAACTTGGCTTCCGGGCGGGGTTTATCCGGCCCAATCCATACAACGGACGCGCGCTGCACGATCCGGCGTTCGAGCCGCTGTGGGACGCGGCGGAGGCGCTGGGCTTTTCGATCGGGATTCATGGCGGATCCGAAAGCGGGCAAGTGACGCTCGGGATGGATCGCTTTACGCGCGGCGGCGCGGTGCGTCATTGCGTGGCGCACACGTTCGAGATGATGGCGGCCGCCACCAGTTTCATCATGTGCGGCGTCTGCGACCGCCATCCGCGATTGAAAGTCGCATTCCTTGAATCCGGCGGCGGCTGGATGGCGGGATGGCTCGATCGAATGGACCGGCATTTCGACGACAAGGGCATGAACGACACCGGCTTGCATGCGCGGCCGAGCGAGATCTTCCGGCGGCAGTGCTTCATCTCGTTCGAGCCGGTGGAAAAATCGCTAGCGCTGCTGGCGGATTACATCGGCGCCGACAATATCTTGTGGGCGACCGATTATCCGCATCTCGACGGCTTTCCGAATGCGCCGCAAATGATCAAAGCGATGGGGTTGCCGGCGAATACGTTGCACAAGGTGCTGGCGGGCGGCGCCAAGCGCTACTACAACCTGCAATAGAAAGCCGCGCGGCGTGGATGCGCCCGCGGGAACGGAATCGCTGATGGAATTCGGACTTGCATACCCGGCCAGGCCGGACGCGTGGAAAGATCTCGTAATCGCGGAAGAGAACGGCTTCACGCAGACGTGGTTTTACGATTCGCAGATGCTGTACAGCGACGTTTACGTCTGCATGGCGATGGCGGCGGAGCGCACCAAGCGCATGAAGCTCGCGACGGGCGTGGCGATACCGTCGAACCGTATCGAGCCGGTGACCGCGCACTCGATCGCGACGATCAATCAGATTGCGCCGGGACGCGCCGTGCTCGGCATCGGCACCGGCTTCACGGGGCGCAATACGATGGGCCTGCCGCCGGTTCCGCTGAAACGACTGCGCGAATACGTCGAGACCGTGCGCAAGTTGCTGCGCGGCGAAGAGGTGCTGTACCGCGACGGCGAGCGCGAACGGTGGATTCGGTTTCTCCATCCGCATCACGGCTATATCAATCTGCAAGATCCGATTCACATCCATATCGCGGCGGACGGGCCGAAGGCGCTCGAGCTGGCCGGCGAAATCGGCGACGGATGGATGACCGTGCTGGCCGACGCGCCGCGCTTCAAGGAAAAGTTCGCGGCGGTCAAACGCGGCGCAGCGCGAGCCGGACGCTCGGCGGAAGGGATGCCGACGGCGATGTTGACAACCGGATGCGTTCTGCGCGACGGAGAATCGGCCGTGTCGCCGCGCGTGATCGGGCGCGTCGGCCCGTTCGCCGTCGTATTCCTGCACGCGCTTTGGGAACAATCCGCCGTAAGCGACGGCCTGCCCGCGCCGCTGCTCGATTTGTGGAAGCGTTATCGCGACGAATATGTGGCGAAAAGCTCAACGCCCGCCGATCGGCGGTATCTGGAAATGCATGAAGGGCACCTGATCTACATGCGGCCCGGCGAAGAAAAATTTATCGACGAGACTCTCGTGCGTTCGATGACGCTGACGGGCCGGCCCGATGAAATAATCGCGCGGCTCAAAGCGCTCGAAGCGGCAGGGTTGAAACAAATCGCGATTCAGGTGGTAAATAACGGCCGCGAAATGATCGAAGAGTTCAGCCGCGAAGTAATCGCGAAATATTAATCCCGGCTGGGACGCATTCGGTTTCGGCCACGCAAACCCGACCGCGGGAGGCGGAATTCGATGGGCGAGTATTTCAAATTCGAGAAGACCGGCAACGTCGGTCTGCTGACCTTCGATTTTCCAGTCAAGCGCAATCCGCTGAATGAACGCAGCGTCAGCGAGATGTTCGAAAATCTGCTCGCCATCCGCGACGACGACGATGTTCGCGCGTTGATTATCACCGGCGCGGGCAACACGTTCTCCGCGGGCGCCGACCTCAGCCACATGAAGGGCGTTACCGATCCCGCCGAGCGCGAGAAGCTTTTCGGCAATGTCACGCCCAAGCGGATGAGGATACTGCGGCGGGTTTTCAGCCTGCTGACCAACTACGACATCCCCACGATTGCGGCGGTCAACGTTTACGCCGTGGGCGGCGGATGGTTTATCGCGCTGTGCTGCGACTTCCGGGTAGCCGTCGAAGGCGCGCAATTCTGGCTGCCCGAGATCGAACTGGGCGCGCCGGGACCTCGGGAACTGGAATATCGCCTCGCGCTCGACGTCGGAATGGCGCGCGCAAAGGAGATTGTTTTGCTGTGCCGGCGGTTTCGGGCCGAGGAGTTGCTGCAATGGGGTCTACTTAATCGGGTGGTCAAAGCGGACCAGTTGATGCCGGCGGCACATGAAATCGCGCGCTACCTGGCGGCCCGGAAACGCCAGGCGGTATTGCAGGCAAAAGCCAATCTGAACGGATTCACCCTCGACTAGGACAGCCGACCGTTTCAGCGAGAGTGGAGGAACAGGCGAAACGCGATGGCCGAATATTTTTTGTTCGAGCGCGACGGTCCGGTTGCGACGATTACTTTCAATCAACCCGAGCGCCGAAACTGCATGAATCGCCCCGTGATGGCGGAGCTGGACGACTTGGTGCGCTCCGTACGCAACGATCGCGAAATACGCGCGCTAATCGTGACCGGGGCGGGCTCCGCATTCTCGGCCGGCGCGGACATGTCGGCCGCCAAGGGCGTCAGCGACCCGCGTGAGCGCGCCAGGCTTTTCCGCGAGCATAATCAGGGCGTGGCGCGGATGGTGGGCCGCATTTTCGATCAGATAACGCGGCTGGATTGCCACACGATCGCCGCCGTGAACGGGCACGCGGTCGGCGGCGGATGGGCGCTCGCGGTCGCTTTCGATTTTGTTATCGCGGCGGAAGAGGCCCAGTTTTGGGTGCCCGAAGTCGAATTGGGCGCCGCTTTCACCGGCGGTCCGGCGCTTGCGATGGCCGCGGCGCTTGGTCCGTGGCGCGCGAAGGAGGCGATGGTGATGTGCCGCCATTATAGCGCGCCTGAACTTTACCATCTCGGAATGATCCATCGGGTCGTGGCTCGCGCCGAACTGCTGGACGCCGCGCGGCGGCTCGCGGACGAACTGATGAAGCTGCCGCGCAAGGCCGCGACGGTGACCAAACATTTTATCGACGGCATATTTATTGGTCCGCGGCTCTATTGAAGCCGCCCGCCAATCAGCGAAGACGAGACGCATGCGGTTGAATTCGACTCGCGCGCAAGGAGGCTTGCTCCGATGATCGTTCCAGACCGGATTGGGCACGTGGTGATCAAGGTTCGCGACCTCGAACGTTCGAAAAAATTCTACACGGAAGTGCTCGGCCTCACCCAGATGATGGAGATTCCCGAGATCAAGATGGCGTTTTTCGCCAGCAACGCCCGCGACCATCATGAGCTCGCCTGCGTCGAAGTCGGCGCTGACGCACCGGGACCGCGGAAGGGCGAAATCGGCCTCGTTCATATCGCCTTTCGACTGCGCGACGAAGACCATCTGCGTGCGGCGCACGCGGAGCTGAAACGGCTGGGCGTGCCGATTATCTCTACGGTCGATCACGGCGTCAGCCTGAGCATCTATTTTCGCGACCCGGACGGCCATCAGCTTGAGGTCTATTGCGACGGCACGCCGGAGCATCGCGCGCGATTCGCGAATGACTACATGGGTTCCGGAAAACTCGAATTCGCCAAGGACGAACCGGGAATCGGAGCGCTGGTGAAAGGGCTTACCAGCTAGGCGCGCCTCGTCACGTCAATCTGTCGTTTTTCACCGGAGGAATATGGGAATTCGCACCGGCAGCGAATATGTCGAGAGCCTGCGCGACGGACGCTCGATTTTCGTCAATGGAGAACGCGTCAAGGACGTAACCCGATACGATCCTTTTCGCGGGATCGTCGCGACCATGGCGTCGCTTTACGACCTGCAGCATGAACGGATCGGCGAGCTTACATTTCCATCGCCGCGCGACGGCGCCCCGGTAAGCGCGTCCTTCCTGATGGCGGATTCGATCGAAGCGGCGGAACGGCGGGCGCGCGCCGAGGAAATACGGGCCGATCATACTTTCGGATTGATGGGCCGGATGCCGGATTTCTGCAACGCGCTCTTGACCGACGCCGCGACCGCGCATGCGTTTGTCGGCCGCCGCGAAGCGCGTTACGGCGAGAACCTCGTGCGCTACTACGAGGAGGTGCGCGATCGCGATTGGTGCCTTACGCATACGCTGGTCGATCCGCAAATCGATCGCTCGAAGGGTCCGGCCGAACAGGACGATCCATTCGCGGCATTGCGGCTGGTGCGGGAAACCGACGCCGGAATTGTCGTCCGCGGGGCCAAAATGCTCTCAACGCTGGCGCCGTTCGCCAACGAAATCTGGGTCGGTCCGTTCTATCCGCGCCGGCCGGGCGAAGAACCGTATGCGCTCTGCTTCGCGATCAGGATGGACACGCCGGGTTTGAAGTTCATCTGTCGCGAGACTTACGATACCGGCCGCAGCCGCTTCGATCGCCCGCTCAGCTCGCGCTTCGACGAAGAGGACGCGCTCGCCGTCTTCGACGACGTGCTCGTTCCGTGGGAGCGCGTCTTCATCAACGGCGACGTCGAGATCTTCAACAGCCTGATGGCGCGCACTCCCGGCTATGCGATGCTGCAGGGGGCGATTCGCGGGATGGTCAAACTGCGCTTCCTGGCGGGACTGGCGTGTCATCTGGCGGAAGCGATCGGGCGCGCCGATACGCCGCATCTGCAGGCGCAGATCGGCGAAACGATCGCGAACGCCGAGGCGTTGAGCGGCCTGATCCGCGCGGGCGCGCACGAAGTGACATGGGGCGCGACGCGCGGCACGCCGCATCGCTCGCTCGCCGCGACCCTGTGGGTGCTGATTCCGCAGATGCAGATGCGGGCCGCCGAAGTGATCCGCCAGCTCAGCGGCAGCGGCCTGATCATGACTCCGACCGAAAAGGATTTCGCCCATCCCGAAATAGGCGCTTATCTCGAAAAATATCTTCGCGGCAAAAATCTGGGCGCCCGCGACCGCGTGCGCCTGTTCAAGCTAGCGTGGGACATGATCGGCGAACCATTTGGCAGCCGCCAATTGCAGTACGAATGGTTCTATTCGGGAGATCCGTATTTCACGCGCGCCCGGTTTTACCGCTCGCCGATCGCGCGCGAGTTCAAGTCGATGGTCGGACGGCTGTTGCGCGACGAGTGAGCTTCGCGGACAGGGTCTGCGCGAATATCATGCGCGAGCGCGCCGGCCCGCCGCGGCGCCCGCGATTTTTCCGAATACGGAACCCGACATCAGGCCCGTACCGCCCGGATAATTGAAGTAGAACAGCCCGCCCACCAATTCGCCGGCGGCGTACAAGCCGGGAATCGGCTCGCCGTCGGTGTTGATCACCGCGCCCGCCTCGTCGATCGACAATCCTCCGAAGGTAAAAGTTATGCCGCAGGTAACCGCGTAACCCTCAAACGGCGGAGTATCGATCGTGTTCGACCAGTTCGACTTGTTAATCGCGAGTCCTTCGGTGCGCCGCCCATCCTTGATGTTCGGATTGAACGGAATATCGGTGCGGACAGCTCCGTTATAGGCGCGCACTTCGTCTAAAAATCCTGCGGGATCGACGTCTTCGAGCTTGCCGGCCAACTCCTCCAGCGTTTGCGCGCTGACTTTCGTCACGCGCTTGATCCGATATTCGTCGCGCAGCAGATGGGCGACTTTGCGATCGAAGACCTGCCAGGCGAATTGCCCCGGCTGCTCGAGGATTACGCGCCCATACTTGGCGTATGTGTAATTGCGGAAATCGGCGCCTTCGTCCACGAACCGGCGGCCTCTGGCGTTCACCATTATCCCGAACGGATAGCTATGCTTCTGAAAGCCGTCGCCGACGCTGAGATCGCCGAATTCAGGAGCGTTCCGGTCCCATCCCACCGCATGGCATCCGGACCAATTCCCGCGCGGCATCGCGCCGATCTCCAGCGCCATCCTGATCCCATCGCCGGTGTTGAAGCGCGAGCCGCGCACTTTCGCGAGGTCCCATCCGGGACCGAGATAGCGCGTGCGCCATTCGGCGTTCGCCTCGAAACCTCCGGTCGCAAGCACGACGGCTTTCGCCGCGATCGATTCGGTCCGTCCGTGGCGGCGCACGATCACACCGTGAACGCCGCCGTCGTCGTGAATCAATCTCAGCGCGCGGGTGGCATAAGCGATATCGATTCCGCCCCGCGCGGCTATCCCATACAGGCCGTCGATCAGTCCGGGGCCTCCGCCCCAGGCCTCGACGGTCAGGCCGCCCCAAAATTTGAATTTTCCGTCGACTTTGAACGCTTGCCGTCCATAAATCGGCGCGAAGCGAATGCCCTTCGAACGCATCCAGAGCATCGTCTCGAAACTGCGGCCGACGAGAGTTTCGGCAAGGCGCGGATCGGTTCGATATTGCGTCACTCGGCAGAGATCATCGTAGAATTGATCTTCCGGATAGACGCCAAAGTCGGTGTTCGCTTTTTCCTCGGCGGTCAGATCAGGCATCAGGCGCGCAAGATCATCGACGCCGTTGTACGCGACCCGCATCGCGCCTGCCGTGAAGCGGCTGTTGCCGCCGCGTTCCGCTTCGGGCGCGCACTCGATCGCAATCACGCTCGCGCCCGCCTCGCGCGCCGCCAGAGCGGCGCAAAACGCGGCGTTGCCGCCGCCCACGACGATCACGTCATACGCCGAATTCATCGCTGATCTTGTCTCTCTTCCGACGCCGCGCCAACCGGCTACTTCCGCGCACGGCGATCGGGCGGCGTAACGCTCTTCGCAAGCGACGCGTCGAGCGACTCGTACTCGTTGTAACCGATCGTATCGTATAGTTCCGGCGCGTCTGCATTCGCTCGAGCATCGCCGCCGCCGATCCGTCACGCATCAGCGTGGAATACAGGTCGCGCACCGCGGCGCCTTCGACCCTCAGCGACGAAACCGGCCAGATAACCATTTTGAAGCCGAAATTTTCAAACTCCGCGGCGGTGAAATAAGGCGTGCGGCCGAATTCGGTCATGTTGGCCAGCAGCGGCGCATCGACCGCACGCGCGAAGTCGCGGAACATCTGGGCGCTCGTCAACGCTTCGGGAAAAATCACGTCGGCCCCCGCCGCCCGATAAATCCGCGCGCGCGATATAGCGCCATCGATTCCCTCCGACGCCGCCGCGTCGGTGCGCGCGATTATCCGCAGATGGCGACGCGCGCGAACCGCTGCCGCGACTTTCGCCGCCATCTCGTCGGCGCCGACCAGCCGCTTGTCATTCAGATGTCCGCATTTTTTCGGCAGCGACTGATCTTCAATCTGCACCGCGGCGGCGCCCGCGTCTTCCAATTCGCGCACCAATCGCATGACGTTGAGAATTCCGCCGTAGCCCGTGTCGCCGTCAACGATCAACGGCAGAGCGGTCGCTCGCGCGATCGCGCGGGCGAATAGGCACAGCTCGTCGAGTCCGATAATTCCGAGGTCCGCCAGGCCGAGACTCGCGCTGAGCGCCGCGCCCGACAGATAGAGCGCCTTGAAGCCGGCGCGCTTCGCCAGCAATCCGGCCAACGCGTTATGCGCGCCCGGTATTTTCAAAATGCCGGGCTCCCGCCATAGCCGGGCGAGGCGCTCGCCGGCGGGCGTTGGATCATATCCGTCGTTGTCCAGCCACGTCATCGTCGATACCCGCGTCCGGGCGGATTGTGCAATTATTCGGTTGCGCGATCGATACAGTCAAATCGCGCGCGAAGAGCGTTCGGCAAACCGGTTATTTGGAAGGCAATCGCAATCATGACGGTTTATGACGTGATCGTCGTTGGCGCAGGCAACGCCGCGCTCGCCGCCAGCGTTTCGGCCCGGATGAACGGAGCCAATCGGGTGCTGGTGCTGGAAAAAGCGCCCGAGGAATTGCGCGGCGGCAACACTCATTACAGCGGCGGCCTGTTGCGCATCGCATTCAGCGAGGTTGACGAAATTTTGCGGCTCGTGCCCAAGGCGCGCGAATTGCCCGGATTCGTCGAGGGCGTCGAGGCCTATCCTCGCGATCTGTTCTGGTCCGATCTGCGCCGCATGACCTCCGGCCGCACCGATCCCGAACTCGGCGAAATTCTTATCTCAAATTCCTTTGCCACGGCATGCTGGATGGCCGACCAGGGAATTCGGTTCGAACCAGCGATTTCGCTCGGCGCGGTGCGGGTCGGCAACGTAATCAAGTGGCCTAAGGGCGCGATCGTCCGCGCCGCGAACGAGGGCGTCGGGCTGTCCCGGATGTGGTTCGCGGCGGCGCAGCGTCATGGCGTCGAAATCCGTTACGAGACCGCCGCGACACGCCTGCGTCAGGATAGCCGCGGCCGCGTGATCGGCGTCGTCGTACGCGACCCTGCCGGCGTCCACGAACTCGACGCCCGCGCGGTCGTACTCGGATGCGGCGGTTTCGAAGCCAACGCCGCATGGCGAGCGCAATATCTCGGCCGGCCATGGGATCACGCCAAGGTTCGCGGCACCCGCTACAATCAGGGCGACGGCCTGCGGATGGCTTTCGAAATCGGCGCGATGCCGTACGGCAACTGGAGCGGCTGCCATGCGACGCCGATCCATGCCGGCGCGCCGGCGTTCGGCGATCGCAAACTGACCGACAAAACCAACCGCCTGTCTTATCCGTACGGTCTCATGATCAATCGTCTTGGCCAACGCTTCGTCGATGAAGGCGAGGACCAGGCGTTTTTCACCTACGCCAAATTCGGCGGAATAATCCTGAACCAGCCCGGCGGCGTCGCCTACCAGATTTTCGACGCGAAAGCCCGCGAACTGCTTGAGCCGCGCTACTCGACCAGCGACCCTTTCGCCGCGGACACGCTGCCCGAATTGATTCGACAGCTCGACTGCGATCACGACGCCGCCCTGCGCACGATCGCCGAGTACAACGCCGCCGCCGGCCATGGCGAATTCAACCCCGGCGATCGCGACGGGATGGCGACGCGCGGCCTTGCGCTGCCGAAATCGAACTGGGCGCGCAAGCTGGATACGCCGCCGTTTCTCGCTTGGCCCGTAACAGGCGGCATCACGTTCTCTTTCGGCGGCCTGAAAATCAACGAGCGCGCACAGGCGATCGGTACGGATTGGCGGCCAATCGAAGGTCTTTACGTATGCGGCGAGATGGTCGGCGGCCTTTTCCATAACAATTATCCCGGCGGTTCGGGCCTGATGTCCGGCGCCGTCTTCGGACGGATCGCGGGCGCGAACGCCGCGCGCGGCTGATCGCGGGCAAGCCGCGAACGATTCCAACGATGCGCCAAATTGGTCTTAGAGCGGTTTTTATGCGCGGCGGCACGAGCCGCGCGCTGATGCTGCGGGCCGAAGACCTGCCGCGCGAACGCGAACGGTGGACGCCGATTTTTCTCGCCCTGATGGGCAGCCCGGACGCCAACGGGCGCCAGCTCGACGGAATGGGCGGCGGGATTTCGTCGCTCTCGAAAATTTGCGTGATCGGTCCGCCCAGCCATCCGGAAGCGGACGTCGATTACACCTTCGCTCAGATCGGCATCCGCGACGCCACTGTCGATTACAGCGGCAACTGCGGCAACATGTCGTCCGCCGTCGGCCCGTTCGCCGTTGATGAGGGACTTGTAAACGGCGCCGGAGACGCAGCGATCGTCAGGATCTTCAACACCAACACGCGCAAACTAATCGTCGCGCGATTCGCGATGGACGGCGGCCGCGCCGCTGTCGATGGCGATTTCGTATTGCCGGGCGTCGCCGGCAGCGGCGCGCCGATCCGGCTTGAATTCCTCGATCCCGGCGGCGCCGCGACCGGCCGCCTGCTTCCGACCGGCAATCCGATCGATCGGCTCTCGGTGGACGGTATCGGCGAAATCGAAGCCTCGCTCGTCGATGCCGCGAATCCATGCGTATTCGTCGCGGCCGATGCGCTTGGCATCGCCGGAATCGAAATGCCGGAAGAGATCGAAGCGCGCCCTGAATTGCTCGCCCGGTTTGAGGCGATTCGCGTTGCCGCTAGCCAGCGGATGGGTATCGCGCCCAACGCCGCGGCAGCTCGCAAAATTCCCAGCATCCCGAAGGTGGCCGCGATCGCTCCTCCGCGCGCCGCGCGCACGCTGTCGGGGGAAGAACTTGCCGCGTCGGCGGCCAACATTCACGTCCGCATGATTTCTCTCGGCCAGCCGCATCGCGCCGTCCCGCTCACCGGTGCGATGTGTCTGGCGGTCGCCGTCCGTATCCCCGGCAGTCTGGCGCATCGCCTTGCGAAACCGGGGAACAACCCCTCCGACCCGGTGCGTATCGGTCAGCCTTCCGGCGTTACCGTGGTTGACGCCGGCGTTTCACGCGCCGGTCCCGCATGGCATGCGCGTCAAGCTACTGTTTACCGGACCGCACGGCGTCTGATGGAGGGCGTCGTCTATTACCGCGCCGCAGCCGTCTCCTGACACCGACGGCAATCGCGCGCGGCGCCAGCCGAATAACCGCCGGAAATCAAAGCCCGCAAGGTTGCATCGCGTGGAGGTCATGGGCAAGCTCTACGGGCCATGCCAACGCGCGCTCCCCTCCCCGGCGCACGCCTGAGCCTCGGTTCGCGCGACTCTGTTCCGCATCAGAATTTAATCCTTTGACCTCATTAGATGGCAGCCGCACCTTCACATAGCAATTCGCCGCCGGTTCGCATTACCGAGCCGTCGAACAAATGGCTCATCGCGGTCGCCGTGATGCTGGCGACGATCATGGAGGTGCTCGACACCACGATCGCCAACGTCGCACTGCTGCATATTCGCGGCAGCTTGTCAGCCGGCGTCGACGAGGCCGCGTGGGTGCTCACCTCTTATATTGTCGCCAATGCGATCGTGATTCCGCTTACGGGATGGTGCGGAGCGTTCTTCGGCCGCAAGCGTTTTTTCACTTTCTCGATCCTGCTGTTCGTGTTCAGCTCGCTGATGGCGGGCGCGTCGCCGAATCTTCCAACGCTGATCGTCTTTCGCGTGCTGCAAGGTCTGGGCGGCGGCGCGATGATGCCGATGTCGCAGGCAATACTGATGGAGACCTTTCCGCCGGAAGAACAGGCGGTCGCGATGTCGGTATGGGGACTCGGCATGATGCTGGGTCCGGTAGCGGGTCCGATGCTCGGCGGATGGATCACTGACAACTACAGTTGGCGCTGGATTTTCTACATCAACGTGCCGATCGGCCTGCTCGCCGCCGTGATGGTCGTCACGTTCGTTCATGATCCCGCCTATATCCGGCGCGGAATCAAGCGAATCGATTGGCTCGGGATCGTTTTCCTCGCGGTCGGCGTTGGATGCGTGCAGGTGATGCTCGACAAGGGCGACCGACTGGACTGGTTCGATTCGCAAATAATCCGCACGCTGACGCTGCTCGGCGTGGCCGGAATCGCGATGTTTGTCATTCAGGAATTCCGCACCCGCGAACCGGTCGTCGATTTGCATGTCCTGAACAACCGGACATTCGCGGTCGGCACCGTGATCACGACGCTCGTGATGTTCGCGATGTACGGCACATACGTGATGATCCCGCTCTATTGCCAGCAGATTGCCGGCTACACGCCGCTGCTGGCCGGCTTCGTGCTGTCGATCCAGAGCGCCGGCACGTTCCTTTCGATTATCCTGGCCGGACGCCTGTTCAATTTGATCGACGCGCGTTACCTGGTCGCTGCCGGATGCCTGATCGCGGGCTACGGCACGTGGCAAATGGCCCACTTCTACTCGCAAATTGATTTCTGGAACATCGCTCTCCCCGGCATTTACCGCGGCATCGGCTCCGGCCTGATTTTCATCCCGCTGACGACCTTGAGCCTCGGCGCGGTGTCGAAGGAGAACATGGGCACCGCGTCGGGCTTGTTCAACATGGTGCGCACGATGGGCGGCAGCGTGGGAATCGCGATTTTGGTCGCGATGGTCTCAAGCCACTCGCAGATTCATCAGAACTATCTGAGCGGCAATCTGAATGTTTTCCGGCTATATGCTTGGGACCACACGCATTCCGCGATGATCGGCGGTTTCACCCGCCACGGAGCGGCGCCATTTTACGGAATGCTCTATGCGGAACTGGAGCGGCAGGCGACGGTGATGGCGTTCGTGGACGACTTCCGGCTCATCGCGTACATCTTCTTTGCCCTGACGCCGGTGGTCTTCGTGATGCGCCGCCCGCAATCGTCGGCCGGCTCGATTTCCGCACATTGATGTAGAGCGGCCGCGCTTCTACTCGCGCTATCGCTTCGTCCAGCGGGCGAAGTCTTTAGCGAAGTCCTGGACCGTAATCGCCTTGCGCAGGCTGAAGTCGGAATTAAGCAGATCATAGATGCGATCGTCGACGCCGCGCATGCTGAAATAGACCACCGCGCCGTCGTCGCCGCCGCCTTCGATATGAATTTCGTTTTCGGCGCCGCTGGAGAACGTCCCGGCCGGTTTGATTTTTTCGACCACGCCGTTGGCGGTCTGATCGAACACATGCAGCGTCCCTTCGAGCACCAGCGTGGTGGTCGGCGCGACATGCCGATGGTAAAGGCAGCGCGCGCCGGGATCGAACTTCACCAGCATGTCGGCGCTGTGCGCCTCGAGATTCACGTCGAGAATCCGGTAGTAAGTTCCTTCCGTCAGAAAATCCTTCCACTCGATGTTCGTGGTGTCGAAGCGAAACGCCGGAGCGGCGACCTGTGGCTTCTCGGTTGACAAATTCGCGGCCATGTTGATTCCTCTAATTGAATTCGCCCCGGATCGTATCAAGCGATTGTCGGTGGCGCAAAAAACCACAATCGACGCTACCGAGCGCCGTTTCTAAAAAACAAACCGCATGCGCTGGTCTCGCGCAGAAACTTTCTTTCGATTCAAGTTTTGGACGCGATTTCGACTGGAACCTTGCGCGTCCGGTTCTGTTCGGGAATGCTGGCGCTCAATTCGAGCACGCCGTTGCGAAAGGAGGCTTTGATCGTTTCGCTCCTGACGCCTTCGGGCAGGCGCACGATCCGCTCGAATCGCCCGTAACGAACCTCGCGATGGTAAAAATCGCGGGATTTTTCTTCGGCGGTCTCTTCGCGTTTGCCGCTGATGCGCAGTTCGTCGCCGGTAACCGTTATTTCGACATCTTTAGGATCGACGCCGGGCAGATCGGCGCGAATCACCAAATTATCGCCCTCGATATAAGACTCCAATGCCGGAATCTGATCCGTCGCACGCCGATGCGGGCCGCGTCCGCCCCACCAGCGATCCAGCAAGTCGTCGAAT
Organism: bacterium; assembly: GCA_014896235.1. Taxonomy (GTDB): domain Bacteria; phylum Desulfobacterota; class Binatia; order Binatales; family Binataceae; genus JADMIL01. The sequence goes on along the minus strand of JADBKU010000003.1, from coordinate 71,568 downwards.
TCGCGGCTCAACCGATCCAGTTCGCGAAACGGCGTCCACGCCCGACCTTCACGCGCCATTGCTCTTGGCGCCTCCGTTTGGACCACGCGTCACCAAATCAATGGTTAACCATGATCATCGCGCGTGCAAGAAATTCGCGCCGAAAAACCCGTGTCTCCTGAGCGCTGATTTCGCGTCCGCGTTGCTTCAGCCGCCATTTCCGATTCAAGGACTTTGCGATGCGGGCGAACTTCCTGCCGGCGCGTTTCGCGCGCCGCCGTTGGCTGCCGCCGCGGCGGGATGGAACGGTCCGGACGCAGGCGCGTCGCCGACCGAACCGTGATGCGGTGAAAAATAGAAATAGAGTCCAATGACAATCACCAGGACCGCGAGCGCCACCATGAAGACGCTTGAGCGGCGCGAGCGTCTGCGCACGCCGCCGTCCAGCGGATGATCCAGTCGCGGCGGCGGATTGTTGTCCGCGCGTTGCACCTCGCGGACGAACCGCATCGCGGCTTCGTCCTCATCCATGCCAAGGTAGGCGGCATAGCGTCGCACAAACGGCAGCATGTAGAGCTGATCGGCGATCATTGAATAGTCGTCGCTCTCGATCATTCGGACGTAGTTCAAAGGAATATGCGTATCGCTGGCGACGTCCTCGCGAGAGCGTCCGCGCTGCTCGCGCGCTCTGGTCAAATCCGCGCCCAACGTCGATTGCTCTTCGCGCTGCGCCGGCGGCTCGCCGGCGGCCTTTACGCTCATTTTGCCCGCGCGGTCCACCGCGTCCGCTGGCGGGCTCGCTGATACTGCCGATCTTGCTTCGCCGCCCGCTTCCGAAACTTTGGGGGCACGGTCGGAATTTTCTGGAGATTGAGACTCCACCGCCGTTTCTGCGTCTTTATCGCTCACCGGATACTCTACGCGCCTCTTGAATTTGAAGGAGCATCAAATCCGCTCGATCCCGAGTTTCCAGCAACCAAGCGCATAAATCCATAGATATATTGCGGCCGGGAGGGTCTAATCGTCCAACCTGCCGGGAAACTGCTCGATTAAGTTCGGACGCCGCGACGAACGCTGACCGATCGGTATGATTGGCCCGTTGAACAGCGCCACTTTCTTTCCTTCGCGCCCGATGATCGCTGGAGTCGGCTTCAGCAATTGCTCCAAATGCGGAAGATCGCGTCGATTCGCGATAACCACAACGCACGGCCGCGACGACCATTCTCCGGCCAAACGCCGATCGGTCGGAATAAAAGTTGGGGCCGCATCGGCGCTGTCGCCGAATGGCGCCAACTCGCCCCGATATCCGACTAAAACTTCGCGCTTCTCAAGATAGAACGGCAATGCTTGAATCTGATGCCGATACGAAGCCAGGACGCATCGAGCGCCCAGATAGGGCGAAACCTGGCGCGCGAGCTTGCGATACGAGGTGAACGGCGCCGCGGCTTCCCGCGCCTGCGCCATCGCACCCAGCGCGACCAGCGTGCCGACTGCTAGCGCTCCGGCGATTGGCCAAACCGTCGTCGCATCCCGATTCAGCCAGGCGATCGCCAACGCCGCCATCGTTGCGACGGCAAGCGCGCCCGATGCGACGATCGCGTCGTTTCCAAGCGCCGCGATCAGCGGCCGGCGAAGCTCGACGGCTACGACCGTCACTGTGACCGCCAGCGCAATGTTGATCGCCGCAAGCACGAACAGAATCCCGATCCGTCGCCTGCGGTCGAACCGCGCAAGCCGGGTCAGACCCAGACCGCTCATGATCGCCACAGGCGGAAATGCAGGCAGGATATACTCACCAAGTTTCGATTGTGGAATCGAAAAAAAGACGAAAATCACGCCGAACCAGATAGACAAATAGGCGATCGCTGGACGACTGCTCGCGATTTTGAGGCGCAATTTTGAGAGCCACGGAAGATTTCGATCCTCGCCAGCTTCACTAACACACGGTGCTTCCTGGCGATCCGCACGAAATGCGAAGAGAGCAAAAAATATCCACGGCCATGCTCCGCCAAGCACGACTGGAATAAAAAACCAGAGGCCCCATTGATGCTCATTATTGTCGAGGTACCGATGGATATGCTCGTGGATAAAGAAAAAATCGAGAAAGCCGGGATTGCGATAGGCCGCCAAAGCAAACCACGGAACCGCCAGCGCCAGATACACGGCGACGCATCCGATCCATGGCGCCCGCAAGGCGTCCCACGCCCGCCCCTGATGTACCAGCCAAGCCAGCGCGATCGCTCCGACGAGCGCCAACGCGACCGGGCCCTTCGCCAGCGTGCCCAGCGCAAGGATCGCCGCCGCACCCAGCATCCGGCTGCGCGACTCGCGCGTGGCAAAGCCCGGCGGATGGGCCGCACGCCAGAATAGCGCGAGCGCCGCGGTCATGAAGAACGCCAGCGCCGGATCTGGCGTGGCGAACCGGGCGAACGCGAAAAACAGCGGACTCAGCATCAATGCGGCCGCACTGAGGATGCCGACCGATAAATCGAACATCGCGGCGCCAAGGTCGGCGGTCACCGCCACCTCGCCCGCGCTGAAGACCGCCGCCTGCAGGCGCGCGGCAAATTCGTTGCGCCCGAAAATTCGCATCGATGCGGCGGCGGTCCAGTAAACCAGCGGCGGCTTTTCGAAATAACGCACGAAATCGTTGTGCGGAGTAACAAAATCGCCCCGCGCCAGCATCTCGCGCGCGACCTCGGCATAACGGCCCTCGTCGGGCTCGAACAAGGGCGGACGGCCGAGGCCGACGAGAAATATCGTCAATGCGACGATGAAGGTTGCGCCAATCAGACCGGCGCGGCGCTTGCGGCTCACAAACTCCCGAGTCTCCAAGCCATCGCGGGCCCGGTCAACCGCTTCTACGGACCGTTTCGCGGAATCTTTAGCCGCAGCGCGGCGTCTGACACAATGTCCAGCGGCGCCGCGCGCCGGTTGTATGAACGCGCCGGACGCGCCAAAATCGACAATTCAAGAGGTATAGCGAAGGCCTAATTGAGCGTTGCAGGAAAAATCTCCCGCCTGAGCGGAGCAGCGGCGAATCTCGCGCCTGAAATTTCGATCGTAATTCCGGTTTATAACGAAGCGGCCAACCTGCGCGCGCTCTGGTCCCGGCTCGAACCGGTTATCTCCGCACTCGGCCGCGCCTGCGAGGCGATTTTCGTCGATGACGGATCGGTCGACAACTCGCTCGAAATCCTGCGTGGTTTCGCGGCCGGCGATCCACGCGTCCGCGTGATCGAGCTGGCGCGCAATTTCGGCCAGCATTCGGCGATCCTCGCCGGCTTTCGCAACTGCGCGGGCGATATCGTCGTCACGCTTGACGCCGATCTGCAAAATCCGCCGGAGGAAATTCCCAAACTGATTGCGGCGATCGACGCCGGCAACGACGTCGTCGGCGGATGGCGCGAAGAGCGGCAGGACCGCACCTACCGCAGGCTCGCTTCGCGCCTGCAAAATCGCGTGACTTCCGCGATCGTCGGCGTGCCGATGCATGACTACGGATGCATGCTGCGCGCCTATCGCCGTCACATTATCGACACGGTTGTCGAATGCGACGAGAAGGCCGCCTTCGTTCCCGCGCTCGCAAACACTTTCGCCAAACGCGTCGCGGAAATTCCGGTCGAGCACGCCGAACGCGCGGCCGGCGAATCGAAATACAATCTTTTCAGCCTTGCGCATCTCAGCCTCAACCTCATCACCGGCTTTTCGATGCTGCCGATGCGGGCGCTCAGCCTGACCGGAATCGGCATCTTCATGCTCGACGCGATTTTCGCGATCGTCCTGATGGCCCATCGATTCATTTACGGCCCGCAGCAGGAAGGCGCGCTCTGGACGCTGTTCGCGGTGCTGTTCTTTTTCATCGGCCTGATTTTCCTGGCGCTCGGCCTGATCGGCGAATATATCGGCCGAATCTATATCGAAGTGCGGCGCCGCCCGAATTATATCGTCCGCGCGATCCATGGCGGCGATTCCGCCGAGCCGTCCGCGCCGCGCACCCACGGATGACCCGGACCGGCGCATCGAGCGCAGCGGCGGCCGTGGACCGCGCGCGATGCGTGATCTTTGCGTACCACGAGATGGGCTACGCCTGTATGGCGGAACTGCTCGCGCTGGGCGCTCCGATCGCCGCCCTGTACACGCATCGCGACGCCGCCGGCGAGGAAATCTGGTGGCGTTCGTGCGCTGAGTTGGCCGCGAAGCGCGGAATACCAGCGTTCACGCCGGACCGAATCGACGCCGCTGTAATCGCGCACATCCGCGAACTCGCGCCCGACGTGATCTATTCCTTTTACTATCGCAACCTGATCGACGAGGCCGCGCTGCGAATCGCGCCGCTGGGGGCATACAACGTGCATGGCTCGATGCTGCCGAAGTATCGCGGCCGGGCGCCCGTGAACTGGATGCTGGTCAACGGCGAGCGCGAAGCGGGCGTCACGCTGCATCACATGGTCGCGCGCGCCGACGCCGGCGATATCGTTGCGCAGCGCGCGGTCGAGATCGCCGACGACGACACGGCGCTGACGCTCTATCGCAAAATCGTACCGATCGGCGCCGCGCTGGTTCGCGAATATCATCCGTTGATCGTCGCGGGACGGGCGCCGCGCCAGCCCCAGGATCTGGCCGCGGGCAGCTACTTCGGCCGGCGGCGCCCCGAGGACGGCCAAATCGATTGGACCTGGCCGGCGCGCCGCATCTTCAATCTGGTCCGCGCCGTCACGCATCCCTACCCCGGCGCCTTTTGCCATGCGGACGGGCGCAAACTTTATGTTTGGCGCGCCGCGATCGCGCACGAAACCGGAATCCGTGGAACGCCCGGCGCGATTGTTGGAGAAGGAGACGGCGGCGCGCTCGAAATCGCGGCCGGAACGGGCAGCGTGCTCGTTTCAAGCGTACAATTCGAAGGCGACAAGGAATGCAGCGCATCCGCGGCGCTTGCTGGCGGCGCATCGCGCGTGATGCGGCTTGAATAATCTGGAGGACTCATGCGGGTTTTAATCACTGGCGGCGCGGGCTTTCTCGGCTCCCATCTGTCAGACGCGTTCATCGCGCGCGGCGACGAGGTTTTCGTGCTCGACACCGGCGCGATCGCCAAAGTGCGCCATCTGCTCAATCAGCCGCGCTTCCATTACGTGCACGACTCAGTCTTCAACCTCGAGTTGATCGACAGTCTCGCCGCCAAATGCGACCTGATTTACCATCTGGCAGCCGTCGTCGGCGTCGAGCACTACGTCGCCGATCCGTACGAAACGCTCAACGTCAACGTGAACGGCACGCAGAACGTGCTCAAGGCGGCCTACAAGTACGGCAAGAAAGTCGTCTTCAGCTCAACGTCCGAAGTTTACGGCCGCAATCCGAAAGTGCCGTGGCGCGAAGACGACGATCGCGTGCTCGGCGCCACGACCATCGATCGATGGTGCTACTCGACCTCGAAAGCCGTGGGCGAACATTTTTGCTTCGCCTATCACAAGCTCGGATTGCCGGTCACGGTCGTGCGCTATTTCAACGTGTACGGACCGCGGCTGGATCGGGTCGACGTCGGCCGGCTCTTCACCATCTTCATGGGTCAGTTGCTGCGCGGCGCGGACCTGACCGTAATCGGCGACGGCGCGCAGACGCGATGCTTCACTTACGTCACGGACGCGGTCGCCGCCACGGTGGCCGCGGGACTGAATCCAGCGGCCGACGGCCAGGCGATCAATATCGGCGTGGACGTCGAAACTTCGGTGCTTGAATTCGCAAAGCTGATGCTTGAATTGTTCGGGCCGACAAAATCGAAAATCAAATTCGTCACCCAGGAATCGGTGTACGGCAACAGCTACGAGGATATTCCGCGGCGCGTCCCGGACAACGCCAAGATGCGCAAGCTGCTGGGAATCGAGCCCAAGGTCTCGTTGCGCGAGGGCACGAAGTTGTCGATGGACTGGTTCCGGCGCGAGGCGCAGGCGTAAGCCGTCCGGATTATGCCTGAACAGGCGCTGCGCGTCGCGCTGAAAGTCGACGTCGACACCCATCAGGGACTCGGGCAGGGCGCGCCGCGCCTGATGCGGGCGTTGCAGGCCGAAGGCGTGACGGCGACCTTTTTTATCGCGATGGGGCCGGACAATGCCGGCCGCGCAATCGTGCGCGTGCTGAAAAATCCGGGTTTTCTGGCCAAGATGCGCCGCACCGGCGCGATCTCGATGTATGGCTGGCGGACGGTGCTCTCGGGCACGCTGCTGCCCGCCCGCCCGATCGCGCTGTCTTTTCCGCAAGTGATTCGCGCGCTGGAGGCGGCCGGGTTCGAAGTGGGCGTGCACGGTTACGATCATGTGCGCTGGCAGGATCGGCTCGACGCGCTCGGCGACGCCGGCGTTCGAGCGGAGCTGGCCGAAGCGTTCGAGGCCTTCCGCGCGATCGCGCGCCGGCCCGCGCGCGCGTTCGCCGCGCCCGGATGGCGCACCTCGGCGGCGGCGCTGCGCGCGCTCGACGAGATGAAGCTCGATTATCGCAGCGACACGCGCGGGCGGGCGCCCTATCGATGCGCGATCGGCGGCGAAATCTTCGCCACGCCCGAAATTCCCACCACGCTGCCCACGCTCGACGAAGTGATGGGCGGTCCCGGCCTCGCCGAGCGCGACGCCGTCGTGCGTTTTTATCTCGAACGTTTTCGCGACGGCGAACTTAACGTCCATACGATTCACGCCGAGACCGAGGGGATGGGCGAACTCGACACGTTCCTCGCGATCGTGCGCGGACTGAAGGCGCGCGGCGCGCGCTTCGTCCAGTTGCGCGACGCCGCGGCCGAAATCGACGCCGCAACGTTGCCGGTATGTGAAGTCGTGCGCACGACTCTCGAAGGCCGCGCCGGATGGATTTCCGCGCAGGGCGAACCGCGCGAAGGGACCGCAGCCCTGTCCGCTTGACGAGTTTTCGTGTTATCTGTGGGGCGATTTCGCACAAGGAGACGCCGTGATGCCCGCAGCAAACCAGATCGCCGATAATCCGCGCGAGGTCGGACTCGATCCCGCCAAGGTCGAGGAGTTGTTCCGCCGCGCCGAGCGCGAAGTGGCTGAGGGCCTGCTGCCATCGTGTCAAATCGCGATCGCGCGCAACGGCAAAATCGGCGCGATGAAGGCGTTCGGGCGCGCGATACAGGGCGGCGTCGAGAAACCCGCGGATAATGACACGCTTTACTGCATCTTTTCCTGCACCAAGGCGATTGTCTCTTCCGCAATCTGGATTTTGATCGGCGAAGGCAAGCTCGATCCCGCAGAGCGCGCGGCCGCGATCGTTCCTGAATTCGGCACGAACGGCAAGGAAGCAATCACCGTCGAGCAACTGCTGTTGCATACCGGCGGGTTTCCAAACGCACCCTATCCTCAGCCCGAATGGAACAGCCGCGAAAAACGGCTCGAACGCTTCAAATCGTGGCGGCTCGAATTTCCGGTGGGCGAGCGCTTCGTTTACCATCCAACCTCCGGTTTCTGGGTGCTGGGCGAGATTATCGAGCGGCGTACGGGCAAGGATTTCCGTGAATTCGTGGCCGAACGGATCGCCGGCCCGCTTGGCGTCCCGGGACTGCGGCTGGGATTGCCGCGCGCCGAGCACGGGCGGATCGCCGATCTGGTCTGGGTCGGCGAGGCGTTGACGCCCGAGGATTTCAAAAAGATGGGACTGCCGGTCCCGCCCGAAACCGAAGTCACCGAAGCGGCGATTTTAGGATTCAACACTCCGATTGTGCGCGAATCGGGCGTGCCGGGCGGCGGCGCGATTACGACCGCGGCGGATATCGCGCTGTTCTACCAGGGATTGCTGCATAATCCCGCGGTCGAGGGCGGACGGCCGATCTGGAAGCCGGAAACCCTCAAAGAGGCGCTGCGCGTGCGCTCCGGCGATTACTTCGATCCGATCTTCAAATACAAGTGCAATCGCGCGCTGGGCGTGGTGATCGCTGGCGGCGACGGCTTCGCCAACTATCGCGGTTTCGGCAAGACCAACTCGCCGTTGACGTTCGGGCACGGCGGCGCGGGCGGACAAATCGGATGGGGCGATCCGGCGACTGGAATTTCGCTCGGCTATTGCACCAACGGCTTCGACCGCAACGATATCCGGCAGGGCCGCCGCGGCGTCGCGATTTCCAGCCTCGCCGCCGTATGCGCCGCCTAGGACGCGGTTGACCGGGTTGCAATTCGTCACCGAGAATCATCAGAAGAGGTGAACTGGCGATGAAATTCCTGGTTACGCTCGAACCGGGCGAGGACGGATGGATCGTCGCTGAATGCCCTGCTCTACCGGGCTGCGTGTCGCAGGGCCGAACGACCGCTGAGGCGCTCGCCAATATCCGCGAGGCGATCGAATTGAGTGTCGAAACCCGCCGCGCGGAAGGCCTGCCCGTCTGCATTGAGGTCGCGGAAGTCGAGGTCGAGATTCAGGCTACCTGAAAATCCCGCTTCGTTTTAACATCGAATCGTTTCCCCTCACATAATTTAGCTTAGCGGCGCGCGCCAACCTTCACGTACACTCCAGCAAGAGGTTGGCGGTAATGGCGAATTTGCCGGTGTGTTCGGGATGGGAGGCGGTGGCGGCGTTTGAGCGGGCCGGATGGCGTCGGAATCGGCAGCGCGGCAGCCACGTCTCAATGATAAAATCGAGATCGCTCTATGTGTTAACCGTTCCGCTCCATCGGGAACTCGACCGGGGCACGTTACGTTCGCTGATTCGCAAGGCTGGCCTGACGATCGAAGAATTTTGTTCCTATCTGAATCGCTAATTTCAACTGCTCAGAATCCAAACATTTACCTCGAAGAACATCAGTCGGCGAAGGGGTTGCGCAAGACGATCGTCGCTTCGCGCGCCGCGCCGACGCCGACCATCGCGAGCGGCACGCCCGTCGCCGCCTCGATGCGTTCGAGATACCGCCGCGCCGCCTCGGGCAAATCGGCCAGCGCGCGCACGTCCGAGATATCGTCGCTCCATCCGGGCAGTTCTTCGTAAACCGGCTTCACCTTGTCGAGCATCCGCCGGTTCGCCGGAATCTCCGCGAACGATTTGCCGCGGATTTCGTAGCCGACGCAGATTTTCACCGGATCGATCCCCGTCAGCACGTCGAGCTTGGTCAGCGCCAGCCCCCACATCCCGTTGAGCCGCGCGGCATGCCGCACCAGCACCGCGTCGAACCATCCGATTCGCCGCGGACGGCCGGTCGCGCTGCCGAATTCGTCGCCCTCCGCGCGCAGCGCGTCGCCGAGCCGGCCCTTGATTTCGGTCGGAAACGGCCCGCCGCCGACGCGCGTGGTGTAGGCTTTGCTGATGCCGAGGACGCCGTCGAGCCGCCCCGGCGCAATTCCAGCGCCGCCGAACACCGCGCTGGCGCCGCAGTTCGACGAAGTCACGTAGGGATAGGTGCCGTGATCGATATCGAGCATCACGCCGTGCGCGCCCTCGAACAGGATGCGCTTTCCGGCGGCGATCGCGTCGGCCAGATAAATCGAAGTGTCGCAGAGATAACGGCGGAGCCGCGTTCGCGCGATCTTCATCTTCGCGATTATCTCCGCCGCCGAAACCGGTTTGGCCTTGAGCACTGCGCGCAGGTAGAGATTCTTTTCCCTGATATTGTATTCGAGCTTTTCGGTGAAGGCGGCGAAGTTTTCCAAATCGTCGAAGCGCAGGCCGATGCGCGCCATCTTGTCTTCGTACGCGGGTCCGATGCCGAAGCCGGTCGTGCCGATCGCGCGCTTGCCCAGCCGCGCCTCGCGCGCGCGGTCGATCGCGCGATGGTACGGCATCACCAGGTGAGCGTCGTAGCTCAATTTCAAGGCGTCGTCCGCGCGCATCCGGTTGCGGCTGCGCAGGCTGTCCACTTCCTCGATCAGCGCGATCGGATCGACCACCGCGCCGTTGCCGATCACGCAGGTTTTGCCGTCATGCAGGGCGCCGGCGGGCACGAGGCGCAGGATGAATTTCTCGCCGTCGACAACCAGCGTATGCGCCGCATTGTTGCCGCCCTGAAAGCGCACAACGACGTCGGCGTCGGCCGCCAGCAGGTCCACGATTTTGCCTTTGCCCTCGTCGCCCCATTGCGAGCCGACCACTGCGACAGTCTTCATAAGAGGTTCCTGGTTGGCGCAAGCCCGCCTGCTGCGCGCGAATTCACGCGGCGCGTCCGCATCGGGTCTGCGCGGTCAAAGCCGGATCAATGAAGCGGCGGTAATCGCCGGAATCGTCTTGAGCTGATCGATCACGCTCTGCGGCGGCGGTCCGTCGATTTCGACCAGGCTGAGCGCGGTGCCGCCCGCACGATCGCGGCCCAGTTCGAGGCCGGCGATATTGACGCCCGCCTGGCCGAGCATCGAGCCAACCGCGCCGACCACTCCGGGCACGTCGCGATTATGCAGCATCAGGAAATAGCCCTCAGGCGCCGCTTCGACGCGGTAGCCGTCGATCCGCACCACGCGCAGCGCGCGGTTGCCGAACACGGCGCCGGTGACTTCATGGCTCCCCGCGCCCGTGCGCACGGAAATCGTCAGCATGTTGCGATAGTCGGTGGTTTCGCTGCTCCGGGTCTCGGTAATCGTGATGCCGCGTTCGCGCGCGATAAACGGCGCATTGACCGCATTCAGGTGCTGGTCGAGGAAGTTGCTGAGCAAACCCTTGAGCGCCGCCGCAACGATCGGCTCGGGATTAAGCTGCGCCGATTCCCCCGCGAACGCCACGCCGACCTGGCTCGGCGCCTCGTCGATTAGCTGCGCTGCAAGCTGGCCCAGTTTTTCCGCGAGCTTCATGTGCGGCTCGATCGCCTTCAACTCCTTGACCGAAAGCGCCGGGATATTCACCGCGTGGCGAATCGTGCCCTCGAGCAAAAAGTCCGCAATCTGATGCGCGATATCGACGGCGACCTGCACTTGGGCCTCGCCGGTAGCGGCCCCAAGGTGCGGCACCGCGATCACGTTCTCGTGATGGATCAACGGATGGTCGGGCGGGGGCGGTTCCTGCTCGAACACGTCGAGCGCCGCGCCCGCGACCTTGCCGGAATTGAGCGCGTCGAGCAACGCCCGTTCATCGACGATTCCGCCCCGTGCGCAGTTGATCACGCGCACGCCCTTCTTCATCAGCGCGAACGCCGCCGCGCCCACGATACCGCGGGTTTCGTCGGTAAGCGGCGCGTGTACGGTGATAAAATCGGCGCGCCGGAACAGTTCTTCCAATCCAACCAGTTCGATTCCGGCCTTGCCTGCGGCTTCGGCGGTCAAGATCGGATCGAAGCCAATCACCTTCATCTTCAGCCCGAGCGCGCGGTCCGCAACGATTCGGCCGATATTGCCGAGGCCTACGACCCCGAGCGTTTTGTTGCAAACCTCGACGCCGGTGAATTTCCCCCGCTCCCATCGGCCCGCGCGCAACGCGGCGTTGGCGGCGGGAATGTGCCGCGCCAGCGACATCATCAGGGAAATCGTATGCTCCGCCGTGGTCACGCTGTTGCCGAGCGGACTGTTCATCACGACGATTCCGCGCCGCGTCGCAGCGTCGAGATCGACGTTGTCAACGCCGACGCCCGCGCGTCCGATCACGCGAAGCGATTCCGCGGCGTCGATCACTTCCGGCGTGACCCGCGTCGCGCTGCGAATTACCAGCGCATGGTACGGCGCAATGATCTTCGCGAGTTCGGCCGGCTTGAGACCCGTCTTCACATCGACGGCGAGGCTAGGATGGCGCTGGAAAACTTCTAGGCCCTGCGGCGCCAGCGAGTCGCTCAGCAGGACGCGGAGTTGTTCCGCCATGGTTTTCTCAGACGCTCCGCGCGATTCGTTCATGCACGGCGGCGACGCCCGCGCCGGCCGTAAACCGATGCCCCATTCGCGCCAGCGCGATTTCCAGCGCGCTCGCCGCGGTCAGCATGTCGAACGGCCCCAAATAACCCATATGGCCGATCCTCACCAGCCGACCCTTCATCTGGTCCTGCCCGCCCTGCACCGACACGCCCAGCTCGTCGCGCATCATCCGCACGATTTTGCCGCTGTCGATTCCGTCCGGAACCAGCAAGCCGGTAACGCCGGGCGCCGGCGAATCGGGCGCGATCAATTTGAGGCCCAGCGCCATGCCGGCCGCGCGCGTCGCCTCGGCCATCACGCGATGGCGCTCGTAAACGCGCGGCAAGGTTTCGCCGTGAATCAGTTCGAGGCTCTTGTTCAGTCCGAAAATCAGCGAAACCGCAGGCGTCCACGCCGTCGTATGCTCGTCGCGCTGCGCCTTGAGCTCGCGATTCAGGTCGAAATAAAAGCGCGGCGTGCGATTGCGCGCGGTTCGCTGCAGCGCGCGCTCCGACAGCGCAATCATCGCCAGTCCCGGCGGCAGCATCAGCGCCTTCTGGCTTCCGGTCAGGAAGGCGTCGACGCCCCAGTCGTCCATCTTTTGCTCGAACACGCCGACCGAAGTAATGCCATCGACCACCAACAGCGCCTCGCCGCGGCGGGTGACCGCCGCTACGTCCGCGACCGGATGAATCGCGCAGGTCGAGGTTTCGCTCGCCTGCATGAAGACGGCGCGGCTCTCCGGATGAGACCGCAGGGCCTCTTGAATTTGTTCAGGCCGCACCGGCCGCCCCCATTCGACCTTGACTTCGTGCCCGGTCATCCCGTGGGCGGCAAGCAATTTGCCCCAGCGTTCGCCGAACTTGCCGCCGTTGACGAAAATCGCCGCTTCGCCCGGCGCGAGCAGGTTCGTCACCGCCGCTTCCATCGCGCCGCTGCCGCTGGCGGCGAGCAGCAACACCTCCTGCCGCGTGCCGAACAGCGGCCGCATCCGCTCGCGCGCGCTATCGAGCGCGGCGCTGAACTCTGGCGTGCGATGATGGATGATCGGTCGCGCCATTTCGAGCAGAACCTCGGGCGGCACGGAAACCGGCCCCGGCGTATACAGATATTTTTTGAAGACTGACACGACTATGTGAACGCGATCCTGCTCATGGTTACAGCGCGGATGCTCCAATATCCACTTTTACGACGGGGCGGGCCAAAAAAAAGCCTGGTGTCCGCTTTCGCGGAACGCCAGACCCCGTATGCTAAGTCACGCGCGTTTAAGCCGCGTCCCTAGATAAAAGGTAATGGAGCGGGTTAATCCAGTCAAGCGCCCGCATCTTCCATCGTCGCCGCGATGCTGTGACGGATAGTTTTTCGTGATTTCCCGCCCCGCGCGTTGAAAGCCCGCGTGCGCGCATGCTTAAAGATCATCAACCGCCATGACTCTGGAATATGAATTGCGCGATGGCGCCCTGGTATGGATCAAAAATCCGGTCACCGGGGTGATTTCATACGTCGTTGACGTTCGCGGCAAGAGCTTCGCCTTCACGCTCGGCGGACGCGACGAACTCAAGCCCGACCCGCCGCCGCTCGATCCGGAAACCTTGCACAATGCCGTTCGCGCCTGCCCGTTTTGTCCCGGCAACGAGCATCAGGCGCCGCCTGAAGCGCTGCGGCTCACTCCAGCGGAATTTGCGGAATGGAGCGGCGCGGGCGCGATCGCGGGCGCCACGTGGATAATCCGCGCATTCAATAACCTCTTTCCGCGTATCCCGGAAACGCTCACCGGCGGCCGCAACGAATCATGGGTGGTGGTCGAAGACCCGCGCCATTTCATCGACCGTCCGCGCTCGGTCAACGATCTCACCTTCACGGCGATGCTCGGCGAAAAGCATTTTTTCGAACTGATCAAAACTGACGTCCGGCTGATGCGTCAGATTTTTGCGAATCCCGCCGTTCACTCGGTGGTCGTACGCAAGAACCAGGGACGCGAATCCGGAGCGTCGCAGCCTCATCCGCATCAGCAACTGATCGGTTCGCCCTCGCCGCTCCCCGCCGTCGAAGCCGAGGTGCGGGCGCAGCGCGAGCATCCCGGATGGTGGCCGGAACTGCTCGAACTGGTCGAGCGTCTCGGATTGCTGATCGAGCGCGACGGCCCGATTGTGAGCTATTCCAGCCCGATCGGCGCTTTTCCGCGCAGCTACGATATCGTGATTCCAGAATACAAAGGGCTGCTGGTCGATTTGCCTGAAGACCTCCTGCGGCGGTTCGCCCGCGCGCTCTTCCGAATTCTGCGCATCCTTGGACCGCTGCCGCTCGATTATGAAATACACCAGGATCCGGCGCTGCCCTTGCACGCGCACGTAAACGGCCGCCTATATCCATACTCGAACGTCGCGGGAACGTTGAATCTGCCGAGCGTGCTGCCGCAAAACGTCGCCGCGCTGCGCAAAGCGCTCGCGCGCGGATAAACTCCCAATCCCGCGCGTTTCCGAACGAAAACGGCCCGGTGAAGCTCTCCGCCGGGCCGTTTGATCCTTCTTTGATGCGGAAAACCCTACTCGGCCTTCCAGACCGGCTTGCGCTTTTCGAGGAAGGCGCGAATTCCCTCCTTGGCGTCCTTGCTCGCGCGCACCATCCGACCCATTTCCAGGATGTCGTCGTGCCAGGCGTCGTTAGAGTTGTCGAGCGAACGCCGCATGCTCATCTTCATCGTGCGCAGCGACAACGGCGCGTTGCTCGCAACCTTCTCCGCCCACTTCACAGCGGCCGCGTCAAGATTCGCGGCGGGCACGACTTCGTGCACCATCCCCATCTGCAGCGCGCGATTCGCGTCCACCGGCTCGGCGGTATAAAGAATCTGCGCGGTGTTGGCCGCGCCGATAATCTCGATCAACTTGCGGATGAAGTTGTAGGGCACGACCAATCCGACCCGCGCGACCGTCATACCCATCCGCAGATCGTCGGCGGCGACGCGCAGATCGCAATGCAGCGCCAGTTCGCATCCGCCCGCCAGCGCGGCGCCCTGCACCGCGGCGATCACGGGCACTGGCAGATGTTCGAGCCGCTTGAAAATTCGCTCCAGGCTGACCGGATTGTGTCCGCCTTCGAGGCGCTCCGCCTCGGCCAAATCGATACCCGCGCAGAAAGCGCGGCCGTTGCCGCGCAGGATCACCGCACGCACGCCTTTGTCGTTTTCGACCGACGCGATCGCTTCATCGAGATGCTTAAGCAGCGGTTCGTTGAGCGAATTGCGTTTCTCCGGACGATTCATGGTGAAGGTCACATAGCTGTCGTGACGCTCCACCTGGAACAATTGATCGGACATCTCGGTAGCTCCTTCGACGGACGCGATTATCGCGAATTCGGCCCCGAGCATCGCACGCGCCCGGCGGACGCTTCAAGCACGGCGGTTCACTCTCCGCGCCAGACCGGCTTGCGCTTTTCGAGGAACGCGCGCACGCCCTCTTTGGCGTCGTTGCTGGTGCGCACCTTGTTGCCCAACTCGTCGATATCCTTGTGCTCGACGTCGAACGCCTTGCTCATCACGCGCCGGATACTCATTTTCATCGCGCGTACGGAAAGAGGAGCGTTGCCGGCGATTTTCGCCGCCCACGCATCGGCGGCGGCGGGCAGTTCGGCGTCGGCCACGACCTTGTGAACCAATCCGATTTCGCGCGCTCGCGCGGCGTCGAGCGGATCGGCCAGGTACATGATTTCGGCGGTGTTCGCCGGTCCGACGGTCTCGACGAAGCGGCGAAAGATCTGGAACGTCGGCAGATAGCCGATGCGCGCCGGCGTCATCCCAAGCCTCGCGCCCGCGCCTGCGATTCGCAGATCGCAGGTCAGGGCCAGCACCAGCCCGCCGGTAAGCGTATCGCCCTGCACCGCCGCGATCGTCGGCACGGGCAGTTTTTCGATGCGGCTGAAGACTTTTTCGGGCGTGACGCCGCCGGCGCCGCCAATCTGCCCGATCTCGCGCAAATCTATTCCGGAACAGAACGCGCGGCCCTCGCCGCGCAGCACGACCGCGCGCACGTCGGGCGATTTTTCGATTGTCTCGAGTTCGCGATCGAGCGCCTCGAAAAGCGCCTGATTGAGGGCGTTGCGCTTCTCGGGACGATTAAGAATGAGCGTTACGTAATTCGGATGACGTTCGACCTTGAGCACGTCGTCGGCCATGACTGAAGCCTCCTGGATCGCCGGACTTTTGCCCGACCATCGCATGCCCGCGCCCGCCGCATCAAGCGCGCGCCCGCAATCTCAAGATCGCAATCGGTATCGAGCCGTGACGGACCGCTGCTCTAAATCACGCGACGATGCTCACCAGCTTGTTCGGAACGTAAATGACTTTTTTCGGGGTCTTGCCGTCGAGATTGCGCCGGACCGCCTCGCTCGCCAGAGCGCGGGCGCGAACGTCCTCTTCCGCCGCGCCGGCCTCGATTTCCAGCCGATCCCGCACCTTGCCGTTGATCTGCACGACGACCGTGACGGTTTCATCGACGGTCAGCGCCGGATCGAACTTCGGCCATGGCTCCAAATGGATCGAACTCTGATGGCCCAGTTCGCGCCAGAATTCCTCTCCCACAAACGGAGCCATCGGCGCGAGCATCAGGACGTAGGATTCGATCGTATGGCGCCCCAACTGCTCCGGCTCCAGCTTCGCCAGATAGTTGAGCTGATCCATCAGCGCGGCCAGCGCCGTATTGAAGCGCATCCGCTCGACGTGATCGGTCACGATTTTGATCGTCTTGTGCGCGCGCTTGACGGTCTCGGCCGACGGCGCGCCTTCCGGACATCCGGCGGCGACGTACCGGCGCATCATCGCCCAAACCCGTTGCAAATACCGCGCGGTTCCGGCGACTCCGGTCTCGTTCCAGTTGGTCGCCTCCTCGAACGGCCCCATGAATAGTTCCCACAGCCGCAGCGCGTCGGCGCCGTACTTTTCGACCATCGCGTCCGGCGTGACCACATTGCCCTTGCTCTTGGACATCTTCTGGCCGTCGGCGGCCCAGATCATCCCCTGGTTACGCAGCACGGGAAACGGTTCTTTGAACTCCACCAGCCCGGCGTCGAACATCACCTTGGTCCACATCCGCGCGTACAGCAGATGCATCACGGCGTGCTCGGCCCCGCCGACGTAAAGATCGACCGGCAGCCAGTATTTGCCCGCCCGCGGCTCGAACGGCGCTTTGTCATAGTGCGGCGAAGCGAAGCGCAGGTAGTACCACGACGAGCAGGCAAAGCCGTCGAGTGTGTCGGTTTCGCGTTCGGCCGGACCGCCGCATTTCGGACAGGTCGTGTTGACGAACTCGGGCACGTTGGCGAGCGGCGATCGCCCTGTCCCTGACGGCTGATAATCCTTCATATCGGGCAGCACGACCGGCAACTGATCTTCCGGTACGGGCACAATCCCGTCTTTCGCGCAGTAGACGATCGGAATCGGACATCCCCAGTAGCGCTGGCGCGAAATCAGCCAGTCGCGCATCCGGTAGCTGACCGTGGCGCGTCCGAATCCATGCTCCTCGGCGTATTTGCAGACGGCGCGAATCGCGTCGTCGGTCTTCATCCCGTTGAGGAAGCCCGAGTTGATCGCGATTCCACGTTCGGTGAACGCCCGACCGGCCGGCGGCGTCGAGCCGTCGGCCGGAGCGGTTACGACCGGAATTTCCAGCCCGTATTTCTGCGCGAAGGCGAAGTCGCGCTCGTCCTCGCCCGGCGCCGCCATGATCGCGCCGGTGCCGTAGCCCATCAGCACGTAATCGGCGATCCAGATCGGCACGTCCTTGCCGGTGAAAAGATTGCGTGCGTAAGCGCCGGTGAAGACGCCGGTCTTCTCCTTGACCGTCGAAAGCCGTTCGATCTCGCTCTGCCGCCGCGTCTGCGCCACGTATTCTTCGACCGCCGCCCGCGCCTGCGGCGTGACGATTTCGGCGACCAGCGGATGCTCGGGGGCCAGCACCATGAACGACACGCCGAAGACCGTATCGGGCCGGGTGGTGAAAAACCGCACCTCCTTGCCCGGATGGCCCGTGACGGGGAACGCCAGCTCCGCGCCCTCCGACCGGCCGATCCAGTTGCGCTGCATCAGCTTGATCGGCTCGGGCCAATCGATTCCGTCGAGGTCGGCGAGCAGTCGGTCGGCGTAATCGGTGATCTTGAAGTACCACTGCTCGAGGTCTTTTTTGCTGACCGGCGTTTCCGTATGCCGCCAGCAGCATCCGTTGACCACTTGCTCATTGGCCAGGATCGTCCGGCACTTCTCGCACCACCATTGCGAACCCAGCGCGCGATATGCCAGGCCGCGCTTGTACAGCAGCAAAAAGAACCACTGCGTCCAGCGGTAATAGTCCGGCGAAGACGAATTGATTTCGCGCGTCCAGTCGTAGGCGCATCCCGCCAACTTCAACTGCCGCTTGAAGTTTGCCGCATAGCGCGGAACCGTCTCCTTCGGATGCAATCCTTTGAGCAGGGCGTCGTTCTCGGCCGGCAGGCCAAAAGCGTCCCAGCCCATCGCGTGCAGCACGTTGAAGCCGGCCATCCGCTTGTAGCGGCCGATTACGTCGCACGGCACGTAGTTGTGCAGATGGCCGACCGACAAACCGTCGCCCGACGGATAGGGGAACATCTCAAGGCCATAGAACTTCGGCCGCCCGGGCGTCTCGCGCGTCAAGTAGAGGTTGGTCCGCTCCCACTCCTCGCGCCAGAAAGGTTCGATTTTGCTCGGCTCGTAACGTTCGTCCATCGCGCTTATCGCAAGCTCCAAGGCGACAAGTTTAGCCCGCGCGGCGCCGCCGCTCCAACCCCGCCGCGACGGCGCACGGCTAGCGTCCCGCCAGAAAATGCAGCAGCGCGGCGTTGAACATCGCGGGGTCCTGGATAAACGCGAAATGACTGACCTCGGGCAGGATCAACTCGCCGGCGCCCGGAATCGTCGCCGCCATGTAGTCCGTGTTTTCGCGTTTGATCGCCTCGTCATGGTCGGCATCGACAATCCAGGTCGGAGTCTTTATTCCGCGCAATTGCGCCGCACTGAAATGAGGCTGGCTCGCCCACATCTTTTCGATTTGCGCCAGGAACGCCTGATATTGCGTCGGCGTGGGCGACAGCTCGCCGTATTCGTGCGAAGCCCGCGCGATAAATGCGGTAAATACGGGACTTTTATTAACGTCTTTCACTCCCGATGGATCGGAATTCGCCGCGAACGCGAACAGCCGCGTCAGGCGCTCGGGATGATGAATCGCGAGATCGAGGCCGACGATCGCGCCGTCGCTCCACCCGACGATCGCCGCTTTGCGGAGATGCAGGTAATCCATCAGCCCGATCACGTCCGACGCCATCAGGTCGTAGCCGAACGGCGCCGCATCGCGCGAGCTGCGACCATGCCCGCGGCTGTCCATCACGATCACTTCATACCGCGGCTCGAGCGCGCGCACCTGCAAGCCCCAATAGTTCGCATTGGCGAGACCGCCGTGCAGCAAAATCACCGGCTCGCCATGGCCGAAAGTCGCGTACCAGATACGAATTCCATTGATCGGCGCAAGGCCGCTGCGCTCCGCTTTGGGTAACGTCGGCGTCGGCGGCAGTCGCATCCACGGATACTCGGCGCGCGCCGGCGCCGCGCCACAGGCGAGCGAAATCGCCAAAGCGAAAATTAGGCGTCGTATCGGCATCTTGATGGCGTTCATCCGTTTTCCGCGCACGAAAGCTCGCAGATACCTGCAGCGACGGTCAAGGCGCGGTCCTGCATCACGCGCCCGCATCGCGTAAACTTGTAATAAAGACTGATTCTTTGTATTAGCAGTAGTGCAGGCTCGGCGCCGCTACTCTTGCGGCGGAGGCGCACGGCGCGCGCCCGCGGCCAGCGCTATCACGCCGAAGGAGACAGTTCGATGAAAGTTGGAGCGACGTTCTTTTTCCAGAATTTTTTTCGCGACGAAAAGCCCGATTGGGAAATCTATCGCGAGGATTTGGCGCTGGCCGAGATGGTCGAGCCGCTTGGGTTCGATTCGATCTGGGGCGTCGAGCATCACTTCTCGCCTTACACGATGATCCCCGACGTCCTGCAGTTCCTGACCTACATGGCGGGGCGCACGAAGAAAATCGGGATGGGCTCGATGGTCGTGGTGCTGCCGTGGCACGATCCGGTCCGCGTCGCCGAGCAGATCTCGATGCTCGATCTGTACATGGGCGACCGCGAATTGACGCTCGGCTTCGGCCGCGGTTCCGGCCGGATCGAGTACGACGGCTTCCGCGTCTCGATGAGCGAATCGCGCGAACGCTTCACCGAGGCCGCCGAAATCGTGCGCCTTGCGCTCACCCAGAAGCGCTTCTCCTACAAAGGCAAGTTCAACCAGATTCCCGAGATGAGCATCCGGCCGCAGCCGCATCGCAACCTGACCGATCGTTTCTACGGCGCGATCGTCTCGCCCGAAACCGGCGACATCATGGCGAAGCAGGGAATGGGAATGCTGGTGATTCCGCAGAAGCCCTGGGCGGAACATCGCAAAGACTACGACCACTTCGGCGAATCGTGCGCGAAGTTCGGCCAGCCCTTCAAAAAGCCGATCGTCGTATGCTTCGTCTATTGCGCGGAGACCGAAAAGGAAGCCGCGCAGGGCGCCGAGCGCTGGATGGGCAATTACGCCGATACCGCCATCCATCACTACGAATACGACGAACCTGAGCATTTCCGCGCGGTCAAGGGCTACGAGTATCACGTCAAGATGGCCGAGGCGGGCAAAAACGCGCCGCAGGATTTCCGCAACATGTTCACCAAGACGCAGTGCTACGGCACGCCCGAGCAGTGCGTCGAAACCCTGCGCACCATCGCCTCCACGATGGACGCGGCCGAGTTCGTCGGCGTCTTCAAGTACGGCGGGATGCCGCTGGAGCTGGCGCAGCGCAACATGAAGCTGTTCGCGAGCGAAGTGCTGCCGCATATCCAGAGCGGAACCTCGCCGGCGCAGCAGAGCGCCGCGGCGGGCGGCCGCTAGGCGATCGGGCCGCGATTAAAGCGATCGATTTCGTCTGAAAACCGCGGGCCGGATGGAGTTTCCATCCGGCCCGCTTTGATTTTCGCGACGCCCTGAACTGGCAATTCGCTTGATCAGTGAAATAATGCCAAAACTCGGCCGAACAAGGCGTCGATAGCGTCGTCCACGAAATTGTATCCGACCGTCGCGGCGAGACCGTATCCGGTGAGCGCCACGGCCGCGAGCAACAGCGCGTACTCGGTCATCGTCTGACCGCGAGCGCTGCGCAAACGAATCGCGGATAATGTTAGGACGTCCATGATCATGGTTCTCGCGTTCCGCTTAAGCGGCGCGGTTTAATCTCCGGCGCTACTTCGCCCTCCCGAGGATCGTACGCGCGATTGCGAAGCGATGCACCTCCGAGGGGCCGTCATAAATCCGGAACGGACGGATATCGCGATAAATCCGCTCGACCACGGTGTCGTCCGTGATTCCCATCCCGCCCAGGATCTGCAGCGACCGATCGACCACCCGTCCCAGCGCCTCCGAGCAATAAACTTTGTACATGCTGGTTTCCAGCCGCGCCTGGCTGCCCTGATCGAGCAACCACGCCGCGTGCCAAATCGCCAGCCGGCACAGCCCGATATCGGTCTCGTTGTCCGCAAGCATGAAACCCACGCCCTGATGCTCGCCGATCGCGCGGCCGAACGCCTGCCGCTTGCGCGCGTAATCGGTCGCGATCGCGTGGGCGCGCCGCGCCGCTCCCAGCCAGCGCATGCAATGCGTCAAGCGCGCGGGTGCGAGCCGCACCTGCGCGTAGCGAAAGCCCTTCCCGACCTCGCCGAGAATCCGGTCGGGACCAACCCGCACGTCGTGAAATTCGACTTCGGCGTGGCCGCCGGGCGAATTGCTGTCGAGCGTGTTCAGGATGCGCTTGATCGAAAAGCCGGGCGCGTCCATATCGACCAGGAACATCGTCGCGCCCAGGTCCTTGCCGGAAGCGTCCTCCGTGCGCGCCATCACGATATTGATGCTCGCGCCAGGCGCGCCCGTGATCAGCCATTTGCGCCCGTTGATTACATAGTCGTCGCCCACGCGCCGCGCCGTCGTGCGCATCAGGCTGGGATCTGAACCGGCGCCGCCGTCCGGTTCGGTCATCGAAAAAACCGTGCGGATTTCGCCGCGCACCAGCGGCTTGAGCCATTTTTCCTTTTGCGCCGGCGACGCGACCTTTTCGAGCAGATTGGTGTTGCCCTCGTCCGGCGCCTGGATATTCAAGGCCAGCGGCCCGAGCGGCGACCATCCCGCGGCCTCGAACACGACGGCCATCCCGCGCAGATTCAGTCCGAGACCGCCATATTCCTTCGGGCCATGCGGAGAAAGCAGGCCCGCGGCGCGCGCCTTTTCGACCATCTCGCGCCGCAGCGCTTCCTCGGGACCGTGCGGGCCTTGCCGCGGATCGCGTTCGAGCGGAACGATCTCCTCGCGGATGAATTCCTCGACCTTTTTAACCAGTGCGGATTGTTCGTCAGTCAGTGAAAAATCGATCATCGGCGTCGCTCCCAAAATCGCCCAAGACGCTATCCGCAACTTCCCCGATAGTCCAGCACGCGCCGCGCGCTGAACGATCCGGACAAGGCCGTGCTATAAACGCCTCGCCCGGGAATTTTCATCCGCGCGAAAGGAACCCTATCGATGGCGGCGCAGGCGCAGACCCCAGCAGATCAAAGCGAACGGGCTCAGCCCGACGGCGGGTTGCGCATGGACTAACGCCGGTGAACGATCGAAAGCGGAGGGGAATTTCCATGCGACAAGAGCGCCAAGCGAGAGGCTGACCATGCGGACATTCATGCGACGGTTGATGCTGGCGGCGGCGATTATCT
This sequence comes from bacterium, assembly GCA_014896235.1. Lineage (GTDB taxonomy): Bacteria > Desulfobacterota > Binatia > Binatales > Binataceae > JADMIL01. The sequence goes on along the minus strand of JADBKU010000003.1, from coordinate 48,954 downwards.
TGTGCGCCGAATTATTCGCGAGCGGAGCGGCGTGGGCGGGTGCGCCGAAGAGTATTCCCAAGACGGTCTACGGCGGCGGCGTCCTGACGCCGGACACCAAACATATTTGTCCAGCGGGTCCTTTTGCCTTCTATGTGTATCCAGACGGACATAGTGCGTGCCTGGCGCCCGGCCAATTTCCGCCGCGCAGCCCGGCCGACTGCCCGAAAGGCACGACCTATAAGATACTTACGCGGCTGCCCCAGTGTATCCCCAACGTACCCCTTCGCGTTCCTGAATTCGCCGGCGGACATCCGGGGATTGATTGCCATACCGATGCGGACTGTCCGAACGGAAGCGTTTGTTACGTTAACCGGTTCGGAGGTGGGCAGTGCGGCGCGCCTCCGGGTTATCACCCGACGGTCCGTAATAATCGGTAACAATCGGTCGATGATCGGACGGCTTCCTGCCAACGCGGACGGCGCGCGCGGCGCCACACAATCCGTCTTCAAGCTTCCGCCGCCGCAGGCGCGCCGAACGTAATCTCGCGCTCAAGCGAGTACGGGCGGCAGGCCCACGCCGCGATCGCGCCGAGGATATAAATCGCGATGTAAGCCTCGAAGGCCAGCGTATAGCTGTGCGCGAAATCGAAGATCCATCCCGAAACGATCGGACCCAACGCCGCGCCGATCGTATTCGCCACCGCCGTGATTCCTGAAATCGAACCAAAGCGCCTGAGACCCATCGATTCCGCGATCAGCAGCGGTATCAGCATCAGCGGCACGGCGAAGGTCGCGCCAAAAGTCAGCACGAACATGGCCATCAGCCACGGATGCGCCGCGCCGAGCGCCAGCACCAACGCGATTGCCTGAATCGCGAAGCTCACCGCCAGCGCAATCCGCGCGGTGATCCGGTCGGCGAACAGCCCCATCAGCACTTTGCCGGCCGTCGTGATGCCGAAACTCACGCTGACGGCCGTGGCCGCGAGCGCTGCCGAGTAATGCAGGTCGATCAGATATTGATTGAAGTGGATCAATACGCCGGTCGCGGCCAGCGCGAAGCAGAACTGCGCGATTACGATCATCCAGAATGATCGCGTGCGCAACGCCGCCGCGGTCTCGAATCCTTCGAGCCTCGCGCCCGCCTCCGCGACCGTCATCCGATGCGCGCCGGGCGGGCGGCTGCGCACGGTCAGCATCACCAGCGGAACGACGATCGCGAAAATCGGCACGGCCAGGACAAAATAAGCCGCGCGCAAGCCGTGCGCGCCGATCACTTTCGCCGCGACCGGATTCATCAGCATCCCGCCCGTGGTCGTGCCGGCGCTGGTGATTCCCATCGCCAAACCCCGGCGGGCGCCGAACCAATTGGCGACGACGAACGCCGCCGGCATCACCGTCCCCGCCGCGATCCCAATTCCGAGCAGAAGATACGCCGCCGCCATCTCGGCGAAGGAGTGGGCGTGGCTGGCGAGCAAAAAGGCGCCGCCGGCCGCGATCGTCCCTGCCAGCATCACGAATTTCGCCTCGACGCGGTCGAGCAACCATCCGACGGGTATGACGCAAATGCCGAGCGATAGCGCGAGCAGGCTCGGAATAAACGAGGTCTTGGCGCGGCTCCAGCCGAAGGTCTTGAGCAGCGCGGGCAGAAAAGTTGGCGTGGTGTCGTAGCCCGAACCGAACACCAGCAGCATCGCGACAAACAGGCAGCCGACGATAAACCAGCCCTGACGTTCCTGCGGCGTCATCACGCCTCCCCCGGCCGAAAACGCCAATGCGGCCCCTGGAATTTTCGCGCGCCCGCCGCCGTCCCCTTCGCAGACCGCGGGCGCTCGCGAGGCGACTATTCCAGAGCCGACGTGGGAATGAAACCTTCGAGGCCGTCGCGCATGCGGATTTTCATGTAATTCAGCGCCACGCCGATCACGTGAACGTCGTGGCCAACGTGGACTTCCGCGAGTTTTTTCGCCGCATGATTCGGCGCCGACAGCACGGACGCGTTCGCGGTGAGATGAAAAATTCGGTCGGTCGGCGTGAGGTAGTCGACCGCGTCATACGGTACATAGCCGGTTTTGCCGCTCTTGAGCCGAACTTGAAGGAAAAAGCGCGTGGTTCCGGTGACGTTCACGTACTTGCCGGCCTGCATCGCTTCGAGCTGGGTGCTGCGCTTGTCAGGCAGCGAATAGGCCCATGAATCGGCGATAATGCGCAGATGGGCCTTGGCCGGCTCGACCACGGTCGACAGGGCCTGTTTGTCGGCGGCAAAGTCGGCCGCTACGGAATTAGTGGTCTTACCCGCGATTACCGGTCGCGGCTTTGTGGCGCGCCGCCGCACCGGCCGCGGCTTTTCCGCGCTTTCGCCCGGACTGGACGGCGCGATCGGCGTTTCTGACACGCTCGACCCAGCCGGCGCGATCATCGTATTGGGCAGAGTGTCGGGAACGGCTGAACCGGTCTGTGCAAATGACGCGAGCGCGAAGCCAAATAAAATCGCCAACACGGCCAGGCCAGTACCCACCCTCCGGCCGTTCAGGATAGTCCCGCCAAGCTTCGCTTCGCGCCGCCGTGGTTCTTCGACCGCCGCCACCGGAATCATCCTTTCCCACCGCTCAGCACGCGCCGCAGACTGTACAGCGGGTGACGTCGCAAGGTTTCGATTGATGCTCATAATGAGCTTTTTTTCGTTCCGAGAGCAGAAACCATTTGTGAATATGATGGTCGATAAAATCCCACGGCAGAACTTCGTCATGGGCATATTGCCGCGTGACGTAAAAGTCGGGATCGGGCAGCGCCGCGCCATCTGCGCCGCGCGCGCGCCGAATCGCGCGCAATTCCTGCCAGATGGCGCCCGGTTCGGTACAGCGGCGGGCGTCGAGATGCTCCAAAATGGCGCCGACCCGCCGGTCGCCCCGCGATACAAGGGTCTGGAAATAGGCTTCGCGCGGCGATTCGGCGTCGAGCGTGATCGCCGCTCCGCCGATTTTTCCAAGCGCGCCGCGCAACAGCGCGATTTTGCGCTTGATCGCCGCCGCATCCGCCATCGGGTCCCATTGAAACGGCGTCCATGGCTTGGGCACGAACGGATTGAGCGACACGGTGACCCGTCCGACGGCGCGTTTCGTCGCGCGCGCCCGTTCCAGGATCGTTCCGGTCAGCCGCGCGATTTCGAGCACATCCTCATCACGCTCTTCCGGCAAAGCTAACATAAAGTAAAACTTTAGGTTTTCGACGCCGCCGCCGATGAGCATATCGGCCGCCTGCAAAATCTCCGCTTCGGAAAGGTTCTTGTTGATCACCTTGCGCATCCGCTCGCTGCCGGCCTCGGGCGCGATCGTGACGCTGCGATTGCCGTTGCGGGCCAACGCTGCGGCGAGCTTGGGCGTGATGCAATCGGCCTTGAGCGACGATGGGGAAAGCCGGCCGCCGCGATCCGCGATCGCCGTAGCGACATCGGCGACGCCGGGCACGCTCGCCATCTCGGCGCCGACGAGGCCAATCACCTTGCGTTCTTGGAGGCCGCGCGCCGCCTCTTCGAGAATCCGCTCGGGGCTGCGATAGCGAATCGGCCGGTACATGAAACCCGCGGCGCAGAAGCGGCATCCCCATTGGCATCCCCGGCTGGCTTCGACCAGGTACATATCGCCGAAGACGGACTCTTCGGTAAGAATCAGCGAAGCGGTCGAGAAACGATTCAGGTCGCGAATCAGGCGGCGCTTGACGCGCGGCGCGCCGGGTCCGCTGTAATTGACCGTCGCGATTCGTCCGGACTCGTCGTAGGCCGGCGTGAAGCGCTCCGGGATATACGCGCCCTCGATTCCGGCAAACGCCGACGCGGGCGGAATGGCCCGTCCGGCGCCTCGCGCTTCGGCGAAGGCGGAAATAAATTCGGGCGCCAGTTCTTCGCCCTCGCCGATGAGAAAAAGATCGACAAAATCGGCAATCGGCTCGGGATTCAGGAAGATTGCGGAGCCGCCCGCGACGATCAACGGATAGCCGCGGTTCCGGCGCGCTTCGCGTCCGCGCGGAATTCCCGCCATCCGCAAGATCGAGATGACATTAAGGTAGTCGGTTTCGAAGGCGACGGAGAACGCCAGGATATCGAAATCGGTCAACGGATCGGCGCGCTCGAAAGATTGCATCGGCGCGGCCCCGGCGTCGATCGCGGCGCGTTCATCGGGATCGGGCAGAAATGCGCGGTCCGCCGCGACGCGCGGATCGGATTCGAAAATATGGAAAATCGACTGGAATCCAAGATTCGCCATCGCGAGTCGATAGACGTTCGGATAAACGACGCAGACCCGGATATCGCCGCCGCGATCGCGCTCATAGAGCGTGGTTTCGCGGGCGATTCGTTCCAGTGCGCGTTTACGGAAATACATCAGGCGATGGTCTTATACTCCAGCTTGCCAGCTTAACTTCGCGCCAGTAGGCGGCTCAAGTGCCCTATGGCGCCGCTCAGCGCATCCGCGCAAGCTGCCGCCGCGTCATCATCCAATGCAATTCGCCGGCGCGCGGCGCGATTCTGCCGACCGGCAGGTCCAGCGCGATGCATCCGAGCTTTCTCATCCGCAGATGCATACCGCTGGAATCGCCGCAGAGCATCAACGCCGTCATCGCACTCAGTTGCGGCTCATGCCCGACCACCATCACCTCGTCGTGGCGGCAGTGCGGCCCGATCGCCGCGATCGCCTGCGCCGGCGGAATTCCGGGAGACAATTCGGCCAGCGCGCGGACCGGAGGATGCGCGGCAAAAGCCTCGGCCAGAATCCGCGCCGTCTCCGCGGCGCGCGGCAGAGGACTGGCAAGGATCAGGTTGGGCGCAAGGCCGAGCGCCGCCATGCCGCTCCCCACCCGCCGCGCGTGCTCACGGCCTTTGTCGGTCAAGCGACGGGCGTCGTCCTCGCCGGAAGCGCTTGCATCCTCGGCAACGGCGTGGCGCACCAGATAAAGCATCATGCGGATTCATCCGTTCTTTTCGTTGTTGACGCGGAGTATTGATCCACGGGATCGGCGCCAATTTCGGCCGATCGCGCTGCGCCGATTGAATCCCGAACAATATCATCAGCCGCAGGAGCGGCGCGCGCGTCGCCGGAAGCTTCCGCAAGCGGAAGCTCCGCCGCGTCTTTTTTCCGCCGCGCCGCACGGGCCATGCGCGCGATTTCGCGGAGCGCGTCCTTGAGAATCTCCTTGCGCGCCATTTGCCGCGCGCGTTTCGCCACCCGCTCGGCGATTTTCGCTCGTTGCAGCGCCAAATCATGGATCAGCGACCCGGCGGCGATCAATGCGGCAGGCGGAAAGCCGGCCGCGCCGCTTTCATCCGCAAATGCGCGCAAAAATCCAATCGCGGCCACCGCATCCTGATGGCGGCCGAGCAGTTCCTGAAGTTCTTCAAGACGGTCGAGCGCGCGGCGCGTGCGCTTTCCGCCAATTCCTTGAAGGATTTCCAGCGCATAGCGCACGCGCTTGAAGCGGATTCGCAAGCGATGAATCTGCTCGGGAGCGGAATCCGCGCGCACACGACGCGCGGCTTTCCGCGCTTTCCGGACCATCGGCTTGAGCATCGCGGGCGCGACTTCAGCCACGCAAGTGTCATTGGCGGCGACGCGCAAGAGCGGCGTGGCCAGCCGTTGACACATCCGACGATAGCGCGGCGAGGCGGCATCTTGCAGAAATTTGCGATGGGCCGCCAGGCGCGACCGAACGAGCGCGTCCAGGAGCGGCTGCGCGGCTTCGCTCAACGACGGGTCGATGGCGGCCGCGCGTGCGCGCAGCAAATCGCCAATCACGTCAAATTCCCTTACCGCGCCGGCCGAACGCCCCAGCCATTGCAAATCATTGTGGAGCGAACGGGCGCGACCGCCATGAATCGCGACGCGAAACAGGTCGATGCGCGCGCGCAGGCGCCGGGCCGCGACCCGCATCTGATGGATCGCATCCGCTTCGCCCGCGACGGCGCCCGGCAGATTGCGATTGAACGCCGCGAGGCCGTTCTCGAACGCACCGCGCACGGCCTCCGCCAGAGTGGTTTCGCTGGTAATTACGTCCTGGCCGAGCGCCTGAAGCGGTTTGGACGGCGGAGCGACGGGTTGCGAATTCAGGCCGTCGGGAGGTTCAGCCGGCGCGGACGCAGCGGCGGCCGCGCGCGCCTGTGCGTGCGCGTGCTCCACTTAAGGAATCGTAGAGCAAGCGCGGCTTTATGCAAAGCATCCAGCCCGGCGCCTCAGCCGCGGCGAACGCGATCACTGCCGCAAGACGATCCGGCGATCGAGCAGTTTGGCCAGCAGATCGGCGCGGCGCTCGCCCGTCCATAGTTCGAGGTCCGCCTGATGCCCGTCGAGCGACGCCACTTCGAAGATGATTCGTCCGGGGGTGTAGCGCACGTCGAGTTTGCGAACGACGCCGAAATGGCTCCGGTCGAGCGCGTCGGCGAGCCGCAGGATCGCGGAGAGCCCGCGCACGGTCCGGCGATCCGCAGACGAAAGCGCGCGCAATTCCGGCGCATCGAGACTCGGCGCCTGTTTGCGATGGCCCCGCGCGGCGAGCGCGATAACTTCGATTTCGGCCGGTTCGAAGCCGAGCAACTCGGCGTTCTTGATTAGATAATACGAATGGCGATTGTGCCGGTCATGATCGATCGCATGGCCGACGTCGTGAAGCAGCGCGCCATATTCCAAAAGCTCGCGCGCGGATTCGGGCAGCCGCAGCAACGCCGCGGTCTCATCGAAAATCTTGAGCGCGAGCCGGGCGACCTGCTTGCCGTGCTGATTCGCGCCGCAGAACCGCCGCGCGAGTTTGTTCACGGAGCGGCGGCGCGCGTCGCCGTCCGCGGCCGGCGCAGCGTCGCGCCGCGTCAGCTCGAGCAATACTCCTTCGCGCAAAGCCCAGGTGCAGGCGATCAGTTCCTCGGCTCCCGATTTGCGCATCACGAAATCAACCAGAACGCCCGCCGCCGGCATCAGGTCGGAACGTTTCGCGTCCATGCCCGGCAACTCGGCGCGCATCGCGGCGTTCGCTTCGATTAGGTCACGGGCAAGCCGCGCGATTTCGGCGGCGGACGCGCGGGCGCCGTGCAGCCGGCCAAGCTCTTCTCCGCGGGCCGCGCGGGCCATCGCGACGATCGTGTTGATCGTGCCGGAAGTGCCGATCGCGTTGACCACGCCGGCCTTTCGGACGGAACGCATCAGCTCGCCGATTTCGCCCTCCAGATGCTTTTCCAGCCGCTTGCGCTGCGCGGCGGCGGGCGGATCGTCGGTCAGAAAGCGTTCGCTCAGGCGCGCGACGCCGAGCTTCACGGAATGCATCCAGAGCGCCTTGCCGTTTTTCACCAACACCAGTTCGACGCTGCCGCCGCCAATATCGACCAGCAGATGAGGCCCGCCTGCGAGACCGAACGCATGGCGCGCGGCGCGAAAGATTAACCGCGCCTCCTGATGACCCGAGATTATCTCGATCGGGATTCCGGCCTCTTCCCTGATGCGGCGGACGAAGGCGGCGCGATTCCGGGCTTCGCGCACGGCGCTGGTCGCGACGGCGCGCATCCGCTGCACGCCGCGCACCCGCATCAGACGGCGAAAATTGGCGAGCGCCCGCACCGTCAAATCCATCGATTCGTCGGTGAGCAGGCCGGTGGTGAAGGATTTGCGGCCGAGGCGGACCATCTCCTTGACCCGATCGACCACTTCGATATGGCCGTCGCGGCTCACGTCGGCGATCAGCATGTGCACCGAGTTCGAGCCGACGTCGATCGCGGCAAGCCGCATGATCAAAGCTTAACCGTCGCGTGCGCGTAAGTCATCGTCCGCGGCCGGAAGTCATCCCCCGCGGATCACGGGAACCAGTCCGAGCGCGCCCGCCGCCAGCATCGCCAGTGACGCGATCAGGAATCGCAGGCCGAACTTGCGGCCGCCCACGGCGATCGCGAGCGCGGGCTTGAGCAGCGTGTTCGACGCCGCGGCGATTAGAATCGCGCCGATCGCCGCGGTCCGGGTCGCGCCGCCGTGAACGAAAATCGTCGCGACGGAAAGACTGATCGCGTCGACGTCGATCAGGCCGGAAAGCGCGGCGACCGCGAACAGCCCGGAACTGCCGGCGTAGATGCTCGCGACGCGCGCCGCGATCAGGATCGCCGCAAGCACCAGTCCGAATCGAATCGCCATGCCGAGATCAAGCGGATTCTGCGTCGCAACGTTCTCGGCGCCTCCGGCCGGCGGCTCGAGCTCACCGCGCCATGCGAACCAGGCGGTCCCGACAAGGGCCGCCGCGGTCGCGGCGCCGAGCGGCCATGACAGATCGAGCGCAAGCGCGGGACTTACGGCGGCGACGATCATCAGCATGCGCGGGCACATCACCGCGCTCGCGACCGTCGCGCCCGCCGCTAGCAACCGCGGAATCGCGGCGTCGGCGGCGGCGCGATGGGCCATCGCGAGCGCGACCGCGGTCGAGGAAACGAAGCCGCCAAAAACGCCGGTCGCCATCACGCCGCGCTCGGGACCGGCTATTTTCGTGGCGAAATAGCCGACGTACGAAATTCCCGCCACCAGCACGACCATCCACCACAACCCGTACGGATTGATCGCTCCCCAAGGCCCGACGTCATGATCCGGCAGCACCGGGAGCATCACGACCGAAATCAGCAGCAGCCGGAAGGTCGCGAGCAGTTCCGCGCGGTCGATCCGCCGCACCATCGCGTGCAATTCCGGCCGGAAACCGAGTATCGCCGCCAACACCACGCCCGACGACGATGCCACCAGCAATTCGCCGCGGCCGGCGAGCGCGCCGAGCATGTAGGTCACAAGCGCGCTGACCGAAGTGATCAGACTTACGTCGCGATCGAATTCCGATTCGCGCCAATAACCCGCCGCGACCATCACCGCCAGCGCGAATCCGATCGCCGCAATCAGGATCGCGCCGCTCGGTCCGGCGGCGACATGCGCGACGACCCCGCCCAGCAGGCCGATCGCGCCGAACGTGCGCAACCCGGCAATCCGCTGCACGGTGTGGCGCTCGCGCTGCTCCCACCCGCGTTCGAGCCCGATCATCAGGCCGATCGCGAGCGCCACGGCGAGCCGGCCGAGCGTGTTGAGCGTGGCGATTTGATCCGGGGGCATCGCATGGGCGCCGTGCTAGCGCAACAGCGGCAACAACATCAAAATCAGTTCGAGCAAAATCAAGGCGACGACCGTGCCTTCGAGCAAAACCAACCGGCGGTCGCGCGCGATATCGACCAGCAATTCGAGCGATTCCTGAATCGATCGCAATTTGGATTCAAGCGCCGTGTAGCGGTCGCTCAAGTCGAATTCAGCCCGCAGATCGTCATAGATGCGGTCCATCGCGGGATCTTCCCAAGCCTCATCCGGCTTGTCGAGCAGATGCAGCACGGAGATGACTTCGGTGCGCGTGACGATCGCGGCGCCGATAAAGCGATGGAGCGGACGCGTGCGCATCGGCACGGTGCCCCGCCGCTCCATCGCCTCGACCAGCTTGGCGACGCGCTCGAAGAGTTGCTCGACGAGCTGCTCGTAATATTCCATCGCGGCGCTTTGCGCGACCGTGAGCGCCACGATTCCGGCGCGGGCGGGAGTGAAACTGTCAACCCGCAGCACGCCGTCCACGATTCCGGTGCGGAACGAAGGATCCTCGACGACAGTGTAATCCTCGCGCACGACCTTGGCGGTGAGTTTGGGAATCGACGCGCGCAGGCGGGCCAGTTCGGCGTCGCGCCGGTCGGCCGAAATATCGTGAGTGACTATCGCGCCGAAAGGGAATATGTACATCCCGCCCGACTGGTCGAGCGTCGCGCGCAGCTCGCGCGAAGTCACCCTGCTGTTCGGAAATACGCCGGCGAGCTGCTTGAGATTGAGATTTTCCTCGAAAGCGATCGCGTTGAACTGATGGTTGCGCACGGCCACGAGCGAAGCCTAATCGATCGCGGCCCGGCTCCCAAGCGATTGCGCCGCGACATCCGGAATCGCGATCAGGCGTTCGGCGGCGCTTCGAGCGGCGCCGGCGGACGGATCGCCGGAGTCGCGGAACGCCGCGCAGGCTTGACCGAACGCGCGGAAGGCCGGGCGCCGGGGGCGTCGCGCCACAACGCGATTCCGCCCAGCAAGCCGTTCTCGTTGCTGATAATCGCAACTCCAGCCGGCAGCTTGAGGTCAATCAGGCGGGCGTTGCCGCCGCCGATATAGAGCGCGTCGAAATTGAAAGTGCGGCTCAGTTCGCCGATCGCTTCGGCCAGCATCTTGTTCCACTTCTTGCGGCCTTTTTTCTTGAGCGCGCGCACGCCGAGTTCGTCTTCGTAGGTTTTGCCGTTGTGGAACGGATGATGCCCCAACTCCAGATGCACGCGCGTGCCGTTGACGAACAGCACCGATCCAAAGCCGGTGCCGAGCGTGATCACAAGTTCAAGCCCGCGCCCCGAAACGCTGCCGAGGCCCTGGATATCCGCGTCGTTGGCGACCCGTACGGGCTTCTTCAGCTTGCGGGCGAGCGCCGTCGCGAGATCGAAACCCGTCCAGCCCCTGCCGAGATTCGCCGCGGTATAAACGATTCCGTCCTTGACGACGCCCGGAAAGCCGACCGAAACGCGCTCGAATCCCGGCTGGGCCGCGGCCAGTTTCTCGACAATCTTGATCACGGCCTTTGGCGTAGCGCGTTTGGGAGTCGCGATTTTCCGGCGCTCGTTGATCGGCTTGCCCTGCGGGTCGAGCGTGAGCGCCTTGATTCCGGTGCCGCCGATATCGATCGCAAGCGTACGCGGCGCGGCGACGCCGTTGAGGTTGGAGGTCTTTGCGGATGCGGACTGTTTTTTCATTCGCCAGGCTCCCCGCGCCGGACACGGCGGCGGCCGCCGTCGCGCGTCCTACACGCGCTTATATCGTATCGGCGCGCATCGTGCATTAACAGGATCGCCCCGCTTCAGCCGGCGATTCGATCGGGATGCGCGTAAACGTTAAAGCCGCCGTCGCGCACGAAGCCGGCCAGCGTGATTCCGGCCTCCTCGGCCAATTCCACCGCGAGCGACGACGGCGCCGACACGGCGCATAAAATCGGAATTCCCGCGGCGGCCGCCTTTTGCACGATTTCGAAGCTCAGCCTCCCGCTCACCATCATCGCGTGCCGGGAAAGCGGCGTCATCCCCGCCCGCAGCGCCCATCCCACCACCTTGTCAACGGCGTTATGGCGGCCAACGTCTTCGCGCAGCGCCAACAACCGCGGCGCGCGCGCGCTGAGATCGAACAGCGCCGCCGCGTGCAACCCGCCGGTCGCGGCGAACACCGCCTGCGCCGCGCGCATCCGCGCCGGCATCGCGAGAACTTCGCCGGGCGCTATCGTGAGCGTCGAAACGATCGGCTCAATCCGGCGAGTGAGCGCGTCGATGCTGGTCTTGCCGCATACGCCGCAACTCGACGAAACGGCGAAATTGCGCTTCAAGCGCTCGCGCAATCCGTCCGCCGGCACATTAAGGACGATATCGATCGCGTTGGCTTCGGGCGCGCCTTTAGCATCGCGAACGCGCCGGATTTCGCCCAGTTCCGCGGTCGAATCGATGAACCCTTCAGCGAGCAGAAAGCCCGCCGCCAGCTCCTCGTCGTTGCCCGGCGTGCGCATCGTGAGCGTGAAACGCCGGCCGCCGAGCCGGATTTCGAGCGGTTCCTCGACCGCAAGCCGGTCGGTTTCCGCGCGCGCCGCGCCGTCGCGCCATTTGCGAGCGTTGACCTGCCTGACAGATTTGCCGTTCGTCATCGCGCTTGTCGGCCGGAACCTGCCGGCGCGAAGTCACTCGATCCAGCCGCGCGCGAAATTCTCGATCTCGCTTTCATAGCGATCCCGCGCCAGCGTCGCATTCATCAGCACCAGGCGATGCGCGCCCGCCGCCCGATATTCTTCGATCGCGCGGCGCGGTTCGGCGCCTTGCGGATTATAAACCGTAATCTCCATCCGCGAAAAATCGCGCCCCGCCGCGTCGCACATCCGGCGCAGCTTGTCCAGTTCGCCGCGCAATTGCTCGGGCGTCAGTGCGATCGGCGCCCAGCCGTCGCCAACCGCGACCGTGTTGCGCAGCGCGCGCTCGCCGCCCGCGCCGATATGGATCGGCGGATGCGGCTTTTGCACCGGCTTGGGATTGGACCGCAGCGCGGGGAACCGCACGTATTCGCCGGCGAACGACGCTTCTTCTTTCGTCCACAGCTCCTTCATCGCGCGGATGCATTCGACCGTGATTTCCCATCGACGGCTGAACTTGACGCCCATTACGCGGCTCTCTTCGATCAGCCAGCCCGCGCCGACGCCGAAGATAAATCGGCCGCGCGAAATCAGGTCGAGCGTCGCCACTTCTTTCGCCAGCACCTTCGGATCGCGCTCCGGAACCAGGCAGATTCCTGTGCCCAAGCGCATCCGGTTGGTCGCCGCCGCGACCGCGCCAAGACTGACGAACGGATCCATCATGTGCGCGTAAACGGGAGGAATCTTGCCGTCGCCGCGCGGCAGCCGCGTCTTGATTTCGACCGGCATCACCGGATGCTCGGCCATGAAAAATGACTCGAAACCCGCCGCCTCGCACGCGCGCGCCACGGTCACGACGTCGGCGGTCGCGGCGGTCGTCCAGGCCAAAATTCCAATTTTCATATCCGCAACGCCTCGCGCGCTCAGCGAATCCAGGCCTTGGCGATCGACTCAAGCTCGCCTTCGTACTGGCTGGCGCCGAGCTTCTCGGTGATCATGATCAACCGATGCGCTCCTGCCTCGCGATAGCGCGCGATCGTCGTCTGCGGATCGCCCTGCATCGGCGGCGCATAAACGGTGATTTCCAGGCTGGCGAAATCGCGGCCGGCATCCGCGCACATCCTTTTCAGCTTCGCGAGTTCCGCCGCGAGCGCGTCCGGCGCAACGCCGAGCGGAGCCCATCCGTCGCCGATCGCGACCGTATCGTGCAGCGCGCGTTCCATGCTCGGGCCCACGCCGCCGGCGCCGATATGGACGGGAGGATGCGGCTTGCGGGCCGGTTTCGGATTCGCCCGCACGGCGGGAAACGCCACGTATTCGCCGGCGAAAGACGCCGGCTCAGTCGTCCACAGCGCCTTCATCGCGTTAATATATTCCCGCGTGATCGCCCACCGCTGTTTGAAATCGACGCCCATGATCTCGCTCTCGTCGCGCAGCCATCCGGCGCCGATTCCGAAAATGAATCGCCCGCCGCAATAAAAATCGAGCGTCGCGACTTCCTTCGCGGTCACGATCGGATTGCGCTCCGGCACCAGGCAGATTCCCGTGCCAAGGCCGATTTTGCTCGTTGCTCCGGCGGCCAGCGCCAGTCCGACGAAGGGATCGGGCATGTTTGCGTAAGGTTCGGGAATCCGGCCATCGGGCGAAAGCGGATATTTGGTCTTGTGATTGACGGGGAGAATCGGATGCTCCGGCAGATAGAAAGACTCGAAACCGAGCGCTTCGCACTTGCGGGCGACCACCGCTGGACTCGCGGTCGCGGGTCCAACAAAAGCCAATAAGCCAATCTTCATTGCTTGCCTCTCCGATACGCTGGCAACGCGCTATTTGAATTGACGTTAAACGCTTCCGATACTTATCAACTGAGATAAAGTGCGGCGGTTTTGGCCAGCCGTTCGCGATAGTCATCGGGGCCGAGCGTTCCGAGGCCGAGCACGAAACGGCCGACGCCGGCCTCCGCAAATCGCTCCAACTCCGCCTGCACGGCGGCGCGATCGCCGGGAATTCCGCCCATCACCGTTATATCGAGCGCGCCAAAATCGCGCCCGGCCGCGCGGCATTCCTCGCGCAGCGCCGCGAGGTCGCGCTTCATGTCGTCAGGCGTGACGCGGTTTGGAAACCATCCGTCGCCCCACTTCGCGACCCGTTTCAGCGCATTGCGATCGCGGCTGCCAAGGAGCACCGGCGGTCCGTTCGGACGGACCGGTTTCGGATACGAACGAACCGGCGGAAACTTGACGTACTTGCCGTCGAACGAGGCTTCGGGCTGGCTCCACAGGGCGCGCATCGCGGCAACGTACTCAGCCGTCTGCGACCAGCGCCGCGGGAAATCGACGCCCAGAATCTCGGACTCTTCGCGCAGCCATCCCGCGCCGATTCCGTAAATCACGCGCCCGCCGGAAAATCTGTCGAGCGTCGCGATCTGCTTGGCCGCGATGATGGGATTATGCTCCGGCACGAGCGTGATTCCGGTCGCAAGCTTGAGCCGTTTCGTCGTCGCCGCGGCCATCGCAAGGCATACGAACTGATCGCTCATATGGCTGTAAACGTCGGGAATCGGCCCGCCCTGCGGAAACGGCGTCGCCGGGTTCACGGGCATCACCGGATGTTCCGGCACCCATAGCGATTCGAAGCCCAGTTCCTCCGCCGCCTGCGCGAATTCGGCCGGCCGCGCGGTAGCCTCGTGAAACACCATCAGCAATCCGATTTTCATAGACAGCGGCCTCCGGGAGCGCGCCGACCGCGGCGCGGCTTCACGACTTGTCGCAAAATCGCGCGCCGATTTCCAGCGCGGCGCCAATTGCTGATCGCGTGCGCGCCGGCGCCGCGGATTTCGCCTCCGCCGCCAATTCCGCCTTGACTTTTCCGAGCAGAATCGGATTCGCAAAGCGCCGCGGGAGATATTTCACACTGACATGGCGATTCGGCGCCTGCTTCACCGTCAGGTCGACCGGCGCGGCATTCAGCGTGATCATTTGCGGAGCAGGGCTGGCGATCTGTGCTGAAAATGCGGCAAACGCATAAGGCGAGACGGCAGCCGACAAAAGAGCTGGAACAATGTAGCGAATCTTCGCCATTGTCCGCACCTCCGCCAAGGCGATGCCTTCAATTACCAATCAATTCTGAAATGTTCAATTTGCGACTTAAAGTGAATTATCTTGTGTATAACCGATTCTTGCGGATTATTGCTCAATAATTTACGGATTTTGCCGCGAATATGCTCATTGATGCAGGTTTAGCCGCGCGTCGCGGATGAGTCACAAACATCGCCGGGGATGAGTTGGCAAAACGGCGACCGATGGCTAAAGAGCACGCGGCCGAGCGACCGAATCTCGCGTGAACCGGCCGGAGATGGGCCGGCTTCAAATGATGGTCAGGCGAGAAAGACTTCGCGCACCAGGTTGGTATCGTTGTATTCGCGCCCTTCGGCGATTAGCTCACCGTCGAAGCGCAGAAAAAAGCAATAGCGCTGACGGTAAGCGCGGCCGTTCATCGCGATCGTATCGGCGCTGGCCGTCGCGACCGCGAACGGCCCGTCGCACATCACATGTTCCAGCACAAGCTTCAGTCCTTGCGGAAACAGCCGGCGCAAAGTGGCGGCTTCGGTCGCGGCGAAGTTATCGCGGCCGATAAGCGGAGGAAATTCTCCAAGTCCCGAGACGATCTCGAAACGAAAATCTTCCGTGACCATTTCCGCGAAGACGGCCGGATCAGCGTGATTGAAATTTTCCAGAAAGCGAATCGCCCGGTCCTTCTGTTCCGCCTGCGTCATCGGCAAAACCTCGAATATCAACCCGAAGCCGGGAAAAAACGTCAGCCGCCGTGCGCGCCGCTAGGCCGCAGCGTGACGCTACTTCCAGCCGAAGAATTCGGCGGCGTAAACGAAACGCCCGACGCCACCGGCCTTCGCGGCCATCTCATCGATCTCCTGGTCGCCGACCATCGTCGATCCCGCCAGATCGACGCCGTGCGTCGCCGCCAGCTCGGCGATCATGCCGCCTTTCGGCTTGCGGCATTCGCAGCGATCGGCGTCGTCGTGCGGACAGATCATCCATCCGGTCAGGATTCCGTCGAGTTGGCGATCGAGATCGGCGATCGCCGCTTCGACCTGAGCCAGCGAAAAACGTCCGCGCTTCACCCCCGCCTGATTCGTAACCACGAAAATCAGATGATCGCGCATCGGCAGCAGCGTCTCGCGCACGTTCGGCAGCAGCCGGATTACGATATTGCCGCGCGCGTCGATCGGCAGTTGACGGCTTTCGTCCATCGCAGCGAGCGTGCCCGACAAATCGCAGAACAGCGCGATATTTCCAGCGTCCGGCTCCATCCTTCAATCTGCCTCGCGCCAGTTAAGGTTGTCGCGCAGGTAAGCAAAAACCTCGTCGATAATCGCGACGCCGGCCTCGGCCTGCCGCTCGGTAATCACGAGCGGCGGATTGATCCGGACGCGCGGAAAATAGCTCATCATCAGGAGTCCGCGCTTCAACGCTTCAGTGAAGACGGTCTCCATCACGCCGCGGCCCAGCGGCTGTTTCGACTCGCGATCGCGCACCAAATCAAGCCCGATCATCAGGCCCCGGCCGCGCACGTCGCCAAGAAATTCATATTTATCTTGCAGTGCGCGCAGCCGATCGAGCATCAGCGCGCCGACTCGGCGCGAATTTTCCACCAGACGCTCCGTCTGGATCGCTTTGATCGTCTCCGCCAGCGCGGCGGCCGCGAGCGGATTTCCGCCGTAGCTTGACGACGACGCGCTGGGTTTGCTGAATGGTTCGGCCTGCGACAGCCGTTCGCCCATCAGCACGCCTGAGATGGGAAACCCGGAGCCCATCCCTTTGCCGACTGTGATTATATCCGGCGCGACGCCGCTGTGTTCGACGCCCCACCACTTTCCGGTGCGGCCGAAGCCGGTGATCATTTCGTCGGCGATCAAAAGCGCGTCCATGCGGCGCGCCATCTCCCGCACCGCGGGCATGAAATCGTCGGGCGGAATCACATTGCCGGCCGTGCCCTGCATCGGTTCGACGACGATCGCGGCGATCGCTCCGGCGCTCGAGTTCCGCACCTGCTTTTCGCCGAATTCGACGCAATACATGCCGCATTCGGGATGCTTCAGCTTGAACGGACAGCGATAACAATCGGCGTACGGAATCGAATAGCGGCCGCCTTCGAGCGGCCCGTAACCCTTTTTCGATTCGTCGCCAATCAGTCCCATCACGCCGGCGGTCTTGCCATGGAACCCGCCCCAAAACGCCACCACCTCGTGCTTCCTGGTGGCCGACCGTGCGAGCCTCAGGGCGGCCTCGACCGCCTCGGCGCCGCCGCTGTACAGATGCGCCCGTTTGAGTCCGGCAGGCGCCGCTTCCGCAAGCAGGCGAAACGCTTCCGCGCGCTCTTTGGTCGCGAACGTGCCGACCATCAACCGGCCGGCCTGGCGCGCGATCGCGCCCGCTAGCCCCGGATGGCCGTGGCCGAGACTGGCGACCGCCACGCCGGCAAAAAAATCGAGATAGACGTTGCCGTCGGCGTCGGTCAGCGTGGCGCCGGAGCCGTGGTCGAACGCGACTCCGGCGAGCAGCGAGATGCGCTGGCGTCCGGGCGCGATGTGGCGTTGTTCGTCGGCGAAGATTGCGCGGGATTTGGGTCCCGGTATGGCGGTCGTGATTTTCGGCAGGTCGGCGGCGGCCACAGCGGCCGCGCGCCGCGACGTTGCTTGGACAGTCCTCATCTCCTCATCATCCGGATCGGCGCTTGAGTTTGCGCCGGCCTTGCGGTCGCCGGCGGTTTGATAGGACTGGCGCGACGATCTCGCCAAGTCAAGACAATTGCGATCGAGGCTTCCAGCGCTCTTCAGCGATTTTCAGTTAAAGCATGCGAAAATCGTCGAATTCCGCTCAGGGCGCTCACTATCATCAAGCGCTCGCGCCCGCCGTCAGCCGCTGCTGGCGCATCAAGCGCACCGCGCGGCGCGCGATCGCTTTGGCGGCCTCGGCGCGGACCCGGCTGAAGCTGGGCCAATCGTTGAAGTCGATAATCGAAAACTCTGCGCCTTTCATCACCGCGTCGCCGCCCCAAACCTCGAGGCCAAGCGCCTCGGCCGCGATCGTCGCGGCATGGCCCAAGGCGCGCTTGCCGCTGTCGCTAACGTATCCGCCGGCCTCGGAAACCGCGGCGAAGTATTCGCCGCCGCCGACGCCGTAAAATTTCACCACGTCGCCGATCGCCTCCTGCTGAACATAGACCAGCGCCACATTGCGCCGCGCGAAACGGAGCAGGGTCGCTTCAAGCTGTTCGAGACCTTCGACCCGTTGCACGTCATGCGGACCAAGCGCGTGAAGATCGCCGCGTTTAACGTACATCGGCGCGCTCAGGTCCAACGCCCGCAACGGTTTCAAATCGAACGGCTGGGCCGTGCGGACCACGGCGCCCGCAGGCGTCGGGACGCCAGCGTGACTCAGCCCCGCGCCCAGCAGATCGCGATAGCAGTTGCGAATCGCGAGCGCGGAATTGATCGCCAGAGCGCCGCTTTTCTCGGCCGCCGCAAGCCGGCTCAGCGCGCGCTCGCTCTGGCACATCGCGAGCGCCAGCGCCGGCTCGGAAAGCCCCTCCTCGATGAAACGCGCGGCGTCGATCGCCACGGTTCGCAACCCGTAGGTGCGCAATTCCGCGAGCGCCGCGTCGATTATCGCCGCGTCGGCTTCGACTTTGCCCGGCGAAAATTCCGGTTCCCGATAGATCCCCACCGCCTGAATAGCCATTCGTCGCTACTCCGCCAGCCGCGGCCCGGATGCGCGATCAGAACGCGTCGTTCCGACCGTTCAGCAGCGCCCGCGCCGCGTCCAAATCCTCCGCCTGATCGACGTCGATCGCGTCGGCAACGGCAATCGCGCCGAATTTCATTCCAGACTCTACTAGAAGCGCCAAATAACGCCTCATCGCGTCAAGTCCGCGTTCGCGCGCCGCTTCGGCAAAGGAAAAAATCCGCGTGTTGAATAAATAAACGCCGGCCGTCACCCAAGCGGCCCGAGCCTCCCCCAGCGCTTCGATTATTCCATCCGGCGCGACTTGAGCGAAGAGCGGACGTTCGTCGCCGCGCCATTTCACCACCGCGAGCGCGCCGTCAACGGACGGCGCCATGCCCGTTTCCGTCAACGCCCGCGCGCGATCCGCGAATCGCCTGAACTCTTCCGGCCGCATCACCGCATCAACCGTGGTCATCACGAACCATCCGGGAGCGATGACCTCGCCCAGCGCCAGCAACGAGGCCAGCGAGTGCGGGGTGTCGCGCACGATCAAGTTCAGGTCCGGCGGCAATTCGATCCGGCGCTCACGGATTATCGCAGCGGTCTCGCGATTGACGATCGCGTGGATCGGATGCGCGCCGGCCGCCGCGAGCATCCGCGCCTGACGCGACAGCAGCGGCTCGCCGGCGACTTCGACGACCGGCTTTGGCAGTCCGCCCGCGCCGTTGCGCAAGCGCTCGCCGCGGCCGGCCGCGATTATCGCTCCGCTGATTCGCATCGCCATTGCAGACTCTTTAACTCCGCAAGTTCTCGAATCGTGAAATCGACCTCGTTTGCGTTATTGGCGACGCAGTCACGGTCGAGACGGTCGATTCCCGGCAACCAGATGGCGGTCATGCCGAGCCGCCGCGCCGGCGCGCAATCCTTCTCGATCGAATCGCCCACCATCGCGGCGGATTGCGCCGGCGCGCCGATTTTTTCGAGCGCGTAGGCGAAAATTCCCGGATCGGGCTTGAAGCTGCCGACCCGCGACGAATCCGCGACCACGGCGAAAAAACCACCGAGGCCCGCTTCGTCCAGAACGCGCTCCAGATTGCCATAGAAATTCGATACGACGCCCATCGCATAACGTGGCGCAAGCACGGAAAGAACCGCGCGGCTGGCCTCCATCCCCGCCCGTGATTCCGCGACGAATCCAGCCACAATCCGCGCCATCGCTTCGGCTAATCTACCCTCCCGGCGCGCGTCCGCAATTACTCCGCGAGTAACCGAATCGCCGTTGTCGGCAAGGAACGCGACCTGCGTCCTCACCAGGTAGTTGACGATTTCTTCAAGGCCGAACTGGCGCAAATCCGCCGTGGCGCGATACGCCATGCGGGTGGCGTGGGCGAACCCGCGATCGAGTTGGGCGCGCGAGAGACCGAGTCCGGCCGCTTGATAATGCGCAAGGAAGCGGTCGAGCCAATGGCGCGGATAATCGAGCGTGCCGCCGTAATCGAATAAAATCGCGCGCATCGTGCGCTAGATTTTACCAGCCCGATCCGGCGGTCTCGACGGCCGCGGCGATAATTTCAACAGGGCATAATGAAAGTGCGATGCCAAATTTCTCAAATACTCGCGCTTACGTCCGCAATGTGATTCGATTGTTCGGGGTGGCAACCGGGATGGGAGGGCGTGCGGCGAATCAATTATTTCACTCAGGTTACATTGACTCCGCGGTCCGATTCGCTTAAAAACCTAGTTTTAATTTGGCTACTTTGATAGAAACAGCGCTCATTAGCGTCCCGTCGCGCGCGTCCGACATGATTTTCGGACGCCCCCTTCTCGAACGATTGCTCTTGCTTTGTACGCGCGAGGGCGTGCGCCGTTTCATCATCGAAACGCATGGCGCCCCTGCGAACGAAATCGTGCGCGCGCTTGGCTCGTTTGCCGGAAAGCCGGAAATCACGTTGGTCGATGATTTCCGCCATTTCGCCGCGGAAGGCGACGCACGTGCCGCCGCCACGCCAGCGATCGCGTTTTATGGAAATCTCGTTTTGGCGCGGTCGCAGTTGCGCCGCGCGATCGAGGCGTATGCCGAAGCCCCCTCGCAATGCATGCGTATCGACAGTACCGACGCCGACCGGGGCGGCGCTATCGAACTCGGTCCGCTCGCGACCCTGCTCAGCGACCCAGCGACCGGCGTCGGCTCCATTCTGACTGAGCGCGGCTTTCTGCCTTTCGCGCTCAACGGGCGGCCGCAGGACCGGCAGGAGGCGGAGTTGCGCCTTGCGCGATCGGTACGCGCCGAGAGCGTCTCCACCGACGCGCCGCTTGCCCAAATGATCGACCGGCGGTTGTCATGGCGGATCAGCTATCCGCTGGCGCGGCTAGGCGTAGCGCCGAATTTCGTAACGCTCGCGAATACGGCTTTGGGCGTCTTTTGCGCGTTTTTGTTTGCCTCGACGGTATATTGGAGTCAGCTGGCCGGAGCAATCCTGTTTCTGGCTTCAATCACGATCGACGGCGTGGACGGCGAATTGGCGCGGCTCAGGATGGTCGAATCGGAAAGCGGCGCGCGTCTGGACGTATTTACCGACAATTTAGTGCATGTCGCGATCTTTATTGGACTGTTGATTGGATGTTACCGTGTCAGTCACGATCGCGCGTATTTCTGGCTGCTCGGCCTGCTTCTGGGCGGGTTTGGCGCATGCGCGATCTCGGTCAACCGGGCGCTGGAATCGGCCGGAGACGAAGCCGAACGGTGGATTCGGATGATCGAGCAGGCGACGGGACGGGATTTCGCCTACCTCCTGGTGGTGCTGGCGGTATTCGGAAAGTTGTCGTGGTTCGCCTGGGGCGCCGCTTTCGGCGTGGATTTTCGCCGGCGTGCTTTGCTGCTTACCAACCGGCGCAGCGGCCGTTACCGCACAGGAGCCAGCAAGGCCGGCTAGGAGTTGGAAGTTAGTAGGAGGACATGTGAAGAAACCGCGATTGCTGCTGGTGCAGCCGACCACCATTCATCTTGACGGCACGCCGCACAAGACCCGATGGCGCTTGATCATGGGCCTGATGATTCCGTTAATCGCGGGCCTCACTCCTTCCGATTTCGACGTAACTCTTTGCGATGAACGCCTCGAAGATCTCGATTTCGACGCCGGATGGGACCTCGTCGGGATGACGACGACGATCGGCGCGTCGCTGCGCGCCTACCAGCTCGCCGACGAATTCCGCCGCCGCGGCGTGCCCGTCGTGATGGGCGGCTTTCACGCCACGCTGCAGACCGAAGAGGCGCTCAAGCACGCCGACGCGGTCGTGCAGGGCGAAGCCGATCTGGTATGGGAGCCGCTGCTGCGCGACTGGCAGGATGGCAAGCTCAAACAGGTTTATAAATCCGACAAGCTCCACGATCTGAAAAAGCTGCCGCGTCCGCGCCACGAGCTGCTCAAACTGAACCGCTACCTGTTCAAGGCGGTTCCGGTGCAGGCGAGCCGCGGATGCCCCTACCGATGTTCGTTCTGCGAGATTCCGGTCTTCTATAACGGCAGCTACCGCACGCGCCCGGTCGAGGACATCGTTGAAGAGATCAAGCAGGTAATCGAGGTCACCGGCTTCCGCCGCTTCCAGTTCATCGACGACCAGATCACCGGCAAGCACAAGTTCGCGAAAGAACTCTTCAAGGCTCTGGCGCCGCTCAATATCCGGTTTTCGTGCCTGTGGACGGTCAATTCCAACCATGATGAGGAATTGCTCGAACTGGCCGCGAAGGCCGGCGTATTCCATGTCAATATCGGCGTCGAATCGATCAGCCAGGACAGCCTGCTGTCGATGAACAAAATCCAGAACCACGCCAAGGACTACAAGAAGCTGCTCAAGCGCCTCGAACATTACGGCATTTACTATTCGTTGAATTTCCTGTTCGGGCTGGAAGACGACCATCCGCAAATCTTCGAGGACACGCTCAAGTTCCTGCACGAGGTCAAGGCCCCCGAGGCGTTTTTCAACACGGTCACGCCGCGCGTCGGCACGCCGATGCGCACGCAGCTCGAGGCCGAGGACCGCGTGATCATTCCCGACGCCGACATGTACACGAACAATTTCCGCTGCATGTTCGTGCCCAAGAATCTTTCGCCGCAGCAGGTCGAAGAGGGCGTGTGGCGATGCACGAAGGAGTTCTACTCCTTCAAGTCGATGTTCAAGCGGCTGCTGATGCCGCCCGGCAAATTCACCTGGCAGGGACTGACTGAGAATATGCTGTTCTGGTACGGCGCCAAGCGCCAAATCGACCCGGTCGATTATTATTGATGCTGATGTTATGAGCTGATGCGGCTTCGCGGGAGAGCATAAAATGCCGATTGCATTGCCTCTGAGCCGGAGGCACCGCTTTGGGACGGTACGACGCGATTCGCCAGTTGCTCGAAGAGGTTGACGGTAATACCGCAACGTTCAGCTTTGAGGAATTGAGCGCGGCGATTGGCTGCGCACTGTCGGAATCCGCGTATAAGTATCAGGCTTGGTGGGCGAACCAAAACCCGCCAAGCCCCCAATCTCGTTCCTGACAGAAGCGGGCTGGACAGCCCATCCGAACCTTAAACAAAAGACGGTTACGTTTAATCGGATTGGCGACAATTCAACTAAGGCAAATTTCGCCCAGAGCCGCTCAGAGTCAGCACCAACCAACGATCTTCCAGAGAGCCTTTCTGAAGACGAACTAAAGACGCTTCTCGGCGCCTATTTGATTCGTGAGGGCTGGAAGATTTCCACAAACATGGGCTCCGCTCATGGAATTGACATTCTTGCCGAGCGCGATTCGCAACGATGGGTGATCGAAGCCAAAGGCAGCGGTTCTCTCCAGTCGATGCGCGTGAACTATTTTCTAGCGGTCCTCGGCGAGATTTTGCAGCGGATGAGCGCCGCCTCCGCAAAGTATAGTATCGCCCTGCCGGATATTCAGCAGTTTCGAAATCTTTGGAGTCGGCTTCCCGCACTTGCAAAGGAACGCACCGGATTAAGCTGTCTGTTTGTTCGCAAAAACGGCGAGATCGAAGAGATAAAGTAGTATTTGTCTCGTAAATAACTGTACAGATGGATGACGTCGGAGCGGGATTCTTCGCTTCTGCAGCCTTCGCTCAGAATGACAATCAGTGCGCCGGTTCGTGGTGATTCTGAACACGTTCGCCCAACATTCCGTGTTTCATTCGCGGGCGCCTATTTGGTCATTCGCGGGCTTGACCCGCGAATCCATATTGCCCCGTGGATGGCCGGGTCAAGCCCGGCCATGACGGAGAAGAGTGCGGCTCGCGTTCTGTCATTCGCGAGTCCCCCACTCTACTCCAACGTTCGCTGGCCTTATCGCAGAGGTGGAGAAGCGTCAGGCTACTTCTCTGGCTCCTTAGGCTTCCTGGGCGGAAGGACCGAATCATGCGGGAACAATGGAATCGCGTTCCTCATAACTCAAATTATAGCGAATCCCAGGGAATTACGCATTAGCCATCAACTCGCCGCCGAAAGCGCCTGCTCCCGGATACGGTTGCGATCGTCAACGTGCACGATCCGGGGCACGTGGCGGCGCGCCCGCGCCTCGTCCATCGGCGCGAACGCCGCGACAATAATTATGTCTCCCGGACTGCCGCGCAGCGCCGCCGCGCCGTTGAGCGCGACCTCGCCCGAACCGGCCGGCGCGGAAATCGCGTACGTTTCAAGCCGCTCGCCGTTGGTCACGTTCCATACATGAACCATTTCGTTCTCAAGAATATCCGCGGCGCGCAGCAGATTCGTATCGATCGCGATCGAACCTTCGTAATCGGGATCGGCGCCAGTCAGGCGGAGACGGTGCAGTTTCGCGCGAAGCATGATGCGCATGGGTCGATAAAACTCCCTCGGTTTTGGAATCAGGCGCGCGGGTCGAGCACCATGTTGTCGATCAAGCGGGTCGCGCCGACGCGCGCCGCGATCGCGACCACCACCGGCCGCTCAATCCGTTCGATCGGCTTGAGCGTTTCGGAATCCACCGCTTCGACATATTCGATTTCGACGCCGGGCGTCCGTTCAAGCACGTAGCGCGCGGCGCAGGCCAGTTGCGCGGCGCTGCGCGCGCCCTCGGCAAGGCATCGGCCGGCCGCTTCCAGGGCGCGGCTGAGGGCCAACGCCCGCTCGCGCTCGACCGGCGAGAGATAGGCGTTGCGCGAACTCATCGCCAGCCCGTCGCGCTCGCGCACGGTTGGAACCGGCACGATTTCGAGATCGAAATTCAAATCGCAAACCATCCGCTGAATCGTGCGCAATTGCTGGAAATCTTTTTCTCCGAACAGCGCGACATGCGGTTTGACGATGTTGAACAGTTTCGCGACCACGGTCGTCACGCCGCGAAAATGGCCGGGCCGATGCGCGCCGCACAGCCCTTGCGTAATCTCCGTGGCCTCGACCCAGGTTTGCGAGCCTGCCGGATACATCGCCTCCGGCGCGGGCGCGAAGAGCACGTCAACCGGAACCTCGCGCATCATCTCGCAGTCGCGTTCGAAATTGCGCGGATAGCGGCTGAAATCCTCGTTGGGTCCGAACTGCGTCGGATTGACGAAGAGCGAACTGGCGAGCAGCGACGCGCGCTTGCGTCCTTCGCGCATCAGCGTCAGATGGCCCTCGTGCAGGAAACCCATCGTGGGCACGAACGCGATCGTCGCGCCGCGCATACGGGCCGCTTCGCTCCAGCGCTGCATCGCCGCCGGGGTCTCGATAATCTCCATCGCCCTCAGACTCCCTTGACGTGAAAGGTATGCTCCTCCGCGGGAAATGCGCGGCCGCGAACATCGCGGAGGTACGCCGTCGCGGCCTCCGTCGCGTCACGCCACAGGTTCGCATAGGCCTTGGCGAAGCGCGGCCGAAAGCCGTCGGTCAGGCCGAGCATGTCGTGCATCACGAGCACCTGGCCGTCGCAGTCAGCGCCGGCGCCGATGCCGATTGTCGGAATCGCGAGACGTGAAGTGATTTCGCTTGCGAGTTCGGCCGGAATTCCCTCCAATACGACCGCGAACGCGCCCGCCTGCTCGACCGCAAGCGCGTCTTCGAGCAGCCGCTCGCGGCATCCCGGTCCGCGCCCCGACTGACGGCCCTGCACGCGATGGCCGCCCATCCGATGGATCGATTGAGGCGTCAAGCCGATATGCCCCATCACGGGGATGTCAACGTCGACCAGCCGGCGGATGGTGTCGGCCATCGTGACGCCGCCCTCGAGCTTGACCGCCTCGGCGCCGCCCTCCTTGAGCAGGCGTCCGGCGTTGCGCAACGCCTGTTCGACGCTCACCTGGTAGCTCATGAAGGGCAAATCGCCGACCAGAAGGGCGCGCTCGCGAGCCCGCGCGACGAGCTTCACGTGATAGAGCACGTCGGCCATCGTGACCGGCAAGGTGCTGTCGGCGCCCTGAACGACCATCCCTAGACTGTCGCCAACCAGCAGGATATCCACGCCGGCGCGGTCGAAAATGCGCGCGAACGGGAAGTCGTACGCCGTAAGCATCGCGATCGGCGTCCGTTCGGCTTTCATCCGGGCAAGATCGGTGACGCGAATTTTTTGCTTGGCCATGGCTTTTCCCGCCCGCCCTTCGAGGCGCACTAAATCGTTCTTCCAAAAAGCGAAAAAGCGGAGCCGCCTTCATACCGGCAACCCCGCATCGACTCGCGCATCTATACGCGCGCAGCAGTTCCGCTCGGGGTCCCGGTCCGCAACTGGATCCAGGCTCGGAGCCCAACTTATGTCGCTTCCACAGGCCGCGTGCGGCCCTGCTCTACCTCATTCGAATCTCGCCGGGAGAATCCTCCTCAACGGACGAACCCTTGTACCGCGATCGGAGCGCGAGGTAAAGCCCAAAGTTATCGAATGAAACGAATCGCGCAACGGAGGGCTAGAAGCCCGGCGGCTTGAGCAAACTTCGCACCGGCACCGGGAGCTGCACGCGCCGGCCGTTGCGCACAAGGCTCAAATAGACGATTTCGCCCGGCTGCACCACGCGCATCCGGTCGTCGAAGTCAAGGAAATTGGTCACGCGCACGCCGTCCACGCCGATAATCAAATCATAGCTTTCGTGAAAGTTGACGCTTTCGATAATCGGCACCACGACCACCGCCGGCGGAAAAACCAATGCTGCAGCTATCGCCGTTCCTTCGATGATGTTCCGCGCCGTCTGCCGAAAAGGGTGCAGTCCGGCGCTGGCGGCGGGACTCCCGGGAACCACGCCAACGACCAGCAGCCCGTCAGCGATTTCGCCATCGGCGAGTTTGCGCTGATCCTCCTGCACTTCGATTCCGAGCGGCGAAGTTTCGGAACCCTCCTCTTCCATGAACTCCTGCATCGAATGGAGCTGAGGATCGATCAGCTGCGGATTCTGCTGCGCCTCGTAATTGATGACCTGGTTTTGATCGGCGGCATCGCCCGGGAGCGCGCCGGAAGCTTCAGGAATGACGGTCGTGGAGGGCGGAACCGCGCCGTCCTGATTGACGATGCGCGGCGCCGGCATCGAATCCGGCACGATAATGGTCGAGGCGTCGCCGCCGCCGTCCCCGATCGATTCGACGGCCGGCTCCGCCGCGGTTGACGCCGGCGCCGGCGCCGTGGGAACAGTTGCGGTCGCCGGCGCCGGAGGCGGGGCGCTCTCCACCGGAGTCGTGGCGTCACCGGATGAGGCTGGCGCGCGTTCGTAAAGCGTGCCCGGATTCGGCGGTGCGGAACCGCCGGCGGCGCGCGCGACAGCGACGGCGCCGAACCATCCAGCGATTATGACGCGCCGCGGCGGCGGCCAATGAAAATCGCACCGACCGGCTAATTGAGCCTCCACCGGTTTTCATCTTCCACGACCCGGCCCTCGTTGCGCAGCTTCTTGAGATGCGACCGCACCGACTGTGCGGCGGCGGGATGCAGAAACGCGGGCACATCGGTATAGATCAATTTCACGATCGCCGGAATCTCCAGCGGACCGTCGGCCAAAGCGCCGACGATCTGCCGTTCGCGCAGCTCCCGATGAGCGATATAATCGCGGAGCTTGCGTTTTGCGTCGGTAATCACGGGACCGTGCGCCGGGTAGATTTTCTCGACGTCCAGCTCAAGCAGGCGGCGCAGCGAATCCATGTATTGGCCGAGGTCGCCGGTTTCGTCGGGAATAATCGTCGTGCCGGCGCCGAGCACCACGTCGCCGGTGAAGAGCGCTTTTTCCTCAACGAGGTAGTAGCACAAGTGGTCCGGAGCGTGACCGGGAGTGAAAACCGCGCGCAGCGTCGCGCCTTCGACGGCGACCTCGTCGCCATGGCCGATCGCGGTAATCGGCGCGCCCGCCGGCTCGTCATGTCCCGGCCACGGCCGTTTGAGCACCGGCGTCGATCCGAGGAGCCGATGAGCGTCCTTAACGCCGCCTATATGATCGGTGTGAGCGTGCGTGAGCACGATTCGGTCGAGCTGGTCGGCGCCGCTCATCTCACGCAAGCCGAGCGGAAAATTCTCGGCCCATTTTGGCACGCCGATTCCGGTGTCCAGCAACAGCGGGCGGCGGCCCGTGCCGACGATATAGGTGTTCGTGCCCGGCCCCGTGAATGGCCCCGGATTGTGGCCAAGGACGGTGGCCACACGCGGCGACAGCCGCGCCCAGTCGGGCAGCCGAAGCCCCAGCATCGAATCGGTAACCACGCGCCGCGGCTGCTCTGACATCTTCACTCCCCGACGCCGGCTACAGCCGGCGATTTCGCTCGAATATCAGCCTGAGACCCTTCAAGGTCAGGAATTCATCCACATCTTCGATCGTATCCGATTCCGGCGCAATCAATTCCGCCATCCCGCCGGTCGCGATAACGCGGGTTTTTTCGCCGCGCTCGCGCACGATGCGCTCGACCAGGCCATCAACCAGCGCGGTATAGCCGAAGACCAGGCCCGATTGAATGGCGCCCACGGTCGTGCGTCCGACCACGTCGCGCGGGCGGGCCAGTTCGACCCGGTAGAGCTTGGCGGCGTGCTCGACCAGCGCATTCATCGAGATGCCCAGCCCGGGCGCGATCGCGCCGCCGACGTATTCGCCGCGGCCGGTAACGTAATCGAACGTGGTGGCGGTGCCAAAATCGACGACAATGCAGGCGCTTCCGTAGCGCTCGAATGCGGCGACCGCATTCACAATCCGATCGGCGCCGACTTCCTTGGGATTTTCATAGAGAATCGGCATCCCGGTTTTAATTCCGGGACCGACAATCAGGGGCGCGCAATGGAAGTAGCGCTCCGCGAGCAGTTCGATGGTCGGATTGAGCGGCGGCACGACGCAGGCGACCACGACGCCTTCTGGCTTCAACGGAGTTTGCATGCCGGCGGCTTGCAGCAATGCGTTCAGCATCACTCCGTGCTCGTCGGTCGTGCGCTCGGGGTTGGTCGAAATCCGCCAATGATGAGTCAGCCGGTCGGCCTCGTAAAGACCGATAACGGTGTGGCTGTTGCCAACGTCGATCGTCACCAGCATCGGACAACCCTGGCGCGCGCGCGCTTTTTCTGCCGTCGGTTCATGAGAATCGCCGAAAGATCCTTTGTGTTTGTGCGATTGTTTGGCCACTACGGCGGATGGACGCCGCCGTTCTTATCGTCGCGCGCCCATTCCGAACCCGCCGAACCGTGCGAATCCTCCCGCCCGGCCAAAACCGCCGCCGGAGCGCGCATACGCACCGCGCGATCCCGCGAGCATCGGGCTGTTGGAGAGCACCGCCGATCGCATCGTGTTCATTCCCGGCGGAATGATGAATGGTCCGGGCGGCAAAGCGCCGCCATAGGCCGAGCGCGGCATCATTCCACCCATCGGAGACGGAAATCCCGGATATCCATAGCGCGGAGCGCCATAGTACGAGCCGAGCATCATCGGGTTCACTATCACCGGGCCCATTGGGAGCGGCACAGGATACGCGCTGGCCATATCAACCTGGTCCTGATAGTCGTCGATGCTTCCGATCTGGGAACTTGAATCCGCACCGTCGTCCTGGCTCGCGTCGGCGTTCTGCTGGTCCGCCGCGTTTATCTGGGGAGCAGGATTGGCGTCCACCACTTGCGGCAACTCAAGAACCTGGTCGGAACCCGCGTCCGCGCTAGACGAATCGCCGCTATTGTCATCGTCACTGTCGCCCACGCGCGTCCAATGCGAGTGCCGGGCGGCTTCGTCGCTTGGTGGAGAGGATGAATTCGTTGACGAGTCTCCGGACGCCGCCGACCCGGCGCCGGCGGAAGCATCCGTGGCCGAGTCGGAATCTGCGCTTGAACTCCCCGTCAGCGTGACCGTGATCGACGAACCAACGCCGCTCTCTACTGACGCCGCAGGCGAAACCGGGGGCTCGGGCGCCGTCGCGGCGGCTGGAACGTCTCCATCATAGGCCGGCGCGGGCGGCGGAGCCACGCCATCGTCGGGCGGCGGCGTGGCGAGATCGGCGCGCGGCGCCGGGACCAACGCCGAACCGTCTCCGGCTAGCGCCTCGCCTCGCAGCGACAGGAGAAGGATAAAACCAACCGCGGCAGTCGCCACCAATGCTTTGGCGTTGAGATGCCACGGTCGTGCGCCGCGCGTATCTTGTTTGATCGGCTTCATCGGCGTCACTCCGCCCCACGCCCACGCTAACACCCCCCATGGGCGTCGCCAAGGGCAATTGATAGGCCGAAAAAGCCCGCGATGGTTTGCAGAAAAATCGCGACGGGCTAAGATGCGCTCCATGTCGGATTCCAAAGTCGCACTGATAACCGGCGCGGGCCGTGGCATCGGCCGCGAGATCGCTCTCAGGATGGCGCGCGAAGGCTACGCCTGCGGCCTAATCGCCCGCACCAAATCGCAACTGGATGAAACCGCCGAGATGATTCGCGCGGCTGGCGGCAAAGCGCTGGTGACGCCGACGGACGTGGCGCGGCGCGAGCAGGTGGCGGCGTCGGTCGCGGCCGTCGAACGCGAACTGGGCCCGGTCAGCGTTCTTATAAACAATGCCGGCGCATATCTCAGGAAACCGTTCGTCGATATCTCTGAAGAGGATTTCGACTTTCAATTAAAAGTCAATTGCTACGGGCCGTTCTTCTGCACCCAGGCGGTGGTCGGGGGAATGGCTGAGCGCGGCGCTGGAACGGTGATCTTCGTCCTCGGCTCCGAGACGCGCGGCGGACCCGCGCAATACGCCGCGTATAACGCATCGAAAGTCGCACAGCGCGCGCTCGCTGAATCGGTGGCGTATGAATTCATGCATCGCGGGGTGCACGCGATCGCGCTCGACGTTGACGGCGCCGTCGGACTGCCGCGCGTTACCGAAGCGGCGCACGACGAGGATCCGGACCATTTCGTTTCAACCGACGCGATTTGCAACGAGATCGTTCATTTGATCAATCAGCCGCGCAACGCCTGGACGTTTGCGGTCGATTTGCGCTCGTACTGGCAGTGGCGCCCACGGGTGGCGGCGAAGAAAAAGGCCTGATGTGTCCCCGGAGCGCCGCGCGCCGCTCCGCGTCGCCGCCGGCCGCGACCGTTATGGCCTTGGTCGTAAGCGTCCGGCTATACTCAATCTCCGCGTTTGACTGACGCAAGGGTCGGGGTGTGGCGCAGCCTGGTAGCGCACACGCTTGGGGTGCGTGTGGTCGCCGGTTCAAATCCGGCCACCCCGACCAACCTGAAATCCTTCATTTTCAGGCGCTTTTCAGCTCGGCGACTCGGCAAGCCATCCTTGCTGTCGGGCGATTGTGCCCAATTTTGCGCCCTCCCCGCGCCATCTCCAAAAAGGGCGGGCAATTTCTCTGCTCCACTCCAGCGTCGCAATGGCCTCCCGTCAAGCTTGGACGCGGATATGTGCGTCGCGACCAAGCGTCCGGTCGCTGACGTGTCCGGCCGGTTGGCCGATGGTTCCGACGGGCACGTTTGGATTTTCCGCCGGCCGGGCTACTGCGGAGCACGGGCGCCTTTTTCTCTTCGAAGTTTTTTCGGCCGCTATTCACGATCCGGGAGCGGTCGAAACCCGATCAGGTTTCGAATTCGAGGCCGGAGCGGATGGCCGGCTGAGCGAGCTTCTAACGGTTCGTTCGAAGTTTCCTGTATCATCGCATCTTTGTTGGACGTAAGCGGTGGAAGCGCAGCGGAGGCGGGCATTATCGGTTATCGGCGGCGCGGGAACGCCCGCCACGGGTTGAAACAAATGAGTGCAATAGCAGTCGAGCTTCCATCTGAAATTCGCGAGGCCTGCGACGGCCTGACCGCCTTCGCACACGCCGAGGTGATGCCGCGCCACGAAAAGCATCGCGCGCTGCTGGAGGATCCGCGCAAACTCTACCGCGAGGACGGGCGGTTCTCCGACGAAGCCATCGCGCTGATTCGCGAGGTGCGCCGCGCCGCCGCGCGGGCGGGCTTCTATACGATGTGCGTGCCGGAAGCGCTGGGCGGCGGCGGTCTCGGCCATCTGGCGTACTACGCCGGGTGGGAGCATCTGTTCCGCCTGTGCGGCCCGCAGAACTGGCTGATGCTGTACGTCATCAGCCATTGGGCGTTCGGACCGAGCCGCCTGCTTGAGCGAGTCACCGACGAAGCGCGCAAACGGATTCTGGAGCCGATGAATGCGGGCGACGCCTCGATGTGCTTCGGCCTGTCGGAGCCCGGCGCCGGCTCGGACGCCGCCGCGCTCGCGACGCGCGCGGTTCCGCACGGCGACGGATGGAAAATCTCGGGCCGCAAAATCTGGACCACGAACGCTCCGGTCGCCGATTACTGCATCGTCTTCGCGATCACCGATGCGTCGTTGGCCGCCGCGCGCAAGGGAGGGATTTCGGCCTTTCTCGTTCCGACCAATTCGCCCGGCTTCGAAGTCCAACGAGTGATCCGCCTGTTCGGCCATATCGGCGGAGACGAGGCCGAACTGCGGCTCGACGACGTGTTCGTCGAGCCGTGGCAACTGGTCGGAGAACTCAATCATGGTTTCGAGGCCGCGCTTTACGGCGTGTCGCTCGGGCGCATCTACAATTCGGCGCGCGCGGTGGGATACGGCAGATGGGCGCTGGAACAGGCGATCGAATATTCCAAAGTGCGACAGGCGTTCGGACGGCCGATCGCGGACTATCAGGGCGTGACGTTTCCGCTCGCCGAATCGGCGGCGGAATTGCACGCGGCGCATCTGATGGGCCTCAACGCGGCCACCCTGCTCGATCAGGGACATCCGGCGGTGAAGGAACTTTCGATGACCAAGGCCTACTCAGTCCAGGTCGGATTTCGCGCCGTCGATCGCGCGATCCAGGCTCACGGCGCGATCGGTTTCACCAACGAGCTTGGGCTATATCACGCATGGCATGCGCTGCGGATCGTCAACGTCGCCGACGGCACGAATGAGATACTTAATCGCACAGTGGTCCAGCGGTTGCTGAAAGGCGACATCGAACTGTAGCCGCGCCGAGCGCCGCTCATACGCGCGCGCATGCTCTGTTAGCGAACGGCGTCTATTAGCGATCGCGCCGAATCGCAGGCGCGAGCATCGGGGTCTTGCGCGCGTACGCATCGTAGGCGCACGCCGGCAGTTCGGCGCGCAGGAAACGCTCCTCCCGCCGCGCTCTGAGATATAGCGCCAAAGTTAAAATCGCGGCGCCGAGCATGGCCGCCGCGGTTCCTTTCTCGATCGAAGTCGCGAAACCGGCGAAAATAAGGCCCGTATAGATCGGATGCCGCACGATGCAATAAGGCCCCGTGTCAACGACACGGTGATTGGCCTTCTTCGCCATCCCCCATGACGACCACATCCGACCCAAATGAACGCGCGCCCACCATGCGAACGACAATCCAGCGGCGGTCATCGCCGCCAATAGCCATTTCAGAACGACGTCAAGCTTCCAGAGCCGCACTTGCGGATAGTCTCCGCGGTTCGGCGCCAGC
The DNA here is from genome assembly GCA_014896235.1 of bacterium. Taxonomy (GTDB): domain Bacteria; phylum Desulfobacterota; class Binatia; order Binatales; family Binataceae; genus JADMIL01. The sequence goes on along the minus strand of JADBKU010000003.1, from coordinate 15,645 downwards.
GCAAACATCAGAACCGCGGCGAGGTATATGAGACCGCGAAGCAATATTTCGCCGCTCCAGCCGCCGCGCTTGGCGACGCGGCTCGACCAGAACGCGGCGACGATCCACGAAGCCAGCCATACAATCCACAGCGCCGTGGTTATCGATTCGGGAGACATGCGATCACACTCGAATGCGGACGCCGCCTGATTGATGTTTGCAACCGAAAAGATGGAAATGCGAACAACGATGCGACGACATAATCGGAACCATAAAAACGCGCCGGGATCCCATCAGTGATGGCGAAAGCGGCCGTTGCAAGGACGATTGCAATATCCGCATCGATGCGATTATGAACTTCGACCGGCGGGCGGAGCATCGACGCATTTTCCATAGCGCGGCGGACGGCGAACTTCGCTACGCTGGATTGTCGCGCGCACGGCCGCGGAAATCGCGCGAATCGAGACATGACGACGGAGGCCGGTTGCCGAATGAAACTCGCGCTGTACCTGCCAAACTTCAGAGACAAAGTGACGGTGAGCGAAATCGTCGATCTTGCCCGCCTCGCTGAAGAGCTCGAATTCGATTCGATCTGGACCCTCGACCGGATTGTGGTTCCGGAAGCTTCCGACCGCGAAGAACTGCGCAAGCCTTTCGGTTTCATGAAGGAGTTTCCGCGCTCCCTGCCGGTCGCCGCGAGAGGCGAATTTTTGCACGGATTGCCGCTAATTCCATATCTGGCCGCAATCACGAAAAAGATCAGAATCGGCGTCAGCGTGATCGACACGCCCTATCGCGCGCCCGGAGTACTGGCGGCGGAGATCGGCACATGGGACCATCTTGCGGGCGGCCGGATCAATGTCGGCGTGGGAACGGGCTGGATGCCCGAAGAGTTCGAAGCGGCGAGCGCCGCGCACATCTACGAAAAACGCAACAAGCATGTAGTCGAGACGATCGAAATCATGCAGGGCGTTTGGACGAACGAGCTCTTCGAGTATCACGGAGAGTTCGCGTCGTTTCCGAAATGCGGCTTCGGCGTCAAGCCGGTCCAGAAACCGCATCCGCCGATTTTCTTCGGCGGATTGGGCGTGCCGAAGATCGCGGCGAAGCGCGTCGCGAAATACGGATTGGCGGGATGGATCGGCATCCAGGACACGCCCGACGATATCAAACGATGGCGCGCGGCAATCAAGGAAGAGCTGGAAACGATCGGCAGCGCGCGCGCCATCGACGATCTCGAAATCGTGAGCATGCTGTTCTTCGACATCACGCGCGAGAAGACCGACCAGACGCCGCAAGGCAAGCTGACGCCCTCGATGACGGGCACGCCGCAGCAACTGATCGACAACCTTAAGCGTTACAAGGACGCGGGGTTGACGATGCCGCTGCTCTGGCCGCCGTTCAAGGGAGTTCCGACGGCGAAAACGATCGTCGATTTGCGGCGGCTGAAGGAGGACATCCTGCCGAAGGTCGAATAGGCGATTGCGCAGAACGTTGTGCGAGGCGTTGCGTCAATTCGCCGACGATCGCTTCGGGCGCCGGCGCGACCGCGCCGCGCGGCAGGTCGTCGAGCCGAAACGGCCCGTATCCGATGCGGATCAGGCGGGTCACACGCAGGCCGTAATGCGCGAGCAGCCGCTTGATCTCCCGATTTTTCCCCTCGCGCAACATGATCGTCAGCCAGCAATTGGCGCCTTGGCGATGATCGATCGCCGCTTCGGCCGGCCGGTAGCGAACGCCGTCGATCATCTGAGGCCGGGCAAGGTTCGCAACCAAGCTTTGGTCGATTTTACCGTGAACGCGAACGCGGTACGTCCGGACAAACTCTTGCGCCGGATGTTCGAGAAAACGCGCGAGTTCGCCGTCATTGGTGAGCAGAAGAAGACCCTCGGTATTGATATCAAGGCGTCCGATCGAAATCAGGCGGGGCAAATGCTTCGGAAGATTCGCAAAAACGGTTGGGCGTCCCTGCGGATCGCGCGCGGTCGTAACCAATCCAGCGGGCTTGTGGTAGAGCCAGAGCCGCGCCGGCGTTGCCCGGGCGACCGGCTTGCCATCCACGGCGACGCGGTCGTTATCCTGAACCGATACGGCGGGATGCGCGACGACCGCGCCGTTCAACGTGACGCGGCCGGCCGCGATCAGGCGCTCGGAGTCGCGACGCGACGCGACCCCGGCGCGCGCAAGAAATTTCGCCAGCCTTTCCCCCTCCACGGGCTTTCATTTTAGCAGATCGTGTAAAGCCGCAGGGGCTGGCGCTCCGATGCGTTGATGCGGAGTCTCCGGGGTGAGACCGGCGGCAACGCTACTTAATCTCGAATTGGACGGTATCGTTTGAATTTCCACCGTCACTCGCCGTGTTGATCGAGACGGAGTAACCTTTACCAGGCAAAGGATAGATACTGCCGCCGCCGCCAAAACCGCCGGTTGCAGTAGATCCGTTCGCCAAATAATCCGTGGCTCCGACTTGGACCATAAAGCCGCCAACTTTGAACGGAGCTGTGCAAGTATCGGTTGCCGATATCGTTGTGCTGCTGTCGCAACTCGGTAGCGTCGGACAAGCAAATCCGCTCGAACCGCTGCACGACGAACTGGACGCATCACAGAGGGTCAGATAGGCAACGCTACCGGTAATCACATCGCCGCTCACGGCGTTACAGGTCAACGTAATTTTATACGGCTTGAAGGCGAAAGCGGGCTTGCTGACGGCCATTAAACCAAGGATGACAAGACCGGCGATCGGGAGGGATTTCATTCGCGCCATGTTTCGATGCTCCTATTTGGTTCGCTGGATCGTTCAGCAGGCTCTTCGCGAAAAGATTTGCAATTAGTGGAAATTCAATGCTCACGACCATTTCGTGAGGTTCAAATTGCCAGTTTCATCGCGGAAGAACTTTCAATCGCTAATCGCATTCCGAGCGAACCGTAATTAATCTCAAATCCCCCTTTGGCGCCTCCAACCATAAATAACTGCATATACAGTGTCTAGCTTTTATTTTTTGATTTTCAACAAGCTTGAACGTTTCATATCTATAATCAGTTTTATTAAGTTTTATTGTGCATTACCGCCGGCGCCGATCCGAGCGAGCTAAATCGGCGAGCTGGTCGCCGACCTTAAAGCACATCAGGAATGCAAAGTCGCGCAGCATTGGAACAGGAAATTTGCGGCGTCGGAAGACGGATGATTGATGTCGCAGATTTGCGTCGCGCGCTGACGCGGGCGCTTGCCCGATCGTGAACGCTCCGGAAAATCCAGCGTGCTCTTTGTCGAATTTTATGGCGGACGCCGCCGGACGGCGTCCGCCGTGGTCTCAATAGCCGGCGAACCCCATATCGGTCGTGGCCTGCGCGTCCGGGTCGGTGCAGACGTTCACCAGCGCCGTCCGACCGCTTTTGATCGCGCGTTCGATCGCCGGCCTGATTTCATCAGGCTGCTCGACGAATTCCCCGTAGCCCCCGAGCGCCTCGACGAGTTTGTCGTAACGCTGAAAGCCGAGGTCGCGGCCGACATTGCCGCCCGTCTGACGGGAGGTGAATCCGCCGTTGTTCGAAACTACTACGACAATCGGCAGCTTGTGCCGAATCGCGGTGTCCATCTCCATCCCGTTCCAGCCGAAAGCGCCGTCGCCGCTCAGGACCAGAACCGGCTTGTCGGGCGCCGCGACCTTCGCTCCGATTCCAAACGGAATCCCCACCCCCATGCATCCATGCGGACCCGCGTTGAGGCTGCATCCCGCTTCGTAAATCGGAATCGACTGGCGCGCGAAGTTAAGAATTTCGTGGCCATCCACGACGAGGATCGTATCGCGGGTGATCGACTCCTTGACCTCGTTGCACAGCCGCAGCGGATGAATCGGAACTTTGCTGGAATGCATCAGCGGAGCGTTGCGCTCAAGGTTCGACCGATGCTTCGCGGCGAGTTGCGCGACCCACGCCGTCTCCTCCTTCGGATTGAAACGTCCTCTCGCCTCCGCCGCGAGCTGTTCGAGCACCAGCCGGGCGTCGCCGATAATGCCGACGGCGATTTCGCGGTTATGCCCAATCTCCCGGCCGTCGAGATTGACGTTGATGAATTTCGCGTCGCGAGAAAACCGGGGCGGACGCAAAAAAGACAGCATCGAATTGGCGCGCGCGCCGATCACCAGCACCACGTCGGCCTCGCGGAAAGCCGTCGAGCGCGCGGCGGGAAACGATCGCGGATGGTCTTCAGGCACGACTCCGCGCCCCTGCGGCGTCGTGAAGAACGGAATTCCCGTTTCATCGACGAACTTCCGCAACGCCTGTTCGGCGCTCGACCAGATCACCCCGCTGCCGGTGATAATCAGCGGCTTGCGCGCCTCGGCCAGCAGATCGATCGCCTTGCGGACCATCGCCGGGTCGCCGGCGGGCCGGGCTTCGGTTCGATAATTTTCCACCCAGTGGATTTTTTCCTCCTCGACTTTGCCCATCAGGATGTCGCCGGGAAGATTGAGATAAACCGGGCCGCGTTTGCCGTCCAACGCTTCGCGGAACGCGATGCTGAAGTATTCCGGAATGCGATAGCCGAGATCGATGTGATACGCCGCTTTGACGATCGGCTTCATCATCGGCATCTGATCCATTTCCTGGAAAGTGTCGAGCGTCGTGCCGCGCATCGGCGAGGCGCCGCCGATCGCAATCACGGGCGTAGCGTCGGCCCAGGCGTTGGCGAGGCCCGTCACCAGGTTGGCGACTCCGGGGCCCATCGGCGCGATGCAGACGCCGGGCTTGCGAGTCACGCGGGCATACGCGTGCGCCATCATCGCGGCGGCCTGCTCGTGGCGCACGTAGATGCCCTTCATGCCGAGGTTGAGGCAGGCGCCGGCGGTGCCGCCGGTCGGTCCGCCCATCATAAAGAAGATCGTGTCCACGCCTTCGCGTTTAAGGCAGTGCGCGATTATTTCTTCGCCGCGTAATGTCGCCATGATATCTCCGCTCCGGCCAACGCCGTTTCAAAGCCGATAGGGCCGCCGCGCCGGCCGCGAACTTCATCGATTACCCTTCGGCGCTGCTATCCATTTCACTTCGAAACCCGACCGTCAAGTTCGGCGCAGCGCGAATTTCCGAACAAAAAGCGCCTTATTATGCTCCCGCTGTGCGAATCATGGCTTTGGCGACCGAAGCAGAGGGATTAATGCCGCGATCTCATCAACGGGTTCGCAGCCGACTATCAAAGCGACCCAAGCAAGCCGAGAGACCCAGCCGTGAACTACCCCCATACGCCGGGCCTGGCAGGTCATGTCGCGGCGGTCGAAAGCAGTTATGCACAGATCCAATATCCGGGCGACGGTTGCGCCGCGCGCCACCAGCTTTCGTCGTCAGGCCGGGCGCGCAGTTGATTTTCGTCCATGCCGCGCTTGCACCCCGCCCAGCGCAAAATCATGTCAGTCGTGCCCGTGTAATTGCCTCCGACCGCCTGGAAGTCGGAAGCCGGACGACCGCTGATGAAGTTGAGCGGCGCCGCATCGAACCACGTCAGCCGTGGTTTAGGCGGTTTCCATGCCAGCAGGCGGGCGAAGCTCCATTGCCTGACGCCCCATGCCGGATCGGTTGGCAATGTCCAATCTTGCGAAATTGGCAGTTGATCCGGAAAACAAGAATCGGGGTTCGGCCTTGTCCTGAATCGAAAGTCAGCGTTCTGAGCTGAGACAGACGGGTATCCTATTTTGCGCCCTGATCGCCGGGTCGAATGAAATCGGCCTGAATTGCACGCCGTCATTTGTCATTTTTTGCGGCCCGTATGCGGAGCTGGAGCGATAGCGACCGACGCTTCCGCGGTCAACATCAAAAACGTCAGCGATTCCTGAAGATAAAGATTGACGACCCGGTCGGTGTGGTTCAGGTAGCCGATCGAGACGTCCTGACCCAGATGGAGCTCGAAATCGCCGCCGCGCGTGGTCAACACGAAAGCTCCGTCGATTGCCGGCGCCCATACGATTTCCTCGTTCACCAGGCGCTGAATATGCTGGATCACCGGATAGCCATGATCGCTGGCCTCGCTCAGCGCCGTGTATGCGTCCGCGCCGAGCAAGACCGAATAGGGGCCGTTGACGCCCGCCATCCGCAACTCACTGAGCGCCTCGGCGATCACGTCCGGATAGTGCGACACCTCTTCAGGCAGCGTCATCGGACGGTTGCTCGAACCTTTGCGGATACCCTCGATCGCAGCGGCCGCGTAGCCCTCAAAGACGGCATGGTCTTCGGCGAATGCGATCTTCTTCGCGGCGGCCTTCAGCGGTTGCCAGTCGGCGTCATTGGCTCCGCGCTCCGCGTCGTCTATCGCCTGGCGATCCAACTGCAGGGGAACGCGCAGTTCGACCAGCGCCCTGACTTCGCGCTGACGCGCGATAATTCCCTCGGCCGGCGCTTCGATATTACGCAAATGTCCTGTTCCGACCGCGGCAAGCGTCGCGCCAGCCGGCCCTTTAACGTCAACCACCCGCCGCGCCGCCATGTAGCGCTTTAGAGTGCGAGCGGCCTCCTCTTCGATTTGCGACCATGCGCGCTCGTTGATCGGAGCCAATTCACGATAAAGGTTATTCATCCCGATCCAATCCTTTCAGCGAGCCGATCCCAAGGGAGCCGTCTTTGGCGGACGCCGGCGCTAACGACGATTCGACCGGATCCTCAGGGGCAACCGCAGTCGCCGCGGCTCGGGCCGCGAGCGTTTCGAGCATCGTGAGCGACGGCGCGAAAAAGAGCGTGCCGGTGGCGGCGCGACTCACGTCGAGCAGGCGATCGTAATTTCCGGGCGGCCGTCCGACGAACATATTGTGCAACATCTGCTCGATCACTCGCGGCGATCGCGCATAGCCGATGAAATACGTACCGAACTCGCCTTTTCCCGGATTACCGAAGACGCCGTTGGCCCGGTAAATCTTCTTTTCGACGCCGTTTTCGACAATGGTCGTCAACGCATTGTGCGCCGACGTCGGCTTGACCGAATCGTCCAGCTCAACGTCGGACATCTTGGTGCGGCCGACGATTTTTTCCTGCGTTTCGACGGGCAAGGCGTTCCACGCCGCAAGGTTATGGAGATATTTCTGCACGATCACGTACGAGCCGCCAGCGAAGAGCGGGTCTTCATCGCCGATAAAGACCGCATTCATCGCCTCTTCGTCGACCGGGTTCTCGGTTCCGTCCACAAAGCCGAGCAGATCGCGATTGTCGAAGTAACGGAACCCGGCAACTTCGTCGGCCGTCGAGACCGCATCGCCGAGCCGCATCATAATCTGGGTTTCGAGTTCGAAGCAGAGGTCTTCGCGTTCTCCGCGAATATGAAAAATAAGATCGCCAGGCGTCGATACCGCGTGGCGAGGCCCGGCGACGATTTCCTGAAAAGCGTGAAGCTCAGCCGGCCGCGGATTTCCAAACAGCCGATCCCAGGCGTCGGAACCGATACCCAAAACGCAAGACAGTTGCGCATCGGGGTCGCGAAAGCCCACCGCACGGACCAGTTTGGTGAGATCGCCGCATATCGAACGAACCGCGGCTTCGCTGGCTAAATCGGGGTTGATCGTCAAAACCAGGAATATCGCCGCGCGTCGGAGCGGCTCGATCACACGCTGTGTGGCCGGCGCGGGATTGGCGCCGCCATTTGAATCTGCACTCGCCACGGGCGCATTTCAGCACGGCCGCTATGGCGTCGCAATTCCGATGCGATGGCCCGCCGCTTCGAAGCTGCGCGAACTCGCCGAGTTCGCCGGCAGCCTACGAAAGGTCAGGCCAGTGTGCCGCGGCGAACACGAAGAGCCTCAGCTGCCCGGGTGGATGGCCACGCCGTTGTGGCCGGCCGCCCCCACGCCCTGCTGGCCGGCTGCCGGTTCGTGGTTGACGACGGCGGTCGTCGGCGAGCATCCGGCGCCGCTGCCCTCGACCAAGCCGTCGTTCTTGCCGGTCGGGGCGGGCTCGGAGGACGCGCGGTCGTACGCGGCGCGGGCTGCGTTAGCTTCCTCGCGATGGCCGGGTATGTCGTTGAATATGTTCGTCGCCGCCAGCAGCAGGAGTGGGTCGTCGGTGTTCATCCACTGGTAGGCCTCTTGGAGTCCCGCCGTCGGATTGCGGCCGAGCATGCGAAGGATCTTGTCTCTCTCAAAGATCAGCATCGCTGCCGTATCTAGGTTAATCCTTCTGAAGCTTGCCGGCTTGGATTGATAATCGCAGATCTGCTTTTGCAGCGTCGGCAGAACCTCGGCGTCATAGAAGCGGGGGAAGTCGCTGCTCGCCTGGATGTACTTGCCCTTTTCCAGCCGGTAGACGACCGGCCAGGTGTATGTCCCCGCGGTGTTGTACTGGTACAAAACAGCGGGGATGATCAGCTCGTCCTGCCCGTCGCCGTTTAGATCTCGAATCACGTTCCCCAGGTCCGCTATCATCCAACCCCTGAGTTCCTGATACTTAACGTTGCCGTTAGCACCGCGGCGGAGGATCACGAGCGAGTTAAAGAACTTGCGTCCGTTCACGTCTAGGATCGCAACGAGTTCGAGCCTTCCATCGCCGCGCAAATCAGCCCACTTGAACTCTCGGATATCGCCCGGCTTGACGCAGGCACAGTCAGCGTGCAGGGCGAGGCCAAATTCCGTAACCTCGCTTAGGAATGTCGCCACATCGATCTTCTCCAGTGCGTTGAGCGCGTTGGCGTTTACTTTTTCCCAGGGGGTCGATTTGATGGATGCGGCCCGCACGCAGCTGACCTGCGCGACGATGAACGCTACCAGAAACGGCAGAACTTTTTTCAACATAAGATCACAACTCCGCGGGCTGTTACTTCATTTGCTGCAGCACGCCTTGCTGTATATTGCTGTCGTACCATGGATCGGCCGAGCCGTTGAACAATGGATCGGACGGGCTGTTGGTGACGTACTGTAGTCCCGGCCTATTGCCAACGGGGCCGGTTGTACCGGCCGCGAATATATACTGCGCTTGCACGTTCTGATCCGCCCCCGGGTCGCTGAGATTGGGATCGTTGTACGCCCAGTACCAAGTGGCTCCGTTGCAGATCCAAGTGTTCTTCCCCTGCACGGTGATCGTGCCGGGGGGAGGGCACACGGGAACGTAAAACTGCTGGGTCCACGGCCCTTTCGCTTGCTGCCCATAAAGCACCAGCGCCATGTTTTCGAGCTGCGCGCTCGGCGATGAGAACGCCTGGAGACCCTGATGGACCGGAACGTTTGTGTTTTTCTTTTTACCGGTCAGCCAATCTACGAAGTTCTGGGCCGTTGGAAGCTTCTCCCCGACAAAGCCGTAAACGGTGCTGTTCACCCCGTCGGTCGTGTTCTGGGTCCAGTCCCAGGCGTCCGTGTCCGTCGTCGGGACCATCATGAGGCCAATGAACTGGCCCCCGCCGTTACTTTCGTAGGGCCACAGGCCATCGATCCCATTGAAGACGTCGGGTTCGGCCGGAGAGCCGTCGCCCGGATAATGAAACTGGCTGTAGCCGCTTTCGTGTGTAGCGAGCCCGGTCATCAAGTGTGGAGTGGCACCGTTGGAGTACAGGCTCACGAGCTGGCTGGTCGGGTCGAGCGGGCTCGGAGATTGCACCCCGTCCACGTAAAAGGTGACGCAATCCTGCACAGTGCTGCCGTCGGCGGCCGTCGTCGACGCGGCCGCTACGATCTGCCCGCCAATCGATTGATAACCGGGATAGCTGAAGCTCGCTCCGTTATTGGTGACGGGAGCCGGATCTGGACCCCCGTACCCGCCACTCGTGAGATAGTGCAGTTGATTCAACCAACTGATCGAGCCGCCTGTACCGCTCGCCGCGGTGAATTGCACCGGACCGGTGAAGTTGTAATTCCCATTGAGCAGTTGAATAAGCTGATTGTCAGTCGGTGCGGAGATGCCTAGGATGCCGGCTGGGTTATGCTGGACCGTGAAGGGAGGGAGAACTGCAACACGTTGTTGTCGTAAACGCCGAGCGACCACGAGCCGATCGCGCCTGAAACGTTACAACTGTTGATACTGACCGCCACCGTTGGATCGGCGACTGGGGAGCAGAACTGTTGCCCGTCGCTCCCAACCCAACATCCGAGCGCGTTCTCCCACGTCCAGCTATAGATAAAGTTTACAGATCCGTCCGGTTTGATTGCTTTCCATGAGACTACTTCGCCATCCGATGGCGAGCTCATGGCGCCCTCCACGGCTACAGCAACATCCGAGCTGTTCGCGGGGAGTGGGGAGCTCGGGGGAACGACGAACTCCTGACAGCCTTGCTGGCAGCCGTGGCCGCTGAAGTACTGCTGGTAGCCAAACGGCGTCATGAACTCGAAGTCGCCGTTCCAGGCTACCTCGGCTGAAGCAAGAGAGGGGAGCAAAATCATCATTGCAATCACTACGACATACCCGAAGAGTAGATCCGGGGTTATCGAACGTCGAAGAAACTGTAAGTGAAGCGCGCGGATGATAACAGCGAGAAAGTGCCCGCCCCTCCCCGAAGAGCGTGCGTCAAAACCCACAGCAAGCGGCATGTTGACCCTCCCCCAAAGGCCTGACTGCTGACTAAGAGTCGAAGCAGCGCGGCTCTAGCAGCTAGGGGGGCAGGAGTCAATCTCTCAACAAAGTGCGATTGATCGAATACCCGGTGCTATTCCGGATAAAGCTGTGTCCGGCCATGTAAATGGGCTTGCCCCGTCCGCTGTGGAATTTGAGTAGCGCCTCGGCGAGCTGCTCATAGACGGGCGCTACAGCGACGGCGCCATGGCCGGGCAGTTTCCCGAGGCGCTCGAGGGCGAGATTCGCGCCGCGCAGGAAAGCATCGCCGCAGGCGCCGAGGCGCGCAACCTCGACGCCATCATGAGCAACTATTGGCATAGCGGGAAGCTATACGTATTCGACGTCTATCCGCCGCGCGCATATATCGGTTACGACGCGTTCCGCAAGGACTGGCGGGATTTTCTGGCGGGTCTGAAGGGGCCGATCACCTACCAGATGCAGGACATGTACGTCGATACCGACGGCCGCTACGGTTACGTCCATGTGATCGAGCACATCGTCGGGACCAGCACAGCCGGCAAGCCGGTCGAAATCAACATGCGCGTCACCGAGATTTATCGCAAAATCCGCGGCAAGTGGCGGATGGTTCACGAGCACGCTTCAATTCCCGTCGACATTAAGACAGGCAAGGCCGACGAATTGTCGCGTTGACCGTCATCGCCGGCGCCCGGCGCAAGCGGCGCGAACGCTCGACAGACGATGAAAAGTATCCGTTATTTTGCGCGGCGCGGCACGTTCGAGTGCGGCGCGGGAACGCCAATCCGCGGGCACGACCGCATTCGGCGCATCGCGGGCACCCGGCAAAATCGCCCATGCAGAATCAGCCGCATCGAAAGGCGTCCACCGATCCGGCGGCAGGAGCATCTGCAGGTCGGTTTCGATTCGACATCGTTATTACTGCTTAATCCCATTCGCCGCGTCAGCCGGCGAACATGAGTGTCCACGACGAAGCCAGGCCGCTTGAATACGTGGCCGAGGATGACATTGGCGGTCTTGCGGCCGACTCCAGGCAGCGTCACCAAATCTTCCATGCGGTTGGGAACTTCGCCGCCGAAACGCTCGACCAAAGCGCGCGCCGTCGCGATCAGGGATTTGGTTTTCTGCCGAAAAAATCCGGTCGTCTGGATCAACTTTTCGATCCGCGCGGGATCGGCCGCCGCCGTCGCTTTCGCGTCAGGAAACTCGTGAAATAGCGCCGGCGTCACTCGATTGACGCGCTCGTCCGTGCACTGGGCCGACAAAATCGTCGCGGCAAGACATTGCCATGGAGTCGTGAAATTGAGACTGATGCGCGCTTCCGGATAAAGCCGCGCCAGGGTCTTGCCGATGCGCCGGGCGCGCCGCGAAAGTTCTTGCGCTGCGGCGGTTTTAATTCGCGCCGCCGAATGATCCTGCGAACCTCGGCTGCCTGCTGGACGCTGTCGTTCCCCCGCCATCAGTTATGCGCCTCTACCGCGATGCGCGCGAACTTCGCCGACCGCCGCTTCGACGGAATAATGAGTCTGACCGGCGGCCGCAAAGAACTCCGACAAATCCGCCTCGCGCCCCCGCTCGTCCCATCCCAATTCACTCGCCAACAGCCGCGCGACCGCCGGCGCCGCTGCTTGCGCGGCGGGCGGATTCCGCCAGGTCATCGCGGTGCGTCGAATCAGAAAATCCGCCGTGGTCATCGCCATCTCGTTGCGCGCGGCATGGATTACCTCGGCGCAAATGGCCGGTACGCCCGGCGCAAGACGCTCAGCCAGGTCGGGATGTTCCTGCGCGATCGTTTCGACCATGGCGGCGCGCGTGCCGTAGCGTTCCGCCAGCATCGCGCGCGTCTCGGCATTCAATTTATTTGACGGAGCTTCGCCGCTCCGCCCGTCCGCCAACATACCGCGATGGCGCGCGCCGGGCAGCGGCGCCGTGCGCGTCGTCGATTTCCTTGCGGGTAGACCCAGACGATTGACGCAGCGATCGACGATCATTTCCCCTATCTCGCGATGTGTCGTCAGCTTTCCTCCCGCGACAGTCAGCAGGCCCGAAGGGCTTTCGACGACGATTTCTTCGCGCGACACCGCCGACGGCCTCAGCAATCCGCCTGCGGGCAACGCGCGCAAACCGGCAAAACTGTGAACGACATCGCCAGTAGTCAGCCCGAGGCCCGGCATCGAGCGGTTTATGACGCCGAGCAGGTAGTCGATATCCCGCGAGTCGGGACGCGCCTCCGCCGGATTCCCCGCATAGTCGGTATCGGTGGTGCCGACGAGTATCCATTCGCCGTGCGGTATCGCAAAGACGATACGGCCAGCCGCGTCGGTCAGCGTCAACGCCTCGCGGAGCGGTAAACGGCTTTCATTCACCACCAGATGGACGCCTTTGGTGAGCCGGATTCGCGGCGCGCAGCGCGGATCATCAAGACGGCGCAGCTCATCGGCCCATGGTCCGGCGGCATTGATGAAAATCCTCGCGCGCAACTCCAGGGCGTGCGCGCCAATCAAATCTCGCAAACCCGCCGCAGTGATTTTCCCGTCTAACCGGTCGAAACCTTCGAGCGCGACGTAATTCGCCGCGGCGGCGCCATGAAGGGCCGCGTCGATCGCATTCTCCAGCGTCAAACGCGCATCGTCGCCCCACGCGTCGAAGTAAATCGCTCCGCCCGTCAGGCCGTCGGCGGCGAGCGCCGGCTGCGCCGCCAGAGTTTCGCCGGCGCCGAGCCTTCGATGGCGTTCGGGCGGCGGCAGGCGCGCGAAAAGATCGTAAAGCACGAGCCCAGCGCTAACTGCCAGCCGCCCCGGCCGGCGGCTCCGATAGAATGGAAAGAGAAAATGCATCGGCCGCACCAGATGCGGAGCGGTCAGATGCCGCAGGAGTTCCCGCTCGCGGAGCGCCCGGTACACGAGGCGAATCTGCCCCTGCGGCAGATAGCGCAAACCGCCGTGAATCAATTTTGACGAATGCGACGAGGTTGCGCCGGCGAAGTCTCCGCGATCGACCAGCGCCACCTTCAATCCGCGCATCGCCGCATCGCGCGCGATCGCTGCGCCGTTGATGCCGCCGCCGATTATCGCGAGGTCAAAGGTTTCCCTGCTCAGCCTGTCAAGTTGCGCTGCGCGCGAAGCGATCGCTCCGGTTGCATTCGATGGCCCGCCCTTCAGCATGGATTGATCGCTGTCCGCGCCGCCCAGAGGCTTATTGCCCGCGCGCCTGATGCTAAGACTGATCGAAGGTCATTGCCGCGCCGGACGCCGATTAATCCTCAGGATCTTCTTGAAATGAGTAGCGCTCCTCAGTCCACGGATCGCCGTGATTGTGATATCCGCGCACTTCCCAAAAACCGCGGCGGTCATTGATCGCAAATTCTACCGCACGCACCCATTTCGCGCTTTTCCAACCGTACAGCCGGGGTACGACCAGCCGCAGCGGCCATCCGTGGTCGGGATGGAGGTCCTTGCCGTCATGCCCCCATGCCAGCATCGCGTCGTCGGCCAGGAATTCCTCCAGCGACAGATTGGTGGTGTAGCCGCCGTCGCAATGGACAAAGACGTAACGCGCATCCGGCTTCAGCCTGACCCGCGCCACCAGCTCGCGCGTCTTCACGCCCTTCCAGCGGTTGTCATAGCGGGACCACGTCGTCACACAATGGAAGTCGGAAATCTGCTCCGCTTTCGGCAGCGCGCGAAATTCCTCCCACGTCAAGCGCAGCGGCTCCTCGACCATTCCGATAACTCGAAAATCCCACTTCTGCGGGTCGAATTTCGGCGTCGGCCCGTAACTGAGAACCGGAAAATCGGTCGTGAGAAACTGGCCCGGCGGCAAGCGCTCGCGCCCGTCAGGCAATCGTTCCGAAACCACATCCCGTGCCGATTTCGTCTTGGCCATCGTCGAAAAAATATCCCACCGACCGGTTTCTGCAAAGCGCTCGCGCCGCCCGCCGCGACGGTTTACGCCGCCCGCTCCATCGCGCGGATTATCGCCTCCGCAACCTCATCCGTTCGCGCTTTGCCGCCGAGATCGGGCGTGCGCACGCGGCGCGCCTTGAGCACCTGCGCGACGGCCGTGCGGATTCGCTCGGCGGCCTCGTGATGGCCCAGGTACTCGACCATCAGCGCCCCCGACAAAATCGCCGCAATCGGATTCGCGACGCCTTTGCCCGCGATGTCAGGAGCCGTGCCGTGGACCGCCTCGAAAATCGCCCCGCGATCGCCGTAATTCGCGCCCGGCACCATCCCGAGCCCGCCCACCAGCCCGGCGCAAAGGTCCGACACGATGTCGCCGTAAAGATTTTCCAGCAGCAGCACGTCGAACTCCGACGGCTCCGTCACCAGCCGCATGCAAGCGGCGTCAACGATGCGCTCGTTGTACTGGATATCCTTGTATTCGGCCGCGACCCGCCGCGCGCATTTCAGAAACAGCCCGTCCGACAGCTTCATGATATTGGCCTTGTGAATCGCGGTGACCGATCGGCGGCCGTTGCGGCGGGCGAACTCGAACGCGAAGCGCGCGATTCGCGTTGACGCCCGCGCCGTAATCACCTTGACGCTTTCGACCACGCCCGGCGTCACCTGATGCTCGATGCCAGCGTAGAGGTCCTCGGTGTTTTCGCGCACGACGATTAGATCCACGTTGGAAAATCGCGCATTGACGCCGGGAAAGCTCCGCGTCGGCCGCAGGTTGGCGAACAGGTCGAAGGTCTTGCGCAAATAGACGTTGATCGATCGATAGCCTTCGCCTACGCGCGTTTCGAGCGGTCCCTTGAGCGCGATTCGCGTGCGCTTGAGCGAGGCGATCAGCGCCGGCGGCGCGGGTGATCCGACGCGCTTGACCGCCGCAGCTCCGGCGACCTGCTCGTCCCAATCTATCTTGACGCCGCAAGCGGCGATCACTTTTATCGCCGCGCCAATCACCTCGGGGCCGACGCCGTCGCCCGGAATCAAAGTCGCCGGCGCCGCGCCACTGCCGTTGCGCTTGCCGTTCCACGTCACGCTCCCGCATCCCGATTTTTGCTTCACCGGTTGATCCTGACTGACTCGCCGGCGCTCCGCGGCCCGCGGTCAGCCATCCATAATGCTTGACCCGCGCGCGCGATGCATCACGCCGCCGAATATCGATTTGAAACCGATCTAGTAATTGACCAGCGCGATAAAAATATCCGCGACGTTGGCGCCCGTCGGCCCT
>JADBKU010000029.1 GCA_014896235.1 bacterium | reverse complement strand
GACGATGGTGGAAAAAGATTTCACGCCTTACACGACCTCGCCGGATCCGATCTTGAAGAACCTCGCCGGCCGCCAGTTGCCGACGCTCAAGGGTTTCGTCTCGACCGCGCTCAAGCCGGGCGCCGATTTGAGCGTGTTCGTCAACAGCGACGGCGCGCGCGCGCCGATCGTCGCGAGCTGGAAATACGGATCGGGCAGGGCGATGGCGGTGACCACGGACGCGAGCGGCCGATGGTCGGGACGCTGGATCGAGAACGGCGTCTTCGCGCCCTTGTGGGACAAGCTGATGGCGTGGCTCGCGCCGGGAACGTCGAACCGCGGCGATTACGGCGTCGCGCTCGGCTATCGCGCCGGACGCATCGAAATCCGCCTGACCGATTACAGCGCCGGCGCCGGCAGCGCCGACCGCGCGTTGAACGCGGTCGTAACGGCGCCGAACGGCGCCAAATTCGACGCGATGCTCGCGCCGGACGGGCCGGGCGAACTTGCCGGAAGCATCGAGGCGTCCGAGCCGGGCAATTATTTTATCCAGCTCCAGCCGCCGCGCGGTTCAAACCTGAATTATCCGCCGCTGGCGTACACGGTCAGCGCCGCGATCGACGCCGAGCTGCCGCGGCCGGCGCCAAACTACGGCTTGCTCGAGCAACTGGCCTCGGCGACGGGCGGCCGGCTCAATCCCGCCGCGGGCGATCTGTCGGTCGCGCGGCCCGGTTTCGAACACAGCCAGCCGGTCGGCCCGTGGCTCATAATCGCCGCGATGCTACTGTTGATATTGGAGGCGCTGATCAGGCGCCTGACTTATTGAGTCGAGCGGCGCGATGGACGACGGCGAACCGGTCGAACCGAACCATCATTTGCAACATCGCTACCCGGCCGAAAGCCGGTACTGCGCGATGTGCGGCGGCGCGCTGAAGCCGCGCATCGTGCTGCCGGATCGCAAACGGCTCAAAGTGTGCGAGCGCTGCGGCTTCGTCGAATTCGTCGGACCGAAGGCGGTCGCGGGATGCCTGGTCGTCGCGGAGCGGCGAGTCTTGCTGCTCAGGCGCGGCAATCCGCCCGCGATCGGAAAATGGACTTTTCCAGGCGGCTATATCGATTTGGGCGAGACGCCGGCCGCCGCGGCGATGCGCGAGACCGCCGAAGAGGTCGGCCTCGAGGTTGCGATCGAGCGGGTGCATGGCGTTTACGCCGATCCTGCGCGGCCCGACGCGATGGTGGTAGTATATTTAGCGACGGCGGGGCCTGACGCGCGGCCGTCGCTTTCGGCGGAAGCGCTCGAAGTGGCGTTTTTCGGCGCGGACGAAATTCCGTGGAACGAACTTGCGTTTCGCACCACCCGCGACGCGCTCGATGATTGGGCGTCGGCGATGGCTGCGGCTCGTTCGGGATGACGCGCCGATGCGGGAATTACGATCGTGGCCGGGATGGATCGATTTTGGGGTTCGCCTCCATGGCGGCGTGAAAACGCGGCCGCCAACCAGCTGAAATCTTCCCTGTGGCCGGAGGTCGCGATCGTGGGCGGCGGATTGACCGGCGCCTCGGCCGCCTACCATCTGGCGCGCCGCGGCGTGCGGACGATCCTGCTCGAAGCAGGATCGTTTGGCGACGGCGCGAGCGGCCGCACCGGCGGCCTTGCGCTGGAGGGGACGGCGGCGGGCGTCGTTCCCGGCGCCGAGGATTGTCTCGCCACGCTCGAGGCGCTGGTTCGCGAGGAACGCATTGAATGCGGACTGAGGCTGCCGGGATGCTGGGAAATCGCGCATCGCGGCGACGGCGCCGAGCTGCCATGGAACGACGAGGGCGGGCGGTTGCGAATCGTGCGCACGGTGGTCGGCGGCGTGGTCAATCCGGCCGCGCTGCTGTTGGGATTGCTGCGCGCGGCCGCGCGCGCGGGCGCCGAAATTTACGAACGCACGCCGGTCGCGCGCATCGCGGCGCGGCCCGCGCCTTCGCTTGAAATACCGGGAGCAACCATCAATCCGAAGACCGTCGTCGTCGCCGCGAACGCGTGGATCGGCGAACTGGCGCCGGCGCTGCGGGCCGGGATGCGCAGCGCGCTGACCTTCGCATGCGCCACCGAGCGGCTTGATTCCGCCGCGCTGACGGCGATCGGACTCGCGCCGGGACTGCCGTTTTACACCGTGGACACGCCCTATCTGTGGGGCCGGACTTGCGACGACGGACGCGTGATCTTCGGCGCGGGACTCGTGTATGGCGCGGCGGCGCGGCTCGAACGCACCGGCATCGGCGGCGGCGAAGCGAAGCTCGCGATCGAGCGGCTCGAAGCGCGGGTGCGCGGACTCAATCCCACGCTCGCCCGCATCCGTTTCGCCGCGCGCTGGGCCGGACCGATCGGCATCACCGACGATCTCGTGCCGATTCTCTGCCGGATGCCGGGCGCGCCCGAAATCCTGGTCGCGGGCGGCTACTCGGGACACGGCGTCGCGATGAGCGTGAAGGCCGGGCGGATGCTCGCGGCGGCGATCGCGGACGATGCGCCGCTGCCGGCGTGGGGCGCGCCGCGGCGCTGACGATTCGCTAGGGCGCGTCGAGCGGCTTCAGCGCCTGGCGATCGAACGCCGCCGCCACCGCGTCGATCGTGTCGGCTTCGTCGGCTGATTTGTCGGCGCGGATGCCGACGATCCGGGCGAACCGGAGCGCCATCCCGCCGTCGTATTGTGGGCTGCGCTGGATATCGCTGTAAGCGACTTCGACCACGATTTCAGGCCGCACGACGACCACGCCGCGCCGTTCTTCGATTTTCAGCGCGAGCAGCCGATCGGTCATCTCGCGAAAATCCTCGTCGGTGAGGCCTTTGAAGGTTTTGCCGACTTCGACGAAGCCGCCGCGACGCGGGTCGCGCGCGGCAAGATGGTAATTCGAGAGCCATCCGTGGCGCCGGCCGTAGCCCCATTCCGCCGCGACGATCGTCAAATCGAGCGTGCGCGCCTGTTTTATCTTGAGCCATCCACGGGCGCGCGCTCCGGGGGTATAAGGACTCGCGAGCGCCTTGGCCATCACGCCCTCGAAACCGTCAGCGATCGCGCGGGCGAAGAAGCGCGTTCCGTCGGCGATCGATTCGGGAATTATTCGACCGGCCCTTTCGAGACCGGCGGAGTCCGCCAGTTCCGCGAGCGCCGCGTAACGGCGCTCGTACGGCTCGTCGATCAGCAAGTTGCCGTCGAGGCCGATCAGGTCGAAGACGAACAATCGCACCGGACGTTCGGCGCGCATCCGCTCGACCTCGCGCACGCGGCCGAACCGCCGCATCACGTCTTGAAACGCCAGCGGCCGGCCGCCCGGATCGATCGCGATCACTTCGCCGTCGAAAATCGCGCGGCGCTTTTCGAGCGGTTCGATCGCTTCGACTACCTCGGGCAGGCTCGACGTGATTTCATTGAGCCGGCGCGACCAGATGCGGATGCCGAAAGGGCCGCTATGGATTTGCACGCGCGCGCCGTCGAGCTTGTGTTCGAGCGCGAACGGTCCGCTCAGAATTCGGAACGCGTCCGCGACATTCGCGGCCGGCTGCGCAAGCATCGGTTTGAGCGGCCGCGGCGCCTCGCCGGCTGGTAACGCACGATCGCCGCCGTCCGAGCGAACTGTTTCGGCAGCGGGCGCAAGCGACGGTCCATCTCCGGGTCCGGCCAATCGCACGAGCGTTCTGCCCACGTCGCCTTCAACCATGTTGATGCGGCGCACCTCCGCGATCGGCCGCGCCGCCATCGTCGCCAGCGCCTCGAGCATCAAGCCCTCGCTCATCCCGTGGCGCATTTCGCCGATCAGGATTTTCGCGAGGAACTTGCCCTCGAGCGGCGTCGCGCGCAGCAACAGATCGCGCAGGGCGCCGAGCTTGAGCCGCCGCGAATTGCGTCCTTCGATCGCCGCGATCTCCGCGAATTTGCGCTCGACTTCCGCGATCGTCAGCGTCGGTTCCGGAATCTCCGCGCGCAGCTTGAGCGCCATCTCGATCGCCTCGCCGAAATCGGTCGCCGCGGCGAAGATCTCTTCGGCTTGATCTTCCGCGCCGGCGATTTCAGCCGCGAGTTTCCAGATCGCCCGGCCGCTCACGTTGAGCGGCTTCTCTGCGCCTTGCGGCAGGGCCTTTCCGACCATGAACCGGGCGGCGGTAGGCGCTTCGGCGCGGTCGAGGCGGTTTAGAAATTCGGCGGCCAGCGCCGCGATCTGCAATCGGCTCTGGGTTTGCGAAAGCGCGAGGCAAAGATTCGCAAAGTCGTTGAAAGAGGCCACGCCGCAAGCATATTCCTGCGCGCCCCGCGATACGCAAGCTGCGGAATTCCGCGCCGGCGAAGCGTGTCGCGGCGCCGCGTCGTTTCAGGCCGCGTGGGGCGCGGCGGCGGCTTGGTTCCCGTTCGTCGGGATTCCGCCCGGCGCGGCGCTATCCGCGGGCCGCTCGACGCGCCGCATCCGCATGATCAGCTCGCTGCGCATCACGTATGCGGTTTCCTCGTGCGCGAAGCCGTGCTTTTCGAGTATGCGCAGCAGGCTTTCGCGAGTGTAGTGCGTGATGTGCTCGTCGCGATAGCCGCCCGGCGCGAAGAATCCGTAGAGCGGCTCGATTATGCGCCAACCGATCGTGGCGTAGTCAGGCGTGCCGATAATCAGCGTGCCGTTCGGCGCGAGCACCCGGCGCATCTCGGCGAACAGCGCGTCGTCGAACGGAATATGCTCGATCACCTGCGAACTGATTACGCAATCGAAAGCGCCGTCGCGAAACGGCAGGGCGAAGGCGGACGCGCGGACGAGAGGAATTCCAAAGCGGCGCAAGTAGCGCACCTTCCCCATGCTGAAATCCATCCCGACGGCGTTGTTGAGGCTCTGGATGATCATGCTGGAGCCGCAGCCGGCGTCCAGGATGCGCGTGGCGCCGCGCGCCCAGAAGGTCGTGACGCGATGGCGGCGGCGCTGCCAGTAGCGTTGCAGCGGAATCACGCTGTAGAAGGCGCGCGCGTCGTAATCCGCCGAGGCGACCGAATTGCGGAGTTTCCACAGGCGCGCGGCCGCCCACGCCAAATCGAGGCCGAAGCGAATCAACCGCGCATGCGAGCGGCCAGCCTCGCGCGGGAAATAGGTGAAGGGCGCTTCGTACACGCTGTAGCCGTCCGCCCACGCCTTGACCAGGATTTCCTCGAGCACTTCGAAATTGCGGCTTTCCAGTTTAATGCCGGCGATCGCTTCGCGCCGGTAAAGCCGGAATCCGCTCGACATGTCCCGCACCGGCATCGAGAGCGTGCGCCGCATCGCGAGGTTCAGGATTCGGCTCAACAGGTTCCGCAGCGGGTCGCCGTAGCTCACTCCGCCGCGCGTATAGCGCGAGGCGACGACGATATCGGCGCGCTTGCGCGCCCGCCACATTTTGGCGACGAAGGCCGGCTCGTGCGAAAGGTCGGCGTCGAGCGTCAGCAGATAATCGCCGCGCGCCTCGGCGAATCCGGTTTCGAGCGCGCCCGCATAACCGCGCCGGCGTTCGCGCAGGACGCGCGCGCCCAGCCGTTCCGCGGCCTCTGCGGCGCCGTCGGACGAGCCGCCGTCGATCACGAGGATTTCGAAATTGAGATTTTCGCGCTCCAGCAGGGCGCGCAGGCGCGGAATCAAAACCAAGAGGTTGTCGCGCTCGTTTACGACCGGGAGAATGACTGAGAGATCCATTGCGATTGTTCACAATTTTTATTTGTATTTCGCGGCGAAGAAAACCTGCCGCGAGGCCTGTTGGCTTGCCGCGCCGCGCCGCAGGCCGTACTCTCAGTGGCAGTAACAGCGGGCGGCGAGGTGGAGTGGCCGGCGATGAGATCCAACTGCGGCGGTTTGGTCTTCCGGATATCTGCGATTCTCGCGATATGCCTGATGGCGTCAGGCGGATTCGCCGAAGCGCGCGCAGCCCGGGCGCATCATGGCGCGGCCGCTGCGCATTCCCGTCGCGCCAGAGCCGAGGCCCCGCCCGCAATCCCGCTTGATCAGATCAAGACCTTCGACAGTTTGCCCGCGCCGTTCGCGCTCGACGCGCGCGCCGCGATGCTGGTGGACGCGCGCAGCGGCGACGTGCTCTACGCCTACAATGAGCACGAGAAGATGCAGCCGGCGAGCCTCGCGAAGATGATGACGTTTTACCTGACGATGGAGGCGCTCCAGCAGAAACGCATCACGCTCGACACCGAAGTGCCGATCAGCGAAGCGGCGTGGCGGCTTTCGCTCAACAGTTCGGTCTCGCGGATGTTCCTGCGGGTCGGCCAGACCGTGCCGGTCAAGCAACTGTTGTACGGTTTGATGGTGTCGTCGGGCAATGACGCCGCCGTCGCGCTATCCGAATATCTTGCCGGCAGCCCCGACGCCTTCGCCCAGCAGATGAATCAAAAGGCCAAAGAACTTGGTCTTGACGAAACCCATTTCGTCAATCCCGACGGTCTGCCGGCCGACGACGAATACACCACCGCCGCCGACATGGTGAAGCTGGGCCGCGCGCTGATGCAAAAATTTCCGGACGCGGAGGAATTTACCTCGGCCAAAGATTTCACCTTCGACAATATCACCCAGCGCAATTTCAACACGCTGCTGTTTTACGATTCGCGCGTGACCGGAATCAAAACCGGCCATGTGCAGGAAGCCGGATTTCACCTTGTGGCGTCGGCGAAAGCGGACGACCTCTATCTGATTTCCGCCGTGATGGGCACGCCGAGCATGGAAAAGCGCCGGGTCGAAACCGAGAAACTGCTGGCGTGGGCGTTCCGGACCTTCACCACCGTCAGTCCGGACTGGCGCAAATCCGCGCCCGCCACGATTCGGGTGTACAAGGGCGACATCGTCGAGGTTCCCATCGCTCCGGCGGGCGGCACGCCCTATTTCACCGTGCTGCAAGGGCAGGAGCATCGCGTGAAACTGGCGGCGACGCTGCAATCCACGCCGCTGATCGCGCCGGTACCCAAGGGCGCGACGGTCGGAGAATTGACGGTGACGGTCGCGGGCAAGCCGGTTTCGTCAGTGCCGATGATCACCCAGGTCGCAGTGAAGCCGGGCGGCCTGATTCACAACGCGATCGATTCGATCCGGCTGCGGCTTTGAGCGTCTTATAAGCGCTTCGACAACCAAAAGATAAACGGCGGCGAGCCGCAAGGCTCGCCGCCGTTCTTTTTCATACAGTCGGCGCTTCGGTTATGCGGTGCGCTCAGCGATGAACTTGCCGATTCCTTCGACCGCCTGCTGGCCCTCCGGCAGAAACGCGGCGAACATCTGCCAGACGTGGATCATCTCCGGCCACACTTCCAGCTTTACGTTCACGCCCGCAGCTTTGGCCTTTTCGGCCAGGCGTGTTGAATCGTCGAGCAAGGTTTCGTCGTTGCCGACCTGAATCAGCAGCGGCGGCAATCCCTTGAGATCGGCATAGAGCGGAGCGGCCAGCGGCGTGCGCGGATCTTTGCCGCCAAGATAGGCCGCGGCCATCCCAAGCAGGCCCTCGCGCTGCACTACTGGATCGACCGCCGCGCGCGTTTTCATCGATTCGCCGATTCCTTCAAGATCGACCCATGGCGACATGCAGACGCCGCCGGCCGGCGCTGGGAGCTTGGCGTCGCGAATCGCGAGCAGCGTCGCGACGGTAAGTCCGCCGCCAGCCGAGTCTCCCGCGACAACGATCTTGTTGGGCTTCACTCCCTGGCCGAGCAGCCATCGGTAAGCCGCGACCGCGTCGTCAACCGCGGCCGGAAACGGGTTCTCGGGCGCCAGCCGATAATTTAGTCCGAGGACGCGCACGCCCGCCGCACGCGAGATGCGGCTCATCAGGTCGCGATGCGTATTCACGGAACCGATGACGTAGCCGCCGCCATGCAGGTACAGCACGACGCGATCGGCGGCGGCGTTAGGCGCGCAGACCCATTCGGCATCGACGCCGCCAGCGTTGGCCTTTTCGCACTTGATATCCGGAGCGACCGGGGTCGCCGAGGCCATCTCTTCGAAAATCCCCCGGAAATCCTGAGGGCTTTTCGCATTCGCGCCCTTTTTCATCATTTCGCCGAGGGCGTCTTTCGCCATCTGCAGCTGCGGACTAGCCATCGCGTAATCTCCTGATTGTGGATTCCGAACACGCGCCGATGAAGCCTGCTCCATCGGCGTCGATGATCGGGGATTCCGGCGCAGATTAACTTACCTCCCCTCAATCCGCCAAATGCCGGATTAGCTGTTGCGCAGGAGGCCGCTCAATCCCGCGAACAAAAGCGGCGTAATCGTCCATCCGGCGAGAATATGCAGCCACAGATAAATTCTGAGCAGGCTGGCGAAACGGCTGGCCGGCGGCTCGCTGGCGCCGCCGGCCGAGGCGCCACGGGCCGGATTTGGCCGCCAATAGGTTCCCTGATGCAGGTCCACGACGGGCAGAAAATTCTCCAGCGAGTAGATGAAGCCGCTGAACGGAGGATAATGCGGAGGCGGCGTTCCGGTTTGGCAGAACTGTGCGTAGGCGTCGGCTTCGGTGGGCGTGATCAGCCCCGCCCGATAGCCCCATCCGAAGAGTATCGCGCCAGCCGCGACGAATCCCGCAATCCACCAGAGCGCGCGCAGCGGCCGGTATCCGTAACCGATCGTCGCGCGCAGCGTCTCGCGCCACAGGCGATGGCCGAACGACAGATTTCCGTAATTTGTGAGCGCGTTTTCCTGCGCGATTTCAACTTCAATCGCGTCCTCTTCGGCGCCGTTCGCGCGCAACGCGCGGGCCAACTCGCGATAGGGCTGCGGGTCGGCCCACAGCGATCGCGGCTGGCGGCGCAACCAGGCAAGCCGCGCCGATGCGGTGACCGGACCGCCGCTGAATTCGCCATAAACGAAGCCCGCCAAATTAAGATTGCCCGCCGCCGGCCAGCTTGCCGCATCGTCCCACAGCGAATCGGCGCGGGCGTCGTTGAGGTCGAGGATGGTGTCCGGCGTGTGCGCGACATCGACCCAGTAAAGCGGGCCGGCTATCTGCGCGCGCTCGGCGTTGAGTCCGTTCGGCGCCGCGCCGACGAAACGCGCGTCGTGAAAGCTCAATGCGCGGCCGACACGGGCCAGCCGGAAATCGAGCACTCCGGTAGTCGTGAAGCCGTTGTGGAACAGCGCGTCGCCGTCGATTGAGGCTTCGACTGCCGAGAGCGCCGCGTCGCCTCTCAGATTCGCGCCCGAAAAATCGAGACTTCCGCCGATGCGCGCGCGAAAGAAATTGGCGCCGCCGTAATCGCCGCCTTCCAGCAGAACGTCTCCGGCGACGTTCGCCTGCTGCGCCGAGATCGAGCCGACATGCGATCGGCCGAGATCGAGACTGTTCAGATGGGCGAAGGAAATATCGACGCCGCCGGCGATCGCCGAACTAAGAATCGTGATCGGCGGCAGGACGCGCTGATAGGAAAGGTCGAGCGGTCCGATGATCCGGGCGCCCGCGATGCCGATGCCGCTCGGATGCACCAGCTCGGCGGCGTGTGGTCGGTGACCAGCCAGCAGACGATCGTGGCGCGGATCGAGCGGTCGGAACCCCACGACGCCGCTTTGGCAGGATCGTTCGAGGGGGCGTTTGGATCGTCGCTAGGCCCGATCCATTGCAGTTCCCGCTCGGGCGCCGAACGGACCAGCTTGATTTCGGCCGCGCTCAACGGACCGAAGCGTTCGCGCGCCGCGCGCTCGAGCCAGTCCTCGGCCGCGATCGCTGGCTTGCGTGCGGCCGCGCCAACATTGGGAGGTGCCGCCGCGCCGGCGCGCGCGGCGAAAATGCAAACGAGCGCGAGCGTTGCGACTAGCGCGGCTGGCCGCCGGCGGCGCGCGAATTCGATCATTACGCCGCTAGCCGCGCCCCGGCCTTCCGCGCGCCTATCGGAACGCCGGCGCAATCTCTTCGGCGAATAGCTTCATGTTGTCGTCGATATCCTCGTGACGGCAGGCCCAGCTCAGCATCACCGAGCGCGCGCCCGCATCGACGTACTCCTTAAGCCGCTTGCGGCAATCGTCGGTGCTGCCCGAGAGGGTATAGCGCGCCGCGATTTGCGAGAAATCCTGCGCGTAGGTGCCGCCCAGCGCCTTGGCCGCCTGCTGCACCGCGAAATCCCGGTCCTTGTACACGGACGCGAAGATAAACAAGCCGGGCCGGAAATGGCTCAGGTCGCGCCCGGCTTCCCGGCCGAACCGATGAATCTTTTCGAGGCTCTCGTGCAGCATCTCGGGCGTGTACATATATGGCAGCCAGCCGTCGCCGTAGGTCGCCGCCCGGCGCATCGCCGGCTCCTTGCGTCCCGCGACCCAAATCGGAGGATGCGGCTTCTGCACCGGCGCGGGACTGATCGTCACGCCGGAGAATTTGGTGTAGCGACCCTCGAAAGTGACGTTCTTTTCAGTCCACAGCCGCTTGATTACTTCGAGCGCTTCATTGGTGCGTGAGCCCCGCTGTTTGACCGGGACGCCCACCGCCTCGAACTCTTTGGGAAATTCGCCGCCAATCCCGATACCCATGTGGTAACGGCCGTTGGACGCGACGTCGAGCACGGAAGCCTGTTTCGCGACCACCATCGGCGTGTACAGCGGCAGCAGCACCACCGAACTCATCAGCTTGATCCGGCTGGTCGCTCCGGCCGCGACCGCGAGCGCGATCAGCGAGTTCGCCACCGGCCCATGGAACATCATGTGCTCGCCGCTGGTCAGATAGTCGAAGCCCATCCGCTCGACTTTTTGCGCATATTCCGGAATGCCCTTGCTGGACGGGATTGCCACGCCGAATTCGACTGACGCCACGATCGTACCTCCGCTCGATAACCTGTTCGCCGGCCCGATCGGCCGGTCGTGCGGTTCGTGATTGCCCGCGCCAGCGCCGCGATCGGCGGCGTCAGGCGCGATTGCACTTGCCGTTTAGCATATCCTTGTCGCAAGCTGTAGCCGCGTTTGAACCTCAAGCGCGCGACGTCCGAACCCGGAGGGCCGCCCGATGGAAAATCAACCGAGCCGTTTCGTCAGCGATCGCACGGCCGAGGCCGGGCCCGGATGGCGCTTGCGGGCGTTGACGCCGCCGAGCGTGCTGTTCGGCGCCAACGGGATGCGGATCGGTCCGGACGGCCGTCTCTACGTCGCGCAGGCGTTCGGCAGCCAGGTTAGCGCGGTCGATATCGCGACCGGCGCCGTCGCCACGATCAGCCCGATCGGTGGCGCGATCGTCGCGCCTGACGATCTCGCGTTCGACTCGCGCGGCGCGCTCTATGTGACCGAGGTGATGAGCGAGCGGGTATGCGCGCGCGAGCCGAGCGGCCAGACGCGCATCATTGCGGACCAGGTCCCGGGCGCCAACGGCATCACGGCGTGGCGCGACCGGCTTTTCATGGACGAATGCCGCCCCGGCGGGCGGCTCTTCGAGCTGTTCCCGGATGGCCGCGCGCCGCGCCAGCTTGCGGATAACCTGCCGCTGCCGAACGCGCTTTCGGTCGGACCGGATGGCAAGATCTATTTTCCCGCGATCGGCGCCAATGAAATCTGGCGGATTCCGCTCGATGGAGGGCGTCCCGAACGCTTCGCAGGCGACCTCGCCGTGCCGACGGCCGTCAAATTCGACAGCAAGGGCTTTCTGCTTTCCACGCAGGGACGGAGCGGCGAAATTTTGCGCATCGACCTGCAAAGCGGCGACAAGCGCGTCGTCGCCAAAGTGCGTCCCGGCCTCGACAACCTCGCGCTGACGCCCGACGATCGCCTGTTCGTTTCGCACTTCGTTGATGGCGGCGTGGCCGAAATCATGGCGAACGGCGCCGAGCGTCTGCTCGTACCAGCCGGATTTTTAGGTCCGATGGGTCTCGCGTGCGGCGCCGACGGAACGATCTATGCCGCCGACGGAATCAGCATGGCTGAAGTCACGTCCGATGGCGCGGCGCGCCGGGTCGGGATGCTCTTCGACGGCCATTTTCCGGGCTTCGTGCGCGGTCTGACGGCGGGCGCCAACGGCAATTTGGTCGTTACGACGTCGGCCGGCGACGTCACCGTGTACCATCCGGAAACTCACGAGATGGCGGTCCTCGCGACCGGCCTGAATGAACTTTACGGGCTGGCGATAGCGCCTGACGGCGACGTTGTGGTTTCCGAAGGGGGCGACGGGCGTGTACTCGAGGTCTCGGGCGGCGCGATTGGGGTGCTTGCGCGCGGCCTCGCGCGGCCGACCGGCGTCGCGATCGGCGCCGGCGGCGAGGTTTACGTGAGCGAATCCGGAAACGGCCGCGTCGTACAGATCAACGGCGGCGTCGCGACCGTGATCGACGGCCTCGTCGAACCGCAAGGACTGGCGATCGCGGGCGAGGAATTGCTCGTGCTCGACGTGGGCGCGCACGCGCTGGTCGGCGTATCGCTGCGGACCAAACAACGCTCGACGATCGCGACCAACCTGCCGGTTGGAGCGCCTCCCGGCGTCGTGCCGAAACTACTGCTGGGTATCGACGGGCTGCTGCCGGGGCCGTTGCGTCCCTTCGCGGGTCTGGCGGTTGGCGCCGACGGGACGGTTTTTATCGCCGCCGACGGCGATGGCAGCATCCTCGCGCTATCCCGCGCTTGAAGTCTGCGCCGCCGGATTTTCCGCTGCGTCTCGCCGCGCGAGTTCGCGGCGCGCCGCGGCCGCGACGGCCGTGCCGGTGAAAAAATCGGGATTCATGCCCGCCCAGAATTCGACCGGCCAGCCGAAGACGAATTCGCGGAAGTCGTCTTCGCCAATCAGGCCGTCATCGACCAGCTCATGCGCTTCGATCAGGACCTCGCGCATGTCGGGAACGTCGAAGTGTCCGATATCCGAGCCGAACAGCATCTTGAGCCGGACGCCATAGGGATTCACCCGTTTGTTGTAGCCCCAGACGTTGATCGGATCGTCGGCTTCGCAGCCGAAGAAGAAATTGCGCGTGAACAGATTCGCGATGTCGCGCGCCCGCTCGATTCCGCAGGCGGCGTAATCGTCGATCGCCTTCGCGCCCAGCGCGGCCCATCGCGCCGCGGCTTCTTCGCCTTCCGGTACGAGCCGGTATTCATCGAGCCGCGCGGCGAACTCAGGTCCGGCGTAGCGGTCGAGCAACGCGCGCAGCTCCTTGCGGTCGAGATTCGCCGGATCCACGTCGGCCAGCGCCGCGGGATTGCGTTTTTTCCAATGGCCAATCAGGTCCGCATAGAGCTGGCAGGCCCATCCCACGCCGCCCTCAAGAAACGCAAACTTCAACGCCGGAAAGCGCCGCGTCACGCCGCCCATGAACAGCGCCTTGCAGACCGCCTCGCCGGCCGCCGCGAAATGGCCGATATGGTTGTACGTGAAGTTCGACGGCGAGACGCGGAAGCCGAGCCCGCGCGACGCGCTGTGAAAGGTCGGCGCGACTTTCAGCTCGACGCATTTCGCCCACACCGGGTCGTAATCGTATTCGCTGTCGATGCCGATAACGTCGTACCATGACGAACGGCTCTTGACGCTGCCGTCGCGCGCGCGAATCGCGCGGCGCATCAGGCTGCCCATCACGATCACTTTCAGTCCGAGCTTGCCGACCGCATGTTCGAGTTCCGCGATCGCTTCCTCCGGCGTATGCATCGGAATAACCGCCGCCGGCGTCATCCGGTCGGCGAATTTGCCGAAGTATTCGGCCGCGTAGAGATTGAACGCGCGGCAAGTCGCGCGGCGCCTTTCGTCGTCGCCGATCGCAGCGATTCCCAATCCGGTGGTCGGATAGAGCACGGTGAAATCGAGGCCCAGTTCCTCCATCCGCTCGTATAGCAGCGCGGGTGCGAGCGCGGTCGCCCGGTCGCGCGTGTTTTTGGTCGGAAAGGCCCACCAGGCCTGTTGCGCGCGGCGTTCTTCGCGCCGCTGCTCGGGCGTCATCTGGATTGTCGCCGCGACCATCCGCTCGCGCGACAAATAGCCCTCGACCGCGGCCTCGCCGCCCGCCTTGCGCATGAAATCGAGAATCACGGGCGTGTATTCCAGCCAGTGGCCGTCGGAGTCGATCACCGGAAAATCGAGTTTCGCGCGAATCGCTCGCGGATCGGGCTGATGATTGTCCGCCATCGTTCAACCTCCGGCGCCGGCCGCGCCGCCCTGATTTTGCGGCCGACCGCCGCGCTCGATCGTGAGAGCTAGGACCGGCGTTTGGCGATGTCAAGCATCGCCGCCGCTTTACAGCGCGGCCGATGCGGCGCTAATCATGCGACGGATCCGGATCGGGGAGCGTACGACGATGGCCGAAACTCACGTACTCGTGCATGGCGCCTGGCATGGCGCGTGGTGCTGGGCGGGCGTGATGCGCCAGCTCGAAGCGGGCGGCGATATAGCTTATGCCGTCGATTTGCCGGCGCATGGCGCGGATCGGCTCGATCCGGCGCGAGCGACCCGCGCCGGATACGTCGAGAGCGTCGTGCGCTTTATCGAGGAACGCAATCTGCGCAACGTCGTGCTCTCCGGCCACAGCCTCGGCGGGATGACGATCGCGGGCGTCGCCGAGCGGATTCCGGAGCGGATCAAGCGCGTCGTGTTCGCGACCGCTCTGGTGATCTCCGAAGATTCCAGCGCCTTCGAGGACATGGGCCCGCTGATGCCGGCGAGCGCGCAGGCGCATATTCACGGCCTAGCCGAGGGCGCGCCGGCGTTCACGCTGTCGGCCGAACGCTTCCGCGCCGCATTTATCCAGGACGGGGCGGCGGGCTTGCAGGATTTCGTGCTCTCGGCGCTCGTGCCCGAACCGTCCGCGCCCGCCAACGAAAAGGCTCCGCTCAAGGATTTCCACCGCTCGCGTATCCCGACCGGTTACCTTTTCTGCGAGAACGATATGGTGTTCGACGATCCCGCCAAATGGCGCGTCTTTGCGGGCAAGCTGCGAAATCCTGCCACCCGATCAATCAAGGCGGGGCATGAGCTGATGTTCACGCATCCGGTGGAGACGGCCCGCGCGCTCGCCGAGTTGGCGCGCGCCTGAACGGCGCTTTGGGCGGGCGCGCCGCGATGATACCTTGATCTTCGCGTGCAGCCGCTGCTTGAAGTAAAAGACCTGCGCACTTCATTCTTCACGCCGCGCGGCGAGGTTCGCGCCGTGGATGGCGTGAGCTTTTCGGTCGCGCCCGGCCGGATGACCGGCATCGTCGGTGAATCCGGCTCGGGCAAAACCGTAAGCGCGCTCTCCGTGATGCGCCTGCTGCCTGACAATGCTCGAATCGTCGGCGGCTCGATCAATTTCGACGGAATCGACCTAGTCGCTTTGCCTGAAGCGAAGATGCGCGCGATTCGCGGCGCAAGCATCGCGATGATCTTCCAGGAGCCGATGACCTCGCTCAATCCGGTCTTCACGATCGGCAGCCAGATCAGCGAAGCGATCCGGCTCCATCAGCGGCTGCCGCGGCCCGCCGTGCGCGAGCGCGCAATCGAGGCGCTCAGGATGGTGGGCATCGCCGATCCCGAGCGGCGCCTGCGCGACTATCCGCATCAGTTGTCGGGCGGGATGCGGCAGCGGGTGATGATCGCGATGGCGCTCGCGTGCAATCCGCGCCTGCTGATCGCCGACGAGCCGACCACCGCGCTCGACGTGACGATTCAGGCGCAGATTCTCGATCTAATCCGCGAATTGCAGGAGCGGCTCGGTCTCGCCGTGATTCTGGTCACGCACGACCTCGGAATCGTCGCGCAATATGCCGACG
This sequence comes from bacterium, assembly GCA_014896235.1. Classification (GTDB taxonomy): domain Bacteria; phylum Desulfobacterota; class Binatia; order Binatales; family Binataceae; genus JADMIL01. The sequence goes on along the minus strand of JADBKU010000029.1, from coordinate 35,282 downwards.
ACGTCGCGATTCTTTACGCCGCGCGCGTGATGGAGCGCGCGCCGGCGCCGGAACTGTTCCGCAATCCGTTGAGTCCTTACACGCGCGGCCTGCTCGCGTCGATTCCCGGCATCAACGGCGAACGCCGGCGCCGCCTGCAGGCGATTCCCGGTTACATTCCCGGCGCGCTGAATCCGCCCTCGGGATGCCGGTTTCATCCGCGATGCCCAATCGCGATCGGCGATTGCGCGCGGATCGAACCGCCGCTCGAAGAAAAGGCCCCGGCCCATCATGTCGCCTGCATCCGCGTCTGATCCTGGCATGGAGGCGGCGCTGGTGCGATGCGCTGGCGTGCGCAAGGAATTTCCCGCCGGTCAGGCGGGATTGTTCGGCGGTTCGCGCCTCTCGGTCAAGGCGGTCGACGGAATCGATCTCGAAATCGCGCCCGGCGAAACGGTTGGACTGGTCGGCGAATCCGGCTCCGGCAAATCGACGCTCGGGCGGCTGATCCTGCGGCTGATCGAGCCGACCGCCGGACAGGTTTTCTTCGAGGGGCGCGATCTGGCGGCGCTCAGCCGCGCCGAGATGCGCCAGATGCGGCGGCAGATGCAAATCGTTTTTCAGGATCCGTACTCGTCATTGAATCCGCGGATGCGGGTGCGGGCGATCGTCGCCGAGGGCATCGAAATTCATCGCCTTGCCCGCGGCAAGGAAAAGGAAGATCGCGTGGTGAAGATGCTCGAGCGGGTCGGCCTCGGTCCCGACGCGCTCGATCGCCTTCCGCACGAATTTTCCGGCGGCCAGCGCCAGCGTATCGGCATCGCGCGCGCGCTTGCGGTCGAGCCGCGCTTTCTGGTGCTCGACGAGCCGGTCTCCGCGCTCGACGTGTCGATTCAGGCGCAGATCATCAATCTGCTTCAGGATTTGCAGGACGAGCTGCGGCTGACCTACCTGTTTATCGCGCACGATTTGCGCGTGGTCGAGCACATCAGCCGCCGTGTCGCGATCATGTACCTGGGGAAAATCGTGGAGCTGGCCGAGCGCGAGGAGATTTACGCCGCGCCGCGCCATCCTTACACGCGCGCGCTGCTTTCCGCGATTCCCGCAATCGACGCCGCAGCCCGACCCGAACGCATCAAGCTGCCCGGCGAAGTTCCGAGTCCGCTCGATCCGCCGCCCGGATGCGGCTTCCATCCGCGATGCCCCTATGCGAAAGATATCTGCAAGACCGTCACGCCCGCGCTCGTCGCCGGAAAAAACGGGCACGCCGTGGCGTGTCATGTCTTTCCCGCGCTTTGAACCGTTCGGGGCCTGCCGATGCGATTGACGAACCGCACCAACGATCCGGCGGCGACGCCGTCTGCGGCGGTGGCCAACGCCGAGACGAACCGCGTCCATGTTGCGGCGGCGCAAGTATCCAGCCATGGATGGATTGACGACCGGATGCGCGTGGCGGTCGGCCACAATATCAATATTTCGGGAAAGCTCGCGTTTACCGGCCCGGCCCGCATCGACGGCCAGTTTCGCGGCGAAATCAGCTCAAACGACCTTGTGGTGATCTCCGAAACGGGCGCGGTTGACGCGCGCGTGCGCACGCCGCGCATTCTGATCCTCGGCGAATTTCACGGCGAAGTGCTGGGAGCCAGCGCGGTGATAATCGGCCCGTCGGCGCGGGTCAAGGGGCGCGTCGAGGCCGAACGTCTGACCGTCAACGAAGGCGCCCGCATCGAGGCCGATCTCGTTGTCGGCCATCTCGCGAACGCCGGTCCGGCGCCCGAAAAATCCGAATCCTGATTGTTCGCCCGGTCCGCGGCGGCCGACCGGAGGTCAGCTCGCGCTCTGAATTCGCGCCGCTTTACCCGAGAGTCCGCGCAGATAATAAAGCTTCGCCCGGCGCACTTTGCCGCGGGTCAGCACCTGGATTTTTTCGATTCGCGGCGAGTGGAAGGGAAAAATTCGTTCGACCCCGATTCCGTAGGAAATTTTCCGCACGGTGAAGGTCGCGCGGCTGCCGCCGCGGTTCATCTTGATAACCACGCCCTCGAAGGGCTGGATCCGTTCTTTTTCGCCTTCGACCACCTTAACCTGCAACCGCACCGTATCGCCAACGCGAAACTCGGGGAGGTCGGTGCGCAAGGCGCGCTCTTCGATTTTCTGGATTACGCTGTTCATGGGAGTCCCACCCCCGAAGATGAGCCAAATAATTTAGCTAATTCACCGCGATGTAACAACGGCCTGACGCGATTTATTCCAGGCTGGGGTAAATAATCCGTTCCGGCTTGAGACGCATCCCGCACTGCCCGCAGCGCGGCGCAAAGATCTTCGCGACGCTCGGCGCGCCGTTCGCCGAATGGAACAACCGGCCGCAACGCGGACAGCGCGCGAACATCAGCCGTGCGATCGCCAGCGCGATTCCGATCGTCCAGACCAGCGTCACGCCCGCCAGCGCGATTTCGCGATTCGCCGCGCGGGCGGCGACCCAGAGCGCCGGGCCGAGCGTGATAGCCCATCCGAGCAGCCATCGGCGCTCGCGCCGGATCCCGCCGCGCGCCGCCGTTTCTTCCACCGTCATCGCGTGATTGCGCAGGGCCGGCGATTCGCGCCGCCGCGTTCCATCAGGCTTCGTCCTTGTCGCCGACGGCGCGGTTGCGATGGCTCAGCAATCCCGCCGTCAGCAGCGAGACGCCGACGATCGACAGCAGCGTGCCGAGCAATCCGCCGACGCTCGCCAGGTCCTGCCCCGCGGTTTCAATCACGAGGTCCGTGCCGGTCACGAGCATAACCGCGCCGAAGAAGATCATCAGGTCGGTGATTATTTTCATCGTTTTCGCGCCGGGCTTGGCCACCCGGTTCAAGCTTCAAAACAGCCGCGCCGCATTATTGCATCGCTCAGGCCGATCGGCCATGCGCCAGCGCCTAGCGTCCGCACAATCGATCGAGAATTATTCCGGCCGCCGCGCGCACCGACAAATGATTGTAATCGCCCGCCCCGAGGATTGGCGGCAGGGTGAAATCGGCGCGCTCGGCCAGCGCCGGCGCCATCCCGAATCCCGTTCCGAACAGCACCATCAGGGGCGGCCCTTCCGCCCGTTCGAGCAGCGCGCGCGCCTCGCTCCAGGCCAGCCCCCCTTTGGCCCGCGCCGACGTGAACGCGACCAGCGGACGCCTCCCGCTCATCGCATCGATCGCGGCAAGCGCGTCGTCGAACGCTGGCACGATTTGAATCAGGTCGAGCGCCTCGCGCCGGCGCGAATCGAATTGGCGGCCGTAGCCGATCCGCCAATGTTCGAGCACGCGGGCCGCGAATGCGCGCTGATCTGGCGTCGGATGGATTATGAAAAAAGCCTTCGCTCCATATGTCCGCGCCGCCCGCGCGAGATCGTGCAGATCGAGGCTGGTGATCGCGGAGGTGACGATTTTGCCGGTGCGATCGATCACCGGATAGTGCGCGAGCGCGATATGCAGATCCGCCATCTCAGCCCTTGCGCGTCGCGCCGCTCAAATCGGGCCGCCGCCGTCCGGTGCGCCGCCGCGCTTCGTTGCGCCGCCATTCGCGGATCTTGCCGTGGTCGCCGCTCAGCAGCACTTCCGGCACGCGCATCCCGCGGAATTCCTCGGGCCGTGTGTAATGCGGATATTCGAGCAGTTCGCCGTCCGCGAACGATTCCTCTTCCAGCGAGGCGGGATTGCCCAGTACGCCGGGCAGCAGCCGCGCGACCGCCTCGATCACGACCATCGCGGGCAATTCGCCGCCGGTCAGCACGTAATCGCCGATTGAAATCTCCCGATCGACCAGCGCGCGCACGCGTTCGTCGAAGCCCTCGTAGCGCCCCGCGATCAGCATCAGGCCGCGCGCCGCGGTCGCGAACTCGCGCGCGATCCGCTGGCTGAACGGTTCGCCCTGCGGCGTCATCAAAATCTTCACCAGGCCGGGCGATTCGCCTTCGACCGCGTCGATCGCCGCCGCGATCGGCTCCGGCCGCATCACCATCCCGCTGCCGCCGCCGTAGGGCGCGTCGTCCACCTGACGGTAGGCGCCGAGGCCATATTCGCGCAGGTTGTGTGCGGTTATCGCGATCAGGCCCTCGCTGCGGGCGCGGCCGATCAGGCCGGCGTCGAGCGCCGCGAACATCTCGGGGAACAGGGTGATTACGTGGAATTCCATCGCCGCACAATTCCGCGCCGCATCCTTGCGGCCGGGCATTCTATTCGAGCAGGCCGGGCAGCGCTTCGATAACGATCCGGCGCCGGTCAAAATCGAGCGAATTGATTACGTCGGCGATCGCCGGAATCAGGATTTCGCGCCCGCCCTCGCGCACGACCAAAACGTCGTTGGCGCCGTTGCTGAAAACTTCCTCCACCACGCCGATTCTTGCGCCCGCTTCAGTCGTTACCACGCAGCCGATCGCTTGAAAATAATAGAACTCGCCCTCCGCCAGCGCCGGCATCTCGGCCGCGGCGACCGATACGATCGCGCCGCGCAGCGCGTCGGCCGCCTCCGGCGTCGCGATTCCTTCGAGCGCGATTCTGAACGTCGTCCGATTGAGCCGCGCGACCGCATTCAACCGATACTCCCGCGGCGGCGCGCCGGCGCGGGACAAGAAAAGGCGCCGCACCGCTTCCAGAGTCGATGAATCCGCATCGTCCGGCTTGAGCCGCAGCGCGCCCTTGAGGCCGTGGGCGCCGGCGATATAGCCGATCCGCACCAGGCCGCCCGGCGCGGCTGGATTCGATTCGTTCAGCGTCGGAAACCTGCCGGCCGCGTCCATCCCGGCCTATTTGTCTTCGATAATCTCCAGCACGACCTTGCGGTTGGTGCGCGAGGCGACCGCATTCAGGATCGTGCGGATCGACTTGGCCGTCCGTCCCTGCTTGCCGATAACGCGGCCGAGGTCTTCCTTCGCCACCCGCAGTTCGAGCACCGAGGCGGTGTCGCCCTGGGTCTCCTTGACTTCGACCGCGTCAGGATTATTGACCAACTGCTGCGCCAGGAACTGGACTAGCTCCTTCATGGCAGGCTCCCTGGAAGGCGTCAGGCTGATTGAGCGGCGCTTGTCGCTTGCTTGAGCAGCTTCCTCACGGTGTCGCTGGGCTGGGCGCCCGATTTAAGCCATCGGTCCGCCTCGTCGGCTTTGAGCGTGACCTTGGGCGGATTGAACGCCGGATCGTAGGTGCCGATCTGGGCGACGAAACGTCCATCGCGCGGCGATCTCGAATCGGCCACTACGATACGAAAAAACGGTTTCTTGCGCGCGCCATGGCGGCGCAAACGGATTACCAGTGCCATACCTGCGGTTCTTTCTCCCTCGCCTATTCTAGCGCCCGAAGCCCATGCCGCGCATCAGGGGGCGGCCCACGCCCATCCGGGTGATTTTCTTCATCATCTTGCGGGTCTGCTCGAACTGCTTGACGAAGCGGTTGACCTCCTGCACGGAGGTGCCGCTGCCGCTCGCGATTCGCGCGCGCCGCTTGCCGTTCAAAATCAGATGGTTCTGCCGTTCCTGCCGGGTCATCGAGTCGATTATCGCCTGCACCCGCTTGAGTTCGGTCTGCGCCTCTTCGGAGTCGGCCTGGCCGGCGATTTTTTTCAGCCCCGGAATCATCCCGAGCAGATCGCCGATCGATCCCATCTTGCGGATTGTGCGCAGTTGTTCGGCGAAATCCTCGATCGAAAATTCATTCTTCTTGAGCTTGCGCTCGAGTTCCCGGGCCTTGTTCTGATCGTAATTGCGCTGGGTCTTTTCGATCAGGCTGAGCATGTCGCCCATGCCCAGAATCCGCGAGGCGAGGCGATCGGGATGGAAGACCTCGAAGGCGTCGAGCTTTTCGCCGAGGCCGGCGAACAGGATCGGCGCGCCGGTGATCGCGCGCACCGACAGCGCCGCGCCGCCGCGCGCGTCGCTGTCGAGCTTGGTCAGGATCAGGCCCGAAATCTTGAGCCGGTCATGAAAGCCCTGCGCGACATTGACGGCGTCCTGCCCGGTCATCGCGTCGGCCACGAGAATCGTATGATGGGGATTGGCGGCGACTTTGAGCCGGTCCAGCTCCTCCATCAGATCGTCGTCGATCTGCAGCCGGCCGGCGGTGTCGATCAGCAGCACGTCGTGGCCGCCGACTTCGGCCCGCATCAGCGCCCGGCTGACGATCTCGACCGGATCCTCGGTTTCGCGGCTCTCCGCGACCGGCACGCCGATTTGCGCGCCCAGAATCCGCAACTGTTCCATCGCGGCCGGCCGCCGCACGTCGGTCGAGACCATCAACGGATGGCGCTTGCGTTCGGTCTTGAGAAAACGCGCGAGCTTGGCCAGCGAGGTGGTTTTGCCCGAACCCTGCAGGCCGACCACCATGATTTTGACCGGCGGCTTGACCTTGAGGTCGAGTTCGCGGGCGCTGCCGCCCATCACTTCGCACAGTTCGGCGGCGACGAACTTGATCAGATGCTGCTCGGGGGTGAGTGAGCGCAGGACCTCCTGCCCGAGCGCCTTCTTTTTTACGTGATCGACAAAATCGCGGACGACTTTGATATTGACGTCGGCCTCGAGCAGGGCGAGGCGGACTTCACGGAGCGCTTCGTCGATATTGCGCTCGGTGATGCGACCTTGGCCTTTTAACTTCTTAAAGACGCCTTCGAGGCGGTCGCTAAGCGTGTCGAACATGATCGGAACTGGATGTAAGAAGAAACGACCGATTGGTCCGGGTTATTCTGATGCCTCGGCAGTCGGCGCAGGCTTCACTCCAAGCTCCGAATCGTAAACCCGCCCGCCATCGATGTCAACGCAGTTGCGTTTGTCCGCTTGATGGTTGGATGAATGGCCTTGTCATGATCCTTCTGTCTATCTAAAATGATGCGCGCAGTTTCTTAGAGAAATCACGGGCCGCCGGAGGCGGCGGCCCGCGAAGCATATCGGATTACCTTGCTGTGGCAAGACGCTCCCTAACCTTCATCTCGCTTTCGATCTGCGCCTGCAACCGGACCCAGACCTCTTTGTCCTTTCCGACCTGATGCACGATGCCATGGGCTTGATTGCGATGGAATGATTGTACGGTCATCGCCATTTCAGTCTTTATGTCCTCGAAGAGGTCAATAGGATCTGTGCGAAAACCAAGTGATCCGTCGCTGTTTTCACAAATTAACACGCGGAATGCCGAGAATATCGGCCAAATAAACGCGTTAACAACGCGAGATAGACAGGGTCGCGCTAAGATAGGCGTTGTTGGGGTAACGCGCCGCTTCTTTCGTTCCGAATCGAGTTTACCGTCCGCCCAAGGAAAGTTCTGGTCGATTTCCGGAAGCGATGAATAAATATGATCATACAAACGAATTAGGTCCGGTAGCAACCGAGTCAATGCGTCGTAAAATCGAAGGTCTTCTCCTTCGGACTCGCCGAATTCGCGAACGACGACGCCGGCTCTGCTGTATACCTCGTTCGCGACTCTCGTTGCTGGCGGGTATATCTTAGTATTCGAAAGGGCCAATATCTGAATGAGAAGTTTAACGGGAATTGCCTGAGAATCTTCCGGAACTTCCTGATTTGTCTTCCAGACTATACGATCCACGAGGCCCGGTCCAAATGGCGCAGGAGCGTTCCTGAGAACGTCCTTCATCAGATCGAATCTCCCAGCCAAATTAGCCAAAGCAGTTGCTTCGACGCTCTGTGAAAGATTTCGGGCACGTGCTATCTGAGCTAAGAGCTCAGCATCGCCTACGGGCGCGACGAATTCAATTTGGACTTGGGCTTTCTCCCTTGCACGAGATACCGCCTCGGCGAGTGACTCTTCATCTATCACTAGGTCGGCGAGCTCGGCCGAACCGCGACGTGCATCTTGAGTCAAGACAACGCGGAGGTCTTTTCCATCTGAATAAGTCGTGTTGTCGTGAAGCGTATGGAGAAGCGTCGCATACGTATGACCGCCATTAACGATACCCTGTTCGGCTTCATTATCGAACGCCACTTCGACGATATGGTCGTTCCCATCTTGCTTCAATTCAACAGAGCTTGCGGTGCATACGATGCCGCCGTTAAATACTTGGAACATTTCGGGCGATTTCATCAGCGTCTGTCGCATTTCAGCGCAGGTAGCATTCTTCAATACATTGGGGACCCGCGCGTTTGCGTCGAGCGGAAGATTGATAGGCAAATCGCGAGCTGCTGCTACCACAACCCATTTTCGTTGGGTGCCGTTGTCGAGCGCTTTAAATGCCCTGATTGCGCGGAACCGAAATACGGGTAGAGACGAACTAACGGACTTCATAAGGCCTCCGTTGCGGCATCGCCGCGGGGAAGTTTCGTGGGGATTTCGGCGGGGCCCAAAATAGGCGACACCCAATCCCGACGTGTTTCCATTATACGCTTACGAAAGACGACCGTCAACCAAGATAATTTATTCGCGCTGATCGTCCGCTCGAAAGTGCACGAATGTGCAGGATATTCAAATTATATCGCCATCCTGTCGAGGGAGCGGTACTGGATCGCCTCGCTCAGATGGAACGCCTGAATCGGGCCGCCGCCGTCGAGATCCGCGATCGTGCGGGCGACTTTGAGCGTGCGCGTGTAGGCGCGCGCGCTCAGGCCCAGCCGGTTTATCGCCAGTTCAAGCAGGCGTTCGCCTGAGGCGTCGATCGCGCAATGCTCGCGCAATTCGCGCGCGCCCATCTGCGCGTTGCAGAAATAGGGCGTGCCGCGAAACCGTTCCAGTTGCAGGTTGCGAGCCTGATTCACCCGGTCGCGAATCGCGGCCGAGGGTTCGCCGGGGCTGCGGTCGGTCAGTTCCTTGTACTTCACCGCCGGCACCTCGATATGGATGTCCAGCCGGTCGAGCAGCGGCCCTGAGATGCGCGAGCGATAGCGCTGGATAACCATCGGCGAGCAGACGCAGTCGTGCTGCGAGTCGGTGTAGAAGCCGCACGGACACGGATTCATCGCCGCGACCATCATCACGCTGGCCGGAAACGTCATCGTGCCCATCACGCGGGCGATCGTGATGCGGCGATCTTCGAGAGGCTGGCGCAGGACTTCGAGGACGTTTTTGCGGAATTCCGGCAGTTCGTCCAGAAAGAGAACGCCGTTATGGCTGATGCTGACTTCGCCCGGACGCGGGATTGGACCGCCGCCGATCAAGCCGGCGTCGGAAATCGTATGATGCGGCGCGCGGAAGGGCCGCGTTGCGATCAGCGCCCGGCCGTCGAGCAGGCCGGCGACGCTGTGGACCTTGGTGGTTTCGATCGCCTCTTCGAAGCTCATCGCCGGCAGGATCGTAGGCAGGCGCTTGGCGAGCATCGTTTTGCCCGAGCCGGGCGGGCCGATCATCAGGACGTTATGGCCGCCGGCGGCGGCGACTTCGAGCGCGCGCTTGGCCTGCTCCTGCCCTTTGACTTCGCTGAAATCGACGTCGTAGCGGCTGGCCGCGTCGAACAGTTCATTCAGATTGACGTGGGTAGGGGGGATGTCAAGCATTTCCTCGAAGAACTCGAACGCCTCCCGCAGGGTATCGACGCCGAGCACGCGCACCGCTTCGCCGATCACGGAAGCCTCGGCGGCGTTTTCGCGCGGCAATACGACGCCGGCGAGGTTCCGGTTCCGCGCGAGAATCGCGCTCGGAAGGGCGCCTTTGATTCCCTTGATCCGGCCGTCGAGCGCGAGTTCGCCGAGCACGAGATAGCTGCTCAGTCGGTCGCGCTTCTGGATATCCTCCTTGGCCGCGAGAATCCCGAGCGCCATCGGCAGGTCGAACGCCGAGCCTTCCTTGCGGACGTCGGCCGGAGCGAGATTGATCGTGATTTTGCGGTTGGGGAACTCGAACCCGGAGTTGGTGATCGCTGATTTGATGCGGTCGAAGGCCTCGCGCACGGCACCATCAGGCAGACCGACCATCCGGAAGCCCGGAATTCCGGCGCTGATATCGATTTCGACTTCAACCGGAAAGGCGTCGACTCCGGCAATTGCGCTGGACAGTACGCTGGCAAGCAAGGCGCTACCGTTCGGGCCGCGCAAGCGGCCTGTTCGAGCGAAAATTTATCGACAATAGAACAATTCCCGCCGCTTTAACGCAAGTCCGCGCGTAACAAAACTCACGGCCAGACGGCGCCGTCGGCGATCAGCCCGTCGCGCTCGGCGCGGCCAAGGCCCAGCAGCTCACCCAGCACGTAATCATTGGACGAGCCGATCTCGGGCGATACCGTGCGGATTGCGCCCGGCGTGGCCGAAAGCTTCATCGGGATTCCAGTGACGTGGGTGGTGCGGCCATCGGGCAAAGTTACCGTGCCCCAGAAATTGCGCGCCTTCAGATGCGGGTCGCGGGCGCAGATGTCGGCTCCATTCGCGACGAGTCCGGCAGCGACGCCCGCGTTCTGCAGAAGTTGCATCGCGGTTTCGGCGGATTGATGAGCCGCCCATGCGGCGACATGCGCGTCGAGTTCGGAACGATTGCGCATTCGCAGATAGAGCGTGCGGAATTTCGCGTCTGCGGCCCACCCGGGGTCGCCGATCGCCGCCACGAAGCGATCCCATTCGGCCTGCGTGCGCACGCTGATCGCGAGCCAGCGATCGTCGTCGCCGTCACGCGGGCGGCATCGATAGGCTCCATGCGGCGCCGCCGGGCCCTCCTGTGGCGTCCATCCGGGCGGAGACTGTTCGCGATGGTTTGCGGAAATATCGAGCAGCGCGGGACCAATTACGCTAATCACCGCCTCGAATTGCGAAAGATCGACGAATTGGCCCTTGCCGGTCCGCTTGCGCGCCCACAGCGCGATCAACGAGGCGAGCGCGCCCGTATATCCGCCGGACATGTCGGCATAAGAGTAACCGAAGCCGGCCGGTTCGCCCGATTCTTCGGCCATCAGCATCGTATAGCCACCCAAGGCTTGCAGTGTCGGGCCGTAGCTGACGTAGCTAGAGCGCGGCCCGGTATGTCCCAAGCCGGACATGCTGACACATACGATGCCCGGATTGACCTGGCTCAGGCTCGCGTAGTCCATCCCCCACATGCGCATCACGCGGGCCGAGAAGTTGTCGATCACCAGGTCGCTGATTTGCGCGAGCCGGCGCGCGATTTCGACGCCCTTCGGATGGCTCATATTGACCGCGATCGAGCGCTTGTTGCGATGCAGGTCGCCCTGCAAGCCGATCTGGCGCGAGCCGGGCGGGCCGGGTTTGCGTTCCAGCTTGATCACTTCGGCGCCCTGATCGGCCAGAATCCGGGTCGCCACCGGACCGGCGACGACCCATGTGAAATCGAGCACGCGTAATCCTTCGAGCGCCATGGTCGCCATCGTCAAATCACCCCCTCCGCCGCGAGCGTCGCGATTTCGGCCGCGTCGAGGCCCAATTCTTCGCGCAGGATCTCCTCGCTGTGCTCGCCGAGCAGCGGCGGACGGCGCCGCACGCGCCAGGGCGTGCCGTTGAACAGAAATGGCGCTCCCGGATAACGGATCTTGCGGCCAAGTTCCGGATGCTCAACTTCGACGAAGTAGCCGCGCGCGGCAAGCTGCTCGTCCTCGAACAAGGCCTCCGGCCGGCGCACGCTGGCGTAGGGCAGCCGCAGCATCTGCGCCCGCTCCAGCAATTCATCGCGCGCGTAGTCTTTGACCCATTCGTCGAGCACGTCGAACAGATGCTCGGCGTGCTCGGCGCGATAGAGCACATCTTCCCATTCGGGATTGACGAGGTCCTGCGCCTTGCCGTCGCCCGCGACCCATTGCGCCAAAGAGGTCCAATCGCCCAGCGAACAATGCATCACGTACCCGTCGCGGCATCGCGCGACCCTGAAGTAGCGGCTCCAATGAAGCGTGCCGCGGCGCGGCTCGACGCGGCCCTCGGCGAAGTAGCTGCCGGCGACGTGCTCGACCGCGCTGATCGTCGCCTCCTGCATGCTCAGATCGATCCATTGGCCTTGTCCGATCCGATCGCGGGCGAATAGCGCGCACATCGCGGAAATTGCGGCGTAATACGCCGCGGAATGATACGCTTGCAGGCCAAGCGGCCTGACCGGCTTTTGTCCGGGTGATCCATTAACGTAGAGCATGCCGGCCATCGCGGTAAGGATCGTGTCGTCGGCGGCGAAATCGCGATAGGGTCCGGTCTGACCGAACGGCGCGATCGAGAGCAGGATGAGGGCGGGATTCGCCGCGTGCAGCTCCTTCCATCCGGCGCCAAGTTCGGCGATCGCGCCGGGCGTGAAGCTTTCGATTACGAGGTCGGCGCCGCGCGCCAGCGCGAGCAGAATTTCACGTCCGCGCGGATTTTTCAGATCGAGCGTGAGCGAGCGCTTGTTGAGATTGTAGAACCAGAAAAACAGGCTGCGATCGGGATGCGGGCGGTCGTCGAGAAACGGGCCGAGCCGGCGGCCGTCGTCGCCGCCGCGCGGTTCGATTTTGATCACGTCGGCGCCCATGTCGGCGAGAATCCTGCCGCACAGATGGCCCCTGGCGGTAGTCAGATCGAGCACCTTGAGCCCGGCCAGCGCTCCAGCGTCGTTCAATTGCATAATCCTTTCGTGGCGCGTCCGCGCGGCGATGCGGCGAAAGCGTCGCGAATAGCCGCTCGCCGCATCGCGGACAGATCGTTACGATTGGCGGGAACTATAGGAGAACCGCCGGCGGGTTTTCAAATTCCGCCCGGCGGCGAACGCTTGCGCGAGTGGGGGAGGCTATGGACGGCGAAGCGGTAGGCGATATCTGGGTCGAGGCGTGGCTGTCGATTTGGGTGCGGCCGCGCGCGACGATCCGGCGCATCATCGATGCGGATCCGCGCAAGTTCGCGGTCGGTATCGCGTTTGTGGCGGGCGCGCTCACGATGGTGAATATCCGCGCCAGCCTGATGAACGCGCCGATGCCGCACATGCATATGCGGATGCCGCACATCGGGCCGCTGGGACTCGCGCTCGCGGCGTTGTTTATGGGCGGAGTGAACGTCGCGATGCTGTTTGTGTTCGGCGCGCTCTACCGATGGTCGGGGGCGATGCTGGGCGGAACGGCGGAGGCAGTTCAAGTGCGGGCGGCGCTGGCGTGGTCGCAGGTGCCCGAGATTTACCTGACGATCGTGGGCATAATCGTGGCGGCGCTCGGTCTGGCCGGCGCGCCGGCGGGGGTTTATGCGCAACACTCGGCGTTTGGACTGGTCGAAGGAATCGTCACGCTGTGGGCGTTCGTAATCTCGCTCAAATGCCTCGGCGAAGTGCACGGCTTCTCGGCGTGGCGTGCGCTGGGAGCGGTTATTCTGGGCTTGCTGGCGGTTATGTTGGTGCTAGTTGCTGTGATGATTACGGTGCATCTGGCGATTACGGCCGGCCGCGCGCTCGGCTGAGCGCTTAGCCGGGGCGCTGCGTAAATATCAGGAGCAAACTTGGACGCCGACGCGGCCGGGAACATCTGGATCGAAGCATGGCTGTCGATTTTGCTTCGGCCGCGCGCGACGATCCGGCGCATCATCGATGCGGATCCGCGCAAGTTCGCGGTCGGGATCGCGTTTGTGGCGGGCGTACTGGCCGCTCTGACGCCCGCATCCAAGACGCTTGCGCCACACCTGTCCGGAATCCATCCATGGACTTCGGCGAACTCCCTGATTTCGGCGGCATCGGCGGCGGCCCCGCCGATTTTCGGCTTCGCGAACATGAATATCGCCGCCTTCTATCTTACCGGATATCTATCGAGCGCAACCGGAGCGGTAATCAGCGGCGGCTTGAATATCGTAACGCTCTATCTACTGGGCGCGTTGTTCAGATGGTCGGGGGCGATGCTGGGCGGGGCGGCGGACGCGGTTCAGGTGCGGGCGGCGCTGGCGTGGGCGCAGGCGCCGGAAATTTACCTGATGATCACAGGCATGGTCGTGGCGGCGCTCGGTCTGGCCGCAAGATCGGATATCCGGACGGCCGCAGGAATCGTCACGCTGTGGGCGTTCGTAATCTCGCTCAAATGCCTCGGCGAAGTGCACGGCTTCTCGGCGTGGCGTGCGCTGGGAGCGGTTATTCTGGGCTTGCTGGCGGTTATGTTGGTGCTAGTTGCTGTGATGATTACGGTGCATCTGGCGATTACGGCCGGCCGCGCGCTCGCTTGAGCGCCGCCGGGCGGCTCGCGCCGGCGCGAGTCGATCGGCTATTCTGAGTTCGATTACGCGAATTTGCACACAAACCAAGGAGTTCGACGGCCGCGCCGGCTGTTCGCCGCCGCGCGCCGAATCCGCCTGTGGCCGAGACCGATTATAAAGCGACGCTGAAATTGCCCAAGACCGACTTTCCGATGAAGGCGAACCTGCCGAAACGGGAGCCGGAACTGCTCAAGCGCTGGAACGAGACGAATCTGTACGCGCGAATCCTGGAGGCGCGCGCGAACGCCCAAAGCTGGATTCTGCATGACGGACCGCCCTACGCGAACGGCCGCGTGCATATGGGCACGGCGCTCAACAAGGCGCTCAAGGATTTCGTGGTACGGTCGCGCTCGATGATGGGGTTCCGGACGCCGTACGTGCCGGGATGGGACTGTCACGGGATGCCGATCGAGTTCAAAGTCTCGCGCGATTTGGGCGAGAAGGCGCGCACGCTTTCGAAGCTCGAATTGCGCCGCCTGTGCCGCGCTGAGGCGGAAAAATGGATCGACATTCAGCGCGCGGATTTCATGCGGCTCGGATGCGTCGGCGACTGGTATCGGCCGTATATCACGATGGATCCGGAATACGACGCGGCCGAAATCGGCGTGCTGCGCAAACTCACGGCGGCCGGATACGTCTATCGCGGCCTGCGCCCGGTCCATTGGTGCTTTTCCGATCGCACCGCGCTGGCGGAGGCGGAGGTCGAATACCGCGAGCATAAGTCGCCGTCGATTTACGTCGCCTTCGCGTTCAACGACGCCGCTGGCGACGCTTCCGATCTTGCCGCGAATCCGGCGGATGGCGCCGAACTGGAGGCGGCGCGGCGCGCGGGAAAATTGTTCGCCGTGATCTGGACGACCACGCCATGGACGCTGCCGGCCAATCTCGGCATCAGCCTGAATCCGACGTTCGAATACGTCGCGCTCAAGGTCGGCGATAAATACTATGTCGTCGCCGAGCGGCTGGCCGACGCGGTCGCGAAAGAATGCGGGCTGACGGTCGAAAAGACGATCGTGCTCGACAGCGCCGCGCTGCGAGCGCGCGACGGGCGCGACATTTTCCGCCATCCGTTCGCCGGCCGCGATGTTAAGCTGATGTACGGCGATCACGTGACGGCCGAGGCCGGCACCGGCCTGGTGCATACAGCGCCCGGCCACGGCTACGAAGATTTCGTGGCCGGAAATCAGTACGGTCTGGAGCCGTTCACGCCCGTGGATCGCACGGGAACCTTCACCGCCGAGGCGGGCGAATGGGCGGGTCAGAACGTCTTCAAGGCGAATCCCGCGATCGTCGCGAAGCTGCGCGAGATCGGCGCGCTGCTCCACGCGCACGACTACACGCATAGCTATCCGCATTGCTGGCGATGCAAGAATCCGCTGATTTTCCTCGCGGCCGAACAATGGTTTTTGCGAATCGACCACAATCGGCTGCGCGAGCGGGTAATCGCCGAAATCGACGCGGTGAAATGGATTCCGGCGTGGTCGCGCGATCGAATTCGCAACATGACCGAGACCCGGCCGGACTGGTGCCTTTCGCGCCAGCGCGCCTGGGGCGTGCCGATTCCGGCGCTGCGCTGCGCGGGATGCGGGCGGGTCGAGTTGTACGATGAAGTGATGCGCGCGGCGGAGGAGATCTTCGCGCGCGAGGGATCGGACGCGTGGTTCGTGCGCCCGGCCGGCGATTTCGCCGGATCGGTCAAGTGCGCGAATTGCGGCGGCGGCGAATTCACGAAGGAAGAGGACGTGCTCGACGTCTGGTTCGATTCGGGATCGTCGCAGGCCGCCGTACTGGGCAAGCGGCCGGAGTTGTCGTGGCCGGCCGACGCATATCTCGAAGCGGTCGAGCAGGCGCGCGGATGGTTCGGATCGTCGCTGACCTGCGCGGTCGCCGAGCGCGGCCGCGCCCCGTTTCGCAGCGTGATCAGCCACGGGCTGACGGTCGACGAGCAGGGGCGCAAGATGTCGAAGTCGCTCGGCAATTCCGAGGACGCGGCCGACGCCGTCAACCGGATCGGCGCCGACGTGCTGCGGCTGGTCTATGCGTCGCTCGATTATACCAGCGAACTGGCGCTCGGCCCGACGATCTACAGTTCGGTTTCCGAATCGTATCGCAAGATTCGCAACACCTGCCGTTACATGCTCGGCAACCTCTACGATTTCGATCCTGCGCGCGACGCGCTCGCGCCGCCGGCGATGCTCGAATTCGACCGCTATATCCTGGGCCGCTTCGAGAAACTCAAGGCCGAAGTCAGAAACGCATACGAGGCGTATGACTTTCAAGCGGCGTACCGGGCGATGCTGAATTTCGTGGTGGTCGAGCTGAGTTCGCTCTATATCGACGTAACGCGCGATCGGCTCTACTGCGACGCGGAGAAATCGCGCGAGCGGCGCTCGGCGCAAAATGCGCTTTATCTGATGGTGGATGGGCTGGCGCGGATGCTCGCGCCGCTGATCCCATACACGGCGGACGAGATCTATTCGCATATTCCCGGACGAACGGGCGACAGCGTGCATCTATTGACGCTCGCGCCGCCTGACGATCGGTTCGTTGACGGCGAGTTGGAAGCACGCTGGGAGCGGCTGCTCGCCGTTCGCGGCGAAGCGCTGAAGGTGCTGGAAGCGATGCGGCAGGCGAGCGAAATCGGCGCGCCGCTGGAGGCGGAGATCGTGGTCGGCCTGCAAAATCCAGACTTTGCCGCGATGCTCAAGAATTATCGCGATCAGCTCAAGGATTTGTTCATCGTTTCCGACGTGAAAGTTCTGTCGAACGGCGCGGCGCATGACGGCGGCATCGAACAAAACTCCGAAAATCCATTTCACCGCGTCGCTGCGCATCTGCCGGATCTTCCGCCGATCAGCGTGATCGGACGCAAGGCGGCGGGGCGGAAGTGTCCGCGATGCTGGAAATATTTCGAGGGCGAAGGCGAGCTCGATGAGCGCTGCCGGGCGGTCGTCGGTGGCTGAAACGATGGCGCGGATCGCGCCCGCCGCCGGCGCCGGACGCGATCAGCAAAGCCTAAGCCGGCTCGGGCCGATGCTCGCGTTCGTGACCGCGCCGGTGGTGCTGATCGATCAGCTCAGCAAGATTTACGTGCGTGCCCATTTCGAGTTGAACCAGACGATTCCTCTGATTCCGGGCTGGCTCGACGTGACCTATACGCGCAATCCCGGCGCCGCGTTCAGCCTGTTCGCGACGATGCCGCAATGGTTCCGGCACGGCTTTTTCGTCGGAATTTCGCTCGCGGCGATCGTTGTGCTGATCGTCCTGATGGCGCGGCGGACGACGCCGGCACGGACCGCCGCGGCGTTCGCCCTGGTGCTGGGCGGCACGATCGGCAACCTGATCGATCGGCTGTCGCGCGGTCTGGTCACCGATTTCATCTATTTCCATCACGCGAGCTTCAGCTACCCGGTCTTCAATATCGCGGATTCGGCGATCACGGTCGGAGTCGCGATGATCTTGCTGTTCACGTGGCTGGACGATCGCTCCGCCGCGCGCGTGGTTTGACGGCGCGGTCGGCGCGCGGCTAGCGTATGTCAAGCACGCGGCGTCAAAGCCGCGGGGCCGGGGAGCGCAGCGGCGATGAAAACGATCAATACAGTCACGGGAACGGTAAACACGGACAAGCTCGGCGTCACGCTGATGCATGAGCATCTGCTGATCGGCTGGGCCGGATGGGAGCTGGATTGCACGGCGCCGCGCTTCGACCGCAAGACGGCGCTGAAGCAGGCGACCGAACGGCTCAAGGAGCTGAAGGACCTCGGACTCAGCACGTTCGTCGATCCGTGTCCGAACGACATCGGGCGCGACGTTGTGTTCATGGCGGAAGTCGCCGAAAAGACCGGAATCAACGTGATTTGCGCGACCGGCCTGTACAAGGAAGACCTTGGCAATACGCCGTATTTCAAGCAGCGTTCGATCGAAGAAATCGCAGACGTATACGTGACCGAGCTGACCAAGGGGATCGGCGAGACCGGAATCAAGGCCGGCATTATCAAGTGCGCGACCGGCAAGGACCGGATCACCGAGTACGAAGAAAAATGCCTGCGTGCGGCGGCGCGGGCGTCGAAGCGTACTGGCGCGCCGATCACGACGCATACGGATGAAGGCACGATGGGCCGCGAGCAGCTCGACATTTTCGCGTCCGAAGGCGTGGATTTCGCGCACGTCGTGATCGGCCACAGCTGCGGCGC
This sequence comes from bacterium, assembly GCA_014896235.1. Taxonomy (GTDB): domain Bacteria; phylum Desulfobacterota; class Binatia; order Binatales; family Binataceae; genus JADMIL01. Next base: position 17,029 of record JADBKU010000029.1, on the reverse strand, counting down.
GTCCGACCTGCGGTACCATACGGACATGCTCGACCGCGGATGCTACCTCGGTTTCGATCGCTTCGGACTCGACTTTTTGCATCCGGACCGCCTGCGGCTGGCCGCGCTAATCGGGCTGGTCGGAATTGGTTTTGAGAAGCAGCTCGTGCTCTCGCACGATTCGGTCGCGTGCTGGCTCGGCAAGGGACTGCCGGACATGGACGAAAAGACCCGCAAGCTGATCGAAAACTGGAATCCGACGCACATTTTCAAGCATATTGTGCCGGCGCTGAAAGAAGCGGGAGTGGCCCAGCGCAAGATCGACACGATGATGATCGAGAATCCGCGGCGCTACTTCGAAGCCTGAGCGCTGCGCCAGGGTTGATTCGGACGGGAGGGGCGATGCGGCCCTTCCCGTTTTTTTTCGCGCTGAGGACGCGCCGTCAGCCGAGCGCGGAAATGATTTCGTCGAAGCCGAGTTGTTTCGTGAAGGCGTGGCCGAGCCGATCGATTAGTACGAATTCGACGCCCGCGCCGGCGCGTTTTTTGTCGAGCTTGAGCGCGCGCTCGAACTCCTCGCCGCGCCATCCGGGGGGCAACCGGGTCTCGAGTCCGGCGGATCGAATCAGCGCGAGCAACCGTTCGGCGTCGGTTGCGGATAGATTCGCGCAGGCGCGCGAAAGCGCCACGGCCGCGCCCATCCCGATCGCGACCGCTTCGCCATGCAGGAGGCTGCCGTAGCCGGCCGAGGCTTCGAGCGCGTGGCCGACGGTATGGCCGAAATTCAAGATCTTGCGCAGTCCGCCTTCGCGTTCGTCGTTTTCGACGACGAACGCCTTGTGCCGCAACGATCGCTCGACGAATCCCGCCAGCGTCTCGGGATCGCGGCGCAGTATCGCGGGCATCGCGGCCTCCAGCGCGGCGATCATCGGCGCGTCCATGATCGCGCCATACTTGATCACTTCGGCGAGTCCTTCGCGGAAGGCGCGATCGGGCAGGGTCGCGAGCGCGGCGACGTCGGCGACGACGAGGCGCGGCTGATGGAACGCGCCGATCAGGTTTTTCGCCGACGAATGATTGATTCCGGTTTTGCCGCCCAGCGCCGAATCGACCTGCGCCAGCATCGTGGTGGGAATTTGCACGACCGCGACCCCGCGCATCCAGACGGCGGCGGCGAAGCCCGCGAGATCGCCGACCACGCCGCCGCCGAGCGCGAAGACGGCGCTCGAACGATCGAGTCCAGCGGCGGCGAAGCGGTCGAACAAGTCGGAGAGCGTGGCGAGCGATTTGCTGGCCTCGCCGGCGGCGACGATCGCGGTCTCCGGCTCGAAACCCGCCGCGCGAAGCGAAGCCGCCACGCGGCCGGCGTACATCGGAGCGACGACCGAGTCGGTGACGATCGCGGCGCGGCCCGGTTTCAGGCCGGCGGCGCGGGCCAGCTCGCCGACGCGAGCGAGCGCGCCCGCGCCGACGTGCACAGGATGGGAGTTCGGGCCGAGATTTACGCGGAAGTCGCCCATGATTTGCGTCCGTGCCGGCCGAACGCATCGATGATCGCGGCGGCCGTCTCTTCGATCGTAAGATCGGAGGTGTCAAGCGCAAGATGCGCGCGGGCGTAGGCCTCGCGCCGCGCTTCAATCAGCTCGGCGATGCGTTCGTCGAGCGGTTTGCCGCCTTGCGTGAGCATCGGGCGCGACGCTGCGGCCGCGCCGATGCGCCGGGCAATTACCTCGGGCCGCGCGGTGAGGCATACGATCACGCCGATACGGTTGAGGGCGTCGAAATTGCGGGAATCGACGAGCGCGCCGCCGCCAGTCGCGATAACCGCCGGCAGCGGCCGGCCGGACTGCGGGCAGCGCAGGCGCTCGCCGGCCAGCTCGGCGATTAGGTCGCGCTCGAGTTTGCGGAAGCAGGCTTCGCCGCGCGTGCGAAAAATCTCCGCGATCGGCATTCCGGCGCGCGCGACGATCACGGCGTCGCAATCGATCAGGCGCCAGCCGAGAATTTCGGCGCAGGCTTTCGCGGCCACGCTTTTGCCGGTGGCCATGAAGCCGGTCAGGATTAACTTCGGCGCCATCGACGCTGCGCTTCGTTCAATAATCGCGGACCTGATCGAGGTAGCCCCGGTAATTGCGCGTGATTTCGGCCAGCGAATCACCGCCGAATTTTTCCAAAAATGCGCGCGCCAACTCGAATGCGACCACGGTTTCCGCGATCACGGCGGCGGCTGGAATCGCGCAAACGTCGGAACGCTCGATAGCGCCCACGGCCTCCGCCTTGGTTTTGAGGTCAACCGACTTCAGCGGGCGCATCAGGGTCGAAAGCGGCTTGAAGGCGACGCGCACGCGCAGCGGCTCGCCCGTCGTCATCCCGCCTTCCGTGCCGCCAGAGTTGTTGGAATGCCGGGTGAAACGGCGCGCGGATGCGTCGTAGCCGATTTCATCGTGCAATTCCGAACCGCGCACGCGCGCGGCTTGAAAGCCGATTCCGATTTCGACCCCTTTGACCGCCTGCAGGCTGAGCAGCGCCTGCGCCAGGCGGCCGTCGAGCTTGCGATCCCATTGGACGTGGCTGCCGAGACCGACCGGCAGCCCGACGGCAATCACTTCAACCACGCCGCCGAGCGTGTCGCCTTCCTTTTTGCAGGCGTCGATTTCCGCGATGATCGCCCGTTCCGCTTCGGCGTCGGCGACGCGCACCTGCGACGTTTCGGTGATCCGCGCAAGCTCGTCGAGTTCGAGATTCGGCGGCACGCGCGCCTCGGTCGATCCGATGCTGGCCACATAGCCAAGCACTTTCACGCCGAAGGGCGAAATCAGTTGGCGGGCGAACAGCCCGGCCGCCACGCGCATCGTCGTTTCCCGGGCCGGACGCGCGATTCGAGCGCGTCGCGGATATCTTCGAGGTTGTATTTCAGAACGCCCGCGAGGTCGGCGTGACCCGGCCTGGGGCGCGTGACGACTTTGGCCTCGCCGCGATCGGCGGGATTCGCGGACATCCGCTTTTCCCAATTTTTGAAATCGCGATTTTCGACGATCAGCGTGACCGGGCTGCCCATCGTGCGGCCGAATCGAATTCCTGAAACGACGCGCGCCTCGTCCCGCTCGATCGCCATCCGGCCGCCGCGCCCATAACCTTTCTGCCGGCGCGCAAGATCCTGGTTGATGGCGGCCAGATCGATTTCAAACCCGGCTGGCGCGCCTTCGATTACGGCGACCAGTTCGGGTCCGTGCGATTCGCCTGCTGTGAGAAAACGCAACATTCAGATCATCTTACCCCGAAGCCTTCGCGGGCGCATCGGGGGACTGATTCAACCAGAGAATCCCGGTTTGCGGAAGAATCGGATTGCCGGTCGCCTGAAGCCGCATTTTCAGGCCTCCCGCATCAACGGAAGCGCGGCCTGATCTCGCGGCGATTCCTGCCGAAGTCGCCACGCGTATGAAGCGCCGTGCGTCGCGGCTTCAAGCATCCTTATAATTGCGGCCCTTGAGCATCCGCGACACCGTGCATTCCATCACTTCCTCATTGTTTTGATTCAGCACGCGATGGATGAAGGTAACGATGCCGCGGTCGCCCTTGCTGGTCGGACGCGCCGCCGTTACTTCGACCGTGACGCGCATCGTGTCGCCGGCGAAGAGCGGCCGTTTAAAGGCCATCTTGTCCACACCGACCAGCGCCAGCCCGACGCCGTGGATGCATCCGCTCAGAATAATCAGCCCCTCCGTGAATGAAAAAATCAGCGCGCCGGGAGCGAACCGCTTCGGATACAATGATTTGCGTTTTACGTATTCCTCGCTGATGAACAACTCTTCAAAGAATCCGCCGAGCGCGACGAACTGCGAAATTTCCGCGTCGCCGACCGTACGCGAGAGCGTTTCGATCCGATCGCCAACTTTCCAATCCTCGAAATACCGGGCTTCCATGACAGTCCTTTCAGAAACGATTCATTCTCAATACTCTACTCAGTCCCACATCAATCCGCCGTCAACATTGATCGATTGGCCGGTGATATTGTCGGCGTCGGAAGACGCAAGGAAAGCCGCGACTTTCGCGATATCGTCAGGCGAATTCGATCGGCCCAGCGGTATCGTCGCGTCGAGCCGCCGAACCGCTTCCTCTTCGCTCACGCCGCGCTTTTGCACAATCTCCTTCATCAGCGTGTCGAACATGTGGGTGCGGGTGACGCCGGGACAGATCGCATTGACGTTGATATTGTGGCGGGCGAGCTGCGCCGCCGCCACGCGCGTCATCGCGATTACCGCGCCTTTCGTGCCGGCGTACGCGATGTTCGAGGTGCCGCGATAGCCTTTGCCGGCGATCGACGCGATATTGATAATCTTCCCGGATTTTTGCCTGGCCATCTCGCGCGCCGCCCGCTGCATGCAGAAAAACAGGCCGCGCGCGTTGACCGCATGCATCCAATCCCAGTCGGCCTCGGTCACGTCGAAGAAGCCAAGGCTGCGGGTGACGCCGGCGTTATTGACGAGGATGTCCAAGCGGCCGAATTCGGCGGTGGTCCGGCGCACCAGTTCGTCTATTTCTTCGACTTTCGACAGGTCCGTATGCATCAGCAGGCCGCGTCCGCCAATCTCGCCCATCACCGCCTCGCCGCTGTCGCGGTCAACCTCGGCCGCCACCACCTGCGCGCCTTCCGCCGCGAACCGGAGCGCCATCGCGCGGCCCATCCCGCGTCCGGCGCCCGTGATGATCGCAATTTTGTTTTCCAGCTTCATTGCGCGCATCTCCTTCGTCGACCTAACCGGCTTGTAGCGCAACCGCATTCCGCCGTACAGCGCGGCGGCGTATGGCCGCGCCGCGCCGCGCCGATATACATTCGACGATGGCGATGAGAGCGCGGGTGGTAATCGTCGGCGCGGCGGGCGGGGTCGAGCAGCTCACCTATGCGATTCCGCCCGCGCTCGCCGGACGCGTCGCATGCGGCCATCGCGTGCTGGTTCCTCTGCGCTCGCGCCGGATGACCGGCCTCGTCACCGAAATCGGCGCGGATCTCGAAAGCGGCGGCGCCGAGCCGCGCGAAATTATCGAGCTGCTGGAGGCGGAGCCGCTTTTCGATCGCGCCCATATCCGCCTCATCGAATTTCTTTCGGCTTATTATCTGGCTTCCGTCGCCGACGCCTATCGCGCCGTGATGCCCGCGGCTGCGCGCGTCGAAACTGGCCGCGCCTACCAGCTCGGCGCGCGGCCCAACTCGCTGCAATTGGCCGCGCTGAGTTCCTTGGAAAGGTCGCTGCTCGACGCGCTTGGCGCGCGGCCCCGCACCTTGCGACAGCTCGCGCGTTTCGGCGATCGCCGCGAAGTCGAGAGCGCGCTCGCGCGTCTCGTCGAAGAGGGACTCGTCGCCGTTCGCGATGCGACCCGCGGCCGCCACCGGCGTTCGACCAGCCTTGTTGTGCGCCGCGCCGCGCGCGACGCAGCGAGTCCCGTGCGCGGCCCGCGCCAGCGCGAGATTCTCGAGCGGCTCGATCGCGCCGGCGCTGACGGAATCGACTTCGCCGCGCTTGCCGCCGAGATGCCGGCGGCGCGCGAGGCCGTGCGCGCGCTTTCCGCTCGCGGACTGGTAGAACTTGCGCCGGCCGCCCCGCCATCCCAAGCGCCGGAAGCTCAGCTCCAACACGAGCCGGAGCCCGATCAAGCCGCCGCGATCGCCGCCGTCGCGCCCGCGATTCGCGATCGCCGCTTCGAGGCCTTTTTGCTCTGGGGCGTGACCGCCAGCGGCAAGACCGAAGTCTATCTGCGCCTCGCCGCCGAAGCGTTGGCGCAAAACCGGCGCGCGCTCGTGATGGTTCCGGAAATCGCGCTGGCCGACCAGATCGTTCGCTCCTTCCGCGCCCGCTTCGGCGCGCAAGTCGGCGTGGTCCACAGCGCGCAGAACATCGCCGAGCGATGGGCTTCGTGGTCGGCCGCGCTGGCCGGCGATTGCCGCGTCATGATCGGTCCGCGATCGGCGGTTTTCGCGCCGATGCGCGACCTTGGCCTGATCGTCGTCGACGAAGAGCACGACCCCGCCTACAAGAACGAAGAGGGCATCCGCTACCACGCGCGCGATCTCGCCGTGGCGCTTGGCCGTTTCAGCGATTGCCCGGTGATTCTTGGTTCGGCGACGCCCTCGGCCGAATCCTTCGTCAACGCGCGGCGCGGGCGCTACCGGATGTTGCGGATGCCGCGCCGAATCGGCGACCGCGCGCTCGCCGAAGTCGAAATCATCGACTTGCGCGAGCATTCGCGCACCGGCGATCGCGATCGCCCGGGCCAGCCGCAGACGGAACCGCCGCCGCCCGACGCCGTGCCGCTTTCGCCGCCGCTGGTCGAAGCGATGCGCGCGAATCTCGCCGCCGGCGGCCAGTCGGTGATTTTTCTGAATCGTCGCGGCTATCACAACTTTCTGCAATGCCATCTCTGCGGCAACGTCATCGCCTGCGGCGACTGCTCGGTCAGCCTGACGTTCCATCTGCGGGACCGCTCGCTGCGATGCCACTATTGTGGCGCGAGCGCCGCCGCCCCGGATCGCTGTCCGGAATGCGACGGCTACGGATTGGCGGGACAGGGCTTTGGCACCGAGCGGCTGGCGCAGGCGCTTGCGGAATTGCTCCCCGAAGCGCGTATCGAACGGATGGACAGCGACACCAGCGGCCGGCGCGGCGCCCGCGGCGCGATTCTCGCCCGTCTCGCGCGCGGCGAACTGGATATTCTGGTGGGCACGCAGATGATCGCTAAAGGGTTCGATTTTCCCGGCGTTACGCTGGTCGGCGTGGTGATGGCCGACCTCACGCTCAATCTGCCCGACTACCGATCGGCCGAACGCACGTTCCAGTTGCTGACGCAAGTCGCCGGGCGCGCCGGACGCGGCGAGCGGCCGGGCCGCGTGCTGATCCAGACCTACGCGCCCCATCACTACAGCATCCGCGCCGCCCGCGATCAGGATTATGCGCGCTTCATCCGGCGCGAACTGGAGCTGCGGCGCGACCTGATGTATCCGCCGTTCGCGCGGCTGGCGCTGGTGCGGGTCGAAAGCATGGACGCCGCGCGCGCCGGCGCGCTCGCGGCCGCCGCCGCCGCGGCCCTCGCCCGCAATGCGAAGCCCGACGCGATGCGCGTGCTGGGGCCGGCTCCCGCGCCGATCGAGCGCATCAAGGGCCGCTACCGCTTTCAGGTGATGCTGAAGGCGATCGAACTGAAGGACCTGCGCGGCGCGCTCGCCGCGATGCGCGCGCAAATCGCGCCGCAGGCCGCGCGCGATCGCGTGCGGCTCGCCATCGACATCGATCCCGTCAACATGCTCTGACCGGATCGAACGGCGCGCTATTTCCGGCGCACGATCACCGCGGTGCCGTACGCCGCGATCTCGCTCATCAGCCCCGCGATTTCGTTGCAATCGAAGCGCATCGCCAGCACCGCGTTGCCGCCGCGCTCCATCACCGCCAGCCGCAGCCGTTCGATCGCCTGATTGCGGCTGTCAGTCAGCAGTTGCGTATAGCCTCGCGCCTCGCCGCCGAAGACGGTGCGCAGGCTCGCGCCGAAATTTGAAAAAACGTTGCGCGCCCGCACCACGAGGCCGAACACCTCGCCCAACACCTGCGCGACTTCGTAGCCGGGCAAATCGTTCATCGTTGAAACGATTACTTTGTCGATAGCGTCGTCGCTGTCCATCCGATGAGCCTAAACGCGCGTCCCGCGAGCGGCAATCGCTTTCATCCGGCGAGGTCCGCCGCCGGCAATTTTGCCTGGCGCGCCGATTTCGCTACCATCGCGAACATCGCCGCGCAGTGCGCGGCGGCGAGGAGCAGCGATCGCGATGGAAATTCCGGCGCCGATTCATGAACTTGACGCCGTGATGGACGACGGGGCCGTCATCCGTATCCGTCAGCACGGCAATCCCGCCGGACCGCGCCTCGCGCTGAGCCACGGCAACGGCCTTGCGATCGATGGCTATCTGCCGTTTTGGCAGCCGCTCTGCGCGCGCTACGAACTGATTCTGTTCGATTTCCGCAATCACGGCCGCAACCCTCTCCATCGCTTCGCCAATCACAACTGGCCGAATTTCATCCGCGACCTCGAGGTCGTTCATCGCAAGATTGAGGCGGAATTGGGCCACAAGCCGATCGCGGGCGTGTTTCATTCCCTTTCCGCCGTCACCGCCACGATGCATGCGCATCAGTACGGGCCGCGCTTCGATCCGCTGGTGCTGTTCGATCCGCCGTTCTATCCGCGCGACGGCCATCCGCTCCGCGAACGCCACGTCGCCGGCGAAGACGGCATCGCCGAGCGCGCCGCGCGCCGCAACGAAAACTTCGCCGATCCGGAAGATCTCGCCCGGCAATTCCGCAAGTACTTTCCCAACTGGGTTCCCGGCGCGCATGAACTGATGGCCCGCGCGACGCTCAGATACGACGAGGCCTCCAAGCGCTGGACGCTCGCTTGTCCGCGCGAGTTCGAGGCGCATGTGTTTCGCACCAACCGCGAAACCACGGCTTGGACCGCGCTCGGCCGCATTCCGGCCGCGGTCAAGTTGATTTGCGCCGACCCGAAATTCGGCGACGGTCCCGCGCTGGTCGGAAAGGCGATTTCCGCGGAAGCGCCGGTCGAGTACGAGTACATGCCGGACACGACGCATTTCCTGCAGATCGAAAAACCCGCCGAGTGCATCCGCGCGATGGAGAGCTTTCTCCGCGCGCGGAAATTCATCGACTGACCGGTTCTGAAAGACGTGAAAAAATCCCTCGCGCATCCTGAAGCGCCCGCCAAATTGGCGCGCGGCCGCATCCAGCCGCCGGTCGTCGCAATCAACGGATTGGTCGTCGAACGCGACGCTCCAATTCTCAAATCGATCGATTGGCGCGTCGCGCGCGGCGAGCACTGGGTCATCCTTGGCGCCAACGGCTCGGGCAAGACCTCGATGCTGAGCACGCTGACCGGTTACATGCCGCCGACCGCCGGCGAAATCGTCCTGCTCGGCGAGACCTACGGGCGCAGCGATTGGCGCGAGCTGCGCAAGCGCGTCGGCATCACCAGCTCCGCCATCCTCAACCTGATGGAAGGTCATGAGACGGCGCTCTCCGCCGTGATCAGCGGGCGGCATGCGATGCTCGGGATGTGGGGCGACACGGGCGCGGACGAGCGCGCCGAGGCGATGCGCATCCTGCGCCAAATCGAGGCCGTCCATCTGCGCGACCGTCCCTGGCGTTTTTTATCGCAGGGCGAGCGCCAGCGCATCTTGATCGGGCGGGCGTTGATGGCGCGGCCGGAACTGCTGATCCTGGACGAACCCTGCGCGGGGCTTGATCCGGTCGCGCGCGAACATTTCGTTCAATTTCTCGAACGGCTCGCCCGCCGCCGCGGCGCGCCGACGCTGCTGCTCGTCACCCATCATGTCGAGGAGATCATGCCGGCCTTTTCGCACGTTCTGGTGCTGGCCGGCGGACGCGTGCTGGCGCAGGGTCCGAAACCGCGCGTGCTGACGTCGGCGACGCTCTCGCGCGCCTTCGGCGCGCCCGTGCGCCTGCGCCTGAAAGCGGGGCGCTACTCGCTCGCGGTCAGCCCATCCGCGAGGGTTGTCATCTGAAGCGCGCCTGGCGGCCGAAGCTCGCGGTCGAGACTTTTACAAAGGGAAATGCCAATCGTAAAAATGTAGTGATTCGCCGGTTCTCAGTCGGTCTGACGAAAAATATAAAATTCAAGCCGGCGATTACATCAAATCGCGCCTCCAAAAGAAGAATCCGCGGATTGATCGCGGAACTTGCCGTGATTTTCCACTCGCCTTTTTTGCCCGCTGTCGAGCCGCAGGCGCAATTGAAAGGGCGCATCTTCTAGGCGTCAGGGCGCTCTGCTAAATTCAATCGTTGGCGTTCATAACCGATGGCTCTGCTTAGAATTCGCAAATATCCCGACGACGTGCTCAAGCAGCCGGCTCGTCCGGTCGAAAATATCGACGGCTCGCTCAATTCCTTCGTCGAGAGCATGACCCAGACGATGTACGCGGCGCCGGGCGTCGGCCTCGCCGCGCCGCAAGTCGGCGACTCCCGCCGGATTATCGTGCTCGACACCGATCACGAAAATATCGGCAAGCATCTCCTGAAACTGATTAATCCAGTTATCGTCGAGGCCGAAGGATCGATCACCTGGGAGGAAGGATGCCTCTCGGTGGTCGATTTCACTGCCGACGTTGAGCGGCATGCGAAAGTGCTGGTGCGCGCCTGGACGCCTGACGAAAAGGAAATCGATATCGAGGCGACCGATCTGCTCGCCGTCGCGCTTCAGCACGAAATCGACCATCTCGACGGCCGCCTGTTTATCGACCGCATCAGCCGGATCAAGCGCGAACTATACCGCCGCAAACGCCTGAAGATGATCAAGGAGGGCAAACCCGATGGTAAGCCCCCCGCCGCCGCCCGCATCTGAATCGCGCTCCGGCAATTCGCCGATGCGGGTCGTGTTCATGGGCACGCCGGCGCTCGCCGCGCATATTCTCGAACGCCTTGTCGCGGCGTCCGGGAAGGACTTTATCGTCGTCGCTGTGGTCACGCGGCCGGATCAGCCGCGGAATCGCGGGATGCGGATGGAGCCGTCAGAAGTCGGCGCGGCCGCCGCGCGCCATGGCCTGCCGATCCTCAAGCCAATCAAAATCCGCACGCCCGATTTTCTCGCCGAGTTGAAATCGTACGCGCCGGACCTGCTGGTGGTCGCCGCCTACGGCCGAATTCTGCCCAACGGCGTGCTGGAAGCGCCGCGCATCATGCCGATCAATGTTCACGCTTCGCTGCTGCCGCGCCATCGCGGCGCCGCGCCGATCGAAGGCGCGATTCTCGCGGGCGATCGCGAGTCGGGCGTGACTATCATGCGGGTGGTCGAGCGGATGGACGCCGGGCCGATCCTGCTGCAACGCTCGATTCCGCTCGCCACTGACGAAACTCAGGGTTCGCTCAAGGATAAGCTCGCCGAGCTTGGAGCCTCCGCGCTGCTGGAGACGCTCGCGATCTTGCGGCGCGGTCCGATTGCCGAAATTCCGCAGGACGAGGAAGCCGCGACCTATACCGCGCAAATCAAAAAAGAAGATTCGATAATCGATTGGTCCGCCGAGGCGGTGCGGATTGAACGGATGACGCGCGCGTTCGATCCGTGGCCCGTCGCACGCACCACGCTCGGCGGCGGCGAGCTGATGGTCTGGCGCGCGCGCGTCGTCGATGATGCGGCGCTTGCCGGCTCCTCCGATGTGGCGACCGCGGCGCCGGGTACGATCGTGCGCGTGAAACCAGAACCGATCGTGAAATGCGGAACCGGTCTGCTTGCCTTAATCGAGGTGCAGGCCGCCGGCCGGCGCCGGATGGCGGCGGCTGACTTCTTTCGCGGACGCCGCGTCGAAGTCGGCGCCCGCCTTGGTCAATGAGCGAACGCCCGCCACGTAAGCCGGAACCGCGTCCACGCGTGGTCGTGCGCCGTCGGCAGACCGCAACACCGCAACGCCGAGCGTCCGCACGGAACGGCGCCGCCGGTCTCGAACTGCGGCGCGCCGCCGCGGAAATCCTGACGCGGGTCGAGCGCGATCGCGCCTTCGCCGACGTTCTGCTCGGCCATCGCTTGCCCGGTTTCGCCAATCCCGCCGACCGCCGTTTGCTTACGCGAATCGTGCTGGGCGCGATCGCGATGCGGTCGCGGCTGGACCATGAGTTGTCGCGAGTCAGCGCGCGCCCGATCGATTCGCTCGATCCGGCGGTGCTGGCGATTCTGCGTACGGCGCTGTTTCAGATCCGCTTCCTCGACCGCGTGCCGCGTCATGCCGCCGTCGATACCGCCGTGACCTTGGCGCGCGAAGTTGCCGGCGCCGGCGCGGCAGGCTTTGTCAATGGCGTTTTGCGTACCGCTCTGCGACAAGGTTTCGAGATGCCGGCGCGCGGCGCTGACGCGGCCGGATGGCTCGCGCTGGCGGGATCGCATCCGCGCTGGATGGTCGAAAAATTTATCGAATGGTTCGGCGTCGAAGGCGCTGAAAGCCTGATCGCGGCGAACAACGAGCCGGCGCCGACCGCGCTGCGCCTGAACCTGTCGCGCGGCGCGCCCGACGAACTAATCGCCCGGCTTGAAGCCGAGGGCTTCGAGATTGGCGCGCGCGGCCGTCTGCCGGAGACGGTCGTGCTCGCGACAGCGCCGCCGTTCGACTCGCCCGCGATAGGCGATGGGCTGTGCCAGGTCCAAGCCGAGGCGTCGCAGTTGGTTTCGCGGATGCTCGCCCCCGCTTGTGGCGCGACCGTCGTGGATTGCGCGGCGGCGCCGGGCGGCAAAAGCAGCCATCTGGCGGAGCTTGTAGGCCCGTCCGGGACGGTCCTGGCCATCGATGTGAATTTCGCCGGATTGAAAAAAGTTCGCGATGTCGCGGCGCGGCTCGGCCATCGCCGGGTCTTTCCAATCCGTGCTGATACAGGCGCAGCCTTGCCATTGCCGGCGGCGCGCTTCGATTTTGTGCTGCTTGATGCGCCGTGCAGCGGAATCGGCACTCTGCGGGAGCATCCGGAGATCCGCTGGCGATTGCAATCGAAGGATTTTGCGCGCTTTGCAACGGTACAGTCTGCGATGTTGCGCAACGCCGCGACGCTGCTCCGGCCGGGCGGCGTAATCGTCTATTCGGTATGCAGCTTTGCGCCCGAAGAGGGCGAACTGTTGGTGCGCCGGTTCGTCGCGGACCATCCGGAATTCGTGATCGACCGCGAATGGTTTGATCCCGAGGCTAATCCGGCGGCGCGACCGTTCGCGGGTCTTATCGATGCGGACGGCATGATGCGCACGCGGCCCGATCATGGTGGCCTCGACGGATTCTTCGCCGTGCGACTGAAAAGAATCGGCTGAATTCCCGCGGATCCGCGGATTCAATGGAGCGCCGCGCTCATGAATTACTGGTAATCACTCGCGTACGAGTGATGTTCGTAGCGATAGCGCCTTTTTTTGCGCAAATAATAGTGATGCGTCGAATGATAAGGCTCGGACACGGGCGTGATCTTTACGGGCGCAACGCCCGTGTTCATCATCCCTATATCCTCAGCGGCCCGTCGCGATAGATCGAGGCCTCGGCCGCGCACGTACGGTCCGTGATCGTTGATCCGGACATAAACCGATCTGCCGTTCTTCAGGTTGGTTACTCGGACTACCGAACCTAGCGGCAGCGTCCGCGAAGCCGCCGTGAGCGCATTGGGATTAAAGCGCTCGCCGTCGGCAGTCTTGCGGTTCGCGAATTCCTGTCCGTACCACGATGCGCGCACTATCTCGGTATGGGGCAGTTCGCCGGAATATTCGCCGCGATGCACCCGATGTGCCGAATAGAGATACGGATTGGAGGGTTGACCGAAAAGGTTGGACATCGAGTAACCGCCGCATCCGCTGACGGCCATTGCCGTCAAAATGGCCAATCCGGCGAGCGATATCGATGCGAACGAATTGGCCATTCGCGCACGGATTGTCGAGTGACCGTGCTGGCGTGCAACTTTCGCTTTGTTTTCAGTCAGTTGCGCCATCGAGCTGCACTTTAGCAACCGAGGCGCCAAGCGCTTTCGTGTCGGATTGACGATCTTTGACGACCTATAAGAACCAATTATAGAGCCGCGCCTCGATGGTCGTGTAAAAATTACCGATCGCTTCTGGGCGGCACGGCCATCGCGCCAAAATCAATTGCGGCTTTGCGGCGCTCGATCGTCGGCGCTAAGCTCTTGATCGATGGCGCGGACTTTCAAGATTGCACCCTCTATTCTTTCGGCCGACTTCGCGCGTCTGGGCGAGGAAATTCGCCGCGTCGAAGCCGCTGGCGCCGATCTCATCCATTTTGACGTTATGGATGGGCATTTTGTGCCTAATTTGTCTATCGGGATCCCGGTGTTGGAATCTCTGCGCAAAATCACGCGTTTGCCGCTTGACGCACATCTGATGATCGAACGTCCCGAACGCTATCTGGAAGCGTTCGTCAAGGCCGGCGCCAATTCGATTTCCGTGCATGCCGAAGTTTGTCCGGACCTGCCCGCGATCGCCGCGCGGATGCGCGAGTTGGGAGTGCGGGCGTCCGTCGCGATTAACCCCGAAACGCCGCTCGATCGGGCGCTGCAAGCTGCGGGCGAATTCGACATGATTCTCGTGATGAGCGTGCATCCGGGCTTTGGCGGACAGGGATTTATACCGGAAACGCTCGACAAAGTGCGGACTGTTCGCGCCGATCTGGATCGCCGCGGCCTCGATTTGGATATCGAGATCGACGGTGGGATCAAGGTCGACAATATCGATCAGGCGGCTCACGCTGGGGCCAACGTTTTTGTCTCCGGATCGGGCATTTTTGGACATCCGGACTATGCCGCGATTATCGGCGCGATGAGGTCGCGGATCGGCGCCGTTTGACGGCCGCGGCCGCTCCGGGCGCGAGCAATTCCGGGCGCTTGATTGCCATGAAAAGCGCATTCTTTGGCGGTCCGCATCCGCGAATAATCGCGCATCGCGGGGCCAGCGCCGCCTTCCCGGAGAATACGATGCCGGCGTTCGCGGCGGCGGCGGATTTGGGCGTCGCTTATATCGAGCTAGACGTGCACATGACGCGCGACGGCAGGATCGCGGTCGCGCATGACAGCGATCTGGAACGGGTGGCGGGCCGGCCCGGCCGGATCGCCGAGCTTACCTTCGACGAACTTCGCGCTTACGACGCCGGCTATAACTTTGTCGTTCCCGGTCGCGCCGGATTCCCGTTCCGCGGCGCGGGAGTGAAAATTCCCGAACTGGCTGAAGTATTCGCTCGATGCCAGCGTCAGCGCTTTATAATTGAAATCAAACAATCTTCGCCCAGTTTGACGATACGGTTGCTGGCCGAGCTCGAGCGCGCCGGAATGACCGATCGGGTGTTGATCGCCAGCGAGCATCAGGAGCCGATCGACGAGATCCGCGCCGCGGCGCCCTTCATTCCGACGAATCTGCCGAGTCCCGAAATCGGCGAATTCTTTCGCGCGCTGCCGTCCGGCGCCGCGCCCTATCTGCCGCGCGGAGCCGCCTTGCAAATTCCGCCGGAATATCACGGATGGAAGCTGGCGACGCCGGAGAGCGTCGCGGCGGCCCATCGCGCCGGCCTCGAAGTTCACGTTTTCACGGTCAACGACGCCGCCGAGATGCGCGCGCTGCTGCAAATCGGCGTGGACGGAATTATCACCGACTCGCTGCTGGCGGACAATTCAGGCTTGACCGCTTAGCGCAGGTTAGTCGCGCGGCGGCGCGGCCGGCATTACCTCTTCGAACGAGCTTTCCCGCGCGCGCGGGCTTTTGTTAGGATTCGGCGTCTTTCGACGAATCGAACCTTACGGAGCGCTTTACGATGAAGCTCGACACGACTCTCACCACGCGCGACCTGAGCGAGGTCGCGGAACTCGCGCGCCAGGCCGAAGACCAGGGTTTCGACGCGATCTGGTCGATGGAGGCGGGCAATGACGGCCTGCTGCCGCTGGCGATCGCCGCCGAGCATACGCGGCGCGTCAAGCTGGGCCCCGCGGTCGCGATCGCTTTTCCGCGCAGCCCGATGGCGATGGCGTACGCGGCGTGGGACTTGAGCGCGCTGTCGAAGGGCCGCTTCATCCTGGGGCTTGGCACGCAGGTCAAAGGCCATATCGAGCGGCGCTACGGCGTAAAATGGGAGCCGCCCGCAGCGAAGCTGCGCGATTACGTGCAGGCGCTCCGCGCGATTTTCAAGTGCTGGCAGGAAGGCGGCAAGAAACTTTCCTATGCCGGCAAATTCTACAACCTCTCGCTGATGACGCCGTTCTTCGCGCCGAAGCCGCACAACTATCAGATTCCGATTTACGTCGCCGGAGTGAACGCGCATATCCTGCGGATGGCGGGCGAAATCTGCGACGGCCTGCACGCCCATCCGTTCACCTCCGCTAAGTATCTGCGCGAGTATCTCTTGCCGCATATCCAGGAAGGGCTCGCGAAATCGGGCCGCTCGCGCAAGGACTTCACGATCACCACCACGCCGTTCGTGATCGTCGGCCGCAACGCCGAGGAGATCGAGCGCGCCAAAGCCGGCGTGCGCCAGCAGATTTCGTTCTACGCCTCGACCCGCACGTACCAGGTGGTGCTCGAAACCCACGGCTGGGGCGACGTGGCGCCGAAGCTCAACGAACTCGCCGCCAAGGGCGACTGGGCCGGGATGCCGAAGCTGATCACCGACGAGATGCTCGACGTTTACGCGGTCACCGGCACCTACGAGAATATCGGCGAGAAGGTGCTGGAACGCTTCGACGGGCTGCTCGATCGCGTGAACTTTTACGTGCCGTACAAGGCCGCGTTCGACGACGCGACCTGGCGGCGGCTGTGCAAACAGATGAACGGCTGAGCGCCTTCCGGCGGCGCCTGGTTTACGGCTGATCGCGCGGCCCGGACGCTGAATTATTCGGCGTCCGGGCCGTTGCGTTTCGCGCCGTCCTGCCGCTCATCGCGCGCGCGAGCGCCGCGGGCATGAATGTGCGCGCGAGCCGCAGGATGGTTTTGAAATCGGCCGGCCGCGCCCGCAGCGCGCGCAGGAAATAAGCGCGCGCGGCGCGGCGATCCCCGGAACGCAGCGCCAGCAGGCCCTCGTAGCCCCATGCGCTGGCCGCGGCGCGGCGGGTTCCGCGAATCAAGCCGCGCGCGGCCGCGCCGTAGCGCTCGCGCAATCTGCGGATGAAAACTTCCTGGTAAGGAAGATATTTTTCGATGCGTGCGCCCGGCGATTCCCATCGGTAGCGCACCAGCCGCTCGGGAACGTAGGCGAACTCGCCCCGCTCGCGCATCATGATGAAAAGGAACGGGTCTTCGTACGCGGCGGAACGGAATTCCTCGACGAAGCCGCCCGTGGCGAGAAACGCCTCGCGGCGCATCACGGCCGCGCTCGGGATAATCGGCCACCAGCGCGCGAGCATGTCGGCCATCGACGGCGCCCGGGCGCAATCCGGCGTGACAAACGAATCAGCCGCGGGATTGCCGGCCGCGTCGATCGGAATCGCGTCGCAGAAAACGAGCACGACTTCGGGCCGCGCGGCGAGCG
>JADBKU010000028.1 GCA_014896235.1 bacterium | reverse complement strand
CAACGATCCCGTGCTGCGCGAGACCGACTTTCCCGCCGGCGGCCTGACCACGTCGGCGGGCGATCTCGCGCTCTTCTATCAGGCGCTGCTCAACGACGGCCGCGCCTACGACGGCAAGCAGATCTGGCGGCCCGAGATGCTGGCCGAAGCGCGCCGGATCCGCAGCGGCGAGCTGACCGATCCGATCCTGAAAATCCGCGCCAACCGCGCGCTCGGCATCGTGATCGCCGGCGACGACGGACGCGCGAACATGCGCGGGTTCGGCCGCACCAATTCCCCGCTCGCGTTCGGCCATCCGGGCTTCGGCGGGCAGATGGCGTGGGCCGATCCGGCGACGGGAATTTCGTTCGCGTATCTGACCAACGGCTTCGATCGCAACGACCTGCGCGAGGGCCGGCGCAGCGTCGCGGTATGCAGTCTGGCGGGGGCTTGCGCGGAGTGATTGGAACGACGGCGCGGGTGAAAAATTTCATCCCGTTTCACGTGAAACATCGCGCGTTCCGACGGCGCGATCACGATCACGGAGGTGAATCGAAATGGCCGATCGATATATCAATCCGAAAGTCAAAACGGTCAGCACCGGAATTCCGGGACGGCATATCTGGAATGCCCGGCACAACCAGCTCGTGATCGACGACGGCGCCTATCACGGCGGGCCGGGCGAGGCGCCCGGCGCGGGCGAACTGTTCCTCGCCGGCATCACAGGATGCGCGACGCACATGGTCGAGCGGCTGGCGCACGCCGCCAACGCGCCGCTCAAGCGGGTCGAGGTCGCGATGGAGGCGCTGATCGATACGCAGGCCAAGCGCGAAGGGCCGGCGGTGTTCGAAAACGCGCGCCTGCATTTCACGATCGCCGGCGTCAGCGAGGCGCAGGCGCGCGAGTTCGTCGAGACCTACAAGCGCCATTGACCGCTTTACGGATCGGTCGCGGTCGCGACCGCCGACACCACCGTCGAGCTGACGGTTCTGCCCTGAACCCAAACGCGGCGCGGATCGCTTGAAACGGTCCGCGCCGTTCGCTGCGATCGGGCGCGGCTTTCGAGCCGGGCGCGTCCGCGCGCGGCCCGCCGCGATAGTGCGCGCCTCAGCCAGCATGCGCTAGAATAAAGCCGGTATGCGTTGGACTACCGATAAAATTCGCGAGTCGTTTCTTGATTTCTTCAAGGAGAAGAAACACGAAATCGTCCCGTCGGCGCCGCTGATTCCCAAGGGCGACCCGACGCTGTTGTTCGTCAACGCCGGGATGGTTCCGTTCAAAGATTACTTCCTCGGCCTGCGTACGCCGCCCGCGCCGCGCGTCGCCGATTGCCAGAAGTGCCTGCGCATCTCCGGCAAGCATAACGACCTCGACGCGGTCGGCCGCGACAGCTATCACCACACCTTCTTCGAGATGCTCGGGAACTGGTCGTTCGGCGACTACTACAAGCGCGAGGCGATCGCGTGGCACTGGGAGCTGGTGACGAAGGTCTGGGAGATTCCCGCCGCGCGGCTGTACGCGACAATCTACAAGGACGACGACGAAGCCGAGGCGGCCTGGAAGGCGATTCCGGATTTGCTACCCGGCCGGATTCTGCGCTTCGGCGAGAAGGACAACTTCTGGGAGATGGGCGAGACGGGGCCGTGCGGACCCTGCTCGGAAATCCATATCGATCGCGGCGTAGAGGCGTCGAAGCAATGTCCGCATCCGGCGAACCGATGCGGCGTGAACGTGGACGGATGCGCGCGCTATATCGAACTGGGTAATCTGGTTTTTATCCAGTACAACCGCGACGCCGCGGGCAAGCTCACGCCGCTGCCGAAGAAACACGTCGATACGGGAACCGGGCTGGAGCGGGTCGCGGCGGTGCTGCAGAGCCTCGAGACCGGCAAGCTGCTCGGCAACTACGATATTGATCTGTTCCGGACGATCATCACCGGAATCGAAGATCAAGTTAAGGTCCTCGCGAGAAATGGTCCAAATTTACGCTACGGCGCGAATGCCAAATCCGATATCTCATTTCGAGCGATCGCCGACCATGCGCGCGCAATCAGTTTTCTCATTTGCGACGGCGTTCAGCCGGGCAATAGCGATCGCGAATATGTATTGCGGCGGCTGATGCGGCGCGCGATCCGTCATGCACATAAACTCGGCGTGCCTGCCGCCGGCGGATCGCTGGCGGTTTTTCTTTTCAGCGTCGTTCAATATGTCGTCGATGCGATGGGCGACGCATACCCAGAACTGCGCGCCAATAAACGAAAGATCATCACGGTGTGCGGTGACGAAGGGCGCCGATTCGAGCAGACTCTCGAGCGCGGTTTGCAGCTACTCGAAGAATGGCGAGAGCGGCGCCGCACGATAAAGAGCACTGTTTTCCCCGGCGATGTTGCGTTCCAGTTGCACGACACCTACGGCTTTCCGCTCGATCTGACGCAGGACATTCTGCGCGAAGACGGCTTCACCGTCGACGTCGAAGAATTCAACCGGCTGATGGAGGAGCAGCGCGAACGCGGACGCGCCGCGCGCAAGGAAGAGGTCGCGCCGGAACTTATTATTAGCGGCGGAATCAAATCGCGCTTCGTCGGCGAGCGGCGCTACGAGGCGGAATCGGAAATTCTGGCGGCCAACGACGCCGGCGACGGCCGGATCGCGATCGTCACGGCCGAGACGCCCTTTTACGCGGAAAGCGGCGGCCAGGTCGGCGACCGCGGCATAATCGAAACCGAGTCGGGCGCGCTGGTCGAAATCGACGACACGCGCAAGCACGACGGCGCCATTCTTCACGTCGGCCGCATCCTGCAAGGCGCGGCGGGCGACTTCGAGCGCGGCAAGCGCGTGAAGCTCAAGATCGATCGCGCGCGGCGCGACGCGGCGATGCTCAACCATTCGGCGACGCACATCCTGCACTACGCGCTGCGCGACATCGTCGGCGCCGAGGTGCATCAGGCTGGCTCGCTGGTCGCGCCGGAGCGGCTGCGTTTCGACTTCAGCCACAACGGCCCGGTGGGCGAGGGCGCGCTCGCGACGATCGAGGAAGAGATCAACGCGCGCATCCGCGAGAACGCCGCCGTCACGACCGAGGAGATGGCCTACGACGCGGCGCTCAAGGCGGGCGCGCTCGCGTTCTTCGGCGACAAGTACGGGGATATCGTGCGGGTCGTGCGGATGGGCGACTTCTCGACCGAGCTGTGCGGCGGCACGCACGTCGCGCGTACGGGCGATATCGGTTTCTTCAAGCTGGAAAGCGAGAGCGGAGTCGCGGCCGGCGTGCGCCGGATCGAGGCGTTCACCGGACAGGGCGCGCTGGAAGCGATTCGGCGGCGCGAAAAGATTTTGGAAGAACTTGGGCGGAGTCTCGGCGCGCGCGATTCGGCCGCGCTCGATCGGCTGGAAAAACTGGTGGCGCGCGAAAAGGAGCTGGAAAAGAAGCTCCGCGCGCTCGAACAGAAACTGGTCGCCGGCGCGGGCGGAGACGCCGAGCGCGTGCGCGAGGCCAACGGCGTCAAAATCGTGACGCGCAAGGTCGAGGGCGTCGAGGCCAAGGCGCTGCGCGAGCTGGCCGACCGGATGCGCCAGAAGCACGGCTCGGCAGTGGTCGGAATTGGCACGGATTTGGGCGAGGGCAAGGCGGCGCTGATTGTCGCGGTGACGCCCGACCTGACCGGCCGGATCAAGGCGGGCGAAATTATCAAGCGGATCGCGCCGATCGTCGGCGGGACGGGCGGAGGACGGCCGGATTTCGCGCAGGCGGGCGGCCGCGACGCCTCGCGCCTCGACGAAGCGCTGGAGCAGATCGCGACGCTGGTGTGATTTCCCGAGCCGGCCGGGGCTATCGCCCCCACAAACTCGAGCGCATGGATTCGCGGGTCAAGCCCGCGAATGACGGTTTGGCGGATCGCGGCGCTCGCGCGCGAGAGGCGTGGGGCTGCCGATGCGGTCCGTTGTTTTCAGTCACGCCCGGGCTTGACCCGGGCATCCACTGCGACGGCGCTGCCGCCACGGTATGGATTCGCGGGTCAAGCCCGCGAATGACGGTTTGGCGGATCGCGGCGCCTCGCACGCAAGAGGCGTGGGGCTGCCGATGCGGTCCGTTGTTTTTTAGTCATGCCCGGGCTTGACCCGGGCATCCACTGCGACGGCGCTGCTGCTACGGTATGGATTCGCGGGTCAAGCCCGCGAATGACGACGTGGCGGAGCGGCGGATATAGCTGATATGGATTCTCGGGTCGAGTCCGGGCATGACGATCCCGGCGCAACTGAGTAGTCAGTCGTAATACTAATTCCGGAAACAATTAGGGGGTCGGGAGAGACTCCCGACCCCCTGCCATCCCCGCATCCGCCGCCCCGCCGCACACTCGATAAGAACGGGCCGCGCCCGTTCTCAAGTCAGGTCAAATGAGGCCCCGGAGAAGCGCCGCATCCGCCGCCGCAATCCGCCGCCCCCGCCTGCAAAATCCTCCCTCGCCTTTCATCCACGCCTCTCCGGGGCCATCTCCCCCGCATCCGCCGTCCGCATCCCCAAACTATTGCTAACGCCGGACGCGCGCCGCTTGCGCGAACGCGGCGACCCGCGTGTGAGTAATCGGCAAGTCCGCCGCCACCGCGGCGCATCCCGACTCGGCCGCCGCGCGCGATTCGCGATTCAGCCGCCAGCGATCGGCGCCGCCGGTCCGCCACGCCAGATTGTCGAACCAAAAGATTTCGTGGCAGCGGGCGCAGCGGATCTGCATCTGCCACGGCAGGTCGCTAGCGCAGGTGAGCGTCACGCCGCAGACCGGAAAATGGCCGCGGCCGCGCAACGCGGCGAAATCGCGAGAGCGTTCGAGAATCGCGCGCGCACGGCCTGCACTGAGATCCGATTTCGCCGATTCCATCCCCCTTTTTCCTCCTTCGCCTCGGAAGATCAGGAGCATCCGCTGGTGGCGCCGCAATTCATGCATTTGTAGCAGGCGCCGTTGCGCACCATGATCGAACCGCAATCGGGACAGGGCGGCGCGTCGGCCTGATTGATGAACGCCTGCCGCATCCCGGAATCCTTGCCCTCGATTCGCGCGACCGGCGCGGGCGCCGGGGCGACGGGCTTGAGCGCCGGTTCGCCAGCCGCCGAGGGCTGGCTGATCACTCCGACTTCCTGCCGCGCCTGCTCGTCGAGGAACTTCGACGCCATCCAGCGGAACAGGTAATCGACGATCGATTTGGCGTAAGGAATCTGCGGATTTTTGGTGAAGCCCGACGGCTCGAAGCGCATGTGGGCGAATTTGTCCACCAGGAATTGCAGCGGCACGCCGTATTGCAGGGCGTAGGAAATCGCGGTCGCGAACGAATCCATCAGGCCCGAGATGGTCGAGCCCTGCTTGGACATCGAGACGAAAATTTCGCCGGGCGCGCCGTCCTCGTACATACCGACCGTGATGTAGCCTTCGTGGCCGGCGATATCGAACTTATGCGTGATCGACTTGCGCTCGTCGGGGAGCTTGCGGCGATGCGGCCGGAATTCGTCGGACGGGTTGGCGGCGAGCGCCTGCGCCGCCCGCACCGCGTCGGCCGACGCGCCCTGCGCCTTCGCGCCGCCGGTGTTGAGCGGCTGGATTCGCTTGGAGCCGTCGCGGTAGATCGCGACCGCCTTGAGTCCGAGCCGCCATGCGGTGATATAGGCCTCGGCGACTTCGTCCACGGTGACGTCGGCGGGCATGTTGATGGTCTTGGAGATGGCGCCGGAGATGAACGGCTGCACCGCGCCCATCATCTTGAGATGGCCGAGGTAGTGAATCGTGCGCGAGCCGGCGCGCGGCTTGAAGGCGCAATCGAAGACGGCGAGATGGGCGTCGGCGAGATGGGGCGCGCCTTCGATCGTTTCGTGCTCGTCGAGGTATTCGACGATTTCCTGGATTTCCTTCGAGTCGTAGCCGAGGCGCTTGAGCGCGCGCGGCACGGCGCCGTTGGTGATTTTGAGCATCCCGCCGCCGACCAGCTTCTTGTACTTGATCAGCGCGATATCGGGTTCGACGCCGGTGGTGTCGCAATCCATCATGAAGGCGATGGTGCCGGTGGGCGCGATCACGGTCGCCTGCGAATTGCGAACGCCGGCGGTCTGGCCGAGGCGCAGCGCTTCGTCCCACGCGTCGCGCGCGGCGCTCAGGAGATCGAGCGGCACGTATTCGGATTTGAGTTCGCGGGCGCAGTTGCGATGGCGTTCGATGACGCGGAGCATCGGCTCGCGATTTTGCGCGTAGCCCTCGAACGGCCCCATCGCCTCGGCGATGCGCGCGGACTGGAGATAGGCCTCGCCCGTCATCAGGGCGGTAATAGCGGCGGCGTAGGCGCGGCCCTGATCGGAATCGTACGGCATTCCGAGCGCCATCAGCGTCGCTCCGAGATTGGCGTAGCCCAATCCCAGCTCGCGGAAGGCGTGCGCGTTGCGGGCGATTTCGTCGGTCGGATACGAGGAATTATCGACCACGATATCCTGCGCCGTGATCATCACGTCCACGGCGTGGCGGAAGGCGCGCACGTCGAAGTTGCCGCCGTCGTCGAGGAACTTGAGCAGGTTGAGCGAGGCGAGATTGCACGCGGAATTGTCGAGGTGCATGTACTCGCTGCACGGATTCGAGGCGTTGATGCGGCCGGAGTTGGGGCAGGTGTGCCACGAATTGATCGTATCGTCGAACTGCATCCCGGGGTCGCCGCAGGCCCACGCCGCCTCGGCGATCATGCGCATCAGGTCGCGCGCGCGATATTCGTCGGCGATTGCGCCGTCGGTGACGTAATGGGTGCGCCAGACGCCGTCGTCAACCACGGCGCGCATGAATTCGTCGGTCGCGCGTACGGAATTGTTGGCGTTCTGGAAGAAGACCGAACCGTAGGCCGGTCCGTCGAGCGAGCCGTCGTAGCCGGCGTCGATCAGCGCCCACGCCTTCTTTTCCTCATCGACCTTGCAGGTGATGAATTCCTTGATGTCCGGATGATCGGCGTTGAGCACGACCATCTTGGCCGCGCGGCGGGTCTTGCCGCCTGACTTGATGACGCCGGCCGAGGCGTCGGCGGCCTTCATGAACGAAAGCGGTCCCGACGCGGTGCCGCCGGCCGAGAGCTTTTCGCGGCAGGAGCGCAGCGCGGAGAGATTCACGCCCGAACCGGAGCCGCCTTTGAAGATCATCCCTTCATTGCGGTACCAGTTGAGGATCGAGTCCATGTTGTCCTCGACCTTCAAAATGAAGCAGGCCGAGCATTGCGGCTTGGGCTCGATGCCGACGTTGAACCAGACCGGACTGTTGAACGAGGCCATCTGGTTGATCAGCAGATAGCTGAGTTCGGCTTTGAACGTGTCGCGCGCGGCGTCGCCGGCGAAATAGTTCTGCCGTTCGCCCCAGACGGCGATCGTATCGACCACGCGGGCGATCAACTGGCGGACGCTGATTTCGCGGCGCGGGCTGCCGATCGGACCGCGAAAATATTTCGAGACGACGACATTGACGGCCGTCTGCGACCATGCGCGCGGAACTTCGACGTCGCGCTGCTCGAAGACGACGCGGCCGTCCTCGCCGGAAATGATCGCGGAGCGCAGCTCCCATTCGACCTGCGACATCGGATCGACGCCGGGCCGGGTGAAGAAGCGCTCGAGCGCGATACCCGGCGCGCGTTTGCGGGCGGCGTCGGGCGTTTTCGCCGAATTATCGATCAGGTGTCGTTCAGGGTTTTCGATACTCTGCGCCATGACTAAAATCTCCCCGCCTGCGCCCCGCCCAGCACGTTCTGGACCGGTTTGGCTGGTTAAACTGCTTGCCGCCGGTTCAAAACCTCTGCCGCCGCCACATCCGCGAATCCGACATGACGGAATTATGCTCGGAGGACGTTTGTGTCAAGCTCATTACGCAACCTGTGGTATAGAATAACCTGTTAATAACACAATATCAGGTTGTTGATAACTCTTGCACAGATCTTCGCCGCCTTTAGTTCCGATTCGTTGCCACATCGTGAATCATTAGCATCTTTAATGCCCGACTTTAGCTTTTATCGACATCTTTGGCGTTTTGCCCGGAGGGAACGATGCGACTTGCAGGCCGCGCCCGCAACCGACCGAAAGGTCCGTACGAGGGGCCGCCGGGCTGAGCATAAAGTTACGGGCGGATTGCGAGCGTGTTGCGAGATCCGGTCGCGGCGCCGATCGGGAAGCGCTATCTTGAGCGCATGGTGGTTCCGGCGCGGCGCAAATACCCCCAGCAGATCGGCGGTCCGCTGCAGGAAATTCTCGCCCGGCTTGATACCGAAGGCCATTTCGAGATCGTGCGGCTGATGCGGCTGTGGCCGGATGCGGTGGGCGAGACGATCGCGCGGCGGACGCAGGTGGCGGGGCTCAAGTTTCACGTCGCGACGGTCAAGGTTTCCGGCGCGATGTGGATTCAAGAGCTCAACCTGATGAAGCCGCAGATTCTTTCGCGCCTTAACGACGCGCTGGGCAACGATACCGTCCGCGACATTCGCTTCGTGCAAGGCCGGCTGAGCCGGCGCGAGCGTCCGCGGCTGCGGACGGTGCCGCGCCCCACCCGGCATGCGATCGAGCTGCCCGAATTGAAAGATCCCGAGTTGCGCCGCGCCTTCGAGAGCCTGATCGAGGCGTGGGGCCGGGCGTCGCGCTGACGCCGGCCGCGTTCCGAACATCCATCCAACCCGCTGAAACAATCGCGCGGCCTGCTGCGTATAAATTCGCAGGAGGCTAACGCAACCATGAAACGTCTTGTAACCTTGGCTACGGCGATGGCGATGGGAATCGCTTTGGCGGCGCCCGCGATAGCGCAGGAAGGCGGACCGGGGGGAATGGCGCCGCCGACCGCATACGGCGAGCATCACGGGTACGTGCGCGACTTCGACCGGTACCTGGATCGCCATCCGGACGTGGCCAAGCAGCTCAGCGCCAATCCGCATCTGATCGATAATCCGCAATATCTCTCGCAGCATCCGGAACTGCGCGAATGGATGCAGCGCCATCCGCGCGCGGCCGACGCCTTCCGCGATCATCCCGATCGCTTCATGCATCGCGAACACCTTTACAATCGCAGCGAAGCCGGATGGGAACAGCGGCACGGCGAAGGACCGGGCGGGATGACTCCGCCGACCGAATACGGCGAGCATCACGGCTACGTGCGCGACTTCGATGGGTATCTGGATCGGCATCCGGACGTGGCCAAGCAGCTCAGCGCCAATCCGCATCTGATCGACAATCAGCAGTATCTGGCGCAACATCCGGAACTGCGCGAATGGATGCAGAACCATCCGCGCGCGGCCGACGCCTTCCGCGATCATCCCGACCGCTTCATGCATCGCGAACATCTTTACAATCGCAGCGAGACCCGGTGGGACCGCGCGCATCATCGCGCGGACGCGAACTAGTTCGGAAGCAAGCGCGGACACCGAAGGGCGTCAGTGATGAGCGCATCGAACGACAAGGCGGCGGCGTTGCACGCGCTCAATCGGGCGGCTTTCGGGCCGCGTCCGGGCGAGGTCGCCGCGGTCGCCGAATCGGGAGCGCGCGCTTATCTCGAACGGCAGCTTGATCCGGACTCGATTCCGATTCCGCCGGAGTTGACCGCTCAAATCCGCGGCATCCGGACGCTCGGCATGACGCCGCCAGAGTTGTTTGCGGAGTTCCAGGAACCGATTCGCGAAGCGGCGAAGGGCGACGTCGAGGCGAAGAAAGCCGCGCGCCGCGCGGCGCGGCAGGTGGTGCAGGAAGCCGTCTATGCGCGAATCGTGCGCGCGATCTACGGCCCGCGCCAGCTTCAGGAAGTGCTGACGGCCTTCTGGTTCAATCACTTCAATGTCTTCGCCGGCAAGGGACTCTGTTCGATCTGGATCGGCGCGTTCGAAGAGGAGGCGATCCGGCCGCACACGCTGGGCCGCTTTCGCGATCTGCTGGGCGCGACCGCGAAGCATCCGGCGATGCTCTTTTATCTCGACAACTGGCAGAACACCGCGCCGGGTTCGCCGGGCGCGCGCGGCAAATTCGACGGCATCAACGAGAACTACGCGCGCGAGGTGATGGAGCTGCATACGCTGGGCGTCAACGGCGGCTACCATCAGGACGACGTAATCGCGCTCGCGCATATCCTGACCGGATGGAGTATCGAGCGTCCCGGATTCGCGGCGCGGATGGGTGGTTTCGGCGGGATGGGCGGCGGCGGATGGTTTGGCCGCTTCGCGCGGCGGCGCGCGGACGACGGCGGCGGCGCCGCGGATGCGTACGGCTTCCGTTTCTATCCGCGCCGCCACGATTACAGCGACAAGCTTTTCCTCGGGCGCAAAATCGCGGGCGGCGGGATGGCCGAGGGCGAACGCGCGCTCGACCTGCTGGCGGAGAGCCCTGCGACCGCGAAGCACCTGAGCTTCCAACTGGCGCAATATTTCGTCGCCGACGCGCCGCCGGACGCGCTGGTCGAGCGGATGGCGCGCCGGTACCTGCAAAGCGGCGGCGAGATTCGCGCCGTGCTCGAAACGATGTTCATGAGCGCGGAATTTTCCGACCCGCGCTATCGCGGAACGAAGTTCAAGACGCCCTACGAATACGTGATTTCGTGCGCCCGCGCGGCCGGCGTCGAGGTGGTCAACACGCGGCCGCTGGCGGGTGCGATGGCGATGATGGGGATGCCGCTGTTCGGATGCCAGACGCCGAACGGATACAGCAATACGCGCGAGGCGTGGCTCAATCCCGACGGGATGATGATGCGGCTCAGCTTCGCGACGGCACTCGGCGCGGGCCGGCTGCCGCTGAATCGGCCGCTGCAAGATTATGCGGCCGGCAGTCCCGGCGGCGCGGCGGAAGGTCCGGCGATGCGGCCGGCGGAATTCATCAATCGACCAGCGCCGCCCGATCCGGCGGCGCTGGCGATGACGCTTGGCGATCTGTTCACGCCGAACACGGCAGCCGCGGTCGAACAGGCGCCGCCGCGATTGCGTGCGCCGCTGATCCTTGGCAGTCCGGAATTCATGATGCGTTGAGGCGCGAGGCGCATGGCGATCAAGTTTGAGCTTCCCGATTTTGGACGGCCGCTTCGCGCGGCCGGCGCGCTCGCGGCCGCGGCCGCAGGCGCGGCGATGGAACCGCTGGCGGCGATCCGCCGTCCCTTCGATTTCGCGGCGAACAGCGCCCGCTCTTATTCGCGTGGATTTGTCGCCTGGAGTTTCGCGCCCGCGACCACGGTTGCGGAGGTGCGGGCGGAGATTGCGCGGCTGGCGGCGCTGGAAAAATCCCGACGCGCGTCCGGCTTGCGCCAAGCGGAGACGGGCCGATGACGAAGCGATGCGATCGATGCGAAGCGCCGGTCGCGGCGGGCGATCGCGCGCTCAGCCGGCGCGATTTCATCCGCGCCGCCGCAACGCTCACCGCCGCGGGCGTGGTGATGATGGGGCCGCATGCGTGGGCCGCGCGCGCGCTCGGCGATGATCGCAGCCGCAAGCGGCTGGTGGTGGTGTTCATGCGCGGCGCGGTCGACGGCCTGAACGTGGTCGTGCCCTGCGGCGATTCGCAATACTATGACCGTCGGCCGTCGATCGCGATTCCGCGCGGCTCTGGCGAAGGCGCCGCAATCAATCTGGACGGCCATTTCGGCCTCAATCCGAATCTGGGCGCGATGATGCCGTACTGGAAGGACGGCACGCTGGCCTTCGTCCACGCGAGCGGCTCGCCCGACCCGACGCGATCGCATTTCGACGCGCAGTTTTTCATGGAGAGCGGCACGCCCGGCGACCGCGCGACCGCCGACGGCTGGATGAACCGGGTGCTCGCGGCGCTGCCCGGACGCCACGACTCGACCGAGGCGTTGAGCATGGGACCGCTGGTGCCGCGAATCCTGACCGGACGCGAGCCGGTCGCGAATTTGCCGATGGGCCGGGGCGCGGCGCAGCCGATGCCGCTCGACAATCCGCGCATCGAGGACGCGTTCGATCGGCTTTACGACGGCGGCGACGCGCTGAGCCGCGCCTATCGGGAGGGGCGCGCGGCGCGCCGCAAGCTGCTCGCCGAACTTCAGGCCGACATGAACGAAGCGAACGCGGGCGCGCCGATGCCGAACGGATTTTCCGGCGACGCGGAACGGCTCGCCCGGCTGATCGCGCGCGACCCGACGATTCGGCTCGCTTTCGTGGCCCTCGGCGGATGGGATACGCACGTCAATCAGGGTGCGAATCGCGGCCAGTTGGCGAACCATCTGAAACCGCTTGGCGACGGCCTTGCGGATTTCGCGCGCCAGCTCGGACCGGCCTACGGCGACACCGTCATTCTTGTGATTTCGGAATTCGGCCGCACCGTGCATGAAAACGGCAACGCCGGCACGGACCATGGCCACGGCAACGTGATGTGGGTGATGGGCGGGCCGATTCGCGGCGGCCGGGTTTACGCCGATTGGCGCGGACTCAGCCCGGCCGCGCTCTATCAGGATCGCGACGTGCCGGTCACCACCGATTTCCGCGAACCGATTTGCCGAATCTTGAGCGCTCATCTGGGTCTCGGCGGCGAGCAGCTTGCGCAGGTCTTTCCGAACCGGCCCGCGATGACCGGCAACACCGCCGGAATTATCCAGGTCTGACGATGGGCGCGGCCGATCAATATTCGTGCGCGTGAATTTGCTCGTCCATCTGGCGCAGCTTGGAGAGTTTCTGATCGGTCGGCACTAACTGCTTTGCTTTCGCCAACTGCTCCTCCTCGGAACGGCGGCTGGGCAGTTCGCCGTCGATCTTTTCCAGCGCTTCGCGCGAGAGCTTGCGCACCATCGGGCTGGGATCGCCGCTCACGGTCTGCATCAGGATGTCGTTGGCGACGGGATTGCCGATTTCGCCGAGCGCGAAGACGGCGGTGCCGCGGCTGTCTTTGTCGTCCGTGTTTTTGAGGAAATCGATGATCGGCAGCGCGCCGCGCGCATCGCCGATTCTTCCCAGCGCGGCCACCAGGTGCAGTTTTTCGATCGCGGGCGTATCGCGCAGATAGAGGTCCTGCGTCATCTGCGGCACGGCGTCGGTCGTGCCGCGCGCGCCGAGCACGTCGATCGCCTTGATGCGCACGCGGACGTCGGGGTCGGAAAGGCCGCGGAAAAGGATCGAGTTCACTTCGGGACTGTCAACGTAGCGCAACGATTCCAGGCCCTGCACGCGCACGCGCGGGTCGGCGTCGTTGTACTTGCGTTTGGCGTCGCGGATCGCGTCGGCCGCGTCTTTGGCGTGCTTGCGCACGGTGTCGGGACCGGCCTGCTCCAGCGCCGTCAGCGGCATCATCTGGTTGGCGGGACCGGGCAGGCCGCCGAGCGTTTGGGCGCGCGCGCAAATCGGCGCGCCGAGAATCGCGAGCAGCACGGCTGCGGCGAACAGCGATCGGGCTAGCGACATTCCCATGCCCTCCGGCTTCCGGCAAAATCCACTGAGGCAGTGTATTCGATTTCAGCCATCTGGAAAATCCGCCCGGCGCGAATCTTTCTTCCGCTAATCGGCGCAATCGCGCTCATGCTCGCTCCGCCGTGCCCGAACGCGCGCCCGGCTGACGCGGCTTCGGCGCGGAATTCCGCGGTCGGCGCGGGCAAACCGCCGCATCCGCCGCTGCCCAAACCGATCGCGTTGCCCGACAATCTTGACATTCCCGATTATCAGCCCGGGCCGAATCCTTTCCGCAGCGGCGAAACGCTGGTCTATGAGGCTGCCTGGATGAACGTCCCGGCGGGCGCCGCCCGGATCACGATCGCGCGCAACTCCGCCCATCCCGATTTATGGTCCGGCATGATGTGGCTGAATACGAGTCCGATCGTGGACGTGGTGTACCGGATGCGCGATTTTTTCCGCGAGGATTTCGCGGCCGGCACGCTCCGCCCGGACAATATCCAGATCACGCAACACGAAAATCATCGCCTCGACCATTGGCGCGTCGCCTTCGATTACGCCGCCCGCACCATCACCGCGACCAAGGTCAATCGGCGCGGCCGGGTGACGGTCCGGCGCTTCACCGGCGGCGATCCGCTCGGGCCGTTCTCCGGCGCGATGATGGCGTTGTCGCAACCGCTCAAACCCGGCACCGATCTGAAATTCGACATTTTCAGCGGCGGAAACCGTTACGTCTTCGGCTTCGACGTGGTCGGCCGCGAGCGTATTACGACTGTGCTTGGCACGTTCGACACGGTGAAGATCGAGCCTTCGGTAATCTGGCTGAGCGAAGGTTCGTTCCGCGCCGACGCGCGCGAAACCACGATCTGGATTACCGACGATTCGCGCCATCTGCCCGTCCGTATCGCGGCCGCGGTTTTTTTTGGCAACGTTTACGCCGACCTGGTCAGCGTCACCGGCGCGCCTTTCGGCTCGCTTGGCGTCAGCGCCGCCGCGGGCGGGCCGAGTCCGCGCGCGACGACGAATCCATACGCCGGGATGCCGGCGCCGCCAAGCGGCGCGCCCACGCCGTAAGTTTTCGCGCGCCCGCGCCAACGAAAAATGCGCCGCCGGACGGCGGTGCGGAGGGATGGCCGAGTCAGGCCCGGCCGTGACCGAAAAGCGGTCTCAATTCCGTCACCCTGGGGCTTGCTCCGAAGGTCCATCATGCGCGCTTGGCCGCCAATTCGCGGGCTGTGCTATTTTCACGCCGATGCGGCGATTCGCCCGCGGGGAGCGTACACGATGGCTGCCAAGCTGGAATTTTTCTATGACTGTTCGAGTCCATGGACCTATCTCGCCTTTTCCAGAATCGAGGAAGTGGCGGCGCGCCACGGCGCGGATTTGATCTGGAAGCCGATTCTGGTCGGCGGCGTGTTCAACGCCGTGAATCCTTCCGTCTATGAAGCGCGCAAAGCCGCGGTCAAACCGAAGGCGCGCTATGCCAAAAAAGATCTGCGCGACTGGGCGCATCTGTACGGCCTCAAAATTCTCGATCCCACCGAAATCAAGGTGTTTCCGGTCAATTCGGTAAAGGCGATGCGCGGCGCGTTCGTCGCCGCCGAGCACGGCAAAATCGCCGAATACTCGCGCCGCGTCTTCGAGCGCTACTGGGGCGACAATCTCGATATCAGCCAGGACGACGTGCTGCGCGCGATCGTGCGCGAAACGGGACTCGACGAAGCCGAATACTTCGCCAAAATCGCGACGCAGGAATACAAGGACAAGCTCCGCGCCAATACCGACGAGGTGATGGAGCGCGGCGGTTTCGGTTCGCCCACGATCTTTGTCGATGGCGAGATGTTCTTCGGCAACGACCGGTTGCCGCTGGTCGAACACGCGCTGCTCCATCGCGCGTGATCGGAAATACGGGGCTGCGCAAGGCGCGCGCGGGGGCGGATGAACGGCGGGGAAACGGAATCGCCGGGCGGCGGCGTGCGCGCGTTCGTCGCGCTCGGGATGAGCGATGAAATCATCGATGCGGCGGCGCGTTTGATCGGCGAGATTCAGCAAGTCGCCGGCGCCGACTCGATGCGCTGGACGAGGCGGGCGCGGCTCCATCTGACGCTCCGATTTCTCGGTGACGACGCGGACCGCGACCGGCTCGCGCGGCTCAAGACCGGACTCGCGGAAATCGCGGCGGCGTGTGCGCCGTTTCATATCGAGGGGCGCGGCGCCGGCGCGTTTCCGAATTTGGCGCGGCCACGCGTTTTCTGGATCGGGCTTGCCGGCGCGTCGCTTTCCGAGCTTGCGGCGCGGGTCGAGGCGGCGGCGGTAAGTGCGGGATTTGCGCCGGACCCGCGCGGCTTCACCGCGCATCTCACGATCGGCCGGCTCCGCGATGGCCGGCGCGCGGCGTCTTCGCTGCGGGCCGCGATAGCGTCAGCGGCGGCGCGCGAATTCGGCGCGGCGATCGCCGATTCGCTGATCCTTTATCGGAGCCGCGGCGGCGCGAACGGCCCCCAATACGTCGAACTGGCGCGCTTTCCGTTCGCGTCCTGATTGCGCTTTCGCGCGGTTTCTCGACCGATGCGCGCGCCCCCTAGCGCGATTCGCCGCCGTTTATGGCAGAATCTGCCCCGTATCCACCAGGCAATCGGCGCGAGGGCCGCGATGGCGCAGGAAATCAAGAGCAAGGCGTTGGACCTGGCGCTCAGCCAGATCGAGAAGCAGTTCGGCAAGGGTTCGATCATGAAGCTCGGCGAGCAGGCGATCGAGGCCGATATCGCCGTGATTCCGACCGGTTCGCTCGGGCTTGACCTTGCGCTGGGCGTCGGCGGATTGCCGCGCGGCCGCGTGATCGAAATCTACGGGCCGGAATCTTCGGGCAAGACCACGCTCGCGCTCGAATGTATCGCCGAGGCGCAGAAACGCGGCGGCATCGGCGCCTTCATCGACGCCGAGCACGCGCTCGACGCGTCCTATGCGCGCAAGCTCGGCGTCAACGTCGAAGACCTGCTCATCTCACAGCCGGACAATGGCGAGCAGGCCCTTGAGATCGCCGAAACGCTGGTGCAATCCGGCGCGATCGACGTGCTCGTGATCGATTCGGTCGCGGCGCTGGTGCCGCGCGCCGAAATCGAGGGCGAGATGGGCGAGCCGCAGATGGGCCTGCAGGCGCGGCTGATGTCGCAGGCGCTGCGCAAGCTCACCTCGATAATCGCGCGCTCGCGCACGGTGGTGATCTTCATCAATCAAATCCGGATGAAGATCGGCGTGATGTTCGGAAATCCGGAAACCACCACCGGCGGCAACGCGCTCAAGTTCTATTCCTCGGTGCGCATCGACATCCGCCGCATCGGCACGATCAAGAGCGGCACTGAAGTGATCGGCTCGCGCACCAAAGTCAAAGTGGTCAAGAACAAAGTCGCGCCGCCGTTCCGCGAGGCCGAGTTCGACATTCTCTATGGCTCGGGCATCTCGAAAGAGGGCGAATTGATCGATATGGCCGCCGAGCACAACATCATCGAGAAACTCGGCGCGTGGTATTCCTACAACAACGAGCGGATCGGCCAGGGGCGCGAAAACGCCCGCGATCTGCTGCGCGCGAATCCGTCGATCGCCGACGAGATCGAGGCCAAGCTGCGCGCCAAGCTGACTGTGAAGCCGATTTCGCTCGACGCCGCGTCGAACGCAGCCGACGACGGCGAGCCGC
The DNA here is from genome assembly GCA_014896235.1 of bacterium. Lineage (GTDB taxonomy): Bacteria > Desulfobacterota > Binatia > Binatales > Binataceae > JADMIL01. Next base: position 137,549 of record JADBKU010000028.1, on the reverse strand, counting down.
CGGCGGAAAGTACGGCCCCGCCGGGTCCGCGGCGCAAAGGTTGAAAGCAAAAATTCTATTTTTCAGTTCCACTGAAGGTTGGGTAAGGGGTGGAGTGATGCGTGGTTGTGGAAGTGGAAACGTTGCGCGACGCGTAGGGGCCGCCTTGCTTGCGGTCGCGATGCTGCTCAGTGGTTTCGCGCTTCGCGCGATCGCCGGCGACGCATCCGCGATTGACGACGCCGGCGCCGTCGCGGTGGATATGAATGTGATGGCGGCGACGCCGATGGCCGCCAACCGCATCGGTACGGCGTCGCTCAAAGACCTCGCCGCTGCGGCGGCCAATGGTCAACTTGCCGCTCCGGTGTCGCCGGACGCGGCGCAGGCGCGTGCGGGGTTGATCGCCGCGCTGCCGCGTCCGATCCACAACCGCATGATCACTCTTCCGGCGAATTCGGAGATCAGCGGCGAAGCGGCGGCATCGCCGCTGTTTTCCTTCGTTCCGCGCGCCTTTAGCCGCAGAATCGCGCCAAAATCCGCGCCGGTCCTGTTCGGCTTTCCGGGGCTTGACGCGCTCGACAGCGCGATCGCCGACGGCCTTGACGTCAACTCGCCGGCGCTCCGCTATGCGGTCGAGCCGCCCGATCAAGGGTTGTGCGTGGGCAACGGCCTGGTGGTCGAAGCCGTGAACATCGTGATGTCGATGTACACCACCAGCGGAACGCCGGTGATGCAATCCACGCCGCTCTATGCGATTTTCGGCGTGCCCTCGACCGATTTCATCAGCGATCCGAGGTGCATCTACGATTCGCCGACCAATACCTTTTTCGTCTCGATGACCGATCTCGGTCCTAATCAAGCGGGACCGTCGTCTTTGCTGATTGCGGCGATCAACGCGCGAACGTTGGCGGTCAACTCGTACGCGATCGCGACCAATGACGACGGCGGCAATGGCGGCGTGCCTCATCCGGGATGTCCGTGCTTTGGCGATCAGCCGCTGCTCGGGGCCGACCAGTACGGCGTTTATGTGACGACCAACGAATTTTCGCTCAATCCGAAGGATCCCAGCGGTAATGGAGCGCAAATTTACGCGATCAACAAAGCCGATCTGGTGGCCGGCGCGCCGACCGCATACTTCGCCTTTTTTCCGGCAGCGATTCCGTTGGACGGGAATACGGCGTTTTCGATCCAGCCCGCCGTCGCGACCGACGGCGTTTTCGACAGGGACAATGGCGGCACTGAGTTTCTGATGAGTTCGCTCGATTTCGATGGCGCCGGCGACCGGCGCATCGCGGTTTGGGCGATCGTCAATTCCTGCGCGATTCCGTCCGTCACCACGACTCCCTGCCTTGGAATGCCGGAGCTGGTCACGCCGCCGCCGGTCATTCGGATGGGGGCCTATTCCGATCCGCCGCCGGCGGTGCAGAAATCCGGGCCGATTCCGTTTGGCGATTCAGTCGGCGCGCCGCTGGAAGAAATCGATACCGGCGACGATCGCATGCAGCAGGTCGTTTATGCAGGCGGCAAGCTATACGCCGGATTGACCACAGCAGTCATCGTGCGCGGGCGTCTGCATGCGGGAATCCGGACTTTCCGTGTGATACCGAATTTCCGCCGGTTTCGGACGCGCCACGGCGTGGTGCAAAAATTTATCGCACGGCCCTTCGGTACGACTTTGCTCGCGCTGGCGGGCGCGGACGTTTACTACCCCTCGATCGGCGTGACTTCGGACGGGCGCGCGGTGATGGCGTTCTCGCTGTCCGGAGCCAACTACTATCCCAGCGCGGCCTGGGTTCCACTCTACCGGACGGGCCGGCCATGGATAAATTTCGCCGCCGCCGGCGCCGGTCCGGACGACGGTTTCACCGGCTATCAGAATTATTTGTCGGGCGGCGCCGATATCGGGCGATGGGGCGACTACACGGCGGCGACCGCGGTCGGCAATCAAATCTGGATGGGCGCTGAATTTATCGGCAACGCCTGCAGTCCGGCGATTTACAGTTCCGATCCGCTATGCGGCAACACGCGCGCTCCGGATGCCAACTGGGATACGTACTTGAGCGAATTCGTCGTGAAGAAATAGAGCCGCTCGCTTGTTGACTGGTCACGGGCGCCGCTTCACGGCCGGCGCCCGGCGCAGCGCCAGCGGCGCACATATTCCGGCGCTTCGATGCCGGGCGCGAGCTTGGCGTCGGAAATTGGTTCGCCGGGCGTCAGGCTGAGCGGCACCACGCCCGCCCAAACCGGGAACGATTCGTCCTCGGCCAGTTCGACCGGTCCGCCAGTCCGCACCTTCGCCGACGCCTCGAGCAGCGGAATCTCGAGCACTCGCGTGCCCGCTATCTCTCCTGGCGTTGGCTGGCGCACGTCAGCCCATCGGCCGGGAATCAACCGTTCGACCAGCGCGCGCATCGCCGCCAGCTTGGCCGTCGGTTCGATCACCTCCCGCGCCCGGCCAATGATCGCGACCGACCGGTAGTTCATCGAATGATGGAACGCCGAGCGCGCCATCACCACGCCATCGAGCAGCGTAACGGTGACGCAGAGCGCGAGGCCTTCGGCCGCCCCGGTCAGCATCCGGCTGAGCGGCGAGCCGTGAATCAGGATACGTTCGCCGTCACGCACGTACATCGTGGGAAGCACGAAAGGATGGCCGTCGTGGACGAATCCGACATGGCAGACCATCCCTTCGTCGAGAATCGCCTCGATGGTCGCGCGTTCGTATCGGGCGCGCGCCGGATAGCGCCGGACGCGGGTGCGGTCGGTCGGGACAAATTGGCTGGAAACGGGTTCGGTCGGCTTGTTCGAGTTATTCATTTTTGTTACAGTACAAACTTAATTCTGTAATGGAACATTATTCGATCCGCGGACGGACCGCAAGCGAAGTCTCCGCCAGCGTGGAGCGCGCGATCGCTTCGGGCGAGGTTGCGCCCGGAACTCGATTGCCGACCGTGCGCACTCTGGCGAAAAATCTCGGTCTCAGTCCGGCAACGATCGCGGCGGCGTTCCGGGACCTGCGCGTGCGCGGCTTGATCGCCGGCGCCGGCCGGCGGGGCACGTCGGTGCTGTCTCGGCCGCCTGTTTCCACGCGCGCGCCGGTGGCGATTCCGGCGGGCGTACGCAATCTGGCGCTCGGCAATCCCGACCCTGCGTTCATACCCGATATTTCGCGCGGCATCGCGCGGCTTGGCCCGATACGGCGAATCTACGGCGAGAGGCAGATCGACGAGCAACTGGGCGCGCTCGCAACCGCGATGTTCGCGGCGTGCGGGATTCCGGCCGAGCATCTGGCGGTGGTCAGCGGGGCGTGCGACGGCGTCGAGCGGGCGCTCGCGGCATGGCTTCGGCCGGGCGACGTAATCGCGATGGAGGACCCCGGTTATCCCAACGTGGCCGACCTCGCGCACGCATTGGGGCTGCGCATCCGGCCGATGCGCGTCGATGAGCATGGCCCGATTCCGGCCGAATTCGATCGGGTGCTGCGCGGCGGCGCGGCCGCGATCGTAATCACGCCGCGGGCGCAGAATCCGACCGGCGCGGCGCTCGAGGCGGAACGCGCTGGCGAGTTGCGGCGCATTTTAGCCCGCTATCCCGATGTTTTGCTGATTGAAGACGACCACGCCGGTCCGATCGCTGGCGCGCCCGCGCTGTCTCTGGCCGGTCCGGAGCGCCCACGATGGGCCGTAGTGCGATCGGTTTCGAAATCGCTCGGCCCGGACCTGCGGCTGGCGCTGATGGCCGGCGACGAGATCACGATCGGCCGGGTCGCGGGGCGGCAGCGGTTGGGCCCTGGATGGGTCAGCACGGTTCTGCAGCGGCTGGTCGCCGAATTGATGCGCGACGCCGATACGTTGCAGCTCGTAAGCGCCGCGGAGCGGGCGTACACCGAACGCCGGACGGCTTTGCTTGACGCACTCGCGCGACGCGGGATCGGCGCGACGGGCCGGTCGGGGATGAACGTCTGGATTCCGGTGGCGGAAGAGGGCGCTGTGGCGCAGGCGCTGATCGGCGCCGGATGGGGCGTCGCGCCTGGCGAACGCTATCGAATCGCGACTCCACCGGCGATTCGGGTGACGGTCGCCGCGCTCCTGCCGTCGGAGGCGGAAGAATTTGCCGACGCGCTGGCGGCGACGCTTAAAACCGGCGGGCGCACCCGTTCCGCCTAGGGGCGTGATTGCCTTGGCGGCTCGGTATCGGTACTCTTATAAATAAGAATAATTTATGGACACGATGCGTTTGGGAATGTACCCACGCAGATCGCACTTCAAGCGCGGCTTGGACTCAAGCAAGTCAAATTTCCGCGCCCAGTCCCACCGAAGGTAAAAATTGTCTTTTTCCGCATTAGAACTCACGCCAGAAATCCATCGTTCGATTCGCGACCGCGGGCATCATCAACCGACGCCGATTCAGTCCTCGGCGATTCCCGTGATTCTCGCCGGGCGCGATATCGTAGCCACCGCCGAAACCGGCAGCGGCAAGACCGCGGCGTTCCTGATTCCGCTGCTCGACCGGCTCCATCGCGAGCGCCCGGAGCGGCCGTCGGCGCTGATCATCGAGCCGACGCGCGAGTTGGCGGCGCAGGTCGAGCGCGAATTCATGCTGCTGGCGCGTCATACCGGGATTCGCGCCGCATTGATCGTCGGCGGCGAATCGATGCGTCGTCAGATTCATGATCTGGAAAAGGGCGTCGATGTCTTGATCGCCTGTCCCGGCCGGCTGATCGACCATCTGGAGCGCGGCGTGACCACGCTCGACAAGCTGAAGGTCGTCGTCATCGACGAGGCCGATCGCCTGCTCGACATGGGCTTTATGCCGCAGCTCAGGCGAATCATGCGGATGGCGCCGGCGGAACGTCAGACATTGATGTTTTCGGCGACCATGGAGTCGGCGGCGAATCGGATGGCGCGCGAGTTCCTGCGCGATCCCGAGCGCGTCAGCGTGGGCGAAAAGGCGCTCCCACCCGCCTCGATTATCCAATCCGTATGTCCCGTCACCAACGCTCAAAAAGGCGAGGTGCTGCTCGCGCTGTTGAAACGGCCCGAGGTCGAAAGCGCGATCGTTTTCACTCGCACGCGCGATCGCACCGATCGCGTGGCGCGGATGCTGGCGCGGGCGGGAGTCCGCGCGATTCCGATTCACGGCGAACGCTCGCAAGGCCAGCGCAACGCGGCGCTCGCCGGATTCAGGCGCGGGAGCTATCGCGTGATGGTCGCGACCGACGTGGCGGCGCGCGGCCTCGATATCCACGGCGTCTCGCACGTAATCAATTTCGACCTGCCCGAAGAACCCGAAAACTATATTCATCGGATCGGCCGGACCGCCCGGATGGGCCGCGAGGGATGCGCGATCAGCTTGGTGACGCCGGAGGATCGCGTGAACCTTGGACGGATCGAACGGGCGCTCGGACTTACGCTGGAACGCGAGTATGTCGAGGGTTTCGATCAGCCGCAGGTCACCGCGCCGAAGCCGGTCAAGCTGTTCCGCTCAGGGTCGCTGCGCGCGCCGCGCCGCCGCGCCCGCTCCCGCTGGGGATGATAATCAATTCATTTCTATCAGGGCGCCAGCGATCTCGTTGATGGAGACGCGCGGTCGCCCGTCGCAAGGTTCTGAATAGCCGGCGGGGTGGACGGTTGAAGCCGTCCACCCCGGTCGGTTTTGCGTTTGGCGCCGGGCGCCGCGCTTGGCGCCCGGCGCGATTCGTTCAGGCCGCCGGCGCGGGACGCTGCGCCAACTCGATAAAGTTGCCGTCGGGATCGCGGACAAAAGCGATGCGCGCGACCGTACCGAAATTCGCCGGTTTAACCGCCTCCGCCGCTCCCGCCGCGATTGCCGCCGCAAACGCTGCGTTGCAATCCTTGACGCCGAGCGTGATGTACTGGATGCCCAGTTCGGCCATCGCCTGAATCACTTCCATCGGATTGGCGAAGGGTTGGCTGGTGGCTTTTTTCACCACCGGTTCGTGATAGAAGGCGACGATCGATTCGCCCAGCTTGACCCGGTTGCGATTGAAATCGGCCGCGCCCAGCGCCTTCTGGTAAAACTCCATGTGAGCATCGGGGTCCACCACGCCGACGCGCAGTTCAATCTGCGTCACGTCGTCGCGGCCCGGCGGCACCAGCAAGATGGTGTTGTCGTCGGGATCGGGCAGCGGTTCGGCCCGAATCGCCGAGGGCGCCGCCAGCATGATGGTCTCGTAGCCGCCCGGCCGCCGTCGCCGCAGCGGCGCCTGGGTATGCATCAGTTTGATCACCGAGCCGTTCGCCAGATAGCGATATTGCTTGAAACCGCCCCCCACCGGCAGCACCGATTCGAACTGCAAGCCGAGTTTCTTGCCGTAAAATTCCTGCATCGGCTCGAGCTGATTAGTGAAGATGCCGATGTCGATAGTTGGTTTGGCCAGTTCCATAAGATTCGCCTCCGGCGGCTAAGGCCGCGCGTCTTCGCCAGCGTGACTTAGCAAAATGTGGCGCGAGAATACAGGATTCGGCAGGAGCCTGTCGCGAATCGGAGCGGCGCCTGTCGCCGACGCCGAGTCTGGAATGTGCGCCGGTGAAGGGATAAGACTGGCAATGCATTCAAGTTCGCGAGGAGCCAGATGGATTTTTCGCTTTCCCCCAAGGTTCAGGAGCTGCAAAAGAAAGTCTCCGATTTCATGAATGAGCACGTCTATCCGATCGAACATCAGGTCGAGCAGGAAATGAACGTGCCCGGCAAGGAGCATGTCGAGCCGCAGGTGCTCAAGGATGTTCGCAAGAAAGCCAAGGCCGCCGGCCTCTGGAATCTGTTCCTGCCTGACGAGGTGCACGGCAAGGGCCTCAAAGTGGCGGAATACGCCCCGCTCTGCGAAATCATGGGCCGCAGCCCGATCGGCGCGCGGGCGTTCAACTGCATGGCGCCGGATACCGGCAATATGGAAATCCTTGAGGATTTTGCGACGCCCGAGCAGAAAAAACGCTGGCTCGACCCCTGCCTCGAAGGCGAGATGCGCACCTGTTTTTCGATGACCGAGCCGGAGACGCCCGGTTCCGATCCGACCCAGTTGGCGACGCGCGCCGTGCGTGACGGGGACTATTACGTAATTAACGGCCACAAGTGGTTCACTTCCAATGCGATCGGTTCGAGCTTCGCGATCGCGATGGTGGTGACCGATCCCAACGCCGAGCCGCATCGCCGCGCCAGCATGATCATCGTTCCGACCGACACCCCCGGCTTCAACCTGGTGCGCGCGGTGCCGGTGATGGGCCACGCGGGCGGCGGCGGCCATTGCGAAATCATCTACAAGGATTGCCGCGTGCCGGTGACCAACGTGCTCGGCAACGAGGGCGACGGCTTCAAAATCGCGCAGGCCCGTCTCGGCCCCGGCCGGATTCATCACTGCATGCGCAATATCGGCGTGGCCGAGCGCGCGCTCGAACTGATGTGCAAGCGCGCCAACACGCGCTGGACGCACGGCAGCCTGCTCGCCGACAAGGCCAACGTGCAGCAATGGATCGCCGACTCGCGGATCGCGATCGACGCGACGCGCCTGATGGTCATGCAGGCGGCATGGAAGATCGACACCGTCGGCAAGGCGCAGGCGCGCCAGGAAGTCGCGATGATCAAGGTGATGGCGGCCAACATGGTGATGGAGGTGCTGGATCGCGCGATCCAGTTGCACGGCGCGCTCGGCATGAGCGACGACACGCCGATCGCGCGCTTCTGGCGCGAGAACCGCTCGATGCGCATCGTGGACGGTCCCGACGAAGTCCATCGCATGACCATCGCGCGGCGCGAATGCCGCCGCTGGAAGCAGTAGGCCGGATGCGCGGGCAAGGCTGATTTCTGCTATAGACGGGAATATCCCAAACGCGGCCGGCGCGCGACGCGCCGGCCGCCATTTCCGGGTCTTGCGATGGCTGAAGAATTCGAAGACAAAGATCAACCGCTACCCGAATACGGCGAAGTGCGCGACGAGGAACAGCTCGACTGGCCCAAGCTGGTCGCTTATCTGCGCGATCACAAGGTGCCGGGCGCGGGCGACGCGCCGCTGGAAGTGCTGCAATTCCGCGGCGGCCATTCCAACCTGACCTACCTGCTGCGTTTTGGCGATCAGGAATGGGTCGTGCGCCGGCCGCCGTTCGGACCGCTGCCGCCGTCGGCCCACGACATGGCGCGCGAGTACCGGGTGCTGTCGCGCCTGTGGGAAGGTTACGAGCCGGCCCCGCGCGCGATTCTGCTGTGCGAGGATCCGTCGATTATCGGCGCGCCGTTTTTCGTGATGCAGCGCCGGACCGGGTTTGTGATTCCGAATCGCCGCCCGCTGCCGCCCGGAATCACGCAGACGCCGGAGACTTTTCGCGCGATGTCGGAGGGGTTTATCGACGCGCTCGCCGACCTTCATGCGGTCGAGTACGAAAAGCTCGGCCTCGGCGGCCTCGGCCGGCCCGACGGTTTCGTGCGCCGGCAGATTACGGGCTGGATGGATCGCTGGGAGAAGGCGAAAACCGCCGAAGTTCCGCTGATGAACAAGCTGGGCGCGTGGTTCCTCGACAACATGCCAGCGCCGCAGCCGCCCACGCTGCTGCATAACGATTTCTTTCTGCACAACGTGATGTTCGCGCCGGACAATTCCGGAAAAGTGGTTGGCGTCTTTGACTGGGAGATGTCCACGCTGGGCGATCCGATGATCGACGTTGGCACCAGCCTGAACTATTGGCGCGAGGCGTCCGATCCGGAAGAGATGCTGGAAATGAGCGAGGGCTACGCGCATACCACGCGGCCCGGTTTCCTGACGCGCGACCAACTGACCGAACGCTATGCGCGGCGCAGCGGGCGCGATCTTTCGTCGATCGATTTTTATCGCGCCTGGGCGCATTGGAAGACCGCGACCGTGCTACAGCAGATTTACGTCCGCTTCGTGCGCGGGCAGACGACTGATCCGCGCTTCGAGCGGATGGGCGCGCATCCGCCGATTCTGGCGCGGGCGGCCGCGCGGGTCGCGTCGCGGCTGGGTTTCCGGGACTAGTCGACGTCGCGCGAAAGCGATATTTTCGCATTTGGGCGCAGAACTTCCGCGCCCGCGCCCCGGGCGGCGACGCCCCCCCGCGGAACGATTCGATCGATCCGGCGCCGCGCGGCCCGCGGGTTGGCCTTCGGCGCTCGCTTTGCGCTACAGTGCGCGTTTGAAACGACCGGATGGAACTGGCTGTCCGTTCAATGGAGGTCTGCGGCCTTGCACGCCATCAACTACGAAGCTCCCAAATCCCTCGACGAGGCGGTCAAACTGCTCGCCGCACATGGCGAAAAAGCGCGGCCGCTGAGCGGCGGCACCGATCTTTTGATCCAATTGCGCGCCGGCACGCGGCGGCCCGAATTTGTCGTCGATATCAAGAAAATCCCGGAACTGAGGCGAATTTCTTTCAGCCTGCAGCATGGGCTCAAGCTCGGCGCGGCCGTGCCCTGTATCGAGATTCACGAAAACAGCGACATGCGCAAATACTATCCGGGCCTGACCGAAGCGGCGCATCTGATCGGTTCGCTGCAGATTCAAAGCCGCGCGACGGTCGGGGGCAACTTGTGCAACGGTTCGCCCGCGGCCGACACCACGCCGGCGCTGATCGCGCTCGGCGCGCAAGCGCGCATAGTCGGTCCGAAGGGCGAACGGATGGTCCCGGTTGACGGATTTTGCCTCGCTCCCGGCCGCACCGTATTGCAGCCCGGCGAATTGCTGGTCGAGTTCCATATTCCCGCGCCGGAGCGCCATTCGTCGGACGCCTATCTGCGCTTCATCCCGCGCAATGAGATGGATATCGCGGTGGTGGGCGTGGGCGCCGCGCTGAGTCTCGACGTTTCCGACGATCGGGTGGTGGAAGCGCGCATCGGGCTTGGCGCCGTCGGTCCGACGCCGATTTTCGCGGCGGAAGCGTCGAAATCGCTGATCGGAAAGACGCTCGACGCGGCGGCGATCGAAAACGCGGCGCGCCTCGCGATCGCGGCCGCGACGCCGATCGACGACATGCGCGGAACGGCGGAATTCCGCCGCCACGTGGTGGGCGTGTTGACCCGGCGGGCGCTGGCGAAAGCGGCCGAGCGAGCGCGCGAGGCGAATCAGCGCTGACCCGGGGCCGCGCTTGACCGGGGTTACCGTGGCTGGCTAACCAATTAAGAGATCGGCATCAATCATGGCGAACAAAGTCATTGTCGAAACCAATATCAACGGCGATCCCGTCGAATTGCTGTGCGAGCCGCGCCAGAGCCTGCTCGAAGTTCTGCGCGACGTGCTGGAGCTGACCGGCAGCAAGGAAGGATGCCTGACCGGCGATTGCGGCGCCTGCACGGTTGTGATCGACGGCCGTCCGGTCTGCTCCTGCCTGATGCTGGGCGTGGAGGCGACGGGCAAGAATATCACCACGGTGGAAGGCCTCGCTTCGGGAACGTCGCTGCACGTGCTGCAGCAGAAGTTCCTTGAGCACGCCAGCCTGCAATGCGGAATTTGCACGCCGGGCTTTCTTATGTCGTCCAAGGCGCTGCTGGATCGCAATCCTAATCCGACCGAAGCGGAGATCCGCTATGCGCTGGCCGGGAATCTGTGCCGCTGCACGGGCTACGACAAAATCGTGCGCGCGGTCACGGACGCGGCGGCGGCGCTGGCGGGCCGAACGCGTCCCGCTCACGGGACGGTTCCGTCCGAAACCGCTTCGGGCATGGCCGGCGAGATGCTGGCGAAGGGAGAGGCTAAGTAAATGGCGGCTTCATCATCCAATGGTTTCAGGGTTATCGGCACGCGGCCGATTCGGCACGACGGCGTTGACAAAGTGACCGGCCGGGCGAAGTACGGCGCCGATTACGCATTTCCCGGGATGCTGTACGGCAAGGTGCTGCGCAGTCCGCATCCCCATGCCAACATCAAATCGATCAAAATCGACAAGGCGCTGGCGCTGCCGGGCGTCAAGGCGATCGTCACGTCGGCCGATTTGCCGGCGCTGCCGGACAAGATGGAAGCGGCGGGCGAGCAGGCGATCAACCTGAATCACCTGTCGATGAATATCCTGGCGCGGGGCAAAGTGCTCTATGACGGCCATCCGATCGCAGCCGTCGCCGCGACCAGTCCGCACATTGCGGAGGAAGCGCTGCGGCTGATCGAGGTCGAATACGAACTCTTGCCGCCGGTGATGACGGTCGAAGACGCGATGAAGCCCGGCGCGACGATCCTGCTGCCGTCGCTGCGCAACAAGGAAGACGGCCCCGACAAGGAAACCAACGTCGCGGCCCATCTGCAGTTCAAGCGCGGCGACGTCGCCGAAGGCTTCAAGCAGGCTGATTACGTGATCGAGCGGGAATTCAAGACCGCGATGGTCCATCAGGGGTATATCGAGCCGCATAATGCGGTCGGCATCTACAATGCCGACGGCCATGCGACGATTTATTGCTCGACCCAGGGCAGCTTCGTGGTGCGCGCGCTGAGCGCGGCCGTGCTTGGCATCCCCGAGGGCAAAATCAAGGTTGTTCCCGCGGAAATCGGCGGCGGCTTCGGCGGCAAGACCACGATTTACCTGGAGCCGCTCTCGGTGCTGCTGTCGCAGAAGACCGGCCATCCGGTGAAGCTCACGATGACGCGGGCGGAAGTGCTGCGCGCGACCGGGCCGACTTCGGGATCGACGATCCGGTGCAAGATGGGCGCGACCAAGGACGGCAAGATCGTCGCGGCGCAGTGCTGGCTGGCGTACGAGGCGGGCGCGTTTCCGGGCTCGCCGGTGGGTGCGGGCGCGATGACGATTTTGGCGCCGTACAACATTCCGAATATCCTCGTCGACGCCTATGACGTCGTGGTCAATCGGCCGAAGACGGCGGCCTATCGGGCGCCGGGCGCGAGCAACGCCGCGATGGCGTCGGAGACGGTGCTGGACGAGCTGGCCGAGAAGTGCGGCATCGACCCGCTCGAGATGCGCCTGCTTAACGGATCGGAAGAGGGCACGCCGCAAACCGTCGGACCGCCTTTCAAGCGAATCGGCTTCAAAGAGACAGTCGAAGCGATAAAGAACAGCGACCATTACAAATCCAAGCTGACAGGCCCGAATCGCGGCCGCGGCGTGGCGTCAGGATTCTGGTTCAACGTCGGCCTGCAATCTTCGGCGACCGTTAATATCCATACCGACGGCACGGTGAGCGTCGTAATCGGTTCCGTCGATATCGGCGGCACGCGCGCGGCGCAGGCGATGATCGCCGCGGAAGTGCTCGGCGTGGATATCAACGATGTGCGGCCGACGATCGCGGACACCGACTCGATCGGCCATACCGATGTGACCGGCGGCAGCCGCACCTGCTTCGCCACCGGCTGGGCGGTTTACGAAGCCGCGCAGGATTGCGTTCGCCAGCTCAAGGAGCGCGCGGCCAAGCTCTGGGAGAAGAAGCCCGACGAGGTCGTCTTCGAGAACGGGATGCTTAAGCCGGCGCAGCCCGGCGGCGAGCTCAAGCCGATGTCGATTAAGCAAATTGCGCCGCGCCTGGCGCGGACGGGCGGACCGATCGTGGGCCGCGCCACGGTCAACGCGCGCGGCGTCGGCCCGGCGTTCGCCACGGTCTGCGTTGACGTGGAGGTCGATCCCGACACCGGCAAGACCCAAATCCTGCGGGCGACGATCGCGCAGGATGCCGGCAAAGCGATCCATCCGTCGTACGTCGAAGGGCAGATGCAGGGTGGAATGGCGCAGGGCCTCGGATGGGGTCTCAACGAAGAATACTTTTACGACGATCGCGGCATCTTGCGTAACACCGGATTGCTCGATTACCGGATGCCGACTTGTCTTGACCTGCCGCCGATCGAGACAATTATCGTCGAAGTGCCGACGCCAGGGCATCCGCTTGGTATCCGCGGGGTTGGCGAGGTTTCGATCGTGCCGCCGCCGGCGGCGCTGGCCAATGCGATCTATCGGGCCGTCGGCGTCAGGATGACGGAGCTGCCGATGTCGCCGCCGCGGGTGCTGAAGGCGATTTTGCAAAAGCGCGCCGCGGGCGAGGCGCAGGCCGCCGCGGCCGACTAAGGAGTGCGAACCCAGGAACGCTGGAGGCGGGCCGGACTCATCCGAGTCCGGCCCGTTGCTATTATGGCGACGGTGGTGGTTCCCGCTTTACTGCGCAAGCTGACCAACGGTCAGGATCGAGTGACGGTCGCCGGGCGCAATATCGGCCAGGTGGTCGCCGACCTTGAGCGCCAATTTCCCGGTTTGCGCGAGCACCTGATCGAGGACGACGAGCTTAAGCCGTCGGTCGCGGTGTCGATCGACGGCGAGATGGCCACTGCCGGGGTGCTCGAACCGGTTCGCGAGAACAGCGAGATATTTTTCATTCCCGCGATCGGCGGCGGCTGACCGCGAATACCGTGCCGCGTTGCGCTGGTAGATGCTTCGCGTCTGGCGCTATTAATTGACAATTCGCGATAGATAAGGACCGGCTGTATGAGGCCGGGCGCGCCTGAACTGAAAGGGGTCCAGCCAATGGCGACTGATCAGTCCCGGGAATTCAAGATTATAGGCACGCGGCCGATCCGTCCCGATGGCGTTGAAAAAGTCACGGGACGGGCGAAGTACGGCGCCGATTACGCACTGCCCGGAATGCTGCATGGCAAAGTGCTGCGCAGTCCGTATGCGCACGCGCGAATCAAATCGATCGACGTCGAGCGGGCGCGCCGTCTGCCGGGCGTCAAGGCGATAGTGACCGGCGCCGATTTTCCCGAGGTCAAGGGGGTGATGGCGCAGGTTGGCGAACTGATCGTCAACACGCACTATCTCTCGCTCAACGTGATGGCGCGAGAAAAGGCGCTGTATGACGGCCATGCGGTCGCTGCAGTCGCCGCCGTGAGCAAGCATGTCGCTGAAGAGGCGCTTGAGCTGATCGAGGTTGATTACGAACCGCTGCCGCCGGTGATGACGGCCGAGGAGGCGATGCGTCCCGACGCGCCGGTTTTGCTCGACGAATTGCGCACCCGCCTGATGGCGCATCGCACCGACCCTGGCTCGCTCGAAGGGCCCGACCGTCCGAGCAACGTGCCCGGCCACATCCGTTTCGAGCGCGGGGATTTGGCGGCAGGATTCGCCGCCGCCGACTTTGTAGTTGAGCGTGAATTCACGACCGCCGCGGTCCATCAGGGCTATATCGAGCCGCAGAACGCCTTGGCCGTGTACAGCGCCGACGGACATTTGACAATCTATTGTTCGACGCAGGGCGCTTTCAACGTACGCACCTTGACCGCAAGCGTGCTGGCGATTCCCGAAGGCAATATCCGCGTCGTTCCGGCGGAAATCGGCGGCGGCTTCGGCGGAAAGACCACGATCTACCTCGAGCCGGTCGCGGCGCTGCTGTCGAAGCTCTCGGGACGGCCGGTCAAGATGGTCATGAACCGGGCGGAAGTGCTGCGCGCCACCGGTCCAACGTCGGGAACCAAAGCCAGGGTGAAGATTGGCGCGCAGCGCGGCGGCAAAATCACCGCGGCCGAGGTCTGGCTGGCTTACGAAGCGGGCGCATTTCCGGGTTCGCCGTTCGCGCCGGGTGCGATGTGCACGCTGGCGCCGTATGCAATCGAAAATCTTCGGATTGACTCGTTTGACGTCGTCGTAAACCGGCCTAAGGTCGCGGCCTATCGCGCGCCGGGATCGCCCGCATCGGCCTTCGCTTGCGAATGCGTGCTGGACGAGCTTGCCGAAAAGTGCGGGATCGATCCAATAGAGTTCCGGATGCGCAACGCGGCGCACGAGGGCACGCCGATGCCCGCCGGGCCGCCGTTCAAGAAAATCGGGTTTGCCGAGACGCTCGAAGCGGTGCGGCGGAGCGCGCATTACCAGACGCCCCTCGCTGGTCCATATCGCGGCCGGGGCGTCGCGTCGGGCTTCTGGTTCAACGGCGGCCTGCAATCCTCCGCCATCGTGAACATCCATAGCGACGGCAGCGTCAGCGTGGTGACCGGTTCGGTCGATATCGGCGGGACGCGGGCGGCGCAGGCGATGATCGTCGCTGAAGTGCTGGGCGTCGCGGTCGAGGACGTAAGACCGGTGGTGGGCGACACCGATTCGATCGGACAGACCGACGTCACTGGCGGCAGCCGTACCGCGCTTGCGACCGGGATGGCAGTTTTTGAGGCGGCACAGGACGCTATCGCTCAATTAACTGTACGAGCGGCGAAATTATGGGACAAAAAGCCGCATGAAGTTAAGTTTGATGGCGGCGTGTTCCGGTCGGTTGCCGACGATGGGCAAATCATTACGTTGCGGCAACTCGCGGGGCGTCTCGCTCGCACCGGTGGTCCGGTGGTCGGTCGGGCGACGGTTAACGCCGGCGCGGTAGGCGCCGTAGGCAACGCATTCGCAACGGTTTGTGTCGACGTCGAGGTAGATCCGGACACCGCGAAGGTCAGGATTCTGCGAGCGACTATTGCGCAGGACGTTGGACGCGCACTGCATCCCGATTACGTTGAAGGCCAGCTTCAAGGAGCCGTGGCGCAGGGCGTCGGATGGGCGCTGAACGAAGAATATTTTTACGATCAAAAAGGCGTTTTAAGGAATTTTGGCTTGCTCGATTACCGGATGCCGACCTGTCTGGATTTGCCAATGATCGATACGATCCTCGTTGAAACGCCAAATCCCAATCATCCTCTCGGCGTGCGCGGCGTCGGAGAAGTCGGAATCGTGCCGCCGATGGCGGCGGTTGCGAATGCGATTTACCAAGCGGTTGGAGTCAGAATGTTTGAATTGCCGATGTCGCCGCCGCGATTGCTCAGGAGGATATTTGAGAATCGAAATGTGACTGTCGAGGAACGGGCGAGCGCGGCTGGGTAGAAAAGCGGATTATAGGTGAGTTAAACAGCTTCTATAAGTGCTAAGATGCCATAATTGGCGCCAAAAGATTGGAGGCATGGTGATTTTCGTTTCTTTTCATCACAAAGTGACTTGCAACTAATCTAAACTACAATACAATTAGCTTCGCTAGCCGGGGTTTGCCCCCCCTTTTCCCGGCTGGCGGAGGGTCGGACGGAGCGATTCGTTCGGCCCTTTTTCATGGGGGGCGTTTGTGCTGCGGATCGTCTGCCGAAAATAGAGATCGAGGTCGCAGTCGAGCGCCTGCGGATGGCCGATTAAGGCGATTAAAGCGGACTGCGCGTCTGCAGACATTGTCGGCGACGCACGCGGCTTGCCTTACGACATCGAATTTGTCAGGCGCGAGTGGTTCTAAGAGGATCGGCGTTCAGCGATCACGGCCGCGCGGCGCGCCGCCGCCTCCGCCAGTGCGGGCTTGCGCTTCGTTTACCTTTATTGAGCGGCCTTTGATTTCGCGTCCGTTGAGCTTTTTGATCGCGTTGTCGGCATCCTCGTCATTGGCCATCTCGACGAAGCCAAAGCCACGCGATCGGTTTGTCGCCCGATCCATTATCACCTGCGAGTTCTCGACCTTACCGGCCTCTGAGAACACGTCGTGCAGGTCTTGATCGGTTACCGTCCAAGCGAGATTTCCAACATACAATCTACGGCCCATGAACCTCTCCCGGGAGGTTCTGAACGCCCTGAATCGCGCCGCTCAACCAGCTCATCGCAAAAACAATCAGCTTCGCCGTCGAGCCTGAATTCCTTCACGCATGCCGATTCATTTGCGGCATCGAACCTCAGCTCACCGTTTCTTATAGCATCGCTGACAACGGAAACATAGCACTGGGGTACTAGGCTTCATGTAACAACACTCACTATCCAGCTGGTCCAAGTCGGCCGTTCGGACCGTCACGGTCGACGAGCGTCACAAAGCGGGCGAAATCCAAAACCCGTTTGCTTTATCGCGCCAAGCTGCGCGACATCCGCCAACGATTGCAAAGCGAGTTCGATCAGCACGGGCTCCCGCCTCTCGAAAGGAGTACCTGCACGACGCGCGGAATGATGTGGTTCGAAGAGCTTGGTTGTGTCCAACTGCTCCAAGTTTCATCAAATTGCCCCAGATAGCCATCTATTCCTTGCCATTTCCCGCGCCGGAAATACTATTCATCAATTCGGCCTATTCCAAAACGCCACAGCGTACAATTCTCATCAGTGGACTTTTTTCCGTTCTTCCATGCCGCCGATCGGTTCTGGCTATGGGTCTCGAAGTCTCCAGTTTGTAGATGCGATTACGTTATCCGGCAAGAGAGAATCAATCCGGCGCGGCTCGGTTGAATTTACGCAACACAGTCCGCCGGGCAGGATGCCGGACTCGGTATTCGCGCGCGATGGCAAGCTGCGATCGTGAGTATGACTTCCTCGCCAATCGGTTCGGTGTTGAACAAATTGATGGCGGTCTGCGTGAAAGTTGGATAGAGCCTTTTCGCGGAAATACGGCGTATATTCATTTGTGCGGAGGCGCCGCGCTGAATCAGGCGCCGCGAATGGTAAACTCGATCGCGGATACTTGTCTTTGCGGAGTTATATGGGTAGCGTGTATGGCTAGTTCTTCAATTTTTGGAAGAGATTAAAGGAGATTACTTAATGCCCGCACGAAAAAATGCAGACGGAGTCGCTTCAGCATTTCGCCAGGTTCAGGATCAGGCGCGCAACCTGCTGTCGAACCTGAGAAAGGAAATACGCGCGAAAGAGGCGGAATTGCTTCGTCTGAAAGACGAGGAGATGAGTCTCAGCCGTCTGACCGGAAGCGCTCCGGCCAAGGGCCATGGCGCCGGCGGAGCGCCGCGCCGCGGCGGCGTGGGCCGCGGCCGAATCGACTGGCGCGCGATTCTCGAGCAGCTTCCCAAACAATTCAAGGCGGCGCAGATTCGTGAAATCCGCGGGGTGAAAGACAAGCGCCCGTCGGAAATTTTCGCGGCGATCACGCGATGGATCGACGCTGGCATGGTGAAGCGCAAGGATCGCGGATTATACGAGCGCGTCTGATTCGATAATCCAGTCATTCTGCGCTTGGGCGATGAGAGCCGGGATGGAGCGGCGCGGACGATCGGATTCCGCGCCGCTCATCGTATATTCAGTGCGGCCGCGCGGCGCGGTCGGCGCGGATTATTCAATCCGATTCGATTTTAGAGAGCTCCGATTCCATTGGCGGTAAAGACTATCGAATGGCGCGGCGATCGCGTCTTCATGATCGATCAGCGGCTGTTGCCCGGCAAAGAAATCGTCCGTGCGTACGATGATTATCGCGGCGTCGCGCAGGCGATTCGTACGATGGTGATTCGCGGCGCGCCGGCGATCGGCGTCGCGGCGGCGATGGGCGTCGCGCTGGGCATGAAGGGTTACGCCGGCAAGCGCGCCGAAACCCGCTTCGCGCAGGTGGCGAAAACGCTGCGCGCCACGCGGCCCACCGCGGTGAATCTGGCTTGGGCGCTGGAGCGGATGGAACGCGCGTTGCGCGAGAATCTTACGCTTGATGCGCCGCGCCTTTTTCGCCGTCTGCGCGATGAAGCGATGGCGATTTATGACGCCGATCTCGCGGCGAACCGCGCGCTGGGAAAATTCGGCGCGGAACTGCTTGGCGCCGAAGCCACCGTCCTGACCCATTGCAATGCCGGCGCGCTGGCGACGGCGGGATACGGAACCGCGCTCGGCGTGGTGCGGGCCGCGCGCGAGGCGGGCAAGCGCGTCGCCGTCTATGCCGACGAAACGCGGCCGTTTCTGCAGGGAGCGCGGCTGACCGCCTGGGAATTGCGCAAGGATCGGATTCCGGTAACGGTTATCGCCGACAACATGGCCGGCACGGTGCTGCGGAGCGGCCGAATCGATTGCGTGATTGTCGGCGCCGATCGGATCGCGGCCAACGGCGATGTCGCGAACAAAATCGGCACTTACCCGCTGGCGGTCATGGCGCGGCGCCATCGCGTGCCGTTTTACGTCGCCGCGCCGCTTTCTTCGATCGACCTCGCTTGCCCCAGCGGCGAGCAAATCCCGATCGAGGAGCGTTCGCCGCGGGAGATCGCCGAATTCGCGGGCAAAGCGGTGACGCCCAAAGGCGTCGGCGTGTTCAACCCGGCTTTCGACGTGACCCCGGCCGAGCTGGTGACGGCAATCATCACCGAGCGCGGCGTCTCCCGTCCTTCCTACGCGAAAAGTCTTGCGCGATTGAAAAAGGGCGCATAGCCGCTAACGCCGCCGGCCGAAGCGCTGGGCAAGCCCGTCGCCCAGCAGGTTGAAGCCAAGCACGGACAATCCTATCGCGACGCCGGGCGCGGTGGTGAGATGCGGCGCGACAAGGATGAACGCGCGGCCGGTATCGAGCATGTTGCCCCAGCTTGGCGCGGGCGGCGGCACGCCCAGCCCGAGGAATGAAAGCGCCGCCTCCGCGATAATCAGTCCGCCCACGCCAAAAGTCGCCTGAACCGCAAGCGGCCCCGCGACGCCCGGCAATAGATGGCGAAACAGCAGGCGGCCTGGACGCGCGCCGAGCGCGCGCGCTGCTTCGACATATTCGCGTTCGCGCAGCGATAAAACTTCGCCGCGCACCAGCCGCGCATAGCCGGTCCATCCGATCGCGCCGAGCGCGATTACGAGATCGAGCAGGCCGGGGCCGAGGATCGCCGCAAGCGCGATCGCAAGCAGGATTCCGGGAAATGCGAGCACGATATCGACCGTCCGCATAATGGCGCCGTCGATGCGTCCGCCGGCCAACGCCGCGGCGCCCCCTACGATCGCGCCGATCGCCAGCGACAGCGCCACGACGACGATCGAAACGCCCAACGACACCCGCGCGCCAGCCAGGATACGCGCGAGGATATCGCGACCGAGCGAATCGCATCCGAGCGGATGGCCCGGGCTGGGGCCGGCCAGCGCCAGCGAAAGATTGATCGCCAGCGGGTCGGTTCGGTCCACAACCGGCCCCAACAGCGCGACCGCCGTCAGCGCCGCGACGATCGCGCCGCCGGCGACAAGGGCAGGATTGCGCCGCGCCGTCATCGCGAGAGCCGCACCCGCGGATCGATTGCGCTGTAGAGCAGGTCGGTTGCGAGATTGACCGCGACATAACTGAGCGCAAAGACCAGCACGCATCCTTGCACCAGCGGGTAATCGCGATTGTTGATCGCGGCGATCATCAGCCGGCCGAGGCCCGGCCACGAAAAAATTATTTCTGTAACTATCGACCCCGTAAGCAGCGCGCCGGCTTCAAGGCCGAGGAGCGTAACCACCGGAGTGAGCGCGTTGCGCAAGCCATGGACGATGAGCGCGCGCGGCCGGCTGAGGCCTTTGGCGCGGGCCGTGCGCATGTAATCCGAATCCGAAACTTCGATCAGGCTCTGCCGCAGCATCCGCGCCAGAATCGCGGCCAGCGCCGCGCCGAGCGTCAGCGCCGGCAGAACCAGATGGGAGAGACCGCCGCGGCCGGTCAGCGGCAGCCATCCGAGGTCGAGCGAAAATACGATCATCAGCAACGGGCCGAGATAAAGATGCGGTACGGAGATGCCTAAAATCGCAAAACCCATCGCGCCCATATCGGCAGGGCCGCCCGGGTCGGCGCCGGCGATCAGTCCGAGCGGAAACGCGATCAAGATCGCGGCGGCGAGTCCCGCGACTGCCAACTCAACGGTCGCCGGATAGCGTTCGCGAATCAGCCGCGACACCGGTTCGCGTTGCGAGATCGATTCGCCCAAATCGCCATGCGCCAAATCGTAGAGAAATGCGACATATTGTCGCCATAACGGACGGTCGAGGCCAAGCTCGTGGCGCAACGCCTGAACGTCGGCGGGAGCGGCGTAATCGCCAAGCATCGCGACCACCGGGTCGCCGGGAACCAGATGGACCAGAGCGAAAGTGAGCGTGACGACGCCGAACGCCACCGGAACCAGCGCAGCCAAACGGCGGATGAAGTAGCGAATCACGGACGTGCTGCGCCGGAGGCCGCCGCCGGCGAAAGCCATCGCGCGGCGCCAAGCGAAAGCAGACTGCCATTGGGAAACGGCTCGAAACCGCCGAGGCGGCGATCGATTACAGCGACGTTGTCGATCCACCAAAGCGATACGTATGGCAGGTCGGCCGCGGCGATTTGCTGGACCCGCGCATAAATCGCGCGCCGCGCGGCGGGATCAAGCTCGGCGTCACCTGCTTCCAGCAGGCGATCCATCTCCGGATTGGCGTAATCGCCGCGATTGTTGCCGCCGCCCTGCGGAGTCATCCGCGAATCGAAAATGAGGTAGTACTGATGCGGATCGGCGACGCCCACCCACTGACTGGCCGCGAGATCGAAATTGCCCGAGCGCAGATCGCTGTAAAAGGTCGCAAACTCGTTGGTGCGAATTTCGATCGCCACGCCCACCTGGCGCAGCATCGCCTGAATCGCCTCCGCGAGCCGCCGGCCCTCGGGCGTCGTCTTGTAGATCAGACGCAGCGGGCGCGCGCGCGTATAGCCCGCGGATTCGAGCAGGGCGCGCGCTTTGGCTGGGTCGTAAGGATAGCGCGGAACATCGCCATTGTAGGCCCAGTTTTCCGGAGCGAGCATTCCGGTCGCCAGGCGCGCATTGCCGCGCAGAAGAGCTGCGACGATAGCCTGCCGATCGATTCCGTAGGCGATCGCGCGGCGGACGCGCGGATCGCGCAGGCGCGGATCGCGGAAATTGAAAATGAGGTATTGATACGTCGTTCCGTTCGAGCGGATTAGGCGGAGCCGGGGTTGGCGCGAGAGATATGAGATGAGTTCAGGCTGAATCGCATCGTTTTCCGCGAATCCGCAAATGCCCTCGGTCAGCTCCAGCGCACGGACGGTCGCGTCGGGAACCACTTTCATCACGATGCCGCCGAGCGCGCCGGAGGGCGCTGGATAGTAAGGATTGCGCGCGAGCGTGACCGCTTCGTCGCGTTCAAAGGCGACGACTTTGAACGGGCCGCTGCCGGGCGGCGCGACGATCGCGTCGCGCGCGTCGAGCGGCGTTCCGCGCGGCACGATTCCGAGCAGCGCCATCCCCAGCGCGGCGGCGTAAGGCCGCCGCGTGGTCATCCGGACGGTGTATCGGTCGATCGCGTCGATCGCGGCCAGTTCAGACATTCCGGCGCGTTTGACCGAATGATTGTTCGGGTCAAGCAGGGATTCATAGGTGTAAAGAACGTCGCGCGCGTCGAGCGGACGGCCGTCGCTGAAGCGCACTCCACGGCGCAAATGAAAGATGATTGTGTTCGGCGCGGGCCGTTCGATTTTTTCGGCAAGATCGCCGACGAAGGCTCCGTCACGATCGATCCGGACGAGCGATTCATACGCCAGCTCGCCGATGCGGGCCGAGATTGCGTCGGTGGCGACTCGGGGATCGAGATTCGCGGGCGAAGTGTTGATGTCGATTTGCAGATAACCGGCCGGCGTTCGCGGCTTCGCCTTAGCGCATCCAGCGGCAAAGATTACGACCAGCGCAATCGCCGCGATCGCGTCGGTTCGAAAAAATCGCCGCTCCGTCCTCACCGCTTTCCGCACCGCATCCTTGGGTAAACCCGCACCCGGACGAATAATAGCAAAAGCGAACGGCCGTGGCTGCGCGACGCCGCGCCAAAAAGCTTCGTTTGCGAAGAGGAGCCGTCACAATGGATACCGACTGGCGCACGCGTGTCGTCATTCGGCAAGGCGATCTTACCGAAGCGGAAGTGGACGCGATCGTCAACGCCGCCAACAACGACTTGATGCTGGGCGGAGGGGTCGCCGGCGCGATCCGCAGCAGGGGCGGCCCGTCGATTCAGGCCGAGTGCGATAAAATCGGCCCGATCCGCGTCGGCGAAGCGGCAATCACCGGCGCGGGACGGCTGCCCGCGCGTTACGTGATTCATGCCGCAAGCATGCGGCTGGGCGAGCGCACGTCGGAATCGGGATTGCGCGACGCGACGCGCAATGCGCTCCGCCTCGCGGCGGAGCATGGCCTGAAATCGATCGCGTTTCCGGCCGTCGGGACCGGAATTGCCGGCTTTCCGCTCGAGCGTTGCGCCGAGGTGATGCTCGCTGAGGCGCGCGACCATCTGCGCGGACCTACGTCGCTGGAGCGGATCGAATTCGTGCTGTTCGACGAAACGGCCCGCGAAATATTTGCGCGAACACTGAAAAAGATGGAGCCGTGAATGAAATCGTGCGGCGGCGGGAAATTTCGCCAGCTCGTCAATGCATCGCGGCGTTCCCGCCAGCGTTCGTGCGTGCGCCGCGAAACAGCAGGAACGACGGAATCATAAGCACGGTCATCACGGCAAGAATCCTGTAGATATCGCTGAACGCGAGTATCGACGCCTGTCCCAAAATCATTTCATAGACCAGGCCGAGACCCTGTTTCTGGCCGCTTACGATTTCCGGCAAATAAGCGAATGGTGGCGCGCCGGGCGCGTGTATCGGCATGTTGGAGAGCCGCCAGGCGTCGAACACCGAAAAATGCTGCACCAGATACGATTGATGGATCTGCTGATTGCGGATCAGCGAGTTGGTCATGTATGCGATGCCGATCGCGGCGCCCGTGTTGCGCATCATGTTGTACAAGCTTGCCGCGAAGCCCATCCGTTCGCGCGCGACGCATGACAGCGCGGCGGCGGAAAGTATTGGAAAGCACAGGCCGAGACCGGCGCCCAGGATGATGCCCGGCCAGATGATCTGCCACATCCCGACATCGAGGTTCCAATGCGCCATGTACCATAGGCCCACCGTCATCAGAGCGAAGCTGATGCCAATCAGGCGTTTGTTGTCGTAACCGGCGCGCGCCACTTGTCCGGCGATTACCATCGACGCCATCGCGGCGATCGCCCGCGGCGCCATCACCAGGCCCGCTTTCCACGCGGTGTAGCCCATGAATTCCTGCAAAAAGACCGGATTGAGCATGCCGGTGCCGAACAATACGAAACTAAGCACCGTCACCAGAAAGACCGCGATGCTGAACAGGCGGATTTTAAGCATCCGCAAATCGATAATCGGTTCGCTGAAATGAAGCTCGCGTACGCACAACGCCAGAAAGGCCGCCGCCGACGCGATCGACGCCCAAATCACCCATGGCGCGTTGAACCAGTCGGCGCGCTCTCCGCGATCGAGCACGATTTGCAGCAGGCCAAGCGAAGCGGCAAGAAAAACGATGCCGAGGTAATCGACGCGGCGCCCAATCACACGATTGCGCAGATAGGGCGGGTCATGCACGAACGCCGAAACCATCAGGAACGCGATCGCGCCGATCGGCAGGTTGATGTAGAAATTCCAGCGCCAGTTCCAGTTGTCGGTGATCCATCCGCCGAGCGTCGGACCGAGGATCGGAGCGCACATCAGCCCCACGCCCCAGGTCGCCATCGCGAGCTGCTGCTCCTCCGGCGGAAAGGTTTCCATCAAGATGGCCTGCGACGACGGCAGCATCGCCGCGCCGGCCGCGCCCTGAATCAGCCGGAACAGGACGATTTGACCGAGCGAACCGGCGGCGCCGCACAGGCCCGATGCGGCTACGAAGGTGAACACGGAAGTCAGAAAATAGCGCTTGCGCCCGAAACGCGACGAAATCCAGCCGGTCATCGGAATCATGATTCCGTTGGCGACCAGATAACTGGTCAGCACCCAGGCGATTTCATCGACGCTGGCGGAAAAGGTGCCCTGCATGTGCGGAAGCGAGACGTTGACGATCGAACTGTCGAGAACCTCGAGCGTCGTCCCCAGCATCACGGCCAACGCGATTAGCCATTTGTGCTGGTTGTGCGCTTCCGCGTGGGGAAGGTGTGCAGCCAACGGCGCCGCTTCCATAGGCTCCCAATCCCGCGTCAAACTCCATCGCGGTTCGCGTATTGTAGCCAGACTTACGCGATTGTGAAGTTGAAAATCCAGCGCGCGCGTAATCTAGGATGAGTGCCGCGCAATTCTGCTCTATGGCGGCCTATAACGGCTAAATTCGTCGCTTACTCTAGTTTACGACTTGATGTAAAACGCCTCATCGGCGGGCCGGTATGCGCGCGCCAGCCACAGTGGGCGGCGCAGTCCGCCGGGACCCGGCGCGGGGCGCGCCATCGCGATCCAGCGACGGTACACCTCATGCGCCGCGCTGGTGTCGACGAATATGTCGCCGTAGCGATCCTGAGGCTCGGGTTTTTCCAAGCGAACTTTCTGATGCCAGCAGTGAGCGCCGCTGATTGGATCGGGCTGCACCGGGAAGGTCAGGTTCTGATGCACCCCGGCGTCCTCCCACCATACCCGGCCCGAGTCGGCGTCCTCGCTCGGAAACGGTCGCACTCCGTGAATCTGTCGCATGAACCATTTACCTGGCTCAGTCTCGCGCAGATCCACGAGCGCGGTGGACCATCGTTCGCCGCCTTGCTCATCGTTAAGCCGCCATCTTCCAAGATGATGGGAGCAGGCGACGACGCCCGGCCGGATTCCGTCCGTGACCCATACGCGGTCGACAAAGTAGCCGATTTCGGTCACAACCTTGAGCAAATCGCCGGTCCCGACTTTGAATCTTGCGGCGTCCTCGGGATGCAGCCAGAGCGGATTGCGATGCGATATTTCGTACAGCCATTTCGCGTTTCCGGAACGGGTATGCACCAGCGTCGGCAGCCGGAAAGTCGGCAGCAGCAGCATCTCGCCCTTTTCGCGATCGATCGAATCGGGATGAACGTGGCTGCGGACGTAGAATGGAATCGACATTTCCGGCCACTTCCACTCCGCGAGCGTGGGCGAAAAAAATTCCAGTTTGCGCGAGGGAGTCGGAAAGCCCGTCCGCGCGACGCCGTCTATTTCGACGCCGATCGCCGCGCCGCCGCGTTTGATCACGCGTGACGCGCCATCGACGCTGGCGCCTTCGAGTTGGTCCGCCCCAAGCTGTTTTTCATGCAGGCCGTAGGGATTCCCTTCGATCAGAAACGCTCCGTACTTGCGCATGAATTCAAGCGGCGAAAGGTTCTCGCGCGCCGCCGCGGCAGGCAGTCCGGGGACGCTATTCTCAAAAATCCACCGGTAATATTCGTCGATAGTCAGTTTTTCGCCCGGACGGTACGGCGACTCGAAGTATTTCCGGATGCCCATCGCGCCGTCGGGATCGATTCGCCACGAGAGTTCGATCCAGAATTCGTCTTCCTCCCAAATTTCGCCGATACCGGCTTCGCGATGCGCTTCCCAGGTCGTGGCGAAGCGTTTGCCTGCGCGTTCGAGCGCTACCCGGAGCACCGGCTGGCGGAATCCGATCCAGCGCGCGGCGTGCGTCTCCTGGCTCATCAGATCGTGCCGCTCCGACGCATGGCCCATCGGCAGCACGTAATCGGCGAACCACGCCGTCTCGCTCCATACCGGCGTCAGGCAGGCGTGCCGTTCGACCAGGGTTTCGTCGCGCAGCACTTCAATCCAGGTCATGCCGTCGGGATTTGTCCAGACCGGATTGTAAACGCGCGTGAAGTAGGCCGCGAGTTTGCCGCGCCCTTCTTTAAGGAAGTGCGGCATCAGAAAACTCATCTCGAAGAAGGCGAGCGGATATTCGCGCGGCCAGGTCAGCTCGTTCCACGCCGCCGGCGGCGGCGGCATCAACGGCGGCGCCGGAATGAATTTGTTGAAGGCCGCCGGCGCGGTTCCGCCCGGCGTTGCGACGGCGCCGACCAGCACGGCAAGAAATTCGAGCGCGCGCGCCACCTGCCATCCGCCGAGATTGCCGGCCGCCGCGCCGCGCCAGACGTGCGTAGCGACCGCATGGCCGGCGCGGCCAATTTCGCGCGCGACCTCGATGATCGTCGCCGCCGGCGCGCCGGATTCGCGCTCGGCGAACTCGGGCGTGAATTGCGCATAGACCTGCTTCAGCGCCGCGACGAAGTTTTCAAAGGTCGGCTCCAGATCCGGATGGGCCGCGCGCAGATATTCCTCCCAATTCACCCAGCGCCGCACGAAGTCGCTATCGTACAGGTTCTCGTCCAGCAAGACCTTGCACATCGCCAGCAACACCGCAGCTTCGCTTCCCGGCCAGGTCGGCAGCCAGTAGTCGGCGCGCGCAGCGGTGTTGGAAAGCCGCGTATCGATTACGCAGATTTTCGCGCCGCGCGCTTTGCCGTCGATAATCCGCTGCGCATGCGGATTGAAATAATGGCCGGCCTCGAGATGCGAGCTGAGCAGCAGGATGAAGCGCGCATTGGCGTGGTCGGGCGACGGCCGATCGATCCCATGCCAGAACGCGTAGCCGGTGCGCGCTCCCGCCGAGCAGATATTGGTGTGGCTGTTGTGGCCGTCGATTCCCCACGCGTGCAGCACGCGCTGGTTGTAAATCAATTCATGTCCCGGCCGGCCGACGTGATAGAGCACCTGGTCGCGCCGGCCTTCAAGGAGCGCTTTGCGAATCCGCGCAGCGAGATCGTCTAGAGCTTCATCCCACGATACGCGCTCCCATTTGCCTTCGCCGCGCTTGCCCGCGCGCCGCATCGGGTGGCGGATGCGTTCCGTGTCGTAAACCTGGCTGAGCGTCGCCGGGCCCTTCGCGCAGTTGCGGCCGCGGCTTCCCGGATGCACAGGGTTGCCCTCGAATTTGCGGATTTGGCCGCTCGCCTTGTCAACATAGGCCAGCAAGCCGCATCCCGCTTCGCAATTGAAACAGATGGTCGGGATGAGCCGGTATTGCCGTTCGACTTTGCGCGGCCATTGAGCTGGATCGTATTCGCGCCAGTCGTCCCATTGCGCCGCCGGCGGAAAACTTTCGAGTCCGCCTGCTGGCGCCTCTAATCCAGACGCCGCCGGATTAAGCGGTTTCGGTTCCTCGCTCAATTTGCAGCTCCTCAGCTCAGCGGCGCGGCCTGGCCGGCCAGAATCCAGATTTCGTCGAACACCAGCACGCCGAGCAGCGCCAGAATCGCCGTCAGCCGATCCAACCCGCGGTCGGACGCGCCGTGCCAGATAAGAAACGCCGCAAGCAGCGCGGGCATCAGGTTGCCGGCGCCAATCACGCCGTACCAGAAGCTCGAGCGCAGCCGCCCGCTGCGGATCAGTTCGATCGCTTTGCGCGCGTCGGCCGTATATTGCGGTAGCATCACGATTCCAATCGCGATCGCGGCGTTGAACGACACGCCGATTAGCATCACCACGTCCATTTTCCGGACGAGGCCCGGATTCGCCATCGCCCCGGCATGCCGCATCGCGGGCGAACTCGCGAGGATCGCAAGCAGAATCATCGCCGCGGCGCCGGCGACCACCGCTTGCGCCAGCAGGATCCATAGAAAGGAGGAATTCTGCCAAAGATCGCGGCCGCGTCCCTGCGCGAACAGGAACGCCGAGTAACATGCGGATCCGGCGCCGGCCGCCGCCGCCGCCCATCGTAACGCCGCGGGCGCGGGCGCGCGCCATATCACCGCGTACCCAAGCAACGCAGCAGCAAGGGCGCCGAACAGCATCAGAATCCAGGTGCCGCGCACCAGCCATGATCGCGGGTTGGGTTTGATCAGGATGAAATAAAAACGTTCGGGGCGGTCGAGGTCGGCGATCAGGAGCGCTGTCGTTATCGCCAGAAAAATTATCGCGGCGAGCGGCGCGAATTCGTTCAGCAGCGGCCCGCGCGAGGCGGCGAGTTCGGGATCAATTCCCATGACGAACGCGGCGATGATGATCAGTCCCGCGGCGATCGCCTTGGTCCACAAGTAGAAGACCGGAATCAATCCCCAAGGCCGTTGATGCGCCACGTCGTAAACCACGCGCGCCGCGCCTGGCGCCGGCTTGGAGTTCGCGGATGGCGGCGCGACAGCGTAGGGATTTCCGTCAGGGGGACGATCGGACCAGAGATAACTCGATTGCGGCGTCATCATCGAGGGATCAAGGAAATCGCCCTCGATTCCGGAGTAGAACAGTTTTGGCTGAGTGGCTTTATGCGGTTTGCGTACGCCGAGCTTGCCGCTCGCAACCATCCTCCCCGCTTGCGATTCGGGGTTGTCGATATCGCCCGCGATGATCGCCTGCGTCGGACATACGATCACGCAAGCAGGCTCCAGATTGCGTTCGATGCGATGCGCGCAGAAATTGCATTTGGCGGCCGTATGGGTGCGCGGATCGAGATAGAGCGCGTCATACGGGCAGGCCTGCATGCACGATTTGCATCCGATGCAGCGGCTGTTGTCGAAATCGACGATGCCATCCGGACGATGAAAGAGCGCCTGCGTCGGACAGATTTCGACGCATGGAGCGGCTTCGCAGTGATTGCACCGCATCACCCCGAAGTGCCGGCTCGAGTTGGGAAACTCGCCCTTTTCGATGTATTTGACCCAGGTGCGGAATACGCCGACGGGAACGTCGTTTTCTTCCTTGCACGCAACCGTGCAGGCGTGGCATCCGATGCATCGGTTGTGGTCGATGACAAAGCCGTAGCGCAAGATTTATCTCCCCATGGCGCGCCCCGGCGGCGCGGCAATTAAGCTCAGCGGCCTCATCAGCCCGCGCAGGCGCGACGCGCGGCGTCCTCAACGATTGTTCCGGCGAAGAAATTCGGATTCGCCGCGGTCCAGAATTTCACGGCGTCGTCGAAAACCATCGCGCGGAAATTCTCTTCGCCCAGCAGGCCCTCTTCGACCAGCTCGTACGCCTCCTCCGCCGCTTCGACCATCTCGGGCACGTCCCAGTGGCCGAGATCGGAACCATAGAGCGCGCGCAGGCGCGCGCCGAACGGAGATCCCTTCGCGTCATAGGCGAGCAGGTTCATCGGATCGTCGCCCTCGCAGCCGAAGTAGAAACGTTCGGCGAAGATGTCGCGAATATCTTCGGGCCGCCGGATGCCGCTCCGCTCCCATTCGTCGAGCAGCGCCGGATCTTCGCCGCGTTGCATGAAGCCGCGAAAAGCCTTCAGCATCTCCTCCGCGCGCTCCGCGATTCCGCCGCTTCCGTAGCGGCGCGCCAGTTCGACAAAAACCGCGTCGTTGATATTCGCCGGATTGTAGTTTTCCATCGCGGCGCGATTGCGCTTGCGCCAGTGTGAAATCAAATCGCAATACAGATTGCGCGCCCAGGCCGCGCCGCCCTCCATGAAGGCGAAACGCAGCGTCGGAAAGCGCATCGGCACGCCGCCCATGACCAGGCCGCGGCAAATCGCGTCGGC
Organism: bacterium; assembly: GCA_014896235.1. GTDB lineage: Bacteria > Desulfobacterota > Binatia > Binatales > Binataceae > JADMIL01. Next base: position 107,620 of record JADBKU010000028.1, on the reverse strand, counting down.
GCTGGCGGCGAAGTTTCCCAGATGGTTGTGAACGTAATTCGACGGCGTGGCCCGGCTTCCCCATCCGTAACCCACGGAATGAAACGTCGGCGAAACGCCGAGTTCGACGCATTTCGCCCAGACCGGATCGTAGTCGTATTCGCTGTCCAGCCCGTAGGTGTCCATCCAGATTGCGTAGCGGGCGGCTTCGGGCGAGATTTTTTTCGCGAATTCGATCGGCCTTCGCACGTAGCTCGCCATCATGACCGCGCGCAGGCCTAGCTCGCCCACCGCATATTCAAGCTCTGCGATCGCTTCCTCCGGCGTATGCATCGGGATCGTCGCGACCGGAATCAGCCGATCGGTAAGCCCACTGAACATATCGGCCTTCATCCGATTCAGCGCGCGCGCCGCCGCGCGCCGCACTTCGTCGTCTTCCATCTGCACCGCCAGCAGCCCGAGAGTCGGATAGACGATCGAAACGTCGAGTCCCATTTCGTCCATCCGCTCATGGAACAGGCGCGGCATGAGCGCGGTCGCCAAGTCACGAGTGTTTCGCGCCGGGCAGGCCCACCATGTGGGCCGAATCGTACGCCGCTGATGGCGCTCGGCGGGCGAGAAATTGCGCCATCGCGGATCGAAGAAAGTGTCGAAAAAGACCGCTCTGAAACGATCGATAATCTCCGCGCCGCCCACTTCGCGCATATAATCCTGAAAGACCGTCGGCAGCTCCATCTGATGGCCGTCGGAATCGATTATCGGATGGTTCAGCCGTGCGCGAATCGCGGCTGATTTCGACTTTTTCGCCAAATCCATGGCGTTTCTCCTCGGGTTCGCCCGGACGCGCGCGCGCCGATGCGGGTGGATGCACTATAGCGCAACGAGGTCGGCGCAACGTGAAATTTGACCGCGTGCAAACCCTGTATCGATCTTTCTTGAGAATCCAGGGCTGTAATCAGCGAATCGGCGGCTCGATCGGCAACTGCACGATCAGGTTGAGTCCCCACCCCTCTTCGACGCGAGCCTGAATTTTGCCGCCGTCGGCCTCGACCAGCGCGTGCGCGATATAGCGCCCGAGCGCGGATGAGCGCGCGCCATCGACCGCCAGATTCGGCCGATCGAAGATATGCTCGATTTCGTGAGGCGTCGCCTCCGGGCCGGTGTCGCTGACTTCGACCACAATCCAATCGCCAAACTGCGAGGTTTGCAGCCGCACCTCGCCTGCCGGCGTGCGCCGTACGGCGCTCGTCACGAGATTGGCGACGATCCGTTCGAGATGAAGCGGATCGAGGCTCGCCTTCGGCAATCCGCCCAAATCGACCCGCAGGCGCAATCCCTTGAGCCGCGCTTCGATAGCGCAATGCTCCGCCGTTTCCGCGATCACGCTGTTGGCGTCGATCGGCCGCCAATTCGGCCGCAGCCGCTGCTCCTCCAGAAGGTAGAGGTCGAGCACATTTTTGACCAACAAATCCATCGAGGTGGTGGTTGACCAGACGCGCGCGAGCAGATTGCTGCGGTCCTTTTCCTCCAGGTCGTCCTCCACCAGCAATGTTACCAGCCCGACCAGCGTGGCCAGCGGATTGCGGATATCGTGGGTCATGGTCGCGATCTGGGTCTCACGGAACGCCGCGGCCTCGGCCAATTGGATCAACTGCCGGCGCAACCTGCGCCGGTAACGATCCAGAAAGACCGCCGTGAATTGCGAAAGCGTGAGCGCCGCGAGCAATCCAAGCAGCCGGTGGATATCGAAGCGCGGCCCGATCGGAACCAGGATTTCGCCGATCAAATAGAGCAGAAAGCAGGAAATTATCAGGAGCAACTGCCATCGCCAGCCCCAAATCACGAATGCGGCCGTCGCGAACGGACAAAGAACAATCGTGATATAACGCGTGGCGCCTTCGTGAGTGATTCCGCTGATCCTGATAATCAGCGAGATCATCACGAGGCAGGTCATAAACGACCAGAACCGCCAGTGTGCGCGGAACCCCGGCAGCCAGGTCAGGCCAAAGAACAAAAGTACGACGGCCAGCGCGAACCAGTGATACTCGAGCGCCAGGGTCGATTTCCCCGCCAGATGCGCACGAGCGTCGATCGCGATATAGGCGACGACAAAGAAGATTCCGACCGGACCGGACTTCTTGAGAATGTCTACAGCTTCAACATTGTCGTCGAATTCAGCTTCGAGCTGTTGTGGCGAAACCTGTTTGGGGCGCACAGGCGCAACCGGTTTGCTAGTAACCTTGCGCGGACGATAAAACGCCCTTCGTGCCGATGCGGCAGCCCCCACGATGTTTAATCCCTACCCGTCCGGCGCTATTGCTTCAAGGGCGTGGTTCATCGCGTCGAAGGCAAAATCCAGTTCCAGTGCGGATATCGTTAGAGGCGGAGCAAGCCTGACCACGCGGTCAGAATTAAGCGTCCAATTGATCACGACGCCCCGAGCGATCGTTTCGGCGACGAAGCGATGCGCTGAGGCCGCCCGCGCGAACTCGATTCCGATTAATAACCCGAGTCCGCGCACCGCCAGGATTTGACGGCCGATCATCTGCTCGAGGCGCGAGCGGAACGCCGCTCCGGATGTATCGGCGGTTTCCCACAATCGATTGGACAAAATCTGATCGAAGGCGGCGCGGCCGGCGGCGCAGGAGACCGGATGGCCGCCGAAGGTGGTGATATGGCCGAGCGGCGGATCGTGCGCCAGCCGTCCGAGAATTTCATCGCTGCCGCAAAACGCCCCGAGCGGCATTCCGCCGCCCAGCGCTTTGGCCAGCACGATCAGATCGGGCCTGACGCCGAAATGTTCCATCGCGAACAGCCGCCCGGTGCGTCCCAACCCGGTCAGCACCTCGTCGAAAACCAGCAGCGCTCCGACGCGCGAACATCGTTCGCGCAGCGCCAGCATGAATTCGCGAGATGGAATTCTGACGCCGCCCTCCGCCTGGATTGGTTCGATCACCACGGCCGCGACGCTTTCATCGATCGATTCGAGCGCGCCGCTGTCGCCGAAAGGCAAACGCCGCACCGGACCAGGCAGCGGTTCAAACGGCGCGCGAAAAGTCTCGTTGCCCATCAACGCCAACGCCGCCATCGTGTCGCCGTGATACGCGCCGTCGAACGAAACGAAGGTGGCGCGGCCGGTGAATTTGCGCGCGGCCTTGAGCGCGCCCTCGATCGCTTCCGCGCCGCTGTTGGTGAAATAAACGCGGGACAGCGTCCGCGGCAGCGCTTCCGCGAGCCGCGCCGCATATTCCGCTTGCGCTTCGATTACGTACTCGCCGTAAACCATCGCATGCAGATGGCGGCGCGATTGCCGCGCGATCGCCGCGAGCACGGCGGGATTTCCATGTCCCAGCGCGCTCACGCCGATTCCCGCGATCAGGTCGAGATAACGGCGGCCATCGGCGCAATAAAGCCAGCATCCTTCGGCCCGTTCGATTTCCAGGCCGATCGGCGCGTCGGAGGTTTGCGCCAGATGGCGCAGGAAGGCGTCGCGCGCGCGGCTCATGGCGAAGGTCTCAGCCGCTCGAGAAAGACGCCGCCGCCATGCCGCCAATCCAGCGGCGGCGATTGCATCGCGCCCGGCTTGCAAATGTAGGTGGCGCCGAGACGCTTCAGGATTTGGTGCGGATCGTTCCAACGCGCCGGCGGCGCCGCGAGCGCAAAAGCCTCGAAACGGCCTGAAAAGCGGCTTAACCGATCGTACAATTCGTTATCGTTCGCGTAGCGAGCGACCGTCAGCGCGCGAAAGCCTGGCGATAGCGTGAACTCGGCGCGATCGTCGAAGACGACGGTCCATCGATGCGGCTCACCCCATCCGCCACCCTCCAGCAATTCGACGCCCGCGTCGCCGCCCAGCATCCGCCAGCGTGCGCTTTCGCGCATCCGTCTCACTGCGGCGGCAGCCTCCAAATCCAACCGCGATGGCGGAGGCGTCCGCGCCGCCCAGCGTTCCAGCGCCATGGCGAGCCGCCGCACAAAATCCCGCGCCGTGGCGACTTCCTTCGCTTCAATCATCACCTGATGAGGCGAGAGGCAGCCTTGCTGTTCGAACAATACGACATCGCGCGCGATCGCGTTGGCCAGTTCGTCGCCGTCAATCGTCCAATCGGGGCCGGCGACGACCACGCCGCTGTGCCGGGCGCCAAAGCCCGCCAGAGTCCGGGTGGTTTGGCCGCTGGACGTGATTCGGCCCAGATCGGCGAGCGTGGAATCGTCGCCGAAAGCGGCGATCCAATCGCATGCGCGTCCGAGCGCCGCGCTCGCCGCATGATTTTCGCGGCTCCAGTTCATCACGGCGATTCGTTCGCCAACGGCCGCGTCCGTCTCGCGCAAGGTCTCCGCGAACGCCGCGAACGTCAACGGTTCGGGGCTCGCCGTCTTGAGGATCAAGCCGCGTCCGGAGAGCAGCGCCGCGACGACCTCATGCATTCCGGCGCCGGGAACATTGCCCGGCATCACGATGCCGATTAATTCGTTTGCGGTGGCCGCCGTCCGCGCGAAGTCGCGGATCGACTCCGAATCAAAAGGCGCGAACAGCGCGTCGAACGATTCGTCGAGCAGCGCTTCGCTCCATCCCCACGCCTGGGCGATCGCGGCGACGATGCGGCGGCGCGTCGCGAAAGCGCGATCGCGCCAGGCGCCGAGCGCCGCCGCGAGCGCACGCGCGATTCGCGCCGGCGCAAGCGGCGATCGCAGCGCGCCGCGCACTTCCGCGGCTCGCGCTTCGATATCTCGTCCGTCGAGATTCGCGCCGCGCCGCGCCGCCGGCGTCGTTTCTTCAGCGCCGTTCATTGCCGATGCGCCGTCACGCGCGCGAGTTCCCGTTCCGCGAATTCATCGATCGCGAGCGCGCAGCCGCGCGCCCCGCCCGCCGCCGCACGGCCCAGAATCGCGACCGCATCGCCCCGCACGACGCCGAAATCTTCGGTCATCAGCGCCGAAATCGAACCGACATTGGCCAGATCGAAAAACGCGAGCATTCCCACGGCGTCCGCCGTCAGCGGGCGCATCGTTACCGGATCGAGCGCGACCGGCTTGAGCCATGGCGGTGCGAGTTTCATTCGCGCGCCGGGCGTTCCCGCCGCGCCGGGGCGGTTGAACGGCGTCGCATCGTAAAGCTGCGAGCACATTTCAGTCATCCCGTATTCGTTGATCGCGAGCGCGGGCGCCACGCCGAGCAGTTCGCCCGCCGCTTCGACCACGGCGGCGGCGCTGAGCGGCGCGGCCTGTCCCTTGGCGCCGCCCGTGTCCATGATTCGCGATCCCGCCGCCAGCCGAATCGGCGATCCGTCCGCGCGCAGACGCTCGAACAGCGCCGCGAATGACGCGGTCGTGCCGAGGACGCATACCGGCTCGCGGCGCGCGGCGGTTCCGGCCAGAAAAGCCGCCGCGCCCGCGGCGTCGACCCCTTGCCGCGTCGCGACGCATCCAATCGCGCCCGCGCCGAATTCCTCGATACACCAGCTGATCATTCGCGAAAGCGACGATTCCGGCATCCGCTCGGCGGTGGGATGCATTGCGAGCATCGCGAGGCGTGCGCCGTCGGGGAAAAGCATCCGCCGCAGATGCGCGATTGCGGGCGATTCTGAGATTCCGGATCCCGGCGCGCGCCAGCACTTCGGCCAGCGTGTTGCGCACGTCTTCGGGACCGAACGCGAGCGGCAGCGCGAAATTGCGATCGTATTCTGACATGCAGACGTAGCCGATTTTTGGGAAACGCGGCCGGGCGAAGCCGTTGAAGTCGTCCTGCGTAAGGGCGGCGGTAAGTTCGCGCGCGCGGTCGGCGCGGAAATTAAAGCAGACGACCTGATCGCCGTCCGCCATCGGATGCGCTTCGCCGATCACGGTCGGCTCAACGAATTCGTCGCCCTTGTTCTCCGCATAAGCGGCTTCGACGGCGGCCCGTGCGGTCGGCGCGCGGCGCCCCTCGCCCATCACGATCGCTCGCCAGGCGCGTTCGACCCGGTCCCAGCGCTTGTCGCGATCCATCGCGAAGTAGCGGCCCGACACCGTGGCAATCCGGCCGCGCCCGATTTCTTTGAGTTTCGCTTCGAGCCGATCGACGAACGGCAGAGCCGACCGCGGCGGCTTGTCGCGCCCGTCGAGCGCGGCGTGCACCGCGATATTTTCGACCTTTTCATGCGCGGCGAGATCGAGCAGCGCGAGGAGATGGTCAATATGGCTGTGGACGCTGCCGTCGGAGAGCAGTCCCCACAGGTGCAGGGTGCGGCCGCCCGCCGCGGCGGCGCGGCAGGCGCTGACGAGAGCTTCGTTCCTGAAAAACGCGCCGGTTTCGATCGCTTTCGTGATGCGCATCACGTCCTGATAGATCACGCGGCCGGCGCCGATCGTCAGATGGCCGACCTCCGAATTGCCCATCACGCCCGGCGCCAGCCCAACGGCCTCGCCCGACGCTTCGATCGCACAGTGCGCCTGGGTGGCCCACAGCCGGGTCATCACGGGCGTGCGCGCGGCGAGAATCGCGTTGGCCTCGCGCGCCTCGCGCAAGCCCCAGCCGTCGAAAATGATCAGCGCGGCGACCGGCGGACGGTTCATCGCGCGGCTCCCGTCCGCTTCCGGAACGCTCGCGCGCCAGCATAGACGGCACCGGAGCCCAGTTCTTCAGCGATCCGAATGAGGCGGTTGTATTTGGCTGTGCGCTCGCCGCGGCTCATCGAGCCGGTTTTGATCTGGCCCGCGCCGGTCGCCACCGCGAGATCGGCAATCGTGGTGTCTTCGGTCTCGCCGGAGCGATGCGAAATGACGGACGTGTAACCGGCGGCGTTGGCAATCTCGATAGTGCGCAGAGTTTCGGTGAGCGTGCCGATTTGATTCAGCTTGATGAGAATCGAATTGCAGACGCCTTCTTCGACGCCGCGCGTGAGGCGCTTCGGATTGGTTACGAACAAATCGTCGCCGACCAGTTGCACCCGGCCGCCCAATTCCGCCGTCAGCGTTTTCCATCCGGCCCAATCGTCTTCGGCAAGGCCGTCCTCGATCGAAACGATCGGGTATTGCGAGATCAGGCGGTCGTAGAGCCGGACCATTTCGTCGGCGCCGCGCGCTTTCCTGTCGGAGCGGGCGAAGACGTATTTGCCGTCCTTGTAAAATTCGCTGGAGGCCGGATCGAGCGCGATTGCGACCTGTTCGCCGGGGCGATAACCGGCCGCCGTAATCGCTTCGAGTATAACGACGATCGGCTCCTCGTTGTCGCGCAGATTCGGCGCGAAGCCGCCCTCGTCGCCGACGTTGGTCGAATGACCGTGGCGTTTGAGCGTGGCCGCCAGCGCGTGAAACACTTCGGCGCCGATGCGCACCGCTTCCGCCATCGTTGGCGCGCCGAGCGGCACGATCATGAACTCCTGCATATCGACGCTCGAATCCGCGTGTTTGCCGCCGTTGAGCACGTTCATCATTGGCGTGGGCATCAGCGCCGCGCGTTCATTGAGGTAACGATACAGCGGCAGGCCGCGCGCGGCGGCGGCGGCATGGGCGGCGGCCAGCGACACGCCGAGCATCGCGTTCGCGCCGAGCCGGGATTTGTTTTCCGTGCCGTCGAGTTCGATCAGGGCTTCGTCGATCGCGGCTTGGCCGAGCGCGTCGAATCCGGCCAGCCGTTTGGCAATTGGACCGTTGACGTTGGCGACCGCCTTGAGCACGCCTTTGCCGCCAAAGCGGGCGCGGTCGCCGTCGCGCAGCTCAAGCGCTTCATGCACTCCGGTCGAAGCGCCCGACGGCACCGCGGCGCGGCCGAAGGCTCCGCCCGCGAGCCGTACGTCGGCTTCGATCGTCGGATTACCGCGCGAATCGATAATTTCGCGCGCACGGATTTCGGAAATCGTGGTCGGATTCATGATTTACGCACCGCCATCAGAAAAGCAGGAATCGGGCGCGTGCGAAAGAGAATCCGCGGTCTTCCGAACGCGTGAGCCGGGAGAATTGCGGACGGCGCGACGGACCGACAGGCCCGCGTCGCCGCCGCCGGTCAGGCCGCGCGCCGGGGCCGGCGAACGTCCTTGGCTTCGACCATCTCCGCGACCGGCGCGAAAATATACGCACCGACGTTTTTCAGGTCGATCGCGTCGCTCATGATCATGTCGGCCGTGCCGTTGCGCGCCTTCAATTCCGCAAGCGCGCCGGCGAGGTCGTCGGTTTCGATCTCGTAGAGCGCCAGATATTTATACGGATTCGATTTGCCCATCTGGGCGTCCGCCAGCTTGAAGCGCTGGGCGCGCACGAAACCGGGAACATTCAGCACGTCCGGAATATGCTGTCGATTGTACCATTCGTTGTACTCCGCCTCTTTTCCGGGCGTTGGATTGGTCAGAACGACAAATGTGTATTTCGCCATCGCGGGACACCTCCGGCGCCGATTGCGGCAATGGTCAGGCCGCGCCTGCGGCGGAAATCCTAACGCGGCGCTGAACCAGATGTCCAACCCGCGGAGCGCCAAAATCCGGCGCGGGAAGAATCGCGCCGGATCGGGCGCATATTCATGACCGCAACTCAACTCGCGACCGCTTTCAGCAAAATCGCTGGAAGCGCCGATCGATAGCGATCATGATCGATGAGCCGAAGTTTGACGCGGAACCTGCGGACTGGTCGCGGTAAGCACCAGGACTTTCGGCCGGCTTGGCAATTCATCGGTGGTCCATCCGCCGCCCAGCGCGCGAATCAGATTGACGCTGGATTGCAGCAACGCTTCCTTGATGTTTATTTCTTGTTGCTCCGCCGCGAGCGCCGTCGCCTGATCGACCAGTGGTTCGAGGTAATTTTTGGCGCCGAGCAGATAAAGTTGAAACGCCAACTGTTCCGCGCGCACCGCGTCGTCAACTGCGTTCTGCTGCTGCTGATATTCCTGCGAGAGTAGATTGACGTTCGACAGGCCGTCTTCGACTTGGCGGAACGCCCGCAGCACGACGGCGCGATAGTTTTCGACAGTTTCGCGCCACTGCGCCACGGTCTGCGCCAACTGGGCGTGCAACAGACCGCCCTCGAACAACGGCATCGCCAACGACGGCCCAAGCGACCAGAAGCTGAAAGGAGCGGCTAGAGCGGCGCCGCCGGTCGCGCCGAAACTACCGACGATATTGTTAATCGAAAGGTTCGGATAAAACGCCGCGCGCGCGACGCCGATTTCGGCGTTGGCGGCCGCGACGCGCCGTTCGGCCGCCGCGATATCCGGCCGGCGTTGCAACAGGGCCGACGGCACGCTGGTGGGAACCACCGGCACGGCGATATCCATCACTTTCGGCGCGATTGTAAACCCTGAGGCCGGCCGGCCGACCAGCGCTGCGATCATATGTTCGTACACCGCCCGCTGCGCGCGGATGCCGGATTCCTGGGCCTGCGCCGCTTCAAGTTGATAGCGGGCTTGCGCCACTTCGAGGCCGGAAGCAATCTGTCCGCCATAACGTTCATCAACGACCTGAAGATACGCCTGGTAAACGTCGACGGTTTCGACGAGCAGATTCACATCGTCGTCGAGTTCGCGCAGCGTGAGGTAGGAACTAGCGAGCGCCGCCTCCAGACTCAGTTGCGCCGATGCAAGGTCCGCCGCCGCGGCCTGCGCCGTGAATACGCCGGCCGCGATCGAATTGTGAATCTGATCCCAGAGGTCGACTTCGTAATGGATCTCGGCGAACGCCGTGGCGTTGCCGAAATAGGTCATCTGGTACGGCGTGCCGATCGGCGGTCCCAACGTGGTCGCGCTTGGAGTGGATAATCCATTGGCGGTCACGAACGGGAACAGATAGGCGTTCAGTTCGAGCGCGCGATCTTTGTACGCGTCGTAGTTCGCCAATGCGGCGGCGAGCGTTGGGTTTGCGGCGAGCAGATCGGTTTCCAATTGATTCAGTTCCGGATCGTGGTACATTTGCCACCACGGACCGCGCGGCAGGGCGTCGCCCGGCGTCGCGGGCTGCCACGGGCCGCCTTCTTTATAGCTGGCGGGAAGGACGCCCAGAGTCGCGGCTGGAGAATGATAGCGTGGAGCGAGGTTGCAGGCGCTGAACAGGCATATTGCGCCGGCCGCGAGCATCAAAACGCGCCGCTTCATTTGCTGGAGTAGGAAACGCGTTGTACGCGGTTCTGGCGGCTCTCAAGCCCCGGAAAGACGCCGTGCGTTCCAACCACGCGCACGAGGTCGCCGTTATCAAGAGCGTCGGGCGGACTGTCGATTACGCGGTCGGCGGCGGTGAGGCCGGAGGTCACGATCACGTTCGCTCCCAAGTCCTTGCCGATGGTTACGTTTTTGAGATGCGCGCGATCGTCGGGGCCGACGACGGCGACCTGCAGGCCGTGGTCTTGGAAGATCAACGCGCTGCTGGGAATTTCGACCGAGTCGGGGCGCGGCGCCAGCTTGAAATAGACGTCCGCATAGGTGCCCGGTTCAAGCTCGCCTTTCGGATTTGGCGCCCACAATTCGACCAGCAGCGTCCGCGAATCAATATTGATCGCGTTCGAGGTCGTATTGACGGTGGCTGGAAATTCGACGCCGGGCATTCCCGGGACGCGCAATACCGCCTTCATGCCAACATGGATTTCCGGCGCATACATCTGCGGCACGCGCACATAGACCCGCATCATATGGGTATCGGCGACTTCGAACATTTCGGGCTGGTTCGACACTCCATTTGCTTTGACGAAGGCGCCGACGTCGGTGCGGCGCGCGGTGACGACGCCGTCGAACGGCGCGACGAGATATTTGAATTTTTCCAGCGCCTCGAGCCGATCGAGCTCGCCCTGCGCCGCCCGAGTTTGCGCTTGCGCCGCCATCAAGTCGTAGTCGGTGACATCTGTCGATTGCCGGGAAACCGGCTCGAATCGCTGTCCGAGGCCTTTCCGCCAAAGCGCGTTCCAGCGCTGCGAAGTGACTTCGGCCAGTTTCTGGTTGGCCCGCGCCTTGGCGAGCAGGGCTTTCGCTTGCAGGACGTGCGCGTCGAGTTCCGGCGTGTCGATCACAGCGAGGAGATCGCCTTTTTTCACGCGCGCGCCAATATCTTTGTACCACGCCTTCACATAGCCGCTGACCTGTCCGTAGATCGGCGCCCAATACCAGGGTTCGACGTCTCCGGGCAGCACCAGATTAGGAGTCACGGCGGCCACTACCGGCTGGATGGTCGCGACCGTCGGGATCGCGGCGGCGTTGGTCTGGATGGCGAGTTGGGAAGCCGCGTGGCGCCGCGAAATTATACCCGCCACGGCAAGAATGATCGCGATTCCAAGTCCGATTGCTCCATACTGTTTGAGCTTGCGGAGCTGCTTGTCGTCGAGATGTTTTTCCTCTCCATCAGGCGCATCCATGTTGTTGCGGTTCATCAAATATGTCTGTGGCCGTGAAAATGAATACATGGTTCGTGTTCCTCAATGACTTGATCCGTTCGCTTCAGACGCGGGTTCGCCGCGATTCTCACGGTGGACCATGCTGAAGACGACCGGAACGAAAAACAGGGTTGAAATGGTCGCGATCGTCAAACCGCCCACCACCGCGCGGCCGAGCGGAGCGTTTTGCTCCGCGCTCAAAGCCGTCGGCAGCATCCCGATGATCATCGCGCCCGCGGTGATCAGCACCGGGCGTATGCGCGTGAACCCGGCCTCGATCGCCGCCTGCGCCGCGCTCGCGCCCGCCGCGAGCCGTTCGCGGGCGAAACTGATCACCAGGATGCTATTGGCGCTGGCGATGCCGATGCACATGATCGAGCCGATCAGCGCCGGAACGGAGAGCGTCGTGTGTGTCAGGAAGAGAATCCAGACGATTCCGGCAAGAGCCGCGGGCAAGCCCGCGATAACGACGAAGGGATCGAGCCAGCCCTGAAAATTTACGGTAATCAGCAGATATACCAGCAGCGCGGACACGGCGAGACCGGCGAAGAGTTCCCGATACGCCGTCGCCATGATCGTAACCTGGCCGCGCACGAAAATCTGCGAGCCGGGCGGCCGCGACGACGCGGCCGCGTCGATAATGCGATGGATGTCCTTGTTGATCGATCCCAGGTCGCGATCCTGGCGATTGACGTAAATGTCGATGACCGGTTGGGCGTCGTAATGCGAAACAACCGACGGCGACGGCGCCGGCCGGATCGTGGCCACTGCGCCGAGGACTTCGGGAGTGGTGTGGCCGGGCCCCATTTTTACTGCGGTTCCGCCTGGGAAGGCGGTCGCTCCGCCGGTTATCGATGTAATGCTCTGCGGCGCCAATTTGTTAGCGGCGGCGTCCGGATTGGTGATTGGCATGTTGTACAAATCGGCCAGCGTGTCGATTCGATACTGCGGCATCATCGTTTGCAGCGGATAGGAGACGCCAGTTTTCCAGTCCAGCCAGAAGTTCGGACGCAACTGGAAACTGCCCGAAAGCTCTTCGAGCAAGCCGCGCGCGACGTCGGCCTGGGTCAGCCCGACCATCTGGGCGAGGCTTCGGTTAACGTCGATTTTGAGCATCGGATAGTTGAACCGCTGGAAAATATGGACGTCGGCGGTTCCCGGCACGTGCACGATTTTCTTTTCGAGCTTGACAGCATACGCATAGGTCGCCATACGGTCGGGACCCGTGACTTGCACGTCGATTGGTGCGGGGGCGCCGAAATTAAGTATCTGTGTCGCTATGTCGGCGGGCAGGAACGAAAAGACGACGCTCGGGAAGCGGTTCGGCAGCATCCGGCGCAGCTTCTTAATATACTCGAACGTCGACAGATGGCCGGGATTTTCCTGGACGATTATATCAGCGTCTTCTGGCCCGACCGTGCCGGTGTTTTGATACGCCATATCGATCGGACTATATGGGATATCAATATTATCGATTATATTTGCAATATCTTGCGGGCGTATCACTTCCCGCATGAAATGTTCAATTCGATCGCAGAGCCGCGCGGTATCCTCGATGCGCGTGCCTGTCGGCGCTGAAACGTGCATCAAGATCGCCCCACCGTCGACGTCCGGGAAAAAATTGCTGCCCAGCCATGGCGTGAGAACGACCAGAGAACCCAGGATAGCGACGGCAAATCCCGCTACGAAACGCCAACTGTTCGCCACGGCCAACTCGAGCAGGGCGCGGTACCGCTCACGCATCTTGAGGAAGCCGCGCTCGAAACGCTGCTGAAACCGCGCGAACGGATTGCGCGACATCGGCGTGTAATCGTGCGTGCCGTGCTGGCTTTCGGACATCCAATACCGCGCGATCATCGGCACGAACGTGATTGAAAGCAGGAACGCGCCGACCAGCGCGTAAATGACGGCCAGCGCGAGCGGGACGAAGAGATAATGCGAGACTCCCGTCAGCGTGAACATCGGCACGAAGACGATGCAGATCGCGAGCAGCGAAACCAGCGACGGCGCGACAATTTGTTGCGCGCCGTCGAGAATCGCGGTGACGATGTCTTTGCCCTGCTCAAGATGGTAACTGAAGTTTTCCAGCGTCACGGTGGCGGCGTCGACCAGGATGCCGACCGCGAGCGCCAGCCCGCCCAGCGTCATCGAGTTGATCGTCTGGCCGGTCGCGGATAGCACGACCACCGAAAACAGCGCCGCCAGCGGAATCGTCATCACGATAATCAAAGTCGAGCGCCAGTCGCCGAGAAACAGCAATACCAGCAGTCCCGTGAGCACCGCCGCGATTACCGCTTCGCGCACAACCACCTCAACCGCGTCCTTCACGAATACCGATTGATCGCCGAACAGCCTGATCTTCAACGATTTCGGCATCGCCTCCTTGATCAGCGGCACCATCCGCTTGACGCCCGCAACGATGGCGAGCGTTGATTCAGACCCCGATTTGAAGACCGGAAGCAGAACCGCGCGACGCCCGTTGACGCGCACCAGATTGGTCTGCGGCGGCGCGCCGTCGTGAACGTAGGCGATGTCGCGCATGTAGATAACGGTGCCATTGACCCGCTTGATCGGCATGTCGTTGATCGACTGAATTTGAACCGGGCTCGAATTGAGCCGCACGTGCCATTCGAAGCGGCCGATTTTTTCCGTACCCGCCGGGATGATCAGGTTCTGCCGCATCAGCGCGTTGGTCACGTCCGCGGGCGACACTCCGTTGGCCTGCATCGCCTGCAGATTCAAGTCGGCTTCGGTGTGCCGCCATAGACCGCCGTAGGGTAGCGGAATGGCGGCGCCGGGCACGCTGGCGAGTTGCGGACGAATAAAATTGTTGCCCAAGTCGAACAGCACGAATTGCGACAGGCCCTTGCCCGACATCGCTAACTGCAGAATCGGCACGGTCGTGGCGTTGTACGCCAAGACGTACGGCGGCGTGGTGCCGGGCGGGAGAAATTTCAGCACCGTTTGCGCCGCCGCGGTCACCTGCGCGACGGCGAAATTGATATTCACGCTCGGCTGAAAGAAGATCTTGATGATGCCGTAGCCGATGACCGCCTCGGACTGAAGCGATTGGATGTCGTTGACCTGCGTGGTTACCATCCGCTCGAAGAAATAGTTGATCCGCGCCGACATCTCATCGGGCAGCAAGCCGTTGTACGTCCAGACCACGGCGACCACCGGAATGTTCACGTCGGGGAACATGTCAATGGGCGTGTCGAGGGTCGCGCGCGCGCCGGCGAGCAGAATCAACACGGTCATCACGATGATCGTGATTGGCTGTTTCAGCGAAGTTTTAACGAACCACATCGATCAAACCCAGTTGGCCGAATCGCCGCGTCCGACGCCGCGCTGCCGGGACACCGTCATTTTTTCGTTGCGCATATTGCCGGTCGCCGAGCTGTCAAAAGCGGCGACGTAAGTTCTCATTGCGAGCGCCTGGATGCCGTGAGGCGCCAGACGCTGTCCGAGGATCGATCGCGCTCGCGCGCTCTCAATCCCTTGCGTGAACGGTTAAGTTGTGGCGCGAAGCCGGCCGTATGACGGGCCAGCCGCTTCGGTTAGGCTAGTGCGGCCGAACCGTCGTCAAGCGGTCGGCGAATCAGTCGGTGCGATACGGTTTGGCGGCGTAACACTGCCGCGGCGATCGCGAGTGCGGTGATTTCAGGCGTGAGGCGGCAACCGATGGTCGGCGGCCGCGTGATCATCTGTAAAGGGCTGCGTTGCGCTGGAGTCCGCCCCGCCCGCGTGCGTTCGACCGAGGTCAGCGCATCTCCGGCGTTGTCGCAAATAACTCTCGGTTGGGAGTAATGAGTGGCTGTGCGATCGATTTGCGCCAGGCGTGGTTGTGGCGCATACCCCGCATTTGCGATGGCTATGTCGAGAAGGCAGAGGAGAACAACAAGGATACCGCGGAACAACTTTGACGCAGCGTGCATTGCAAATCGGGCGCTTATCGATTCATCGTCAATTTTAAGCTTCCTCTTGCGATCGCACAACTGGGGGGATCAAGAAAACCACACGCGGCGTTGATCAAATGAAGCCATGGCCGCCTTGCGCAGGACTTGGATATCAATGTCGGCAATAGGATGCGTTAAGCTAGTCGCGCCGGCCGCCGAAGATTTTCTCCTCGATCGCGATGGCCGCCGCGAACTTCGGCCGCGCATGAGTTCGTTCGAGATACGCGGTCAGCTTTGGCCATCGCGAGGCGTCGAGCGCGCCGCCCGCAAAGCGATAGTTGACGAATTGAGTGGCGATTGCGAGGTCCGCGATCGAGAACATCCCGCCCGCCAGATAATCGCCAGCGATCTGATTTTCCAGATAGTCGAACATCGGCGGCAGATCTTTTTCGACCGCCTGCTGATAGAGCGCGTCGTCGAACGGTTTCTTCATGATGCGCGGCCCGATTATCCGGTTGAAGAACATCTTGCCGCCGATGATCGGCGCAAGCCCGCTGTCGCCGTATTCCTCGAACCAGAGCGCCCGCGCGTATTCGTAGGGATCGGACGGGTAGAGCGCGGGCGACGGATGCGTCTTTTCCAGGTAAGCGCATATGATCGAAGAATCAGCCAGCGCCTTGTCGCCGTCCACGAACGCGGGAATTTTTCCGAGCGGGCTTACTTTGCGAAACTCCGGCGTCGCCGGGAACGGTACAACCTGTTCGTGTTCGTACTTAAGTCCTTTTTCATCCAAAACGACCTTGACCTTACGCACGAACGGAGAACCATAAGCGCCTAGTAGCTTGAGCATGGGATTCGACTCCTTGGAATATCGCCTCCCGCGATCATAATAGTTTCATGATGAAACCGCCAACGCGGGCGAACGCGGCCCGCGGAGCGCTTACGGAGCGGCCGCCGGACCGCCGTTTTCGGCCAGCATTTCGCGATGCCGCCGCTCGGCTTCGGACCGCGCGCCGGCGATCGTTTCGATCATCTCCTGATGAATCGCGCCGTTGCTGGCGATTATCCGCCCTCCCGCCAAATCGAGCCGCGAACCGTCCATGTTGCTGACGTGTCCGCCCGCCTCTTCGACCAGAAGCGCGCCCGCCGCAACGTCCCACGGCTTGAGGCCGAATTCCCAGAAGCCATCGGTCCGACCGCACGCCACATACGCAAGGTCGAGCGCGGCCGAGCCGGTGCGCCGGACGCCCTGGCAACGCATCATGAACGCTTCCCAGAAGGCCAGATAATAGCGACGGCGTTCGCGCCGGTCGTAGGGAAATCCGGTCGCCAGGAGCGACAGATCGAGCGACGGCGTGCGGCTCGTCCGGATCGGCTTGCTGTTGAGCCGCGCGCCCTTGCCGCGCGCCGCGACGAAGCATTCCTTCTTGAACGCATCCAGCACCACGCCCAACTGCACCCGTCCGCGCCGTTCGTACGCGATCGACACGCAGAACATCGGAAATCCATGGGCGAAGTTGGTGGTTCCGTCCAGCGGATCGACAATCCATCGATGTTCTCCGCCGGGCGCGGCGCCGCGGCCTTCTTCCGCCAGCACCGCATGGGTCGGAAAGGCGCGCTGCAGCATTTCGACCACGGTCGCCTCTGCCTCATGGTCGGCCTCCGTGACCAGATCGATCGGATTGCTCTTGCGCGTCACGCTGGTGCGACTGATCCATTTGAGATGAACCCGTGCGGCCGCACGCGCCGCGCGCATCGCGACCTTTTCAATTTCCGCTAATTCGGCCACGGAAGGCAAAGTTATTTGAGCGCCCGCGTTCATTCCAGCGCGCGCTTTGCGGATATTCACAGGCGGTAACGGCGTCTCCTGAGCCAAAACGATATGGTCTGCGCGCCATATATGATTAAAGATCGATCGGAAGGAAGGGGGGAATGGCCGCGCCGCTTGCCGGACGCGAAGGACTCCCGATGAATCCGCCAGGCCTGTTCGCCGTACTGATTCTGGCGGCGGCATTCGCCGCGTGCGCGCCGCATGCCGTCCAGCAGGCAGATGTCGGCCGAGCGCCGGCCGCTCCGCATGCGGCGACTGCCTCCGCCGGACAAGCCGGGGCCCCGTCGCCAGATGACGCCAATCCGATCCCGCCGTTGCCGGCGACGCCCGCCGCGCAGTCGCAAGCGCTCACCAGTTATCTGCAAACGCATCGCCTGCCTCTGGTTGGCGTGAACGTGGTCGAACAGGACGGCCATCCGAACGCGATCCTCTATGGCTTCGTTGCGACTCCCTTAGGCAAGCAAAACGCGGCGGATATCGTGCGCCGCGCTTTCCGCGGCGCTCCAGTGACTATTCAGAATCGAATTCTGGTGCGGCCTGAATTGCTCGCCGCCAATGCGAATAATAAGTCGTCTAGTAGTCAACTGGATTCAAACAGCGATATTTTCGATCGGATAGCGTCAACTCAAAGCTATCCCGCTCCCGACCAATCCGCCGAAATATCGGCATATCAACGTCAGTCAGGTTCCAATTGGGGCGATCTTGCGATAATCTTGTTAACGTTCGCGCCGCTCTTTATTCCATAGTCTTTTCAGCGACTTGATATCGCGATGCGGTCAACGAGGTAAGTCGATGAAAACCCAGCGTCATGTTCTGATCGCGGCGATGGCCCTTTCTTTTATCGCATCCAGCGGATTGCCCGCTCGCGCCGCGGCCGCCAAGCCGACCCACGCGCAGGCGCCAGCCGGCTTGGTGGTCGTGCAGGAAGACGTGTTGATTCCCTTGATCGACGAGCCGCAAGCTTATTTTCGTCAGGCGAGCAAGGATTACGCGCAGGGCGATCAGGCGGGCGCGGCGCGGCAGATACGCGCGGCGGGGGCGCTGATTCGTCTGGAGGCCGGCCGCCACGACGCGGCGAACAAAGCGGGCCTCGATCGCGCCGCGAAACGGCTGGATGATCTGGCCGCGCAGATGAAAGCCGGCAAGGTCAAGTCGGCTGAACCGATGAATCAGGCTTTTGCCGCGGCGGACCTTGCCCTGGCCCGCCATTATCACGAAATGGCGCTGCGGGCCGCGGGCGAAAGAGACCGTCGCAGCGGCAGTTGGCTGAAGGGCGCTGCGGATTCCGTGGAAGATGCAGCGAAATGGTCGGGCGGCCAAGTTTCGGCCGGGTTCAAGGCCGGCATCGACGGTGCGCGGGCGCTCGGGAACAAAATCGCCAGCGGCGCCGAATGGAGCGCCGACGAGGTTCGCGCGAAGGCGGACGCGCTGGGGCATGACATCGGCAACGTTGGCCGGAGCGGCCCAAATTCATCGGGAGCGGCCGCAAGCGCTTCCGGCGCAAACGCCAAATAAAGCCGATTTTACCGGCAAGAACCGGTCACCAACGGGGCGCTTCCGCCAGCGAGACGCCTAAAGCCGTTTTGCCGATCAATTCCCGCGCGCGAGCGTTGGACAGCGGATGGTGGGGGCCGGCGCGCACGTCGCGATAGTAGCGCTCGAGCGGGAACTTGCGATGCAATCCGTGCGCGCCGACCATCTCCATGCACAAATCGACTATCCTGACCGCGTTATTGGTCGCCACGTATTTGGGCATCACCACGCGCGCAAGGCCCTCCGCGCCCGCGAACGAGCGCGGGTCGCGCATATACTCCGCGCCGGTCTGGAAAAAAAGCGCGCGTGATTGGGCGAGCAGCGCTTGCGCCTCCGCCATCGCGAACTGCGTTCCGGGCAGATATGAAATCGGCCGCGGCAGCGTCATCGGGCGATGCCGTCCGGCGAATTCGCGTGCGAATTTGAGCGCAGCCTCTGCGATTCCCGTGTAGATCGCCGCGACCGACACGCCGAACCATGCGAACAGCGAAATGCCGGCTTCGTCGATCGGCCCGATCGGCCGCCGCTCCGACATCGCGGCTTCGCCCAAACGCACGTCCTTCAGAATCAGATCGTGGCTGGCAGTCGCCCGCATCGCCATGGTGTCCCAGGTCTCGACGATCTCCGCGCCGGGCGCGCCGCGCGGGACGGCGAAAGTCGCGCTCGCCGGCGGGCCGGATTCGTCTTCGAGCGTCGCCATCACCATGAAAATGTCGATCACTGGCGAGAGGCTCGTGAACACCTTGCGGCCGTTGAGCACCCAGCGATCGCCGTCGCGCCGCGCCCGCGTCGCGAAATAGCCCCAATCGCCGCCGGTTTCAGGCTCGCTGATGCCGCCGCCGATAATCCGGCGATGGCGTCCGATGAGGTCGAAGAACATTTCGTCGCGCGGGCCGCCCGCCGAACGCTCGACCATGCTGCCGATTCCGAACAGATGCATGTTGATCGAGAGCGCCGTCGCCGCGCATCCCTGCGCGAGCCGCTCCTGGCAGAGCGCGTAGTCGATCAAATCCGCGCCCAAGCCGCCGTTGCGCTCCGGGATCACCAGCGCGGTGTAGCCGGTCTCTTTCATCCGTTCGACGTTTTCGACCGGAAAGCTCGCCTCACGATCATGCCGCGCCGCGCGGGTCGCGAAGTCGTCGGCCAGTTCGCCCGCGAGCGCGAGCAGTTTCGCCTGCCGTTCAGACATCAGTAGCCTCCGTGGCCGCGCGGCCGATGACAGCCTGCGCGCTGAACTTTTGAGGCTAAGCGAGGCCCGCCGCTTCGTAAAGCGAGTATTAGCCTGCGTGTCGCGGCGCGGCGGCGCGAATCATTCCCGCCCCGCCGACCCGGCCGAAGTCTTCGCCATCAGGCGGGTCGCGTAGGGCATCAGCGTCGCCATCAGATTAACCTGCGAATCCAGCGTCTTGCCCAGCCCGCTCATCAGGCCCAGCACGCGATTCACCAGCAATACGTCAGCGGGAACCTCGACGATCGGATTGGCGCGCAGCGCGCGCGGCAGCTCTTCGGAAAATTCCTTGATCAGCGCGGCGTCGGCGTAGGCGCGATTGCGCTTGATGCTGTTGCCGAGGAAAACGCTGGCGAGCGTCAGCAGCGTTTCCGGCGACTCGTCGCGCGTGCGAAACCCAAGTTCGCGGAACGCGGCGACGATCGCGTCGCGATTCGACGTAAGAATCGCGAACGTCAGCCGCACCATCGCGTCGCGGAAAACCGGCGGAAAATCTTTCGCCAGACCGAAGTCGAGCAGCACGATCCGCGGCCCCGGCTGCACCAGGATATTCCCCGGATGCGGGTCGGCGTGGAAAAAACCGTCGCGCAGGATCTGTTCCGTGAAAATCTCGATCAGCTTTTGCGCCACCGCGCGCTTGTCGATTCCCGCGCGCTCCAGCGCGGCGACGTCGGTCACTTTGATTCCGTCGACGAGTTCCATCGTGAGCACGCGCCGCGTCGTCAGATCGTGATAGACGCGCGGCACCACGACCGCGTCGTCGGCCGCGAAGTTGCGCGCGATCGTTTCGCAGTTGCGAGCCTCGTTGAGGAAGTCGAGCTCCATCGGGATGTACTTCAGGAGTTCGCGCGCTAGCGGACGAAAGTCGAATTCTCGTTCGATTAAAGCCAAAAGCCGCAGTGTGAAGGTCAGGTTGCGCAGGTCCGCGGCTACGATCGACTCGATTTGCGGATACTGTACTTTGACCGCGCATCGCCGGCCGTCGCGCGCGACCGCGCGATGCACCTGGGCGAGCGAGGCGGCCGCGATCGGCGTCTCGTCGAATTCGGCGAATGCATTCGCGAGCGGGCGGCCAAGCTCCCGTTCGATCTGATCGCGGATTATCGGGAACGGCCGCGCCGGCACGCGATCGTGCAATTGGCCGAGCGTATTGATCCATTCGTCGGGCAGAATATCGGCCCGCGTTGCGATAAACTGGCTCGCCTTGATCAGCAGGCCTTCCAGCCGGACCGAGGCGTTATAGAGCGCCCGCGTCGCGCGCGCGTCCTGACGGCGATAGCGGGCCTCTTTTTTCGCGTCGCCCGCAAGCCGCGACCATAGCTGGATCGCCTTGTAGGGCGCGTAGATGCGCGCGGCCAGCCATATCACGCTGGCGAAACGATGGGCGCGCGTGATCGGCCCGAGCGGCCGGGGTGCGGTCGGCTTGGCCGGTCCGCCGCCGGCAAGGGAGTAATCGGAGGCGTTCAATTCAAGCGGCGCGAAAAATTTGCGCCCCTTCAAGTCTAAACGATGACGACCCGCGGGAAAATCGCGCCGCGCAAAGCGGACGGTCAAATTGGATATGTACAGGCGCCCGCCGCCACATCGATAATCCGCCGCTACTATTCGGTCTGGACGATTTACGCCTTCGGCGGCGGCTTTCTCTACGGCGTCTATCCGCTCTTTCTGCGTTCGCGTGGGCTTTCGCAGTTCGAGATGAACAGCGTGCTCGCGACTTATTTCGCCGTCACCTTTTTGACCGACGTGCCGACCGGCGCCTTCGCCGACGCCTTCGGCCGCCGCCGCGCGTTCGTCCTCGGATGCCTGCTGCGGGCGTCAGCGTTCATGCTCTACTTTTTCGCGCATCGCTACGTCGTCTTCCTAGCGGCGGAAGCGATCGACGGCGTCGGCACAACCTTCTGCAACGGCGCGATCGATGCGTGGGGCGTCGACGCGCTCGACGCCGCCGGCTTCACCGGTTTGAAAGACCGGCTCTTCTCCCGCATTTCGCAGTTCACCAACCTTGGCTTCATGCTGTCCGCGATCGTCGGCGCGTGGGTCGGCAGTTACAACTTGGCGTGGCCGTGGCTGCTGGGAGCCGCCGGCTACCTCGTGAGCGCGGCGGCGGGCCGGCTGATGATGAGAGAGCCGCGGCGCGCCCGGACTTTGCATCGGCCGCATGAGGCGGTCGTCACGACCGTGGCGAGACGTATTAGCCGCGGCTTTCGCGCGGGCTTCGCCAGCCGTGCGATTTTTATCCTGAGCCTTGCCAATGGCGCTTTTTTCGCCGCGTGGGCGCCGTCATGGCTGGAGTGGCCGCAATTCTTCGCCGACGCCTACCGGATAGGACCATGGATCGTCGGCTGGATTTACGCGCTCTTCACGGTCGCGCGGATGGCCGGGGCGGAAGCGGTCGTACGAATCGGGTTCGCTCCGATGGCGCGGGCGCGGATGCTGACCGCGACCGCGCTGACGATAGCCATCGCCTTCGCGGCCGCATGGCTCGCCTCCGGACGAACCAATGCGGCGCTCGCATGCTTCGTCGCGATGAATCTGGGGATCGGCGCCTTGCTCCCGATGGCGCAGAGCTGGTTCAACGAGGAAATTGGTTCGTCAGATCGCGCCACGATGCTCTCGTTCAACAGCACGTTCGCGACGCTGGGCGCGGCGACAGGGCTGCTATCCACGGGCGCGTTCGCCGACGTTCACGGAATCCCTGCGGTATGGGCGGTTTCAGCGGCTATCATGCTGCTCGCGGCGCTATTGTACTGGCGTCTGGTGCGGCCGTCCGAACGCGTGCCTGTGGTGTCGGTCCAAACCTCGGGATAACGTTCCACCGCACGAAAATTGCGGATATGGGCATACGAGGGTATCAGGCGCAGCCCGGCGCGAGGGAACGGCGCTGGCGAATAGCCAAAGCCTTCCGCCGCGCAGGACGCATATTGCATTCTTTGAATGTTAAGACGGACGACGGAAGAAAGGTACTCCAATTATGCCAAGAAAACCGAAGAATGTGGAGTTTCTAAATCTACTTTCGAGCCTGCTTGAACTCAAAGGCAAGAAGTTTGCGCAGCGTATAGGAAAGAAGGCAACAAATGTTAATGCGTATTTGTCGGGGGCAAGAATTCCGCAGAAAAAGGCGCTCTTGGGAGCGACGCGCCATGCATTCGAATGGGACGTGATTCCGCTTGTTGAGGTGGAAGAATTGGAAAACCGTCAAGGTTCAATACCACGCGTTCCGGGAATCTATGCTTTGTTCGACTCGTCGGGCAGCGTCGTCTATCTCGGTCAAGCGCTGGATCTCAGGACCGAGCTCAATCAAGCGCTTAATAGAAGATGTAATTTTCCTGTGCGCCGGGGTCCCAAGTTGGCGAATAAACATCATCCCAAGTACAAGGACATAGCTACTCATCTGAGCGCTTATCAAGTCGATTCAAAGCGATTGCGCCATAACCTGGAGGCATTGCTTTTAAGGTTTTTCCCAAACCAGTCACACAACAATAAAATGGGGAACTTCATTTGATATCTCGATCGGCGTTTCGCGTAACTCGAAACGGAAGCACGGGCGACTCGCCCTGGTCCTCTAAGCGAACCGGAGTTTCAGGCGGCGGATTTACAGGAGCGCGGAAAACTGCTCGACGGTGAGGTCCGCCTGCCGAATAATTGTTCGGAGCGTGCCGCGCGGCAAATCACCAGAATGATAGGGGATGGTGATTCGAAGCTCGGGACGGTCTCGATGCTTCAACTGGACGTGGCTGCCCGTCGAATGATGGATGAAGAACCCGGCCCTCTCGAGCGCGGCCACGACCTCGCGCGCCTTGAGGACCGGCAGCCCCGGGCTCAAAGCGCCACCACAACCTCTTCGCGAATCGGCTGGCCGGCCGGCGATTGCTCGAGCGGAATCGCCTCGCCGTCCTTGCGGAGTCCCTCCAGATGACAGCGCAAAGCGTCGCGCGCCATCGAGCGCGCCTCGTCGAGCGACCGCCCGAAGGTCACGATTTCGGGAAACGCCGGAAACACTACCGCGAAGCCGCCATCGGTCTGCGGCTCAAAATAGACCGTGTAGCGGTAAGAACCGTCGCTTGTAGCCCCTGTCACTTGATCGCCGCTCCTGGACCGCATCGAAGTTTCCCTTGACCCACACGAACTCCGCGCCCGCACAGCATAACACGGCTAGTGTCGTACCCGCCATTCTTGTGGGGCGGGCGGGTCGGCTATACTGGCGGATACGCGCCGCGTCGGTTAAAAATACAACTTCGGCGCGCTTTCGACGCAACGGGGACGGGCCGGCGACTACGATGGAATTTCCCAGAATCAAGCGACTTCCGCCCTATGTTTTCAACGCGATCGGCGAATTGTGCCTCAAGGCGCGGCGCGCCGGCGAGGACATCATCGATTTCGGGATGGGCAATCCCGACGACGCCACGCCCCCGCATATTGTCGCCAAGCTGGTCGAAGCTGCGGCCAAGCCGCCCAACCATCGCTATTCCGTGTCACGCGGCGTTTACAAGCTGCGGCTCGCTATCTGCGATTGGTACAAACGCCGTTATGGCGCGGAATTCGACCCCGACTCCGAAGCGATCGTGACGATCGGCTCGAAGGAAGGCATCGCCCATCTGGCGCTCGCGATTCTCGATCAGGGCGACGTCGTGATCGCGCCCACTCCGACGTATCCGATCCATCAGTACGGATGCGTAATCGCGGGGGCGCAGGTGCAGGGCGTGCCGCTGCGCAACGGCGATGAATTTTTCGACGAGATGATGGCCGTTGTCAGCCGTTGCTGGCCGCGTCCGAAGCTGCTGATCATCAGCTTTCCGCATAATCCGACCACCGCGATCGTCAATCTCGGCTTCATGAAGCGGGTGGTCGATTTCGCGCGCGAGCAAGGGATTCTTGTCGTTCACGATTTCGCCTACGCCGATCTCTGCTTCGACGGCTACAGGGCGCCGTCGATCATGGAAGTGCCGGGGGCGCGCGAGGTCGCGGTCGAATTCTTCACGCTCTCGAAGAGCTACAACATGCCCGGATGGCGCGTCGGCTTCGCGGTCGGAAATCGCGACATGATCGCGGCGCTGTCGCGGCTCAAATCCTATTTCGACTACGGGATGTTTGCGCCCGTGCAGGTGGCCGCGATCGCGGCGCTCAACGGGCCGCAGGATTGCGTGACCGAGATCGTCGAGAATTACCGCCGCCGGCGCGACGTGCTGGTTGACGGGCTGAATCGCGCGGGATGGCCGCTGCAGAAGCCGCGCGCCACGATGTTCGTGTGGGCGCCGATTCCCGAGGCGCTGCGCCCGATGGGCTCGCTCGAATTCGCCAAGTTCCTGCTCAGCGAGGCGAAGGTCGCCGTATCCCCAGGCGTTGGTTTCGGCGCCGACGGCGACGAGTTCGTGCGCTTCGCGCTGATCGAGAACGAGCATCGCACGCGCCAGGCGCTGCGCGGGATCAAGCACGCGCTCAGCCGCGCGCCGCAACTGACGCCGATGCGGCGGATGGCCGGCGCCTGATGGCGCGGCCGCGCGCGCCGCGCCGCAACCTCCCGCTCCCTCCACGGAAGCCTCCGGTGAAACCGATACGGATAGCCCTGCTCGGATGCGGCACCGTCGGCGAGGGTTTCGTGCGGCTGATGCGGCGCAACGCGGCGATGTTCGAGCGGCGGCTCGGCGCGTCGCTGGAACTGGCGGGCGTCGCCGACCGCAGCCTCAAGCCCATCCCGGAACTTGGAATCGGCAAGGAACTGATCGTTCGCGACGGCGCGGCGCTCGTCGAGCGGCCCGAGGTCGATATCGTGGTCGAATTGTTTGGCGGCCACGAGCCCGCGCGCACGCTCGCGCTCAGGGCGTTGGCCGCCGGCAAGGACGTGGTCACCGCGAACAAGGCGCTGTTGGCCGAGCATGGCGCGGAGATTTTCGGCGCGGCGGCGAAGGCTGGATTGGCGATCGGATTCGAGGCCAGCGTCGGCGGCGGCGTGCCGATTATCCGCACCCTGCGCGAGGCGCTGGCGGGCGATCGGCAACGTGCGGTTTACGGAATCGTCAACGGCACCTGCAATTCGATTCTCAGTACGATGACCGACGCCGGTCGCGAATTCGCCGACGCGCTCGCCGAGGCGCAGCGGGCGGGATTGGCCGAGGCCGATCCCACGCTCGATATCGACGGCCACGACGCCGCACACAAGCTTTGCCTGCTGGTGACGCTCGCTTTCGGCGTGCGGCTGGAGCCGCGCCAGGTCTATACCGAGGGAATCCGGCGGCTGACGCTGGCCGATATCAATTTCGCGCGCGAGCTGGGCTACGCCGTCAAGCTGCTGGCGATCGCCAAAGACGACGATGGCGCGATCGAGGCGCGGGTGCATCCGACGATGGTCCCGGCGCGCCATCTGCTGGCCGGCGTGAGCGGCGCCTACAACGCGATCTTCATTCACGGCGACGCGCTTGGTTCGAGCATGTATTTCGGGCAGGGCGCGGGCCAGATGCCGACGGCGACGGCGGTGATGGCCGACGTGCTCGAAATTGCGCGCCATCGCGCGGCGGGCGCGCGCGGCGCCGGAGCGCCGGCGCTGGGTTATCCGATGCCGCATCTGAAGCGCGCGCGTGTCAAGCCGATGGACGACGTGGTATGCGAATATTATCTGCGCTTCATGGCGCGGGACCGGCCGGGCGTGCTGGGCGCGATCGCATCGATTCTCGGACGCAACGGCATCTCGATCGTCTCGGTGCTGCAGCATGGACGCGGAGTCGAAACCACGGTGCCGGTGATTATGCGCACGCACGAAGCGCCCGAACGCAATCTGAAACGCGCCCTGCGCGCGATCGGCGGGCTCAAGATGGTCGCGGGCGATCCGGTCTATATCCGGATTCAGGAGCGGTTCTAGACCGATGACGGAAACGCGCAAAGCGGCGGCGGACGCGCGGCTGACCCGATGGCCCGGGCTGATCGAACATTACCGGCGTTTTCTGCCGGTCACGCATGCGACTCCGGTCGTCACGCTCAATGAAGGCAATACGCCGCTGATCGAGGCGCCGGCGCTGGCCGATCGGATCGGCCGCGGCGTCAAGGTCTATCTGAAATACGAAGGCGCCAATCCCACCGGCTCGTTCAAAGACCGCGGGATGACGGTGGCGATGAGCAAGGCGCTGGGCGAGGGGGCGCGGGTCGTGATCTGCGCCTCGACCGGCAACACCTCCGCGTCGGCAGCGGCGTATGCCGGCCGCGCCGGCCTGCAAGCCTGCGTGCTGATTCCCAGGGGCGCGGTCGCGCTGGGCAAGCTGTCGCAGTCGCTGATGCACGGCGCGAAGGTGATCGAAGTAATCGGCAACTTCGATATCTGCCTCAAGGTGGTGCGCGACGTGGCCGAGCGCGACCCGGTGCGGATCCGGCTGGTCAACAGCGTCAATCCCGACCGTATCGCGGGCCAGAAGACGGGCGCGTTCGAGGTTTGCGATCAGCTTGGCGACGCGCCGACCCATCATTTTTTGCCGGTCGGCAACGCCGGAAATATCACCGCCTATTGGGCCGGCTATCGCGAATACAAGGCGGCCGGACTGTCGCATCGCCTGCCCAAAATGATGGGTTACCAGGCGGCGGGTTCGGCGCCGATCGTCGAAGGCCGCCCGATCGACGATCCGCATACCGTCGCGACCGCGATCAAGATCGGCAATCCGGCAAGCTGGCGCAGCGCAACCGCCGCGCGCGACGAATCGGGCGGATTGATCGACGTGGTGACCGACGCCGAGATCCTCGCCGCGTACCGGCTGATCGCTACGATGGGCGTGTTTGCCGAACCGGCGTCGGCGGCGTCGGTTGCCGGACTGTTGAAATTCGGCGCGGGCGGCGGGCTCAAGCCGGGCTCGGTCGCGGTCTGCACGCTGACCGGGCACGGGCTCAAGGATCCGGACACCGCGCTCAAGAATCTGGGCAACACGATCGTCGTCGAACCCGATATCGACAAGGTGCTGAAAATTCTCGAAGGCTGAGCTTACGGCTGGAGCGATTCGTGAAATACGTGATTATCCATGGCGACGGCATGGCCGACTGGCCGTGTGCGGAATTGGACGGCCGCACGCCGCTGGAGGCGGCGCGCAAACCCAATATGGATGCGATCGCGGCGCGCGGCATGCTCGGAATGGTTGCGACGATTCCGACCGGGATGGCGCCGGGCAGCGATGTCGGCACCATGACGATGCTGGGTTACGACCCCGCGCGCTATCACACCGGACGCGCGCCGATCGAAGCCGCCAGCATGGGAATCGCGCTCGGGCCGGACGACGTGGTGTTTCGCATGAACCTGGTCGCGCTGGCGGCCGGCGCCGGCGGCGCGCCTGAAATGCTGGACTTCACTTCCGGCCATATCACGAGCGAAGAAGCGGCGCGGATCGTCGCGGACCTGCGCGCGGCGCTGGCGGGCGATGGAATCGAATTTTTCAACGGCGTCAGCTACCGCCATCTGATGGTTTGGCGCGACGGCGAGCCCGGCGCGACGCTGACGCCGCCGCACGACATCACCGGCCAGCCCGTCGCGGGGCATCTGCCGGAAGGGCCGGGCGCCGGCCGGTTGCGGGCCCTGATGGAGCGCGCCGCGGCGATCCTGAAAGACCATCCGGTGAACCGCGCGCGGCGTGAAGCGGGAAAATGCGCCGCCACCGACGTGTGGTTCTGGGGCCAGGGCAAGCGGCCGGCGGTGCCGACCCTGCGCGAGCGCTTCGGCGTCGAAGGTTCGGTCATTTCCGCCGTCGATTTGGTCAACGGTCTGGGCCGTCTGGCCGGCCTTGAGTTGATCAAGGTGCCGGGCGCGACCGGCTACCTCGATACCGACTACGCGGCCAAGGGCCGCTATGGAATCGACGCGCTCAAGCGGCGCGATTTTCTGCTGCTGCATATCGAGGCGCCAGACGAGGCGGGCCACATGGGCCGCGCCGATCTCAAAGCCGAGGCGATCGAGCGGATCGACGAATTGATCGTCGGACCGCTGTTGCGGGCGCTGCCCGATTTCGGCGAATGGACGCTACTGCTGATGCCGGACCATGCGACGCCGTCGAAACTGAAGACGCATTCGAGCGAACCAGTGCCGTTTGCGATAATTCGCGCAAGCGACAACGGCAGTGAAGCGGGACGGCGCTATACCGAGGCCGACGCGGCGAAGACCGGAGTCGTGGTGAGCGCCGGCTACAAGTTGATCGAGACGCTATTTGGCGCGCCGCTGGCGACTGGATGACGGCGCGATAATATAGCTCAACAGGGACAAGGAGCGCGGCGATGGAGCGAAACCTGGCGCTGGAGGTGGTGCGCGCGACCGAGGCCGCGGCGCTGGCCGCCGCGCGCTTTATCGGCAAGGGCGATGAGCGGATGGCGGATCGGGTCGCGGCGGAGGCGATGCGCAACACGCTCAACTCGATCGCGATGGACGGCAAGATCGTCGTTGGCGAAGGCGATCAGGGCGCGACCGACCTGCTATATGCGGGCGAAATTGTCGGCACCGGCGCGGGGCCCGAAGTCGACGTCGCGCTGGACGGGCTAGAAGGATCGCTGATCTGCGCGACCGGCGGACCGAACGCGCTTTCATGCGTCGCGCTGGCCGAACGCGGCAAAATCCTGCGATGTCCCGACACCTACATGGATAAAATCGCCTGCGGCTCGCTGGGACGCGGGATTATCGACATCGACAAGTCGCCGACCGAAAACCTGCGCGCGCTGGCGGAGGCGAAAAAAGTTTACGTCGAGGATTTGCGCGTCGCGATTCTCGACCGCCCACGCCACGAAAAGTTGATTGCCGAAGTGCGCCGCGCCGGCGCCGGAATCAAGCTGCTGACCGCCGGCGATCTCTCCGCGGCGATCGCGACCACCCGGCCGGAAAGCGAAATCGATTTGCTGATTGGCGTCGGCGGCGCGCATCAGGGCGTGCTTGCCGCGGCCGCGATCCGTTCGGCCGGGGGCGAGATGCAATGCCGGTTCGCGCCGCGCAACGAGCGCGAGGCCGAAGAATGCCTCGCCGCCGGAATCCTCGATTTGCGCCGCCGTTACCCGCTCGACGAAATCGCGGGCGACGACGTGATGTTCGCCGCGACCGGCGTGACCACCGGCGATTATCTGCGCGGCGTGCGTTTCTTCTCGGGCGGCGCGATGACCAACAGCGTCGTGATGCGCTCGAAGACGCGGACGATCCGCTTTATCGAAGCTATCCATCACTTCGACTTCAAGCCGGAATATTGAGCGGGCGGGCGCGGCTCAGCCGGGCGCCAGCGCTTCGATCACGCGCATGTCGGGGAGCCGTCCGCCGTCGGCGCTGAGCGGGATGATATAGACGTGATCTGCGCCGGCTTCGTAATGGGCGCGGATGCGATCGTGCAGGATGTCCTCGCCGCCCCAGGCGATTACCGCGTCGAGCAGGCGATCGCGGCCGCCGTCGCGCATATCATTTTGGTCGAAGCCCATTGAGGTGAAATAGCGCCGATACGGCGGCGCGTTCAGATAAAAGCGCATGAAGGTGCGCACGCCCGCGCGCGCCTTGGCCGCGTCGCGCTCGAGCATCACCATCTGCTGCGCCAGCAGAAGCTTGCCCGGACCCATTTCGCGGCGCATCGCGGCGACCCGTGACGGCGGCGTGAGCGCGGTGATGATGCCGTCGCTTTGCTCAATCCCGAGCCGCAGCATTTTCGGCAGGAGTCCCGCCAGCACAACCGGCGGCTCCTGCGCGGGCATCGGCGCTTTGAACGGCCCGTTGCGGATTCCGTCGAGATATTCGCGCATATAGCTGACCGGCTTTTCGAATTTCAGGCCGTTGCGCAGCATGAACGGGCCGGCGCTCACGCCGAGGCCGAGGATGAAGCGGTCGGGATAGAGTTCCGCGAGCGTGCGCGAAGCGGCGCCCGCGGCCATCGGCTCGCGTTTCCATACATTGGCGATCGCGGTGCCCGCGATTATCCGTTCGCTCGCGCCCAGCACGCGCGCCGCCATCACAAAGGGGTCGCGGCCGAAGGTTTCGGGAATCCACAGGACCGAGTAGCCAAGCCGCTCGATCGCCGGAATGAAGCCGGCGATTTCGGGCGCCGTCATCGTGTCGAAATAGGCGAGGATGCCGGGTTTGCGCAAATCCATCGAACAAGCTCGTAGCAGATAAATGCGCGCTCGGTAAATTGGCGCGGGATCAGAAGCGCAGCGATCCCGGAGCGCTCCACGCGAGCGGCTCGGTGCGCACGTCGAGAAAAACCCTCCGCCAGGCGACCTCGATCGCGTCTGCAGAGCCTTCAACCAGCAGCTCGAACAGGCCGCGATCGATCTGCTCGGCCGGTTGCGCCAGCAACTGCATAAAGGCTTTGGCCGCCTCGTGCGTCTCAAGCATCCGCGGCTGCCAGCGCCCGAAGACCTTCGGGTTGGAGGCGTATTCGCCGGTCATCCCGGTGCGGACAAAGGGCAACAGGATGCAGGCCGTCCGCACCAGCGCCGCGTCGCGGCCGAGATTCACCGCGAGCACGCCGGGAATTTGCAGCACGGCCCAGTTGCTTATCGCATAGCCGGGCACCGAAACGCCGGGGTCTATCGCCTGGCGCGAGGAGACGTAGATAAGCTGCAGCGGTTCTTTATGATAGACCGCCTCGCCGGCCCACAGATGCGTCATCGCGAGGAAGCCGTCGATCTTGGTGTCGAGCACGAGCCGCGATTCGCCGAGCGCGTCGATAAAATGCTGGCGCACGCGCGCGCGCCGCATCGCCATCGGCTCGCCCGCGATTTCCTTGAGCGCGCGGCCGAAGGCGTAGCCTTTTTCGGTCAAGCCGGAATTGCAAATCAGAAGATTCGGCGGCAGCCCGCCCATCTGGTCGATCACGTAACTGCGGGTCGCCCAGAGATCGCCGAAATTGGTAACATCGGCCTGAACGGGAAATGCGTTGACGCCGCGATTGCGCAATTCCTTGACCAGATCGAAACCGTCGGCGTAGCTGGCGTGGAAGTGCACGCCGACCGAAACGGCGCCGTTGAGACCCGCCGCCAGCGCGAACGCCTGGCCGAGTCCGCCGTCCTTGCCCGCGCCGGAGATGAGCACGCGTTTTCCGGAGACTCCGGCGCTGAATTCCTCGGCGAAGCGAAAATCTTCGGCACGCACAGTGAACGCCATCAGGGTGCTCCCGTCGCGAATGATTAATCGCGGCCGCCGCTATGGTCGATCGATTGGCCGCGCATGGCAAGGCGATCGGAAACGCGCGATCCGTACCGATGGCCAAGAGCCGCGCGGCTATTGGCTCAGGTTGATAGAGCCATCGACGATAAGCTGCTCGGCCCGCTTGGCCTGCTCGATGGTGGTCGCGGGGATGACGGACTGAAGGCGCGGGTTGATCACGACGCTCACCATCCCGTCGCGCATCCCGTACTGGATCATGCCGGTGCGGAACGTTCCGTTTTTCACTTCGGTGGCGACGCGCAGAAAGGCCTGCGGAATCGACGTGACCGCGCTGGCCAGCACGGCGCCGGGCACAACGTCGTTCTGATTGCCGACGATGCCGAATGCGTAGGCGTGCGCTTGCGCCGCCGCCTCGAAGACGCCGATGCCGGCGGCGTCGGCGTCCTGAAAGATGACGTCCGCGCGATGGCTGATCAGCGCAAGCGCGGCCTCCTTGGCCGCGCCGACGTCGTTGAAATTGCCGGTGTAGCTGACCAGCATCCGGCCGTCGGGCCGGACCGAAAGGAAGCCGCGGCGAAAACCGTCGAACGCGATTTTCAGCGACGGGATTTCGATTCCGCCGATCGCGCCCACCACCCCGGTTTTGGAAACGCCCCCGGCAATCACACCCTCGACGTATGCGGCCTCCTCGATTTTGAAGCTGATCGACGCGACATTGGTTGATGACGCGCTGCCGGAGGTGACCGCGAAGATGGTGTGCGGGAATTGCCGGCCGGTCGAGATCGCGGCGTCGGTGTACTCAAAGCCGTGAGCGAAGACCAGACGAAAACCACGAGCGGCAAAATCCCGCATCGCGTCGGCGAAATCCGCTGGCGAGGCCGTTTGAACCATTGCGGTGTGCGCATCGAGACGCTTGCGAATCAGCATCAGGCCGTCGT
Source organism: bacterium (assembly GCA_014896235.1). Lineage (GTDB taxonomy): Bacteria > Desulfobacterota > Binatia > Binatales > Binataceae > JADMIL01. Next base: position 74,802 of record JADBKU010000028.1, on the reverse strand, counting down.
AAGCCGCTGCGTTCCATCCGGCGTCGCTGATCGGGCCGGGCACCAGGAGCGCCACGGAAAAGCCGCGGTTCGCGCCCGTCGTACGATGGCATCCGCAGAGCATGATCGTTCCAATGGCGATTAAAAGCGCCCAAAAGCTGAAACCGGCTTTTAGTGGAAATGATTGCCGAATTAACCGAAACACGACTTTGCACCACTATCCAGGACGCATCCAATACATTGACTCTGCATGGAGAAGTCTCTAATCGATAAGATAGCCGTTTGGCGAATGGAACCGGCGGCGGTCACGTGCAGCCGGTTGGTTGAAGGTACGTAACACGACTTTGGGGAGGGGGCCTTGCCGAGCGGATTTCAAAGTAAAATCACGCGGCGCGGATTGCGCCGCCTCACGCTGGCGCTCTGCGCGCTGGCGCTGATGCTTGCGCCGGCGCTTCGTGCAGACGCCGCTGAAGTTGTTTTTCCGGAACCTTCGGCGATTCAACCCAACGTCAATTTCTGGGTGCAGGTTTTTTCGCAATATTCCGAACGCGACTTCATTATTCATGATCGGGACAACATCCAGCGCGTTTACGAAGTTATGCATCTGCCAGGCACGGGCGACCCGACGCGCGAACAGGTCGCGTACGTCAACGACTATTTGAAGAGCAAATATTCCTCGATTCTGAACCGGCTCGCTGCCGGCGAAAAGCCGGTGACCTACGAGGACATCCGCGTCGCCAATATGTTCAAGGGCGAGCCGCGGGCGGCCTACGCACTGGCGGCGCAAAACCTGCGTGTGCAGCAGGGACTGCGCGACCGGTTCCGCGAAGGCCTGCTGCGCAGCCGGTATTACCGGCCAACGATGGAGCGGATTTTCCGCGCGGCCGGACTGCCGCCGGAGCTGGTGACGCTGGCGGCGGTCGAATCAGGCTTTTACAGCCGCGCGAAATCGAGCGCCGGAGCGGTCGGCATCTGGCAATTCACCCGCGGCACCGGCCGCCAGTACATGCGGATCACGCGCTGGCACGACGACCGGTTGAATCCCGAGGCCGAGACGCGCGCCGCGGCCGAGCTGCTGCGCTCGAACTATGATTCGCTGGGGAGCTGGCCGTTGGCGATCACCGCCTACAATTACGGCACCGGCGGCACCGAGATGGCGGCGTCGCAGTTCGGCGGCGATTACAACAAGATTGTGCGCGAGTACAACGGGCCCCATTTCGGATTCGCCGCGCGCAACTACTACGCGGAATTTCTCGCGGCTCTCTACATCCATGAGAACGAAGACCGGATTTTCCCCGATCTGAAATACGACGAAGCTCCTCCTCCGCCGCCCGTCCGGACCGATTTCGCGCCGCCGCATCGCAGCCACCGATGGCGCCGATGGGGCGTACATCGGGCCAGCGCCCATCATTCCGCGACGTCGCGCCATCATCACCGCACCGTCGCCCGCGCGACGAGAGCCCGTCGCGTCCACGCGGCGGCGCATGAGTCGAAACAGCGGGTGGCGTCCGCGCATTCGTCTCATCCGCGCAGCCGCCACATACGGATCGCGAATCGCAGCGGGCGCCATCGGAAAGAATCCTGAGCCTGTCTCCGAGTAGCCGTTCACGGCGCCAAATTAATTTGAGATCGGCTTAGGCGGCCTTTGAACGGGGTCTTTCACCCGTTCCGTTTGTCTGTGAATCGGGGGCGCTCACAAAGCGCATCCGTTAACGGTTCGATCGCCGCCAGAGTTTTCGCTGACATTTTTAACGAATTTGAAAATTTCCCGCTTGCGCGGCTTGACGAAAGGCTTTCGATTTGTAAGATATTGAGAATCATTCTCAATATCAACCGCGGGAGCATAGCGATGCCTTGCAGGAAAAAAACGATTCTGACGTTTCTGGCCGTCGCCGCTGGTGGCGTTTTAGCCTTCAGCCAAGCCGTTCATGCCAACGGCGCGACCGTCGCAACCGTTCGTTTCAGCGGAGATCGTTTTGAGCCGGCCAAGCTGACCGTTCCGGCGAATCAGCCGTTCACACTCGAAGTCACCAACGCCGATAAAAAGGCGATCGAGTTCGAGAGCTTCGATCTCCATCGCGAGCGCGTGGTGCGCCCCGGCCAGACCATTACGGTTTACATGGCGCCGGCGGCGCCCGGTCATTACACGTTTTGCGACGATTTCGACCATAGCGTCGCCGAGGGCGCAATTGAAGCGCGTTGATGAGCGGACGGACGCGCGGCTGGTTGTTCGGCCTCGCAGCGATCTTGGCGATTCAGGTTTTGCGGATGCCGGTACGGAATGGAAGCGCACAGGATGGGTTCGAGGCGCCTCCGGAGGTGCGGAGCGCCGTGCTGACCGCCTGCTTCCAATGCCATTCAGAGCGCGCGCGATGGCCTTGGTACACGCAGATCGCTCCCTTCTCGTGGTTCGTTCACGCGCAGGTTGAAGAGGCGCGCAAACGGCTGAATTTCTCGTCGTGGAAGGACTATCTCTACGACCCCGGAACGGCGGCGCAAAAGTTCGGCGCGATCAATCAGATGGTGCGCAGCGACGCGATGCCGCCGTGGTATTTCCGAGCGCTAAGCGCACGCGGCCGGCTGACGGCGGCGCAGCGCGCCGCAATCGAAACCTGGGCGATCGAGGGACGCGCGCGCGCTCTCAAAGCTGAGCCCAATTAATCAATCATTCCAATCTGTCCGCTGCCTGCGCGGCGGAGAGAAAGAAAGGCTCGGTCATTTATGGGCAACTATTGGCTTGCGATATTAGTGTGTTCGCTGGCTGTACTCGCCGCCGTACCGGCGCGCGCCCAAGTCGATCCATGGGAGTTCGAGGTCTATCCCTACCAGACCGAAGGCGCCGGGATGCTCGAACTGGAATCGCTCAACGCGATCGTGCCGAACGGCCATTCGACCGGCGAGGACGGCACGGCCGCCGGCCAATTCGCCAGCCAGTGGATGTACTACACCTCGATCGAGGTCACTTACGGCCTTACCGATCACGTCGAGGCGGCGGCCTACCTGGATTTGGCGCGTCCGAACGGCGCGTCGCTGCAATATGCCGGCTCGAAATACCGCTTGCGCGGCCGGTTCTTCGAGCAGGGCGAGATGCCGATCGATGTAGGCTGGTACGCTGAATTGGAGTGGCATCGAATCCATCAGTTCGACAACGTGCCGCTCGAACTGGAATTGCGGCCGATTCTCGAAAAGGACATCGGGCGCGTCGAAATCGATCTCAATCCGATTTTCGAGAAAGCGATTTTCGTCGGCCCTTACAAGAATCAGGGCTTCGAATTCGGCTACGTTTCCGGCGTCTATTACAACTGGCTCCGCAAGCTGTCGCCAGGTCTGGAATTTTACGGCGGCATAGGATTGATCGACGACAACGATCCGCTCCAGCGCCAACAACACTACATCTTCCCGGTTTTGCGCGGCGCGCTCGACAACGGCCTCGAGTACAACTTCGGGCCCGGCTTCGGCCTTACGCGCGGTTCCGATCACGTGATCACCAAATTCAACCTCGAATTCGAGCGTTATATCGGCGCGCTTTTCGAATAGCGGGCGGCGCGCAGCCGCGGTTACCAGCCGATCGCCTGCGCCGGCATCACGACCGCCATCTGGCCGCGCGGATCGGCGCCGCCTTCGAGCAGCCGCCGCGCCGGATCGAAGCGGATGCCGAGTACGTGGCCTTCGCACCACGGCGGCCGCACTTCGACCTGATGGCCGCGAGCGCTGAGTTCCGCCCGCACCGCCGGATCGATTCGCTCCTCGACGCGCAGCACCCCCGGCCGCGCGTTATGCGGATAAAAGGTTGAAGGAAAATGCGCGGTCGAAAAGCGCGGCGCCTCGATCGCCTCCTGCACTGACATCCCGAAATCGACCAGGTTCAGAAAGAACTGCAGCGTCCATTGATCCTGTTGGTCGCCGCCCGGCGTGCCGAAGGAAAGCCACGGCTGTCCGGCCCGTGTCGCGATCGAGGGAGTGAGCGTGGTGCGCGGCCGTTTGCCGGGCTTGAGCGCGTTGGCGTGCGATTCATCGAGATAAAATGTCTGCATCCGGCTGCCGAGCGGAAAGCCGAGCGACTCGACCACGGGCGAACTGGGAATCCATCCGCCGCTTGCCGTGACCGCGATCATGTTGCCCCGGCCGTCCGCCGCCGTGACGTGGATTGTGCCGGGACCCCACGAGCGCCCTTCGTCCGCTGGCCGTTCCAGCAGCGGACGGAAGTTGATCGGATCGCCCGGCCGCTGTTCCATCGACGCCCGGCGCGGATCGATCAATTCACGGCGGACGGCGGCATAGCGTGCGGAGAGCAAGCCTTCGAGCGGTACCCGCGTAAATTCAGGGTCGGCGTAGTACTGCTCGCGATCGGCAAAGGCGAGCTTGGCCGCTTCGATCAGCGTATGCACGTAATCTGCCGAATTGTGACCCATCGCCGCGAGGTCGAAGCCTTCGAGCACGCGCAGTTGCTGCAGATAGACGGGACCCTGCGACCACGGTCCGCATTTGTGCACGGTCACGCCGCGATAGTCCGCCGTCACCGGCTCCTCGATTCGCGTGGCGAAAGCGGCGAGGTCGTCGAGCGCGAGCAGGCCGCCGTTGGCGTCGGACCAGGCCACTATTTCGCGCGCGATATCGCCGCGGTAAAAACGTTCGCGGGCGGCGTCGATCGCGGCTTCGCGGCCGCGCTTGCGCGCGGCGGCTTCCGCATCTATCAGGCGGCCGAAAAAATTCGCCAGCGCGGGGTTCTTTATGATTTGACCGGTATGCGGCGGTTCGCCGCCGGGCATATAGACGGCGGCGCTGCTGGGCCATTTTTCGCGGAATTTTTGGGCGTTGACGCGAATCGAGGCCTGGCCGATCAAGCCCGACAAATCCTGCGGCGTATCGCCGTCGCCGGCGAGTCCCGGATGCATCGGGAAGCCGTCCGCGCACAACGCCGCGGCGGGCGCCGCGACCTCGGCCAGCGTCATCGTTCCGAACGTTTTCAGCGCGACCGCGAGCGCGTCGAAGGCCGCTGGAACTCCGGCGGCCAGCAAACCTTCGCCGGGCACGAGCGTCAGGCCCAGACCGCGATAATGATCGATCGTCGCGCGCGCCGGCGCAGTCATGTTGCCGTTGATTGCGACCACCCGGCGGGCATCTGCCGAGTAAATCAGCATCGGCGCCTCGCCGCCGATCGTATGCATGTGCGGATTGACGACGCCCTCGACCAACGTCGCCGCCACGGCGGCGTCAATCGCGTTGCCGCCTTTGGCGAAGATTCGCGCGCCCGCCGCGGCCGACAGATAATGTTCGGTCGCGACCATCGCTTCGCGGCCCATCACCAGCGGATACCAAGTGCTCATAGATAATCTTCCCAAGCCATTGCGGCGAACCTGAGCGTCGTGGGAGCGGCAATTTCGGCTCCCTGCGATAGTGAATACCCGGTTTGGGATACGGGAGTACAGACCAAGCCGGACCGGCCAGCTTCGCGAAATGCGACGCGAAATCGGATTTGGGGAAATAAGCAATGCCCAGCAAGTGAAATTAGCTGTGGAAAACCACGCGGGCTGGAAAAATTTGCGATCACAAATCGGCCCGATGCTTGCTATACTGATAAACCGGTGGCGGATCGCTCAAATCCGTAAACTGGGCGGGAAAGGCGGCGGAGATTATGGTGACTATGAATCATGAATCGGTCGTCGGTCGTCATTGCAGATTGGTGCGGCCGGTGCGCGACAACGAAGGACGCGGACGCTTCAACGAAGAGCCGCTCATCGTCAAAGAAGTCGAAAATCTGGGCCGGGTGATGTATCTGGTTAAGTTTGACGACGGAAGCACAACCTTTCTGTTTCCTTCCGAAGTATCGTTAAACTAAGTCGACGTTGTCCGCACGGCGCCGCGCGCTGGTCCGGCTGGCGAAACCGAACTGGACCGCGCATGGCGGCCATTCCGCGCATAGCGCAAGCTGGACCGCAGGGCGGCCCTTGCGCTCGGATGAACGCGATCCGATCATTGGTCTGCGGCAAATCCGCGCCGCTTCGCGGGATCGCGGGAAGGTTTGGAGCGACGATGCCTATCTATGTAATCGGGGTTCGCCGAACGGAAAAAGGCCATCAGACGCTGAAGGAATTTTCGCACGTGATGGCGCGCGCCGACCGGATTCGCGAAATCAATGGCGGCACGCTCATCGGCGCCTATGCGACCTTCGGCCGCTTTGACATGGTGGTGATCGTCGATTATCCCAGCGGCGCCGCGATGCAGAAGGCGATGACCACGATGCTGGCGGAGGGTCTTTTTACGGTCGAGGTTTCCGAAGCGATTCCGCTGGCCGAATTCCTGGCGATGCTCAAGGAGGACGAGAGCGAACGTTAGCCTTCGCGCGCCGGGTTTGCGCCGGTTAACGAGTTTCGTCGAGCAGGGCGCGAGCGTGAAATAGGGCCGCAATCGTTTTTGCGTCCACAATCTCGCCCCGCCGGACCATCTTGAATGCTTCCTCCAGCTTTACTTTTTCGACTTCGATAACTTCGTCCCGATCGAGCGCGCCCGAAGCGGGCGCAAGCTCGCGCGCCAGAAAGAGCGTGATCCGCTCGTCGCAGAAGCTCGGGATCGTGACGATCGAGCCGAGCTCGTCCCAGCGCCGCGCCGCCAGTCCCGCTTCCTCGCGCAATTCGCGCTCCGCGCACTCACGCGGCGTTTCGCCGGCATTGAGGCATCCGGCGGGAATCTCGCGCAGCCATCCGCCGACCGCATGCCGATACTGGCGGAGCATCGTGATCGTTCCGTCCGCATCCAGCGCGACGATCGCCGCCGCGCCGGGGTGGCGAATCACGGCAAGATCGATCGAGACGCCGTTGGGCAAATCAGCGCGTTCGACGCCCAAATCGACGACGCCGAGTTTCAGTACGGGGCGGCGGTTGACGGCCATCAATGAAGCATGCGGCCGCGGCGCGGACGGCGCAAGCGCGGGACGCTTGCGCGCGGATTGCCGGAAGGACCGAATCGCGGCGATAATCCGCTTTGAATGGATATCACGATGGCGCGCACGGTAATTCCAATCTATTTCGATTACGCCTCGACGCTCTGCTACGTGGCGTGGCGGATCGTCGGCGAGTTGCGCGCCGAGATTGACTTCGATCCGTTATGGAAAGGCGTGCCGATTCGGATGCGCGACGGACGCACGCGGCCGGGAAACCGGCTCGGCGCGATCGAAAAAATGAAGATTGCGACGGTGATCGCCGAAACCGGCGTGGCGGTGACGCCGCCGGAGACCTGGATCGATTCACAAGCCGCGCTCGAAGGCGCGGAACTGGCGCGCGCGGCCGGCCGCTTCGACGCCTATCACGACGCCGTCTTCCGTGCGGTTTTCGAGGAACGACGCGACATCTCCGATATGGCGGCGCTTGGCGAAATCGCCGCCGCGGCCGGGCTTGATCGCGAAGAATTCGTCGCCGGCGTGACCGCGGGCGTGATGCGCGCGCGGCTTGAAGAGTATCGCCGCGAAGCGGACAACTTCTCGGCGTTGGGCTATCCGGCGTTCGTGCTCGGCGACTATCCGCTTACCGGAATTCAGCCCAAAGAGACGATGCGTCTGGTGCTGGCGCGTTATCTGGCGCGCCGCGCCGCGGAGCCGATTAATTGATCGCGGTTTCGTCTCAGCGGGACATGAAGATCGGGCAGGGCGCGTTGCGCAACAGATATTCGGTGTTCGAACCGAGCACCATCTCGATAATCCGGCTGTGGCCGAAAGCGCCCACGAACAAGAGATCGGCGTCGTACTCGCGAATCGCGCCGATGATGCCCTCGTTGGCGTGGCCGGGAATAAGATGAAAATCGGTTTTAAGGGGGTACGGTTCAAGATATTCCCGCGCCTGGGCCAGCGTGCGTTCGCCCATTTTGGAATCGCGGGCGACCGTAATCACGGTCAGCGGCGCGCCGAGCGTGACGCATAGTTCGGCCGCCGCGCGCATCGCCCGCGCCGCCCGGTCGCTGCCGTCGTACGCCAACAGCGGGCGCGAAATTTCGCGATAGCGTACCGGCGAGACGAATAACGGCCGCGGCGATTTGCGCGCCACGCTTTCGGTCGCGGAGCCGAGCAATCCGGTGGAGAAGCGTTCGTTGACGCCGCGATGGCCGATAATCACGAGGTCGGCGGACTTGGCGCGCTCGCAAATCTGGTTGGCGACCACGCCGATATCGAGCAGCGTCTCCGCCTCGATTCGTTCATTGCGCGCGGCGTACGCGAACTCGTCCAGCACGGCTTTGCCGCGGGCGTTCAGCACCTCGCGCATCTTCGAGGAAAAATCCATGTAGGGTTCAAGTCCCAGCGAACCCGAGATATCATGCAACAGCGAACCCTCGATCGAGACGATATCGACCACGTGCAGGCCGATGAGCGAGGCGTTGAGCCTACGCGCCAGATGGAACGCATAAACCTGCGCGGTGCGCGCATGTTCGGACGTATCGATGCCGACGAGAATCCGTTTGATCATCGAACGTATCCCCCCGTCCCGAATTTCGCGATACCATGCATGGACGGTCCTCTCAAGCTTGCATCGAGGATGTATCCGCGCGGTTCGGACCGCGACGGTTGAAAGAGGCGCGATGAGCACGGGCAAGGAAACGCGGTTGTTGGGATTGGTGGACGAATTGGCGGAGGCGGCCAAGCGGCTCGGCCTTGAGGTGCGACGCGAAAAGCTGCTGCGCGAAGTGGGTTATCGTGCGCGCGGCGGCGCCTGCCGGCTGCGTCAGAAGGATCTGATCATCATCGACCGCGAGCAGCCGGCGGCCGAGCAGATCGAGGTGCTGGCCGAGGCCATGCGCGGCCGGAATCTTGAAGAACTGTACCTGTCCCCGGCGGCGCGCCGAATCGTGCAGGCGGCGCCGGAGTGAAAAGGATCCGACGCGATGGCGCACGGCGAAGAAGCGCGTGAGCGGACGCATCCAGCCACGGAACGGCGGTCTCGCGCCGGCGGCGCTGAAGAGCGGATGCTCACGTTCCATGCGCGTTTGCGCGAACGCGGGCTCAAATCGACCGGCCCGCGTGACGATATCGCGCGCGTATTCTTTGAGCTTGGCCGCCACATCAGCGCGGAGGAGCTTTACGCCGAAGTCCGCAAGGTCAATCCGCACGTCGGCTATGCTACCATTTATAGAACGCTTAAGTTGCTTAAGGACTGTAACCTTCTGTTCGAGCGCCATTTCGAGGAAGGGCAGGCGCGTTACGAAGTTGCCGGCGAGCAGCATCATGACCACTTCATCTGCGAAAGCTGCGGCCGGATTCTCGAGTTCGAAAACGACGAAATCGAACGGATGCAGGATTCGATCGCAAGCAAGCTTGGCGTCCTGCTGACCCATCACAAGATGGAGCTTTACGGGCTGTGCGGTGAATGCCGCGCCAAACAGCCGTCAAGATAGCTCAAGTCTGAAATTTCGCCATTCCGGGCAGCCAGCCTCCGCGAACGATCGGACGCCTGCCTGATCAGCGCCCCTTGAAGATCGGCGATCGTTTTTCGACGAACGCGCGCGGTCCCTCGACCGCGTCCTCGGTCCGCGCCAGCATCTCAGGCCGTTAGCGCCCGTCGATAATGATCGAACGGCGCACCGCGTGAACGTCGATTTCGACCTCGAGGCCGATGACCGGTGGGCGCGCATAATGCCACGTAATGCCGTCCACGCCCGCGTTGAATCGCGATAGCAGCGATGGCATCAGCGGATGAATGTCGTGCACCGTATAGAGGTTGACGGCGGTCGCGTTCGCCCATCCGGCGCCGATCTTTTCCAGATGGTCGGACAGGGCGGCCAGCACCGCGTCGAGCTTGCGCGCGATCGCCGCCGCCGACGTATCGCCGCGCGCGACGATTTCTGGTTTTCCCGACGGTCCCGGCGCCACTTCGGCCGCTCCGGACAGTACAAACGTGGCGCCAGGACCGTCCGCCGGCGCCGCAAAGTAAAATCCCGCGAGGGAGGGATTAGCCACACGAACCGCATCCGGCGCGACATTGGTGCGGGCGACCGGAATCCGGCCGTCGATGACCAATCCCCACTCCTTCATACCTGCGACGTAGGGACGGTTGAATTCCTCGAACTGCGCGGGAGTGAGCGGCGCGGGGATGCGCAGATGGACGCCGCATAGCGCCTCGCGCGGCCGTCCGATGCCGGCGAGGAAGCGTTCGATGCGCGCGAAGCCGGCCTCGAGTGGCATCGCCGGCCGGAACACGGCTTGGACGATCTCAAATCCCGCTCCGGCGACGCATCCGGCGGAAAACGCCGGTCCTCCCGCGATAAAGCTATAACCGCCCTTCGGATTTTCAAGCAGCATCACTGACCCTCCCGATTCCGACGCTCGTGGCTGAGGCCACAGCTTGCACGCTGACACGAAGCGGCTGGCTCCGCCAACGGATGTGGACGGTCGGCATCGTGACAGATGGCTCGAAGCATTAGAATTCAAAAGCACCTATTAGATAAAAATTCGGATATTATTAACCTATAATCGAATCTACCGCCGCAAATGCCAGTTCGAACACAAGCGGACGACTTTTCGCAATCAGGCAATCCAAAGATCGCGATGACAAAGGAGGCGAATGGTCAATGGATGCGCAAAAACTTCAACAATTGATGGGGCGAATGGTGGGTGAGCTTGGCGCCGCGTCGGGAGCGGCGCTGGTTCTGATCGGCGACGAGTTAGGGCTCTACAAGACGCTGGCGCAAGCCGGACCGTCAACGTCCGTCGAGCTGGCCGCGCGGACCGGATGCGCTGAGCGGTACGTCCGCGAATGGCTCGCCGCGCAGGCGGCGGCCGGATACGTGGAATACGACGCGACTGCTGAGAGTTTCTCTATGACGCCTGAGCAAGCCGCGGTCTTTGCCGACGAGAACGGTCCCGCATTCATGATGGGCGCATTCGATTTGGTGAGCGCGTCGATCCGGGACGTTCCGCTGATCAAAGCCGCGTTTCGCAGCGGTCAAGGCGTTGGCTGGCATGAGCACGATCCGGCGCTGTTTCACGGCGTCGCGCGATTTTTCCGTTCCAGTTATGCGACTCATCTATTGAGCGAATGGATTCCGGCGCTCGACGGCGTCGAAGCGCGGCTGCGCGATGGCGCGCGGGTCGCGGACGTTGGATGCGGCCATGGCGTGACGACTGTGCTGATGGCGCGCGCATTCCCGCGATCCAGTTTCGTGGGCTTTGATTATCATCAGCCGTCGATCGAGCAGGCGCGCAAGCTGGCGGGCGAGGCGGGCGTCGCCAACGTAGCGTTCGAGACGGCCACGGCCAAGGATTATCCGGGGGCGGAATATGATCTGGTCGCGTTCTGCGACCGCCGCATCGCGATCGGGGAAGGTCGCGAACCAGTTCTCGATAATTTCCTTGAGCGCGCGTTGCACGCCGGCCGTTGGTGGAAACGCTCGTCGTTGACCAGTTCCGGCATCCCCATCGCGCGCGAGCCAAGGAAATTCGTGCTGCTGCACCAGCAGCATGATATAGCCGTCCTTCGCCTTGAATACGCCGGAAGGGGCTGCCCACCGGATGCTGCGAGCCGTTGCGCCGCGGCATGGTTCAGGCGGCGGGATTCACCCGGTTCCAGCGCGCCGCCGAGACGCCGTTCAACGCCGTTTTCGAAGTGCGTCCGTAGCCGCGAAGGCGTTGATTATTGCCCGACAGGTATGCGAATGAACATTGGTAAGCGATCGGATTCTGATTTTTCGGGAGCCGCAAGGCTCCGGACGCGGTGCGAGGCGGGATCACGCGCGATCCACGGCCGGGGAGCTTTACGATGGAGCAGCAGGCGCAAATGCTGAAAGGCTATCATGTGCTCGACTTCACCCATTTCGTGGCGGGACCGACCTGCACGCGAATCATGGCGGAGCTGGGCGCCGACGTGATCAAAGTCGAACGGTCGCCCGAGGGCCACCACGTGCGCCGGCTCGGTCTCGTCAAAGACGGGATGAGCACCTATTATTTTCAGCACAGCCATAGCAAGCGGAGTCTGGGGATCGATTTGCGCAAACCGCGCGCGAAAGAATTGATCCTCGCGATGATTCCGAAAATCGACGTCGTGGTGGAGAATTTCGCCCCCGGCGTGATTGGCGCGATGGGCTTCGGCTACGAAACGCTGAGCAAGATCAATCCGAAGCTGGTGATGTGCTCGATTTCTGTCGCGGGCCAGAGCGGTCCGCTCAGCAAGCGGCCGGGCTACGATTTTATCGGCTCGGCGTTCGCCGGCGTGACCGATCTGCTCGGCGAGCCCGATCGTCCGCCGATCGTGCCGACGATGGCGATCGGCGACGTTTCCACGGGAGTGGCGGCCGCGATGGCCGTGGGTTATGCGCTGCTCAACGCCGAGCGCACCGGCAAGGGGCAGTACCTGGACGCGTCGCTGATGGACACCTATTTCCATATGCATGAACTGAGCGTGCCGGTGCTTTCGCTGCGGCCGGACACGTACAAGCCGCGGCGCAACGGCTCGCAGCATCCGGTGGGCAGCCCTTCCGGCGTATTCAAGGCGAAGGACGGCTATATCATGCTGTTGGTGCAGCAGCACGAATTTCCCCGGCTCGCGCGCGCGATGGGGATGCCGGAACTGGTCAACGACGAGCGTTTCCGCACCAACGGCCGGCGCGTGCGCAATAACGCGGCGCTCAAGGAAATTATCGAGAACTGGTTCGCGACCTTCCCCGATCGCGATGCGGCGGTCGCGGCGCTCGACAAGGAGCGCGTGCCCTGCGCTCCCGTTTACTCGATTCAGGAAGCCGTCGCCCATCCGCACATGCGCCAGCGCAAGACCGTGCGGCGGGTCAGCGATCCTCGCTTTGGCGAGTTCGACCTGCCGTCGCTGCCGGTGAAGTTTTCGAACTATCCCGACCGGACCGATTTGCGCGCGGCGCTGGTCGGCGAAGACAACGAAGCGGTGATGCGTGAAATGCTTGGCCTGAGCGACGCGCAAATCGCCGAGCTTCACGCCGAGCAGGTGTTGCTGAAGGCGCCTGCGAAGCCGGCCGATGCCGAACACGTAATCTAACGGAAAATCGGCATCTCGATTCACGGCGCGTTAAGATTGCGCTCGCGTACCGATTCGGCGGCCGTGCTTCGGCCGAACGAGACCAGCCGGCGAAAGCGACCTCATGGCGCTAATCGCCGCGCACCATACGGAGGATTCACGTCAGATGGCGGAATGGACTGAGGAAATCACCCATGTAGCGGGGACTGACCTCGCGATTATCAAAGGCGGCCAAGGCAAGCCCCTGCTGATCCTGCACGAAGAACTGGGCCATCCGGGTTGGATGTCGTACCACCAAGCTCTGGCGAAGGATCGTACGCTGGTGATTCCGATTCAACCGGGGATGGGCAAATCGCCGAGGGTCGAGCAGATTCGCACTGTCCACGAGCTTGGGCTGTTCTATCTTTGGGCGCTGCGCGAACTGAATCTCGGACCGATCGATGTGCTTGGATTTTCGTTCGGCGGATGGACGGCGGCGGAGATGGCGAGCGCTGACAGCAAGGCGTTCCGCAAGATGGTTCTGGTCGCGCCGCCGGGAATCAAGCCGCCCGACGGCGATATCATGGATATTTTCGCCGTGACGATTGGCACGCAGCTCAACGCGACGATCTATGACGCCGAGGAGACGCCCGAATTCCGCAAGCTCTACGGCGGCGAACGCACGCCGGAACAGTTCGAGGCGTTCGAGGAGGCGCGTACGGAGACGGCGCGGATCGCGTGGGACCCGATCCTTCACAATCCCAGCCTGCCCTATTTCCTGCAGGGCGTGCGCGGATTGCCGACCCGGATCATCTGGGGCCGCGAGGACGCGGTGGTGCCGGTCAGCGCGGCGGAGGCTTATCGTCAGGCTCTGGCGAACACGGACGTTCAGGTGACCATTTTCGAGCACTGCGGCCATCGTCCGGAGATCGAGAAGGGTCCCGAGTTCGTCAAGCTCGTGCGTGAATTTCTCGCTTAAGCGAACGGCGCGAAAGGAGAACCATCGATGCATCTGATGTATTTCACGGAGCGGCCGTATCGTGACGTTCCGGAAGAAGAAGTAATCCGCAATCGCAGCTTCTTCGGCGTGCCCAACCGCTTTTATGATCCCGAGGTGGGCGCGCGCCTGTATAACGAATATCTCGACGAAGCGTGCTATGCCGAAGAGGTCGGTTTCGACGGCATCATGCTGAACGAGCATCATGGAACGCCTTTCTGCATGGGCGCGGTGATGAACGTCGAGGCCGCGATTCTCGCGCGAATCACGAAAAAAGCCCGCATCGTACTGCTCGGAAATCCGCTGCCGGTGGTCAAGAATCCAGTACGGCTGGCCGAGGAGTTGGCGGAAATCGATCTGATCTCGAAAGGCCGGCTGGTGCCCGGGTGGGTGCGCGGCGCCGGCAGCGAGCAGATTTTCAATCAGGCGAATCCCGCCTACAACCGCGAGTATTTCAACGAAGCCCACGATTTGGTGATGGCGTGCTGGACGCGGCCGGGGCCCTTTCGATGGGAGGGCAAGCATTTTAATTTCCGCTACGTGAATCCGTGGGTGCTGCCGTATCAGAAACCCCGTCCTCCAATCTGGATTCCCGGCGTTATCAGCGCCGAGACGGTCGTATGGTGCGCGAAGCATCGCTATCCCTACGTCGGCCTCGGCACCGCGCTGCAATCGACGGTCGAATTGTGGAATTTATACGGCCAGACGGCCGCCGAAGAGGGCTATCAGGCGGGCACGGAGAATTTCGGCTACTTGCAGCAGATTCATCTGGCGGAAACCGAAGAACAGGCGCAGGAGCAGGGTAAAGCCGCCCTGTTTGGCGGCGGCGCGGCCAATTTTTCACGGCCGGAATGGACCCTGCCGCCCGGCTATAACTCCAAGGAAGCGACTCGCCGCCTTGCGCGTCAGGCGACCGACTACGGCTTCCTCGGCATCACCTCGGAGAAGCTCAAAGAGTCGCAATCGGGCGAGGTGCGGCATATCGGCTTGCCGCGCGACAAGAAAGATACTCGCGCGCGCTTGCGCAGCGGCCAGATTTCGATCGAAGAGGCCAAGCGCAAAATTTACGGCAACTATCAGAAGGCCCAGGACGGCCTGCAGATCATTATCGGCACGCCGAAGACGGTCATCCCGAAGCTCAAGCTGATCATGGAAGTGCTGCGCCCGGGGATCCTCGGATTGTTTCAGGCGCAAGGGCCGCTAACGACTGAGCAGCGGCTGACGAGTATCCGGCTGATGGGCCAGGAGGTGCTGCCGGCGATGCGCGAGATCGCGCGCGGCCTCGGAATCGTCGATCCGTTCGAGCGCGAGCCGGGTTCGCGGCCTCACATCTCGGGAACGAGCTACGAGCCGCTGGTCGATCTGGAGGCGCTCAAGCGCGCGCCCACGCGCGACGAATCGGTGCGGGTGTAGGCGCGCCGGTTGGGATGCAAGCCGCTTGGCTGACAACCAGGAGATAGAACAATGATCCTGATGTATTTCACGGAACGGCCCTATCGGGAGGTTCCCGAAGACGAAGTGATAAAGAATCGCGGCTTCTTCGGCGTGCCGAACCGTTTTTTCGATCGCGAAGTCGGTTCGCGCTTATACAACGAATATCTCGACGAGATGGTCTATGCGGAGGACGTCGGCTTCGACGCGATCATGCTCAACGAGCATCACGGCACGCCGTTCTGCATGGGCGCGGTGATGAACGTCGAGGCGGCGATTCTCGCGCGAATTACCAAAAAGGCGAAGATTGTGCTGCTCGGCAATCCGCTGCCGACCTTCAAGAATCCGCTCCGAATCGCCGAGGAGCTGGCCGAGATCGATTGCATCTCGCGCGGCCGGCTGGTGCCCGGATGGGTGCGCGGCGCGGGCAGCGAATCGATCTTCAATCAGGCCAATCCCGCCTACAATCGCGAACGCTTCGAGGAGGCGCACGATCTGATTCTGGCCGCGTGGACGCGGCCGGGACCGTTCCGATGGGAGGGCAAGCACTTCAACTACCGCTTCGTGAATCCCTGGGTGACGCCATACCAGAAGCCGCATCCGCCGATCATGATTCCGGGCGTGCTGAGTCCCGAGACGGTGGTTTGGTGCGCGAAGCATCGCTATCCCTACCTCGGCCTCGGCACCGCGCTGCCGGCGACCGCGGAGCTGTGGAACATCTACGGCGACACGGCGGCGAACGAAGGCTACGTCGCGGGGTCGGAGAATTTCGGCTATCTGCAGCACGTCTTCGTGGCCGAGACGGAAGAGAAGGCGCAGGAATTGGGCAAGGCGCATCTGTTCGGCGGCGGACAGGGCGCGTTTTCGCGTCCGGAGCATACGCTGCCGCCGGGCTACAATTCGAAAGAGGCGACGCGGCGGCTGGCGCGCACGATGACCGCGGGGTCGGGCGGTTTCCTCGGCGTCAGCTCGGAGCAGCTTAATCGCGCCAAGGCCAACGCCGAGCCGGGCAACTTGCAGGCGGTGGCCGACAGCACGCGGCGGCGGCTGGCGCGCGGCGAAGCCACGATCGAAGAGGCGCGCGCCGCCATCTACCGCAGCTACCAGAAAGCGCAGGACGGCCTGCAGATCATCACTGGCACGCCGAAGACCGTCATTCCGAAGATCCGCAAAATTCTTGAAGTTTTGCGGCCGGGCGTGTTCGGGGTATTCCAGAGCCAGGGGCCGGTCAGCTTCGAGGATCGCATGACCAGCATCCGCCTGCTTGGGCAAGAGGTTTTGCCCGCGGTGCGCGAAATCGGCAAGGAGCTGGGCATCGTCGATCCGTTCGAGCGCAAGCCCGGCGCGCGGCCGTACGCTCACGGCGCGCAGCGCGAGCAATTGGTTTCGCTGGAGGCGCTGCGGGCGCAGGCTTGAGCGCGAGCGATTTGGCCTGACCCGATCGCGCCGCGCGCCGCAGCGGCGGCGCGAAGACGATCCGGCGGCGGGCGCGGAATTTTTGCGCCCGCCGCCGTTTTTTATTTCGCACTCGCGCGGAGAGGCCGCCGCGATTAGAATTTTGACCGGCCCGCCACGCGGGCCGAAATTCCAGCGGGGCGTGGAATCGCGATGAACAATGCGGATGGAGTTGCGATTGGCGGGACGGAGCGGCCCGGATGGTTTGCGCTATGGCTGCAGGCGAGCCGCGCATGGACGCTCGGGATGCCGTTCATGTGCGTATCCGTGGGGACGTTCGCCGCGCTTTATCGCGAGGGCGCGTTCTCGCCTCTGCGCTATCTGATGGCGGCGGCGGCCGCGATGGCGCTGCAGGCCGGCGCCAACATGGTCAACGACTATTACGACTTCATCAAGGGCACTGATTCCTCCGACTGGCAGTCGCCGGAGAATTTCGGGCCGGGATTGGTGATCCAGCGCGGCTATCTCCATCCCGACGAGGTCTTTCGCGGCGGCGTCATCGCTTTCGCCGCGGGGATCGTGCTGGGACTCTGGCTCGCGTGGCTATGCGGCTGGCCGATTCTGGCGCTGGGCGTAATCGGCGTGGCGGGATCGTACTTTTACACCGGCGCGCCGCTGAGTCTGGCGTATCACGGGCTGGGCGATTTCATGGTGTTCGCGCTGATGGGACCGGGTTACGTGCTTGGCGCATACTACGTGCAGGCGCTGCATTTCTCGGCCACGGCGGCGGTCATCTCGCTGCCGATCGGACTGCTCTGCTCGGGCGTGCTGCAGGCCAACAATCTGCGCGATATCGACAACGACGCGGCGCACGGCAAGCGCACGATGGCGGTGATAATCGGGCGCGCGGCGGCGGTCAAGGAACTGAAATTGTCGAATCTCGGCGCGTACCTGATCGTTTTGATTGCGGCGATCGCCGGTCTCGCGCCATGGCTGGCGATTGCTGTAGTCACCACCGCGCCGCACGCGCTCGAAGAGACGCGGCTGGTGTCGGACGGACCTGACGCCGATCGGCATAATCGCGCGATGATGCTCTCGGGCCAGCTCCAGTTTGAATTTGGCGCGGTCCTGGTCGCGGCGTTCGTGCTCAGCTCGCTATTGCGCCATATTTAAGACCCGCGGCGCGGCGTGCGCCTCGGCCGCGCCGAAATCAGCGCGGCGGCGCCGCAGCCATCATTTTGTCCACCGCGCCGATATTGGTTTCATGGGCCTCGGCCATCACGCGCAGGAACGCGGCGAGGCGCTCGTCCGCGATCGAGCCGACGCGCTCGTTGATCTTGCGCATCACCCAGCGCTGGCCGCGATTGAGCAGTTCGAGCTTCCCTTTGAGACCGGCGACCGCGCGGACTTTTTCGACGAAATCGCCCGTTTTGCTCGAAGGCGTTCCGCCAAGGCGGCGGACATGGCCAGCCAACTCGCCGGCGAAATATCCTTCGTCGTGCGAAACCTTGCGCAGCAGCTCGCGCAGGTCCATCGAATCGCAGATCTCCATCAGCTCGTGCAGCACCCGGCCGCCGGCGCGCTCGGCCTCGCCGAGAACGTTAAGGAACGATTCGAGTTCCGAATCCATGATCGTCCGCGCCTCCCATTGCAGATTATGAATTACGACTTTACCACGTGGACGCCCCGATCGTATCGCGAGCCGGGCGGCTGCCAATCAGATGATCGGCACGATCGGACAATAAACTTCGCCGATCATCGAGCGGCGTTCGACCGCCATGCGCAGCGCGCGCACGAAAGGCGCGAATTCCGGCGGCACGCGCCACTCCGCGAACGCCATTCCGGCAATTTGGCCGCTGAGCAGCTTGCCGAGCGGTCCGGTTTCGGTCGGCAGCTCCTTGATCCGGACCGGCGCGGCGGCGCTGATGCCGGCGAGTTTCTTGGCCGCCGCGATCGCGTCGGTCATCGTGCCGATTTGGTCGATCAATTTCACCTGCAACGCCTGCTGCCCGGTCCAGACGCGGCCCTGCGCCACGTCGTTCACCTGAGCGATCGTCATGTGGCGCTGCGCGGCGACCAGCTTGAGAAAATACTGGTAGGTGTCGCCGAGAATCTGATCGCGGAAAATCTGTTGCTGCGCGGGCGTGAAGTCCGTGAACGAATCGAACATCATCGCGTTGGCGCCGCGCGTCACAGCGCCGCTCGCGATACCAAGCGCTTCCGCCCCTCCCGAGACATTGAATTTGCCGCCCAGCACGCCGATCGATCCGGTAATCGTGCCTGCATCGGCGATGATTTTCGCCGCCGGCGTCGAGATCCAAAAGCCGCCCGAGGCGCCGTAGCTCGACATGCTCACCACGACCGGTTTTTTCTTCGCCGTCAGTTCCACGGCGCGGCGGATCAGCTCCGACGCGATTACCGACCCGCCCGGCGAATCGACGCGAAAGACCACCGCCCTGACGTTATCGTCTTCGCGCGCGTCCTTGAACGCGTCGATCATGTCGTCTGAAGTCATCGCTTCGGAAGCCGGCCCAAGCATCGGGTCGAAACCGCCCTGGCCGCGCTGGATCGCCCCGACGCCATAGACGATCGCGATTTTGTCGCGGCCGCCCCCGAACCATCCGAGCGACGGGCGCGCGTAGTCGTCGTAGTTAATCAATTCGTGCTTTTCGCCGCGATAGTGCTTGACCCGCTTGTCGAACTGATCTTCGTATTCCAAGCGGTCGATCAGCTTGTCCTTCAGGCTTTGATCCGCCGTCAACGGCGCCTGGTTGATGGCGGACTCGATTTGCGCCGCGGGCAGATGGCGTTCCTTGGCCATCCCGGCGACCAATTGATCGAACATATTTCCCGCCAACGCGTCGTCCTCTTCGCGCTGGGCCGGAGTGAAGTCCTTCTGCGTGAAGACATTGGCGGCGCTTTTGTATTTGCCGATCGCGGCGAAATTCGGCGTCACCTTGATCCAATCGAGCAAGCCGCGCGCGAATACCTCGCGGATGCCGACGCCGAGGATGTTCATCTCGCCCTGCGGCATCATCGAGACTTCGTCCGCCGAGGCCGCGACGAGATAAGGCAGGTTTCCGAGACCGCTTTCGCCGGCGCTCTCGATGTAGGCGGTGGTCCATTTTCCGTGGCTGCGAAATTCGCGAATCATCGCGCAGAGTTCCTGCGCTTGCGCCAGCTCCATCTGCGGATCGATCACCTTGATCGCCAGTCCGACAATCCGATTGTCGCGTTCGCCCTGTTGCAGCGACTGGCGCACGAGATTGAGCGCGGTTTGATGCTGAGTGAACAGGCCGAACGGCGATTGTTCGCCGCGCTCCACCACCGGACCGTCGAGTTGCAGGACGAGCACCGATCCCGGCTTGTAGCGATGCGACAAGTATTCGCTTGCCGCCACCACCACGAACAAAATCAACAAAACAAAAATCGTGCGCAGGAGCCATCGGAACAGTCGCTTGAACATGCCAACCTCGTGCCGTTCGGTACGTCGCCCTCTCACCTCGAAATGATTCAGCGCGCGCGAGAGGCCGCCGGGACTCGTCGGTGGCGCTCGCGATGTGCTTGAATGCGGCGTCGGAGCTCGAATGATAGCCAACCACAACCGCGCGCCTTCGGCCAGTCGCCGCGGCGCGATCGCTTCAATCGTCCGCCTCCGCCGCCAGATGATGGCGGAGGCAGCGTCCGTGCGCCAGCTGGTCGGATGACCGCGAAGCCCGGCATTGGCAGCGCGGCCGCGCCGCCTGCGCCAGCGCGGCCGCTGTTGAGCGAACAGGCGCTCGGCGCCGTTCATTACCGCATTATCGCCTTATGCTTCGCGGCGTGGATATTCGATTTCTATGACCTGATTCTCTATTCGTTCATCCTCGTGCCAATCGCGCGGGAACTCGGTTTGTCGCCGGCGGAATCTTCCCTGACGATGGGCGTCGCTTTCGCGACGACGGCGATCGGCGGCGTCCTGTTCGGTTTTCTGGGCGACCGCTACGGCCGCAAACCCGTAATAATCTGTTCCGTCCTGATTTACGGCGCCGGCACGATCCTCTGCGCTTTCTCGCATAATTTGACGCAGTTGCTCGCGTATCGATCGTTCACCGGACTTGGCATCGGCGGCGAATGGGCGGCGGGCCAAAGTCTCGTGGCGGAAACCGTGCCGCCCGCGCGCCGTGGCCGCTACGCCTCATACGTTCAAGTTGGCGCGCCGCTGGGCGTGATGCTCGCGGCGGCGGTCGGCGGCCATCTTGAACCGATCATCGGCTGGCGTCGCGTCTTCACGCTGTCCGCGGCGCCGGCTTTGGCGGTCGCGTTCGCGGTATGGCGCTGGTTGCCGGAAAGCGACGTGTGGCGGCGCACGAGCGTTCGCCCGACGCTGTCGGTTCAGGCGCTGCGCGACCTCGCGCCCTTCCATCGCGTGGTCGGCCTTTTGTTCGTCGTCCTGCTCGTAAACTCCGCGGCCTACTGGTTTACCTACACGTGGATGCCGAGCTATCTGCGCATCGCGCGCCATCTCACGCCGCAGGCAAGCGGCAATCTGATGGTCTGGATGCAAATCGGCGCGCTCGGCGGGTACGCGATTTTTGGCGCGCTTGCCGATCGCTTCGGTCGCCGGCCGGTTTTCTCGGTCTACGCTGCGTCGATGGCGGTGGGCATACTGCCCGCGACCATCTTCTGGAACCAATCGGCGCGCGTCGCCGGATTGATTCCGGCGGCGCTTGCGATCGCCGGTTTCGGAACGGGCGTATGGTCGGGCGTGGGCGCGATGATTTCGGAGATGCTGCCGACGCACGTTCGCAATACCGCGCTGGGTTTGCTACTGAACGTCACACGCGGCATCCAGTTCTTCACGCCGCTGATCATCACCGCGCTGAGCCCGCTAATCGGCTTTGGTCCGACACTCGCGATCGGCGCGCTGTTCTCGGCCGCCGGTTCCGCAATCGTATGGCTGCTGCCGGAAACCCGCGGCCGCGTCATCACTGCGCACGACGCTGCGAGCATTCCGGATATGGCCGGGTTTTAATGATGCACGACGCGTTCGATCGATACGCCGTCAGGATAGTCGCGGCCGTCGTACCGCGTTAGATGGATCGCGATCGTCACGCTCCGATCGCCATCTATTGCTCTGGCGGAAACGGTTACCGGCCGCGCTTTGGCGGCGGGCAGGCGTTCGCCTGCGAGCGCTTCCGCGAGCGTCCGGCCACTGGCGCCAGAGGTCCGCTTCAATCCCAATATTTGTTCGATCGTCGGCGCGACGTCGCTGTTCGAGGTTGGCAGTTGGTCAACGTAACCGCGCCGGAAGTCCGGTCCGATCGCCGCTCCCACGTTATGCAACTCGCGCGCGCCAAACGCTCCGTGCATGCCCATGCCCGTGGTGTAATGAGGCGCGTCGGAATAGATCACGCCCTCGATCGGTCGAACCAGCGCCTCCGAGTGATTCGCGACCGTCTCTTCGACGTTCGGGCCAATCACGATCGCGCGATTCGACGGCCCGGTGAGACCCTGATTGCTTTCGTCGGGAAATTCACGGAACGAAACGATCAGGTCGGGCGAGCGTGACGAGCCGCCGAGTCCGAAAGCGCGCTCGCTGAAAGTCCCTGCGATAAATCCGCGATAGTTTCGATTATGCGTCGGCCGCGAGACGCGATCGTCCGAGAAGATCGGTCCGCACCACGGCTGCATAATCGCGTAGTTGACGATTTTGCGCATCAGTGCGGTCCGTTCCGGCGGCTCCAACCGCGCCGGCAGATAAACCAAATCGGCGCCGCCGTTGTGCGCAACCACCATCCCATTCGCGTCAGGGTCGCCCTTAAGCACGCCGGCTTTGAGCAGTCGCGCCAACGGAACTTCAGCTTTAACCGTCGCGAAACCATGATCCGAAACGACGATCAGATCGGTTCGGCCGGCGATTCCAAGATCGGTTATCGCTTTTCTTATGGCGCCAAGATTTCGATCGTCGGCCGCGACCGCATCCAGCGCGACTTGGGTGCCCAGACCCGCGAGATGCTGCGCCAAATCGGGATTGTGTTGCCAATAGACGATCAAAGACGGCCGGCCGGCGTCGCTCGCGGCCTTGGCTGCGGGCAACGCGCGCTCGGTTACGATTCGAGCGAACCATGCGTCGCGCGCGGCGATCGATTCCGGATGCATCATCGTGACGGGCGGCCTGGAGCCTAGCTCAGCCGCGACGGCCGGTGGCGCGGCGATATCGTCCGACACGAACAGGCCATCGCCCGCCGCGTCGGTGGAGGCGAATTCCGGATCGAACATCCCGGTCGGCCCCTGCTTGCCGAGGACGGCCACGTACCCGCCTGAATTAGCGACCGTTTGGCCGGCCGCCGCAAGCGTCAAGACGCCGTCCGCGAACGCCCGCGCGTCATGAAGCGCCAACAGGTACCTGGTGTTCTCGAGATTCAGCGGATCATGCAGCAGATAGCCGACCGACGGGATCGCCGTCGCCCGCGCCATGTCGAGCGCTGGCGCTAAATACATCGCGTCGCCGAATACCCCGTCGCTCGATGGAACGCCGGCGGTCGCCATCGCCGCGGCATTGACCAGCGTCAAGGTCGGAAAGACGGAGTGGTGCCGCGCGAAGCGCACGCCCGCGTTTTCGAGCGCTGTAAGGTTCGGGGTATCGTGCGCGTTGACCAAGTCCGGCCGCAATCCATCCCAGACCATCAGAATTACGATTCGGCCAGGAGATCCGGCCGCCGCCGCCGCGCGCGCGGCTCCCGTGATTCCGGCAAGTGCAGCGATCGAAAGGACGGCCAGCCAGCGCAAGGGCCGATTGCGCGCCGCCATCACGCCCGCAAATGGCGCACGAACCAGTCCCGCGCCGCGACGCTCGCGCGCTCGAAATCGTTCACGTAAGCGTCGAAATGGCCTCCCGAGAGAATCAAGATACTTTTTGGCTCAAGCGCCCGGCTGTACGCCGCGAAGGCCTCGTCCGCCACCGCCAGATGGTCGTTGGCCGCGACGATCATCAGCAACGGCGTCGGACTGATGCGTGCGATATAGTCGCCCGGTTCGTACTCGCCGAGCATCTCGACCGTCCGCAACGTAACCTCGTTGCGCCACGCGGGAGCGCGCAGTTTCGCGGTTGCGGTGAACCATTCCCATGAATCGGCCGTTGGCAGCGCGGCCGGGTCGAGCGGGTTTGCCGCCACCACCGGCATCATCGCCGGCGGCGCGCCGCGAAAACGCGCTTCGCGATCCGCGTCGAATTGTCGGCGAACCTCCGCGATCATGTCGGCCCGGATCAGGCGCTTGAGATTGCGCGAACCGCTCACCAGCGGAACCTGCGAGACCACGCACTTGACGCGCCGATCGATCGCTCCGACCGTCAGCACGTGGCCGCCGCTATAGCTTGAGCCCCAAATGCCGATGCGCGCGGCGTCGATTTCGGGCCGGGCGCCCGCCCACGTAATCGCGTGACGGTAGTCGCGGACCTGCGCCCATGGATCGAGCTCCTGGCGCGGTTGGCCTTCGCTCGCGCCGAGGTTGCGATTGTCGTAAACGACCACTGCCAATCCAGCCGCCGCGAAAGTCTCCGCGAACCGATCGAGATACATCTCCTTGACGGCTGAAAAACCGTGCGCCATCACGACCGCAGGAGCCTGATCATTTTTGCCCGCGGCCGGGTAAAGCCAGCCGCGCAGAATCGTTCCTTCGGCGTTGATTTCGATATCGTGCCGCATTCGCGGAAGACCTCGCGCCGGGATCATAAATCAGCGCGGCGTGCGTCTCAAACGTCGCGGGGCGATCGGGCAGCGGGAAATAAAAAAACGCGGCGGCCGCTTCTGGCGGCCGCCGCGTTTTGGTTGAGCTCGATTAGAGCAGGTTGAAGTTGTACTGCAACTGCGCGGTCAGCAGGCTCTGGCCCTTCAGGATGCCGCCGCCTTGCAAGTAGTATGGATCGCCGCCAAGCACTTCGATCGCCTGCAGCTTCAGGAAGTACTTCTTGGTCCACGGCGGATTCAACACCACCGACGGGAACAGCAGGAAGGTGCGGCCCTTCGGGCTGAACACCATCGTCCACGCCGGCGCGACGTCTTCCCACAGCCACGACGTGCCGATGTTGAACAGCGTGCTGACGTTATTCTTGATGTTCGACTCCGGTTCGAGCGCGCCGCCCGTCCACGGTCCGAACGCTTCCATCATCGAGTTCGCGCCGTCCAGCGTGATCGCGTCCATCACTTCGACGTTGGCCGACAGGTTGCCGGTGCTGGTCAGCCACGGCGCATAGGCCTGGTCGATGTCCGCCGCGACCATCCAGTTCATCATGTCGGTGTAGCGCACGCCGTCCGGATTGCCGACGATGTCCCACGTGTTGACGCCCTGATGGTTGGTGTAAACCGCCTCGGCGCGTCCCACCAGCGGCAGATATTCCGAGAGCGCTTCCGGAACCGGCAACGGCATGTCGCCAGTCACGCCAACCTGCTGAATCGGAGCGAACTTGTTCACGAACGCGTTCGTTCCCACAACCCAGAAAGCGTTCGGATAGGCGTTCCAGCTATTGTAATAAAAGGCGGTCAATTCAGCCGGTCCGACCAGCGTATGGAATCGGATGCCTTCATCCCAGTTGCTCACCGTTGACGCCGGAATTTCCCAATGCGTCGAAGTGTTGAGCAGTCCGCCACCGGGATAAGGGGCGCAAGGCCGGGTCAGCGCCGCCGGGAACCGGCTGCCCGCTTGTTTCCCGAAGATTCCGATGAAATTCGAGCAGGCATAGAACGGATTCGCTAGCGGCGAACCGATGAGCCGGCTGAACTGCTGCGGCAGTCCGGCCGGAACAAACGGAGGCACGGGGCCGCCAATAAGCGCCGCCGTGTTCATTGGGAAATAGCGCGTCGAGGAGATATGTGCGCCGAAGCGGCCGGTCGGGTCGAAGCCGACGCCGGCGGGAAAACCATTGTTCACCGAACCGGCGTTGACGTTGCACTCGCCGTCGTAGCGATGGTCGGCGTAGTCGCAGCTATTCCACATCGGCTGCAGCCGCGGAATGATTATGCCTTCGAGAAAGTTCGAGGTGAACGGCCCGAATTCCGGCAGATTCAGGATCGGATGAACCATCCACTGCGGAATGCGCGACTGCTCCAGGTTGGCGAAGCCGAACGCCCAGGTCGTGTCCTGCGGGTTGACAACGTCGCCGACGCGGAACGCAAGCGATTGTCCCCAGACGACGATCTGGTTGCCGATATAGGTGGTCAACGGGCCGGTCTTGTTTTCCCACCACGCGTCGCGAACGTTATACTGGTTGTAGAACTCGTTGCCGTACATCCCGAGCCCGTTCGCGCTGTTGAACGCGTAGGGCGGCTCGTAAACGAACCATTCGCGCATGAAGAACGAGTTGTCGTCATTCAGGCGATAGTTCTCGTCCACCTGCAGCAGCGTGCGCGAGGTCGCGAGATTGTTGCGGCTCTTGGTGAACATCCGCAACGCCGAAGGGTTCTGCCACATGCCGAAGGTCTGGCTCAGATAGCCCGACACATGCAGGCCGCTCAGCCAACTATTTTCCGGCGCCGCCGCGGAGCTTTGCGGCAACGCGTCGGTGTTGGCGCCAGTGATGTTAAGGCCGTTCGACGGCTGAGCGTTAACGTCGCCGGCGTTCGCGGCGCCGACGAGCAGCCCGAAAACCATCAGCGCTCCGGCGAGCGCCGCCATTGTCCGGGAGACTCCCCCAGACCCGCACTTCTCGTGCAATCCAGTCTCCATGCAAATTCCTCCCTGCCTGACTGAATCCAGGAACCTTGGAGATCC
This sequence comes from bacterium, assembly GCA_014896235.1. Classification (GTDB taxonomy): domain Bacteria; phylum Desulfobacterota; class Binatia; order Binatales; family Binataceae; genus JADMIL01. Next base: position 48,309 of record JADBKU010000028.1, on the reverse strand, counting down.
TACACTTGGTCCCCTGAGCGGCTATCGGCGCCGCTGCTACCCCGGCGGCCTCCGACGACGCTTTCCAAATTGTTCGATTATTCGATTGGAGTTTTTCTGCCCGGCACGCTTCCGCAACGGCCCAAAGACGCGTCGAAAATCGCAGACTTATTTTCAACGCAAGCGTCCTGTGGAAATGACGCTGGGCGCTCAGGGCGATATCGGCTAAATCGGAGAGATTAATCCTGGAAAAATAATGACAGCCGAACCAAACCCTCCCTGCGGAAACGCCTGAATCCGCACCTCCCTCCACCAAATAATCGCTCTCCCTGCGCTTTCGACGGAACCGCGCCCGAGCGGATCGCAGACTGATAATCCCGCTCGGACCGTTCCGTGGTTTTCGCCCAGACGTGGAAGCCGCGCGACTTCCGCGCCTACGAAAGCGCGATTGGCTATGTAACAAATCTTAAACACAAGATCAAATAGCGGTCGTACGTTTTTTCGGACGCGCCGGCGCAAATGGCCCGTCCGCCGGTTCGGATCCTCGGCTTCCGGTCGCTGAAAAGAGGCCGCGCCATCACACGGCGCCTTTCAGCCGCTTTTCCACAGCGGATCGGCGCGATGTGAATCGAAGACCGCGCGAAACGGTGCGTTCGCGGAGATGATTTGGTAGCGTCGGGCGTGGCCATCGCGGCCGGAGGTAATTGCGTTGCGAATCGTATTGATCGGCCAGGCGGCCTTTGCCGAAAAGGCGCTTGAAACCCTGCACGCGCGCGGGGAGACGATCGTCCACGTCTATGCGCCGCCTGACGAACCCGGCGGCCGTCCCGATCCCCTGAAGCGCAAAGCGCTCGAACTGAATCTGCCTTTGAGCCAGCCCGCATCCTTTCGCGGCGAGGCGGAATTCGCACGCTTCAAGGCGCTCGACGCCGATCTCGCCGTGATGGCCTTTGTGACGATTATCGTGCCCGAGCGCGTGCTCTACGCGCCGCGCTTTCGCACCATCTGTTTCCACCCCTCGCTCTTGCCGCGCCATCGCGGCGCCAGCGCGATTAATTGGGCGATAATCCAGGGCGATGCGGAGACCGGCGTCACCTGGTTCTGGCCCGATCGCGGCATCGATACCGGTCCTATCCTGATTCAACGACGCGTGCCGATCGGCCCCGCCGACAGCACCGGATCGCTTTATTTCAACACGCTCTTTCCGCTCGGAATCGAGACCATGACCGAAGCGATCGATTTGATTCGCGCCGGCAATCCGCCGGCCGTCGCGCAGGACGAGCGGCTGGCAACCTATGAAGCTCCGTGCCGCGACGAACATGCGGAAATCGATTTTCGCAAGCCCGCGCGCGAAGTCCATAATCTGGTTCGCGGATGCGATCCGCAGCCCGGCGCTTTCACGGCGCTCGGCGGCCGGCGGCTCAGGCTTTACGACGCCGCAGCGCTGGGAGCGCCGGCCGATGCGCCGCCGGGATCGATCGTCGCGATCGACGAACAGGCGATGACGATCGCATTGAACGGCGGCTCGCTCGTGGTGCGGCGGGCGCGCTTCGATCCGAGTCCGAAAAAAGTTTCGCCCGCCGAACTGGCCGCCGCGGGCGAATTGCGCGTTGGCGCGCGTTGCGGCCCGCCCGCGTGACGGCGGAACGGCCGCGGAACGCGTCCGATTAGGCGATGAGGTTGTGCGCGGGCACCGCGAAGGGAATCGTGATTATAGACCCGGCGCGCGGCGGCCGGCCGCTGATGGCGCTGGCCGATCCGCCGTCTATCTGGTGCATGGCGCGGGACGCCGCCGATCCGAATCTGTTATTCGCCGGAGCGGTGCATAATGCGTTCGCGGGCAGCGCCCGCGGCCGCGCGGCGCTGGCGCGTTCGACCGATGGCGGCCGAACGTGGACCGACATCACTCCCGGCGCCGCGCGCGACGAAGAAGTATGGGCTGTCGCTGCGGCGCCCGGGCGCTCGGGAACGGTCTATATAGGCACGTCGCGCGCGCGGCTTTTCCGCAGCGAAAACGCCGGTGCGACTTTTCGCGAATGCGCCGCGCCGCGCCGCGCCGCCCGCCCGCCCGCTCGTGATCGCTCCCGCTCGGCGGCGCCGCGCGCGTCGATTCGTGCGATTCGCTTCAGTCCGCGCGATGCTTCCGTGATCTACGTCGTGCTCGAAGCCGCGGGCGTGTTTCGCTCGACCGACGGCGCGCGCAGCTTCGAGCCGCTTGACCGGCCGGCCGCCGACGAGTTTCACGACCTCGCGATCGACCCTGAGGATCCTTCGCGCCTGATCCTCGCCACGGGCGCGGGCGTCTATTCTTCGGCCAACGCCGGCGCGGCGTGGCGCCGCGCCGGCGGCCTGATTCGGGAATGGGCGATCACGCTGCTGTTTGCCGGCGCAGGCGCCGCGCGTTCCATTTTCGCTTCCGCCGCCGCCGCGCCGCCGCCGCTCTGGGCGATGGGCCCGGCGGGCGCGGACGCGCTGATTTTTCGCAGCTTCGATCAAGGGCGCACGTTCGCGCCACTCGTTTACGCCGACGGCGCCGCCCGCCCGGGGCGCGGCGCGGCGATGCGGTTCGCGATGAATCCCGAAGATCCGAACGATATTTTCGCCGCGGTTTCGGACGGCTCGATCCTGCGGATCGACGCGGCCTCGGGCGCGGCGCGGCTAATCGCGGAACGGTTGCCGCCGGTTTACGACGTGCTGGCGATTCCCTGACCGCGAACGCGCGCGGGGAGTTTCGAACGCCGCCGCGCGCGCCCGTTTCACCTCGGTCGCCAGACCGAGCTTTTCAAGCAGGCAGATCGCCGCATAACCAACGTCAAGTTGGCGCCAGTCGCGGCCGAGGCGCGCGAGCGCCGGCCGCGCATGATGGTTGCGATGCCAGTTCTCGCCTTGAAAAAATTGCATCGCGCCAAGCCATCGGACGTTGCGGCTCGAATCGGAGCCGACGGGAACGTCGGGTTCCGTATGGCATACGCTGTTCACGAAGCATTGAGCATGCAGGGAAAAGACCAGCCGAATCGCTCCGAGCCAGAAGAACGCGGCCCAGCCGAAAAAAAGGCCTCCGAAAAACGACAACGCCAGAATTGGAGGCTGGAGCGCCGGCCAGATACGATATGAACGGCCGGCCATGTCCGGGCAGAATTTGCCGATCGCCGGCATTTCCGCCTGCCACAGCCAGCGCAGATGCGCCCACCAGAAACCGTGCCGCGCGGGACTGGAAACGTCGCCCTCCCCGTCGGCGTTGGCGTGGTGAATCCGATGGCTGGCGACCCAGGTAAGCGGCAAGCCGGAGCCGTTGAAGATGGCGAAGAAAATCAGCGCCGTCTCGACCCATTGATTCAGCTTTACCGCACGATGGGCCAATGCGCGATGGTAACAGACGGTCGTGCCGATGCCGCCAATCCAGCTGAGCGCGACCGCGCCGGCCAGAATGCGCCACCCCGGCAACGGAAACAGAATCAGGCCGGCAAGCGCGGTGGCGTGAATCAGGATGAACCACGGCAGCACCATCCGGTCATGCCGGGTGGTGCGCCACCACGGCCACTCCCATCCCGGAACGGGCGCTAGCGCGGACTCGAGCGAGTGTGCGGATAGATCGGGCATGTTGGCTGCCAAGAGGCTTACCTTCTGCTTCGTTCGAAAGTTGGTTGGATTAGCCGCAAATCAACGCGCGCGAAACTGCTCTCGGCGGGGTCGGCGACGGCCGCTCACGGGGCGACTAATAGCGGTGGCAGCCGGACGAACCGGCGGCTGCGGTTGCAGCGCCGGCGGTTCGAAACCCGCTACGACCGTGCGCTCAAGCCTGTGGCCCAGCCGTTTTTCGAGGTCGCCGAGCGCGTTGCGCTCCTCAGGCGTGACCAGCGTCAGCGCCTCGCCCGATTTGCCCATTCGGGCCGTGCGGCCGATGCGATGAATGTAAGTGTCGGACGCGTCCGGCAGGTCGAAATTGATGACGTGGGACACATCGGGAATATCGAGGCCGCGGGCCGCTATATCGGTCGCGACCAGAACGCGGTAGGAGCCTCGGCGAAAACCGGACAGCGCCGCGCTCCGCTGGTTTTGAGAGCGGTCGCCATGGATAGCCGCCGCGGAAACTCCTCCGCGCGCGAGCAATCGCGTGACCCGGTCGGCGCGGCTGCGCGTGCGCGTGAAGACGATCGCGCTCTCGACCTCCGGGCGCTTCATCAGTTCGAGCAGCAACGGTCCCTTGTCGGCGATTTCCACCGGACAGATCGCGTGCCGAATAGTCGCTGGCGGCGCGGCGATTTGGCCGATGTTGACGCGGGCCGGGTCGCGCAGGAACTCGCGCGCAATCCGTTCGACCTCGGGGTCCATCGTCGCCGAAAACATCAGCGTTTGGCGCGGCGCTTTGAGCGCCCGCATGATCCGGCGCAATTGCGGTAAAAAGCCCATGTCGAGCATCCGGTCGGCTTCGTCGATCACGACCATCGTAACCCGATCGAGCCGGACCGTGCCGCGCTCAAGATGGTCGATCAGGCGGCCGGGACAGGCGATCAGGTAATTCGCGGCGCGAAGCTCCGTGATCTGCCGGTGCATCGATTCCCCGCCGACGATCACGGCCTTGCGCACGCGGCCGTCGCGCGAAAGCAGGTCGGCCTCATGTCCGATTTGGGCCGCGAGCTCGCGCGTGGGCGCCAGAATCAGCGCGGTGACGCCGGCGCCGCGCTGCACGCGCAGCCGGTTCAGCATCGGCAGCAGAAACGCGGCGGTTTTGCCGCTTCCGGTACCGGCGGTCGCGACCAAATCACGGCCCGTCAGCGCCACCGGAATCGCGCCGGATTGAATCGGCGTGGGTTCGCGATGGCCTCGGTCGCGGATCGATTGTAGGGTTTCGGGCGAAAGAGCAAATGCGGAAAAAGACAAACGGTCTCCGTTTTCAGAGCCAGCGGATTCAGGTCGGGCCGAGCGGCCAAACGATTGGTTCTGGGTGGTTGGGTTACGGCGTCACGGAATCCGACGCGCGCTTGGCCAAGAATTGGCTTGTTCCAGAGAATACGGGTAAACGCGTCCCCGATCAAGTATGACCATGCCGCGGACGGTCGCATGTGGCCGCGGATCTAAAGTGACGAGCGGAGTTTATTGCGGGATCGCGCCGCGCAAACGTTCGCGATCTTTGTCGTCGCCGGCGCTCGGCAAACGCGGACATTTCTCAGCCAGCCAGCGGATGCTCACGGCGTCGTCAAGCGCGCGTCCGTCAGCGTCCGCCGCCCATGCGCCTTGGCTGAGCACGGTGAAATTGCAGAATTTCCGCCTGCAATTACGGCACGTAAACGCCAGCCGGGAGCCGCGCGCCGCCGACCAATCGAGCATCTTGACCTGGAAGTCGTGAGTTTCCCAATTGCTGTTCGCGAATACCATCGCCAGGAATTCTCCTTCGACCCTCGGGACGTTCAGGCGGCGAAGCCGCGCTCAGCGCGCCATCGCGCGATTGCGGGCTTTGCCGTTTTTCAAGGCTGGGTCAAGTTCGATTTTAATCGATTGGCCGTTGAGCACGCTGTTGTTCAGCAGGCTGTAAGCGACCACGACGTCGGACACTTTCGCCATCTCGACAAAGCCGAATCCGCGGCATTGGCCCGACGCCCGGTCCGTCACCGCCAGCGCGCCGATCGCTCCGCCGGCGGTCGCGAAATGCCGCAGCAGATCGCTGCTGGTTACGGAACTGGCAAGATTGCCGACATACACCTTGGGCATAAATGCTCCTCCTGTTCACTACGGGCGGTTCGGATTGTCCCCACCAGCAAAGATCGGCAGTTCGGGGAAAGAGCACATCCGAATGGCGAGTTTTTTCATTCTATGCGCTCCACGAGCATAAGTACATGCGCCCCGCTTGCGCCCGCGTCCCGCGCGGCGCGATCACAACCCGTCAATTCGCCCATCCAGGCGATTGCGGCGGGTGGATATCATTGATCGGGCTAAAGGCGTATGATGATGGGGCAACGCTTGGACGTTCCTGTCATCGACCCGGGAATAAGCCCGGGTTTCCTGCTCGGAGCTTTCTGGCAAAACCTTCGGAGGGCAATCGATGCCCAGCAAATTGTACGTAGGCAATCTGGCCTACTCGGTCTCCAATGACGATCTCCATGAGCTGTTTTCACAGGCCGGACAGGTGCAAAGCGCCACGGTGATCATGGACAAATTCTCGGGGCAGTCGAAAGGCTTCGGCTTCGTCGAGATGACCACGGCGGAAGAGGTTGCGCAGGCGATCCGCCAATTGAACGATACCGACCTCAAGGGCCGCAATATCAAGGTCAACGAAGCGCGTCCGCGCGAATCGAGCTTCGGCAATCGTGATCGCAGCGGCGGCGGTGGCGGCGGCGCGGGGCGCGGCCGCAATCGCTGGTAGAAGCGGCAGAAAAAGGCCGGCCTATGCCGGCCTTTTTCATGCGGCCACGCATCGGCGCGACTGGACCGGTCGAGAACGCTCGGAGCGCGCGAACGAAAGGAAATCGGATGGAAAAACGTCGCAGGGAACAGGTTCGCAGGCAGAAACAAAAGGACAAGGAACAACGCCGGGTCCAGCGCGTCCTCGAACGCAATACGCAGCGCGAGCAGGGCGGTGGCAAAGACGACGATCTCGCGGGGATCGTTCCCGGACCACAACCCGGCCAGATCGTCTGACCCCGGCCGCGATCCCTTGGCTGCGATCGCCGTTAAATGCGGTCGCGACCCGATTTCGATGCTCGCGCCTCCGCCACGCACGACACGCCGCTCGACTCGGTGCGAAGCTTGAGTGGCTGATGGCTGCATAGATAACCTCAGAGCGACGTGAATCCCGACGCAATCGCGATCGCGCCGCTCGATCGGCCGATCGACGCCAAAGTGCGGCCGCCCGGTTCAAAAAGCATCACGAACCGCGCCCTGCTGCTGGCGGCGATGGCCGACGGCAATTCGACGATCCATGGCGCGCTGATTAGCGACGACACGCGCCGGATGGCCGAAGCGCTGGGTGCGCTTGGGTTTGCGATCGCCGCGGACGAGGCGGCGCGCCGTATAACGGTCGCAGGCAAGGGCGGCGAAATCCCTGCTGCGAGCGCGGATCTTTATGCCGGCGGCGCCGGCACGGCGATGCGTTTTCTGGCGGGATTCGTGACGCTGGGACGCGGCCGGTACCGCATCGACGGCAACGCGCGGATGCGCGAGCGTCCGATCGGTCCGCTCCTTGACGCGCTCCGCGCGCTTGGCGTCGATGCAACGAGCGCGCGTGGCGACGGCCGTCCGCCGATCGCGATCGATATGCATGGCGAGCGATGCGCGGGCGGCGGCGCCGAAATCGACGCCAGCCAGTCGTCGCAATTCGTTTCCGCCCTGCTGATGCCGGCGGCGCTCTGGCCGCGCGGCCTGCGTTTGGCCACGCGCGGCGACGCGGCCCGTCCGTTTATCGAAATGACGCTCGCGCTGATGCGGCAATGGGGCGCCCGGAGCGCGTCCGACGGCGGCGAAATAGTGGTTCCGGGCGGTCAGCGCTATCATGCGCTGGATTTCATCGTGGAACCGGACGCAACGGCGGCCAGCTATTTCGCCGCCGCCGCGGCTCTCGTTGGCGGCACGGTCGTAATTCAAGGACTTGGCCGCCAGAGCGTGCAAGGCGACGCGCGCTTTATCGATCTGCTGGCGCGGATGGGCGCGAAGGTCGAGTGGCGTGACGACGCCGTTGCCATTACTGGGACGGGAAGGCTAATCGGCGTCGATGCTGAGCTTAACGCCATTCCCGACGTTGTGCCGACGCTGGCCGCAATCGCGCCGTTCGCCAGCACGGCGACGCGGATTCGCAATGTCGCCTTTATTCGCCACCATGAAAGCGATCGGATCGCGGCGCTGGCGACCGAACTGCGTCGTGCGGGAGCGACCGTCGTGGAATTCGAGGATGGGCTTGAGATTCAACCGTCGCCGCTGCGTCATGCGACGATCGAGACATACGACGACCATCGGATCGCGATGGCGTTCGCGGTGGCGGGGCTGAAAGCGGAAGGCATCCGCATCAGGAACCCCGGATGTGTCGCGAAAACGTGGCCGGAATTTTTTGACGATTTGGAGCGGCTTCGACGATAGGCCGCTGTATGGAATCTTGTCGCGTTGGCCGGCGGCGCGATTACATGTAATCGCGCCGCCGGCCCTTGTTGTTATCCTTCGGCGAGGGTTTTCAGGTCCTCCGCCCAATTTTCGTAAGGCCGGATCGGAATGATCTCGATATTCTTCGCGATATGTGAGTAACCGAGCTTCCAGATCGGCAACTGATGAATCGCCTGATCAAGCACGTCGTGATTCGGCAAGTCCATGATCGCGATAACGATCGGCTGGCCCGCCGCCTTCCAGATGCCCTTGATGGCGCCGCCTTTGACCGCTTCGAGCGCGGCCTGCGATTCCTTCAGCCAGACCGAATAAAATTCCTTGTTCGAGGCGTTGGCCGGCTTGTCGATATAGACCTTCAACAAGAACAACATTTTGGGTTTGTCTCCTTTAGATGAAACAAAAATTCAGACCTATTTAATCGCGACTGGATTGACCGGCGAACCCGCGCCGCGCACCACCTTGAGCGGCGCGCCGACGAACATGAAGGTCCACTGGCCGTCCTTGTCGCAATCGTTGGCCAGGTCTTCGAGCCAATCGATTTCGTTGAAAATCACTCCCTGATCGCGCAACAGCGCGGCGTGCAATGGAATCATCACGCCGGCCTCTTCGTTGTACGTTTGCTCGGTCGCGATCGTGTCGGAGCCGATCGATGGAATTTCCATGCGATGGATCCAGTTGACCATCTCCGGGCTGTAGGCGAGGCCCGGCTCCTTGAACTCGCGGTTGGGGAAGATGCCCTCGAAGCCGTGATCGTAGAACCGCTTGAGCCATCCGGTGCGGATCAGCAGGATGTCGTGTTTCTCGATCGTGCAGTTCTGGCGTTTGGCGGCGGCTTCCAGGTCGGCGACGGTGATTGGTTCGTTGGCGTCGAGCGAGGGTTTGCCTTTGAGCCGCGCGATATCGAGCAGGATGCCGCGGCCGACCACGCCGTGATTCGCGATCGGCTCGATCGAGCATTTGCGCAGACCGCCGGTCGTGGTCTTGGCGTCGTAGCCGTTGTAGAGCTTGTCGCCGTACCAGACGTGGCCGAGGGCGTCGTACTGCGTGGTGCCCTGCAGGTACATCACGATCACGTCGTCGGCGTATTCCATCCCGCCCGGAAACGGATGCGCGAGGCCGTTTTCGTAAAATCCCTTGTCCATCGCCATCGTGCGGATCGGCTGCGAGCGCGAGGGATAGAGCGGGTCGCCTTCGGGCCGTGCGACGGGAACGCCAAGCATGAAAACCTTGCCGCTCTTGATCGCGCGGGCGCCGCGCAGAACTTCGGCGCTGGTGAGATAATTGAGCGCGCCGATTTCGTCATCGGCGCCCCATTTCCCCCAGTTTTTGGGAGCGTCCTTGAGCAATTCGGCGAAGCTTACGGGTTTGTTGGCCATAATCATTATCCTCCCGCCGTGCGGCGTCCGACCGATCGAGCGTCAGGCGCCGGCGGATTTTTGCTGCGGCGGCGCCGAAAGCCTACTACGATCCGGGCCGCGCGGTGAAATCCGGACGCGCTTGCGCTGAAGCGGCCGATTACCTAAGGATCGCGATTGCCGGTCCGGGGAACGGCTAATCTCTACGTTGGGGAGCGCACCAGATGGAACTCGATCCGCAAATGAAAGCGATACTGGACACGATCGCCGCGGCGGGCGGCAAGCCGTTCAACGCGATGACGCCGGCGGAGGCCCGCGAGGGCATCAAACTCCTGGTTCAGGTTTTCGGCGGCCAGCCCGAGCAAATGGCGAAGGTCGAAGACCGGCGCGTGCCGGGCCCGGCCGGTGAAATTCCGTTGCGCGTCTATACGCCCGGGGGCGCCGCGCCGATGGGCGGTCTGGTCTATTTTCACGGCGGCGGATGGGTGATCGGCGATATCGATTCGCATGACGAAGTCTGCTGTGGGCTGGCGAAGGGCGCCGGATGCATCGTCGTGTCGGTCGATTACCGGCTCGCGCCCGAACACAAATTCCCCGCGGCGCCGGAAGACTGCTTCGCCGCGACCAAGTGGGTGTCGCAGAATGCGGCGGCGCTCGGAATCGACGCGAACCGGATCGCGGTCGGCGGCGACAGCGCGGGCGGAAACCTGGCCGCAGTGGTCGCGCAGATGGCGCGCGACCGCGGCGGCCCGAAGATCGCGTTTCAGCTTTTGATCTATCCTGCAACGGACTGGTCGAAGGAATCCGCCTCGCAACGCGAATTCACGCAGGACGGCTATATCCTGTCGCGCGGCGACATGGTCTGGTTCTATGACCATTACATGACCAGCGCGGCCGACAAGACCAATCCGTATTTCAGTCCGGCCTGCGCAAAGAGCCTGGCCGGACTTCCGCCAGCGTTCGTGATAACGGCGGCGATCGATCCGCTGCGCGACGAGGGCGAAGCCTACGGCGAGGCGCTGCGCAAGGCCGGCGTGCCGACTACCGTCAAGCGTTATCTTGGCGTATGCCATGGGTTCGTGATGATGGGGGCGAAGCTGGACGCGGGCAAACAGGCGATCGCTGACTGCTGCGCCGAGTTGAAGAAGGCGTTCGGACGTTAAGCGCCGGCCGCCCGACAGAGGCCCGCACGGTCGCGATGGCGGACGGGGACGACAATCTTGACCTGCGCATCCTTGGCGTCGATGCGGGCGACGAAATCGCCGGTGCGCGTCGGATATCGCTAAAAACCACGCGCGGTGCGATTTCGATCGTGCTGCATGCGTCGGAATCCGCGACGCGGGCGGCGGTATGCGTCAGCGGCGCGCTCGGCGGACTCGACGGACCGGCGCTGCTCTACGCGCGAATGGGCGCGGAGATGCCGCGGCGGGGAATCGCCGTTGCGCGGGTCGATTACCGTGCGCCCAACGATTTCAGCGAATGCCTGCTCGACGCGCTCGCGGCCGTGGCGTTTCTGAAAGGTACGAGTTACCGGCGCGTCGCGCTGATCGGTCATTCGTTCGGCGGCGCGGTCGCGATTAACACCGGCACGCTCAATCCGGTTGTCGTCGCCGTGATCGCCATTGCGAGCCAGCTTGCGGGCGCGCAGGTGGTCAACGAACTCGCGCCCAAGCCATTGCTGCTGATTCACGGTACGGCCGACGAGATTATCGCGCGCTGATTTTCGAGCGCGCGGGCGAACCGCGCCAGCTTGAATTGATCGCAGGCGGCGACCATCGCCTGAGCGGCTTCGGCGACCGGCTGCTGGAGCTGGTGGGCGACTGGCTCGCCGCGCGTCTGTGACGGCGCGCCAGTATTTACGCGCGGGAAACGCGCCTATAACCTGATGGCGCGGCGAGCCGCGGCGGCATTTCCGCGCGCGCGGCCACTTTATCGCACGACGCTTATCACGCAGAGATGAAAATTCCAGTCGCAGTGGTTGGGGCCACCGGAATCGCCGGACAGCAGGTGCTGGCGGCGCTCGACGGCCATCCGGACTTTGAAATCGCCGCGCTTGCGGCCTCAGAACGATCTTCCGGCAAAACTTTCGACGAAGCGATTACCGACGCGCAGAGCGGAATGCGCCGATGGTACGTGGATGGAGGCGAACCGCCGCGGACGGCGCTCGGGCTCGAGGTGCAGGACGCGAAATCGCTCCGGCTGGACGGAATCGGCGTGGTGTTCGCCGCGGTCGAGTCCGACGCGGCGCGCGAACTGGAGCCGCTTTACGCGCGCCACGCGCCGACCATCAGCACCGCGCGGCCGCATCGGATGGAGCCGGACGTGCCGCTGGTGATTCCTGGCGTCAACCTCGATCATCTGGCGATCGTCGAAGAGCAGCGCCGGCGGCGCGGATGGAAAGGATTTATCGCGACGCTGCCGAATTGCACCGCGACGGGGCTGGCGGTCACGCTCAAGGCGCTCGACGAGGCGTTCGGCGTGGAGGCGGCGATCGTCACGACGATGCAGGGAATTTCGGGCGCGGGCAGGGATTTGCCGGCGCTCGATATCGTCGAGAACATCATTCCGTACATTCCGCGCGAAGAAGAACGGGTCGCGATCGAAACGCGCAAGATTCTGGGCCGTGCGGCCGGCGCCGCGATCGACGAGCATCCGCTGCGCGTCAGCGCAACCTGCACGCGCGCGTCGGTGCTGGCGGGCCATACCGAATCCGTCACGGCCGCGCTGAAAAAGCCGGCGACGGTGGAGCAGGCGATTGCGGCGATGGAGAATTTCGGACGCGAGTTCAGCGCGCTCGGACTGCCCAACGCGCCGCGCCGGATGATCACGGTGCATCGCAATCCGATGCGGCCGCAGCCGCGGCTCGATCGCGAGGCCGAACGCGGCATGACCACCTCGGTGGGCCGGATGCGCGCGGACGAAGTGTTGCCGAACGGGGTCAAATATCTGCTGGTGAGCCACAACGCCGCGATGGGCGCGGGACGCGGCGCGGTGCTGCTCGCCGAATATCTCAAGCACGCGGGCTATCTGCGCTGAACGAGACGGGACGGCGTCAGGCGTCGGCGCCGCTCAGGGCGAGCGCGAGGAAATCCGCCAGATGCATGACGCGGATTTTCTCGCCGCGGCGGCGCAACTCGGCGGCGATTTGCAGCTCGCAGCCGGGATTTCCGAGCACGACATAATCCGCGCCGGTCGCGACGATATTGTCGGCTTTGCGGCCGACTAGTTCGCGCGCCATCGCGCGTTCCGTCAGGTTGTAGCTGCCGGCCGATCCGCAGCATAAATCGGACTCGTTCATTTCCACCAGCTCGACTCCGGGAATCGAACGCAGCAGGCGGCGCGGCGCTTCGCGCACGCCGAGACCATGCGCCAGATGACAGGAATCGTGATACGTGACGGTCGCCGGGAAGCTCCGCGGAAAACGGAAATCGCGGCCAAGCAGCAGCGTGCTGAGATCGGCGACCCGCGCCGAAACCGCACGCGCCGCATCGGCGAATTCGGGTTCGCCGGCCAGCAGATCGCCATAGGCCGCGAACACGGCGGAGCACCCGGAAGCGGCGGAGAGAATCGCCGCGTCGCCGTGGCGGCCGAGTTCGCGAACGTTGGCGCGCGCGAATTCGCGGGCGCGATCGAAATTGCCATGATGCAGGTCGAGCGCGCCGCAGCATACGGTGCGCTCCATCTGGACGACTCGATATCCGGCGGCGGCGAGCGCGCCTTCGATGTTGCGGTTTTCCGTTTCGAGCAGCGTTTGGGCGACGCATCCGTGATGCACCACGGCGGCAGGCGCGGAGTCAGCGGCGGCGGTAGCGGGTGCAAGGATTGGTTGCTGCGCGGCGCGCGGCGGAATCAGATCGAGCCAATCCCGCATACCTGCGGGCGCCAGCTTGCGCAGCAAAGGGCGCATCCCAAGCCGGTCGATCGCGCGCAGCGGCGCAAGCAGAATTTTGAGGCGTTCGGGATAGGGGAAAATCTCCGCGATCAGCCAGTTGCGCAGCCGTTCCAGCGGCGGCCGGCGCACATTGTGGTTGACGTACTCGCGCGCGCGCTCGATCAGCTTGCCGTAATGCACGCCCGACGGGCACGCGGTTTCGCATCCGCGGCACTCCAGGCACAAATCGAGATGGCGCAGCGCGTCGGCGTCGAGTTCCAGCGTTCCTTCGGCAAGCGCCTTCATCAGGTAGATGCGGCCGCGCGGCGAGTCCATCTCGGCGCGCGTCACGACGTAGGTCGGACAGGATTCGAGACACAGGCCGCAGTGGACGCAGTCGAAGAGCAGTTCGTAATCGACGATGCCGCGCGCCGGCCGCCGGTGCGGCGCGGCGTTCGCCGCGGGCGTCGATTTGGGCGCGGTAGCCATCGCGGAAGTCAGAGTCCTCCACGAAAGATCCGGAATTGAAACGGCCGCGCGATCGAAGGCGGCTTTCATCCGGCGTGCATCAGGTTCACTGCGGGCGCCGCCGGCTGGTCGAAGATTTTGAGGCCGGCGCGTAATTTTCGGCGACGGACGATGCGCAATATGGCCGTGGCGTCCGCGCGCACGCGTCCGAAGCGCGCCCACCATCCGATCGAGATCGCCGGCGTCGCGGACGTCGAGAAAAATTCTTGCGACTCCGGAACCGGCAAAGGCGATAAATCCGCCGGGGGCGTCCGCGAGCAACGCCGCCAATTCCGCGGGCGGCGTCGCGGCCAGCAGCTCGGCGGAACTCGCGGAGAAGTCGAAATCGCGAAGCCGCTGGTATAAAGCGTCAGCCTCGGCGCCGTCGGCGATGGCGCAATTAGCGCCGAGAATTTCGAGAATCCGTGATTGAAGATGATCGGCCTCGACGGGCGATCCGCCGAATCCGGCGATGAGCGTAAATTCCGCGCCGAGTCCAAGAGCGGCGGCGACGGACGGACTCGCGACCTCGAGATGCGCCAGCGGAACGGCGTCATGCAGCGTCCGCGCCGCTCTGAAGGACGACGCGGCGTCGCCGAAACGCATCGTCGCGATCAGTCGTCGCGCCAGCAGCGGACGGACGCGGAACGTCGTTTCCGTGATAATTCCGAGCGTGCCGAACGAACCCGTCATCACTTTCATCAAATCATAGCCCGCGACGTTTTTGACCACGCGCCCGCCGCCGTGGACGAGGCGGCCGTCATGGCCGGCTAAGCGCACGCCGATCAGCAGGTCGCGCGCGGTCCCTTCGGAAAGGCGCGACGGGCCGAAACGCGCCGCGGCAACCATCGCGCCGAGCGCGGTCAATTCCGGGTGCGGCGGATCAAGCGGAAGCCACTGCCCGCGCGCCGCCATTGTGGCGTTAAGCTCGGCGAGCGTCGCGCCGGCTTCGGCGACGATCGTCATGTCGTCGGGTTCGTAGGCGATAATCCGCTTCATCCGCGCTAGCGAAATGCCGACAGCGGCGGGCGCGCGCCGGATTTCCGCCAGCGTTCGCCCTGCGCCGATTGGCGCCAGCGTGATGCGATCGGCCTCGCATTTGCGCACGATTTCCGCGATCGCGTTCGCGTCAGATGGCGCGATGATCAAGTTTGCGCAGCGCGCTTCGGCGCCGGACGGCGGGCGCAGGTTCGCCGCGCCGACAATTGCGGCGAAAACATTCGCGAGATTTTCGGGATCGTGGAGAACCGGCGGCACGGATTTCCTAGAGCGCGACCTGACGGCGTGGCGCGGCCACTTCCACGCAGGATCCCGGCGCCGGAATTACCTTGTTGGGATTGGCGCGCCGCTCTGGATCGAACACGCGCCTCAGCTCGCTCATCACGATCAAGTCGTCGGGCGAAAAGATGAGCGGCATCTCGGCCATTTTCTCAACGCCGATGCCGTGCTCGCCGGTCAGGCTGCCGCCCATCGCGACGCACGCGCGCAGAATCTCGCGCCCGGCCTCGATCGCCCGGCGCGTTTCGTCCGCGTCGCGCTCGTCGTAGAGCACGATCGGATGGATATTGCCGTCGCCGGCGTGAAAGACGTTGCCGATTTTGAGCGAATAGCGTTCGGCGATCGCCGCGATCTCGCGCAGGATATCGGGCAGGCGGGTGCGCGGCACGACGCCGTCCTGCGTCGCGTAATTCGGCGCGAGGCGGCCGACCGCGCCGAAAGCGCGTTTGCGCGCTTTCCACAAGGTTGCGCGTTCGCCTTCGTCGCGCGCTAGACGCACTTCGCGGGCGCCTGACGCGCGCGCCAGGTCCGCGACCTCGGCGGCTTGCGCGTCGAGCGCGGCGGCGATTCCGTCGAGTTCGATAATCAGCACCGCGCCAGCGTCGCGCGGCAGTCCGGCGTGAAACGCGTCTTCGACCGCCTCGATAATCAATCGATCCATCATCTCGATCGCGCCGGGAATCACTCCGGCGGAAATAATCGCGGAGACAGCCCGTGTGGCCGCGCCGACATCGGCGAATATCGCGAGCAGCGTTCGACGATCCTCGGGTTCTCGGGTGAGCTTGAGGATTGCGCGGGTGACGATTCCGGCCGTGCCTTCGGCGCCGACGATCGCTCCCACCAAATCGTAGCCAAGGCGCTCCTCCGCCGGTCCGCCCAGCTCCGCGATTTCACCGTCGGGCAGCACGATTTCCAGGCCGAGCACGTGATTCGTCGTGACGCCGTATTTGAGCGTATGCGGACCGCCGGAATTCTCGGCGATATTGCCGCCGATCGTACAGGCCATCTGCGACGACGGATCAGGCGCGTAGAAAAAGCCGCGTGCGCGCACCGCATTGCTGACGTGCAGATTGACCACGCCGCTTTCGACCTCGACGCGGCGGTTGGCGTAATCGATTTCGAGGATGCGGTTCATCCGCGA
The DNA here is from genome assembly GCA_014896235.1 of bacterium. GTDB lineage: Bacteria > Desulfobacterota > Binatia > Binatales > Binataceae > JADMIL01. The sequence continues at coordinate 32,090 of JADBKU010000028.1, read as the reverse complement.
CGTGCAGATCATCACGGGCGCGCCGACGGGAAGGCATCCGCCGGACAGGCCGGTGCCCGCGCCGCGCGGTACGAAAGGAATTCCGCGGCGATGGAGCGCTTTGAGCACGGCGCTTATTTCCGCGGCCGAGCGCGGGCGCAGCAGCAGCTCCGGAGCGCTTTTTTCGATCGTCCAGCCGTCGCACTCGTAAACTTTAAGCTCGGTCGGCCGCGAAACGATCCCGTCGTCCCCAAGAATCGCGCGCAGTTCGGCTCGGATCGCCGAATCAAGCGCGGTATTGCCCAATGACGCCATCGCGGAAAAGCCTAGCACGGAATCCTCCGTTTCCGCGCGCGTTCGAGATTTCAAATTTCGCTTCCGCCGCCCTAAGATGTGATGACGCGTTCGGACGGATTCGCCGCCGGCGCATCGGTCTAGCCGCATCGAGAAAGGGAGCATTCATTTGGCCACGTCATTTCCCGAACTCAATCCCGGTCCGCGCCTGCTGCTTGGCCCCGGACCGTCCAACGTCCATCCGCGCGTGATGAAGGCGATGGCGTCGCCGGTGGTCGGCCATCTCGACGCGGATTTCGTGCGCGTGATGGAGGACATCAAGCGTCTGCTGCGCATCGTGTTTCAGACGGCCAACGAAATCACCTTCCCGGTCTCGGGCACCGGATCGTCCGGGATGGAGACCGCGCTGATGAACCTGGTGGAAGAGGGCGACGAGGTCGTGATCGCCATTGCGGGCGTTTTCGGCGAGCGTCTGGCCGACGCCGCCGGGCGGCTCGGCGCGCGAGTCCATCGGGTGGAGGCGCCGTGGGGCCGGATTATCGAGGCCGAGCGGATCGAAGCGGCGCTGAAAACCGCGGCCAAGCCCAAGCTGCTCGCGATCGTCCACGCCGAAACTTCGACCGGCGCCTGGCAGCCGGTGGAAGCGCTCGGCGCGTTGGCGCATCGTTACGGCGCGCTCTTCCTGCTCGACGCGGTGACTTCGCTCGGATGCGTGCCGGTTGAGATCGACAAGTGGGAAGTGGACGCCTGCTACAGTTGCACGCAGAAGGGCATCAGCGCGCCGCCGGGTCTCGCGCCGGTGACGTTTAGCGAACGCGCAATGGCGGCGGTGCGCGCGCGCAAAACGCCGAGCCGCTCGTGGTATTTCGACCTCGCCATGATCGAGCGTTACTGGGGCGCGGAGCGGGTCTACCATCACACCGCTCCGATCACGATGAATTACGCGCTTTACGAAGCGCTGCGGATAATCGTCGAGGAGGGGCTGGAAACGCGCTTCCGGCGCCATCGTGAAAACGCCGCGGCGATGCAGGCGGGGCTTGCGGCGCTTGGGCTTGAGCCGGCGGCGCAGGCGGGCCATCTGCTGCCGCAGCTCGCGGTGGTGAAAGTTCCGCCGGGAATCGACGAAGCGGCGGTAAGGGCGGAACTGGTGCGCAAATACAATATTGAAATCGCGGGCGGTCTCGGCCCGTTCAAGGGCAAAGTCTGGCGCATCGGCACGCTCGGCGAATCCTCGCGCCGCGAGCACGTGACCTTGGCGCTCGGCGCGCTGGAGACGATTCTTGCCGGGATGGGCGTCGAAGTGGCGCGCGGGGCCGCGCTCGCGGCGGCGGAGCGGGCGTGGCGCGAAGCGTCGGCCGCGTAACGCGCCGGATAAGGCTCAAAACGGCCGTACGATCACCAGCACCAGGATCGCGAGCAGGAGCAGGCTCACGACGCCGTGAATCATGCTGAACTGGCCGCGCGTGGCGCGGCCTGGATCATCGGCGAGCGCCGCGATTCGCCGGTAAAGCAGCGCGTGGAAAAACAGCATCACGACGACCAGCGCAAGCTTTACGTGCATCCAGGCGTGACGCATCACGGACGGATTTTCGATCATCGCGAAAATTCCAAACAGGATCGCTACGATCGCGCCCGCGTTGGCGCTGACGTTGAAAAGCCGCCGCCCGGCCAGAACGGTGGCTTCGCGCGCCGCGCCGACCTGATCGGGAACCAGCGCCATCAGGCTGCTGATCACGAGCAGGCTGCCGATCCACATGATTACGCCGAAGACGTGAAAGACGATTATCCAGCGTTCGAATTCCGTGGCGGTCTCTCCTGGTTTCGCGGCGGGTTAAGGCGCCGCTGCTACGGCTGGTGCCGCGAACGAGATCGCGAGCGCCGCGATTACGGCGAGCGCCGCGCCGATATAAGCCGCGTTCGGTCCGATCGAACCGTATATCACGCCGCCCGCGATCGGCCCGAAAATCCGCGCCAATGACATCGCCGATTGATTTACGCCGAGCACTTCACCCTGCAGATGACGCGCGGCGCGTTTCGAAATCAAGCTCGCAACCGATGGACTGGCGAAGCCGTAACCAATCGCAAGCAGGGCCAGCAGAGCGAACAATCCGCCGTGCGCGCCCGCACTCGCGAGGGGCGCCAGTCCGATCGCGAAAGCAATCAATCCGAATTTGATCAAGCGCGCTTCGCCCGCGCGCGGCGCGATTTTGCCGAGCAGATATCCTTGCACCACCGCCTGCATCAGGCCCGTGTATGCGAGCAAGCCGCCGACTCCGGCGGGACCGTAGCCATAGACGGCGGGAGCCATCATCGCGAAGGTCGCCTCGAACGCGGACATCGCGAAAGTGCCAAGAAACGCGACGCCGAACAACGACGTGAGGCGTCCATCGCGCAGCCGCGCCGGCATCCGCGCGAACGGTTCGAACAGATGCGCGAACTGAAGGCGGGCGGCCTGATTGGGCTGATGGGATTCGGGCAACCTCACCGCCGCGAAAAGCAGATTGGCGAACGTCAGAGCGGCGGCGAAAAATACGGGGATGCGCAAATCGCTGTGGCCGAGCAGTCCGCCGATTCCCGGTCCCAGCACGAAGCCGAGGCCGAACGCCGCGCCGATCATCCCCATGCCGTGCGCGCGTCCGCGCTCGTCGGTGGTGTCGGCGACGTACGCCTGCGCGGTGGAGATCGTTCCGGCGCAGGCTCCGTGCGCCGCGCGGGAAATCAGCAGCCATGCGAACGAGCCGGCGAAGCCATAGATCACGTAGCTGAGCGACGAACCGAACAAGCCGAGCATGATAATCGGCCGGCGGCCGAAATGGTCCGACAGGCGGCCGAGAATCGGCGCCGCCAAAAATTGCGCCAGCGAGTAGGCCGACAGAATTAAGCCGATGCCGGCCGCGCTGACATGCATGCGGGCCGCGTACAGCGGCAAAAACGGAATGACGATTCCGAACCCGAGCAGATCGATGAAGACGGTCAGGAACAGGACCGTCAGCGCGGCGCGGCGCCGCCGAGGGTCCGCGGACTGCGAAAAAGCTTCAGCGGTTGACATTGATTTGAATCGCGCGATGAAACAAATCTTATGCGGCAGCCGCAGTCAAGGATTGCGCCGCCGCATCCTGATCGGGAGAACGCGACGATGGGAATTTCATTCGCTGGCGAATTGAAACGCAAGACCGTTACGCCGGAGGCGGCCGCCGCGCAAGTCAAGTCCGGAGACTGGATCGATTACGGTTTCGGCGTTGGCCAGCCCGATCTGTTCGATCGCGCGCTGGCGGAGCGGATTCGGCGCCTTGAGCGCGTGCGGCTGCGCGCGACGCTTTCGATGCGGCCGCGGGCCGTGGTCGAGGCCGATCCGGAAGCGCGCCATCTCGAAATGTACTCGTGGTATTTTTCAGGCCTAGAGCGGGCGCTGCACGATCGCGGCCTGTGCCAGCATATCCCGATGAATTTCGGCGAAGCGCCGGACTACTACCGGCGGTTCTGCGATGTTGACGTTGCGATTTTGAAGACCGCGCCGATGGATGCGCACGGCTTTTTCAATTTCGGCGGCGCGGTCACATACCACAAGGCGCTGACCGAAAAAGCGCGCACCGTGATCGTCGAGACCGACGAGGCGATGCCGTACGTGTTCGGCGTCGAAAACGGCGTGCATCTCAGCGCGGTCGATTACGTAATCGACGGCGGCCGCGGGTCGATGCCGGAGCTCAAGAATGCTCCGGCGGGCGCGATCGAACAGAAAATCGCGGGGCTTATCGCCGCGGAGATCGAAGACGGCGCGTGCCTGCAAATCGGCATCGGCGCGATGCCCAACGCGGTGTGCGAGCTGCTGGTCGATTCGCCGGTGCGCGACCTGGGCGTGCATACGGAAATGTTCGTCGATTCGCTGATGAAGCTGTACGAGGCGGGCAAGATCACCGGCGCGCACAAGACGCATGATCGGTTTCAAATGACCTATTGCTTCGCCGCCGGATCGGCGCGGCTATATGAATTTCTCGATCGCAATCCGGCGTGCTTTGTCGGTCCCGTCGATTACACCAACCTGCCGCACCGGATAATGCAGAACGATCGCGTGGTGGCCATCTGCAACGCCGCGCAAATCGATTTGTCCGGGCAGGCGTGCGCGGAGTCTGCGGGAATCCGGCAGATCAGCGGCACCGGCGGACAGTTGCAGTTTATGCGCGGCGCGTACGCGTCGCGCGGCGGCAAAGCCTTTCTTTGCCTCTCGTCAACCTACGAGCGCAACGGACGGCGCGAAAGCCGCATCGTCGCGCGCATCGCCGAGTGCAATATCGTCACGACGCCGCGCACCGACGTGATGTACGTCGTGACGGAGTACGGAATCGCCAATCTCAAGGGCAAATCGGTTCCGGACCGGGCGCGCGCGCTAATCAATCTTGCGCATCCCGATTTCCGGGAGTCGCTGGAGCGCGAAGCGCGCGAATATCGCCTGCTGCCGCGGCGGTTCATGTGAATTACGATCGCTGATTTGCCGCGCGATATGAATCGTTCGCGTCATTCAAGGATTCTTCGCGGCGGGCTGATTCGGAAAGCGGTAAATCAGCTCATTTTGACGAGAGTAGCCTAGTTCGTTGCGAATCAGCCGCTCGACGTAGGCGTTGTCGTTTTTAAGCCGATCGATTTCACTGTTCATCCGGTTTTCTTCGGCTTGCAGACGGTCGCGTCGCGCCTCAAGGTCGCGACGATGGCGGCGCAGGTTGGCCAGATCGCGCGGACCCATCGCACCGCCAAGCAGGCTGAACAGCAACACCGCGAGGATTCCTCCAAGGATTAGGCTCAACCATTGACGCCGGATAAGCCAGCTTAATTTCGCCATCGCTTCGATCGTAAAGCCAAGTTCTTTCGCAAATCAAGATTCCTAATGCCTGAACGATATTTTAATTTCGGGAAAATCCATGAATCATGGTCTGAATCCGGGTTTTAGAATTTGTTTATAAATTTTTACTCGGAGCTCTTGATTCCTGCATAACGCATTTCTATAATCGCTTCGTCGTCCGGTTGAGCGAATCGTTGTCATTAAGCCCGTCCGGCAGCAGCGACCGCATAGGAGGAACGTATGCCAGCAACCAAAAAGCCCGGTACGAAGAAGACCGCCAAATCCAAACCGAAGCTGAAGAGCACCATGGCGAAGAAAAAGGCTACCAAGAAGCCGACCAAAAAGAAGTAACCAACCATATTTATCGCCCTCCGCGCCTTAACGGCTTGCGGAGGCTTTCAACCATGCCGGGCTAGCTGCTGGACGAGCCGGGGCCTTCAAGCCTCGTCAGAAGGGAGAGCCCCCTTGCAAAAGGGGGCTCTTTCCTTCGGAGCGTTCGAGCAAGGCGAGCCAATCCACAAGCTCTTCCAGATTGGATGTTGCCGCTGCAACACTTTCAGCTCTGATTCGCTGACGCCATCGGCCGGCCACCGCCAGAGCGCTTTTCATCGGTCCGCATCGTCACGTTCCGGTAAAGCTTGATTGCCGCGTTGAGATTTCGGCGCACGCGGGTTCCGGCCCGCGAAGCTGTGTTGCTGTTTTTAGTGAAAGCAACATTACTTCGGACGTAATCGACAAGAATCGCCGGGTGTCATACTGATCCGTCAATCCGCACCTGATTCGTGAAACAGAGCGGCGGCGCGTGGCGCCCAACTGTAAAAGGAGCAGCACATGGACTCGATGAGCGTTCTGCGCGAAAGCCCTTTGCCCTTCGCCGATTTTCTCGGCCTGCGCCTGCGTTCGGCCACGCCGGACCGGATCGAGGCCGAACTCGAAGTACGCGATGAATTGTGCACTCGCCCGGCGGTGATGCATGGCGGCGCGATGATGGCCTTTGCGGATTCGCTCGGCGGTTACGCCGCGGCGCTGAATCTGCCCGACGGAGCGGCTACCACCACGCTCGAATCGAAGACGAATTTTTTCGCGGCGGCGCCGGTCGGAACCAAGATTATCGGCGAATGCACGCCCTTGCATCGCGGTCGCCGCACGATGGTCTGGCAGACGCGGCTTATGTCGCCGGAGGGCCGGCTGCTCGCGCTGGTGACGCAGACCCAGATGGTGCTGGAGGGGCGCGCGCCGCGTCCAGCCGGCTCGGAATCAGGCAAGGCGTGATAGAGTGTTCACAAGCTAACATGCGAAAAGGCGGTTAACGCCAGTAAAGATTAAAAAAGCCATGGAGGGCAATCCGATGGCGTCGATAGAGACGGAAGTTACCGAAATCGCGGATCGCATTTACCGCCTGGCGACCTTTGTTCCCGGCGTCGCGAGCGTGGGCCTCGGCTTCAATCAGTTCCTGATCGACGCCGACGAGCCGGCGCTTTTTCATTGCGGGCCGCGCGGATTGTTCGGAACGGTATCGGCGGCGGCGGCGCGGATCATGGATATCAAAAAGCTGCGCTGGATCATGTTCAGCCACGTCGAGTCCGACGAATGCGGCGCGCTTGACGAATGGATGGCCGCCGCGCCGAACGCCGTCGCGGCGCACGGCCGCGTCGGATGCAACATCTGGCTCAATGACATGGCGCCGCGGCCGCCGCGCGCACTGGCGGATAACGAGGTCGTGGATCTCGGCGGGAGGCGCGTACGCCGGCTCGACACCGCCCATCTGCCGCATTGCTGGGACGCCGGGCTGATTTTCGAAGAGACCACCGCAACGCTGTTCACCAGCGATCTGTTCACGCAGGTCGGCGAACGGCCCGCGATGGGCGGCGGGGAGATCGTCGCCGACGCGCTCAAAGTCGAGCGGATGCTACCGTTCACCAGCCTGACGCCGTCGGCCGCGCCCAACGTCCGGCGGCTGGCCGCGCTCAAACCGAAGACGCTCGCGATCATGCATGGCTCGTCGTTTGCCGGAGACTGCCCGGCTTTGCTCGAAGCGCTCGCCGCGGATTACGCCGCGCGTATGCAAGGCGCCGCTTAGCCGCGCTTCGCCATCGCGAGATTTTTTCGTTGGCGGCGGGTCAGCCGGCGATAAGGCGGCCCCACCATGTGATCGCGATTCCGGCGAACAGCGCCACCATCGGCCATAGCGGATGCGGCAGCGAGTCGGCGTCGTTGAAGCGCCGGATCTGCGGCAGCACATCCGACGTCGCGACGGCGAGAAAAGTTCCGGCCGACAGCGCGATCGACGCGCCAATCACGAGGTCGTTCGCGTGATGCAGGAAAATCCATGTGATCAACGCGCCGACCGGAGTCGAGCAGGCGAAGACCAGCATCGCGATCGCGATCGACCGGCGCTCCCATCGGTCGAGCAGCAACAGGCTGGTCAACGCGAAGGAATCGGGAATTTTGTGGAAGATGATCGCGAGCAGCACCACGCCGCCAAGCTCCGGGCGCTGATAGCTTGAACTGAGCGCGAGACCGTCCAGCAGGCTGTGGAACGACAGTCCGAGGTAGGCGGTCAAGCCGAGATGAATGTGATGGGCGTGGCCGTGCTCGCCGGCGTGTTCCGGGTACGGATGGACCAGCACGAAGCGTTCAAGCAGGAAGATCGTCAGGAATCCGGCGATGATCGGCCAGCCGAGCGCGTCGCCAAGAATCGGCGCGCTTTCGGGGATCATGTCGAAAAAGGTAGCGCCGAGCAGCACGCCGCCCGAAAAGCTCACCGGGATCAACAGGCTCCGCCGCGACCAGTCGCCAATCAAAGGGGTCAGGCCGCCGGCCAGCGATGTGACGATAATGACGACGAGGTAGAAGAGGAAACCGGCGTTCATCTGGCGAAACCCCGCTAGCATAGCGGATACGCCGCGACAATGCGCTACGCACGGTCAAAACGCGTTCCCGCGCTCATCGCGGATCGCCGGAGCCGCGAATAATTGCGCCCGTCGGATTCATTTGTTACTTTCAGTTATGGCGACGCCGGAGCCATTTCCAGTTCACATTTCAGACTCTTCAACGGGCCCGCGGGGAAACTGCGGGCTTTGTCGTATCGGGTGATTGAACATGGCGCTTCAGGAGCTTCGCGAAGGACTTACGTTCGAAGACGTGCTTTTGTTGCCGCGGTTCTCCGATCTGCTGCCTTCGAGCTGCGATGTATCGACCGTGCTGAGCAAGCGTATTCGTTTAAGAATTCCGCTGGTTTCCAGCCCGATGGATACGGTCACCGAATCGCGTACGGCGATCGCGATCGCCCAGCTCGGCGGTCTCGGCTTCATCCATCGCAACCTTTCGATCGAGCGGCAGGCGGCCGAAGTCGCCGCGGTCAAAAAGTACGAAAGCGGCATGATCGCGGATCCGGTGACGGTCCATCCGGATCAGCCAATCGGCGACGCGCTCGCGATCATGGAGCGCCACGGCATCTCCGGATTGCCGGTTGTCGCGGACGGCCGCCTGGTCGGCATCCTGACGAATCGCGACCTGCGCTTCGAGCGTCGTCCCGACCGTCCCGTATCCGAAGTAATGACGCGCAAGGTGATCACCGCCCGCCCTGGAATCAGCGTCGATGCCGCCAAGGAAATCCTGCAGGCCCATCGGATTGAAAAGCTGCCGCTCGTTGACGAGCACGACCGCTTGTGCGGCCTGATAACCGTTAAGGACATGGACAAGGCGACGCGCCATCCGTATTCGAGCAAGGATGCGATGGGCCGCCTGCGGGTCGGCGCGGCGATCGGCGTCGGCCCGGACCGCGCCGAGCGCGCGGCGGCGCTCAAACGCGCGGGCGCGGACGTGCTGGTTATCGACACCGCGCACGGGCATTCGCAGAACGTGATCGACGCGGTGCGCGAGACCAAGCGCGAATGTCCGGAGCTTGACGTTATTGCCGGCAGCGTCGCCACCAGCGAGGGCGCCAAGGCGCTCATCGATGCCGGCGCGGACGCGCTCAGGGTCGGGATGGGTCCCGGTTCGATCTGCACGACGCGCGTGGTCTCGGGCGTCGGCGTGCCGCAGATCACCGCGATCATGGATTGCGTCGCGGTCGGCGAACCGGCCGGCGTGCCGATCATCGCGGACGGCGGCATCCGCTTTTCCGGCGATATCACCAAGGCGCTCGCGGCCGGAGCCTCGTCGGTGATGATCGGCTCATTGTTCGCGGGCACCGAGGAAAGCCCCGGCGAGACGATTCTCTATCAGGGCCGCACCTACAAGCTGTATCGCGGGATGGGTTCGCTGGGAGCGATGAGCGAGCGGGTGCGCGATCGTTATGGCCAGCACGATGTCGCCGACAGCGGCAAGCTGGTGCCTGAAGGAATCGAGGGCCGCGTGCCGCATCGTGGGGCGCTCGCCTCGAATATCGAGCAACTGGTCGGCGGGTTGCAGGCCGGGATGGGCTATATCGGCGCGGCGAATCTAGCCGAGCTGCGCCGGCGCGCGCGCTTTATCCGCGTCAGCGACGCGGGCCAGCGCGAGAGCCACGTTCACGACGTCTTTATCACTAAAGAAGCGCCGAACTATCGCCAATAGCCGCGCCGCCGCTCGAACCTCGCGGGCGGCCGTGGCAAAATCTTCGCGATTCGTAATCGCACGCGCGCGAACGGGCGGACGCGGCGGGGAAGGCGGCGGGAGTCGATGAGGCGCAGCGGCAAAATCCGCGTCGGAGTGCTGTTCGGCGGCCGGTCGGGCGAACATCAGATTTCGCTGCGCTCGGCGCTTACCGTGATCGGCGCGATGGATCCGAAACGCTACGAGATTGTGCCGATCGGCATCGCGCGCGACGGGCGCTGGTATCTGCGCGAGGACGCCGTCGCGACGCTGCGCGCCGCCACGCCGAAGTTGCGCGCGCTCGGCCGCGGCGGCGATTCGGTCGCGCTGCTTCCCGAACCCCGCCGCGGAGAATTGGTCGTCTTCGCCGGCGGCAAAGCGCGCCCGGCGGGCCGGCTCGACGTCGTCTTTCCGGTTCTGCACGGCACGTACGGCGAGGACGGAACGATCCAGGGACTGCTGGATTTGGCCGGCGTTCCATACGTCGGCGCGGGCGTGCTCGGCTCGGCGCTCGGGATGGACAAGGACGCGCAAAAGCGGCTGCTGCGCGCCTCGGGCGTGCCGGTGGTGCGCCATTTTGCGATCACGCGCGCCGAATTGCACGACGATCCCGAGCGCGCGCGCCGGTGCGCCAAGGAACTCGGCTATCCCCTTTTCGTCAAGCCCAATGCGCTTGGCTCCTCGATCGGCATCACCCGGGTCGCGAACGCGCGCGGGCTTTCCGGCGCGATCGCGGAGGCGCTGCGCTACGACCGCAAGATTTTGCTGGAAGAATCCTGCGCCGGCCGCGAATTCGAGTGCGCCGTGCTCGGCAACGATCGGCCCGCGGCCTCGGTTCCAGGCGAGGTGATCGTCACCGGCCACGATTTTTACAGCTACGAATCGAAGTACGTCGATCCCAAGGGCGCGACGACCAGGATTCCCGCCGATTTGCCTGCGCGCGTCGCGGAGCGAATTCGCGAACTCTCGGTCGCCGCATTCGGCGCGCTCGGATTGCGCGGCATGGCGCGCGTGGATTTCCTCAGCCGCCCGGATCTCTCGGAACTTTTCGTCAACGAGGTCAACACGATTCCCGGCTTCACCGCGATCAGCATGTATCCGAAACTCTGGGAGGCCAGCGGACTGCCGCTGCCGCAATTGATCGACCGCCTGATCGAATTGGCGCGCGAGGATTTTCGCGAACGCGCGCGGCTCAAGTACCTCTACCAGCCGCCGCTGGCCGGAGGCCGGTCCGCGCGATGAACCGCCTGCTGATTGCGACCACCAATCCGGCCAAGCTCGCCGAATACCGGCTGCTGCTGCGCGGCTACGGCTTGCAGGTTTTGTCGCTGGCCGATTTCGCGATCGATGCGGAGGCGCCGGAGAATGCCCCGAACTTCGCCGAAAACGCGCTGCTCAAGGCGCGCTTTTACTTCGCGCGCGCGCAAGTGGCGACGCTCGCCGACGACGGCGGCCTCGAGGTGGACGCGCTGGGCGGCGCGCCCGGCGTCCGGTCGCATCGATGGCTCGGCGAGAGCGCCGACGATCGCCGTCTCGCCGACGAAATTATCCGCCGGATGCGCGGCGTCGAGCCGCGGCGCCGTACCGCGCGCCTGCGCGCGGCGGCGGCCCTCATATTTTCCGACGCGGGCGCCGTCCGCGAACGCGTGGTCGAAGCCGCTCTCGACGGCGTGATTCCGGATCGCCGCCACGAGCGGGTGCGGCCCGGGTTTCCCTATCGCGCGGTTTTGTTCCTGCCCGATCGCGGATGCTACCTCGGCGAACTTGGCGAGGAAGAGGAGGCGCGCATCAGCCAACGCCGCGCGCTGGTCCGCCAACTCGATGCCGATTTGCGCCGGCTGGCGGCGGCCGGTTCCGATTAATTCGCGCCAACGTGCGGCGAATTTCACAATTCGTTGCCGCGCCTGCGGCTACCATACCGGCGCCGGGCGAAGTACTATCCGAATCGCGCGGACCACGCTTGAGCGCGAAGCGTGCGGGGGCGCAAGCGGCTTCCTTACGGACTTCCGCCGCCGGTCCGCTTGGCAAATGCAACATCTGACGCCGCTGCAAATCGCTCTCGGATTCTCGCTGCTCGGCCCTGACGAACGGATTACGGTCGACGCAATCCTGATCGCCGCCTTCACGCTCGCGGCCGTATTGATTCGCCAGCGTCGCGAATCGTTTCCGATCACCGGCCTGCTGATGTGCGCGGTGGGTTTCGCTTTCGACCTGCTTGCGACGCCCGCCGCCGCGATCGAAATGGGATGGGCGCCATGGGCGGGCGGCCTCGCGTTGGTGCTGGCGGGCTGGGGCTTTATCCATGTGGTTCTCGCCTCGGTCGACGCCATCGCGCATCGCACGCGCGCCCACTTCTCGACCATCTTCAAAGATTTGCTGATGATCACGCTCTGGGGCGTGATCCTGATGCTCGTGCTGCGCCAGGATTTCCACTTCGACCTGACGCCGCTGCTCGCCTCGACCGCGATCGTCGCTGCGGTCGTCGGCTTCGCGCTGCAGGAAAGCCTCGGCAATATTTTCAGCGGCTTGACCTTGCAGCTCAGCAAGCCCTTCGACCCGGGCGACTGGGTTAAATCCGGCAATTTCGTCGGACGGGTGCAGGGCATCGGCTGGCGTTCGACCGCGCTGATCACGCGCGCCAATGAGTTCCTCGAAATTCCCAATTCGCTGATAGCGAAGGACGCGCTGGTCAACTATTCGGCCGGCCGCGTCGGCAGCGAGTTCACGATCGGTTTGAGCTACGCCGCGCCGCCCAATTACGTCCATTCCGTGATTTGCGAGGCCCTGAGAAACGTGCCCGGCGTGCTCGCGGATCCGCCGCCTGAGGTCTTCACCTGGGAGTACGCCGACTCGGCGATTCGCTACCGGGTGCGCTACTGGCTTGGCGATTACGCCGAGGCCGAGCGCATCCATGACGCGGTCGCGACCTCGCTATGGTACGTGCTGCGCCGCAAGGGAATCGAGATTCCATTCCCGCAGATGACGCTGTCGCGCGCCGCCGCGCCCGCCGGAAGCGCCGGCGAAGCCTTCGAGCGGGAGTTGATGAATGAATTGCGGCTGGTCGATTTTCTCCGCGGCCTGCGCGACGAGGAACTGCGCCTGCTCGTTCCCGGCGTATCCGTTCTGAAATTCGGCGCCGGCGAGTCGATCGTCCGCGAGGGCGACGAGGGCGACTCGTTGTTCATCATCCGCTCCGGCGTGGTCGAAGTGCTCGCGGCGGCGTCCGACGGCCGCCTCGTGCATATCCGCGATTTGACGCGGCCCGCTTTTTTCGGCGAGATGGCGCTGATGACGGGCGAGCGGCGCAACGCCACGGTGCGCGCCCGCACCGACGCCGAGCTGATCGAGCTGGGCCGCGACGCGTTCAGCGAACTTTTCAAAAATCATCCCGAAACCGCGTCGCAGATGGGCGAAGTGATCGCGCTCAGGATGTCCGAGCGGCGGGAGCTGCTCGCCGCCGCGCCGCATGCCGACGGCGATCGCACGCGCGCCAACTGGCTGCTCAACAAGATGCGCGCGGTCTTCAATCTCGCCCCGCCGCGCTAGCGCGCGGCGTTACCGCGGCCGGCGCGTTTCGGGTTATTCTCCGGCTGGCGCGGGCGCGCCGTGCCGCGCCGGGGAGAGATCGGGATGATCAACGTGATTTCATTCGTGCGCCGCAAACCTGGGATGGCGCTCGAGGCGTTTTCCGAATATTGGCGGACAATCCACGCCGACGCGGTGCGCCGCGTGCCGGAGATCCGCCGCTACGTGCAATCGCAGACTATCGCCTCCGGCTACGCCAAGGGCGAGCCGCTTTTCGACGGCGTCGCCGAAATCTGGTACGACGACACCGCCGCGATGCATCGCGCGGCGCATTCGCCCGAAGCCGCCGCGGCGCTCGCCGACGACGAGAATTTTCTCGACATGCGCCGCTTCGCCTCGATCGTCACTGATGAGGTCGTGCAGAAAAACGGCGCCGCCACGCCCGCGATGAAGAAAATCGTCGAAGTGGTGACGCGCAAGCCCGGCATGGATCCCGCCGCGTTCCATCGTTACTGGAGCGAGGTGCACGGTCCGCTGGCCGCGAAGATTCCGCAGCTGCGCCGCTACGTGCAATGCCATGTCAGGCCGTCGGCCTATCGCGACGGCCGCGTTCCCATCTATGACGGCGTGGCGGAAACCTGGTTCGACGACACCGCCGCGATGCGCGCTTCGGCGCTCACGGCGGAGTACGCGGCGACGCGCGCGGACGAACCGAATTTCATCGACGGCTCGCGCCTTGCGTTCATCATCACCGCCGAACGCGTGATTATCGGCTAGGCCGCGGCCTGCGGTTCGGCCCGTTCACTTGGTGTCGAATTCGAAGACCATCTCGTGCGGGTGGTCGGCGCCCGCCGCGCCCAGCCGCTCCAGGCACATCGCGATCACGCGGTCGTCCGGCCGCTCGCCAAGCATCGCGCGCAGTTCGGGTTCGGGCGAAACGCCGTCGCGCATCGCGGCCAATGCGCGCGAGAATCGTTCGTAGTACGCCGGATCGGCGCCGTCGCCCGCGCGTCCCACGACTTCAACGACGGGAACGAGCTGGTCCTTGCCTTTGACTTTCACGAGACCAATTTCGCGCCCGACGAAGCCATCGCCGGCCTCGATGTAGGCCTGCTTGTTGACGAGTATCCCGACCTTGAATTGGCGCGTAAGACCCTCGAGCCGCGACGCCAGGTTCACCGTGTCGCCGATGGCGGAATAGTCGAAACTGCGCTCGCCGCCGAAATTGCCGACGATCGCCTCGCCGGCGCAGACGCCGATGCCGATGCGCATGTCGGAGAAGCGCTCGTCGGTCGCGGCGAGCCGCCGCAGCTCCTCCATCATTCGGACCGCGCAGGCGATCGCCGCGCGCGCCGGATTTTTCATCGCCGCCGGCGCGCCCCAGAACGCCATGATGCCGTCGCCCATCAGCTTGTCCACCGTGCCGCCGCATTCGAGGATCAGGTTGGTCATCACGGTCATGTAGGTGTTGAGCAGGGCGACCAGCGGTTCCGGGTCGGAACGTTCGGTGCGCGACGTGAAATTAACGATGTCCGAGAAGAGGATCGCGAGATGGCGCCGCTCTCCGCCAAGCGTGAGGCCGTCGGGATTGTCCACCAGCGAGGCGATGACTTCGGGGCTAAGATAGTGCTCGAAGGCGTGCCGGATGAACCATTTTTCGCGGCCCTCCACCGCGTAACGCCAACTGATGACGAAGATATAGGTGATGGCGAGCGTGAGCAGCGGAAAGATAACGCCCAGTTCTTCGCCAGACGTGCGCAGGAGATGCATCGACCAGGCCAGATAGCCCACTCCCAGCAGCATCCCGACGCCGGCGCTGGCGACAGCGCTGAGATAGGCCGCGGCGATGCTGATCGCCGCGCCGATCGCTACGCCCGCCCATTCTTCGGCAAACCAGAGCTTGCCGTTGCTGACCAAAAAGCCTCCGCTCAGCACATTGTCGACCGCGCTCGCCTGCACTTCGACGCCGGGATAGTCGCCGCTGACGGGCGTGACCACGCGGTCGCCGAGCGCGCGTCCGGTCAACCCGACCAGCACGATTTTGTTCTTGAGCGCGTCCGCCGGCAGACGATGATCGACGATATCCGCGATCGAGTAGGACGGTATCGATCCCGCCGGTCCGCGAAAATGGATTATCATCCGGCCGACCTCGTCAACCGGAATTTGCAACCTGGCGATGCTCACGCCGGCGACGCCGTTCGGCCCGAGTTGGACTTCCAGCGGCGGAAACCCGGCGAAAGCGTCGGCCAGCGCAAGGAACAGCGGCACGCAATAGCGGCCGCGGAAGCGGAAAACCGCCGGAATCGACCGGACCGCGCCGTCGGCGTCATGGTCGATATAGACGTAGCCGCTGCCCCGCGCCGCGCGATTGAGCACGTCGATCGGCGGCAGATAGCCTGCGGCCGTCATGGTCGCGTCGAGCGCGCCCGGCGTCTTGCGGACTATATTGTAGAAGAGCGGCGGCGGATCGGCGAATGTGGTGCGGAATCCGGAAACATTCGATTCTTTTGCGCGCAGCGCCGCGGGTTCGAACGGATCTGTGACCGAACTGAAGGTGTAGCCAAGGAACGTCTCGCCCTGCGCGGCGATCGCGCGCGCGAATTCGGCGTCGTTGCTCCGTGCGAGCATCGCGCGAACGCTCGGCGATCCGACTCCGGCCGCGGCCAGATCGGTTGCGATCTGCTCCCGTTCCACATCGGCCGAGTCGCGCTCGGTCATCAACACGTCAAAGCCGACGACCGCGGCCCGATAATATTGCAAGGCCGCCACCACGCGCGCTTCGACGTCGCGCCCCCACGGCCATCGGCCCAACTCCGCGATACTCTTGTCGTCGATGCCGGCGATCGCCACCATGCCGGACGGCGGCGGCGCGGGCATGTCGTGGTAAACGATTCGGTCGGATACGGCCAGCTCGAGCGACTCGAGACCGCCCTTGCGGTTCAGCATCGTCAATGCCGCGACCACGACAAGCCCGATCAAAACGGTGGTGAACGGGCTTTTCCAGAAAGGTTTGCGCGCGGCCTCGGCCATGGTTGCGCCCGCCAGTTTAGCGCATCACGGGCGTGGCGATCAGGCCGGCGACGGGCGCCGCCGACCCGCGGGAATCATTGGCCGACGGTAATGGGATGAGGCGTCGGCGTGGGATGCGCACCGCCGCCAAATCCGCCGGTGCCCCCAATCACGCCCACCGCAATTCCGCCGGCGCCGAGCGCTCCAAGAACTCCGGCAGCGATCCCGCCGGCCGTTCCAATTCCGCCCGCCGCGCCGAACATCGGCGCGCCGCCGCACGGCACCGTCACCTTTTGCCCGGGTTTCACATCGACCGGAGGCGACGAGGGGTTCGTCGGATTCGAAACCTCGACCGTGCCTTGATAAACCGAAACGTGCGAGAATTCCTTGCAGTTTGGATATTTGTTGTCGGTCACGCCGGTTTCGTGATCGACGTCGTACGAGGTGCCGCGCGCCGACGCGACCGCGTTCGGCGTATGTACTTCATAATTCGGCGGCGTGCCGGGAGTGACCCGCACCAACGAATGCAGCAGGCCGGTTAGCAGCGTTACCCGCGTGCTTTGACGCTGGCCGCCCGGCGTCAGGGTATTTTCGTCGAGCGTGAGCGTGCTCGATTGCTCCAGTTCCATCTGACTGCCGTCGGTCAGCGTGATTGTGACGTTGCCGTTCGGGCCGGTCGTCAACCTGTCGCCGACGTCGACTTTCTCGCCATAAGTCGCCGGGCTGGTCGCGCCCGCGCGCCCGATCGTCACGCTGCCGCTCACTGCGGTGACAGAGCCGGCCACGGTTTGGGCCTGCGCGACGCCTCCGCCAAAGATGAACATGGCTGTTGCGACCACATTGATGACGTTGCGCCGAGCCCTGTTCTTGGACGTACAATAATTCATGCTATTAATCTTGTCGAATGCGTGCTTTCTCTTTCTATAGCGTCTCTTATTGAAACCGGTCAAACGGATTGAATTAAATTTGAGCAATTTTTGGAAATAACAGCCGCAGATTGCCATGATGCCAGCCACGATGCAACTTGCATGGATCGGCACGAGGGTTCCTGTTAACGGCGATTCCGAAGGTCAGCCGATTCTGCTCAATCCCTCTTCCACCTCGCGCAGATTGCGCGCGAGCAGCATCGCATCGACGGCCCTGGCGTATTGCCCGATCGCGCTGTCCCCAGTGTTCCATCGCTCCGGCGCCTCGGGGTTTAACCAAAGGATCGAGCGCGCGTGGAGGCCCAAATCCCGCAACAGGTTGGCCCGCGCCGGTCGGCGATTGTTCCGTCCGTCGCCCATGATCACAATCACGGTGGCGCGGGAAATCAGTTCGGCGCGCCGCGCCGTCAGCTCGGCCAGAACGCGGCCGAAATCGGAACGGGCGTAGAGGTCCAGCGGCGGCGTCATCACCAGCCGACCGTGCTCGAAACCCGCCTCGGCCAGCCGATCGATATAGACAAAGCTGCGCGCGCGCCGGAATGCTCCGGCGGCGCCAGCCGCGAGTTTCAGCATCAGTGCGGACGCGTACTTCATCGACCCGGAAATATCCGCAAGGATCAGCAATTCCAGATGGCGTGGACGGCGCGCGCGGAAACGCAGCTCGCCCAGCGATCCGCCATGCTGAATCGCCGCCCGCAGCGTCCGGCGCAAATCGATGCGGCCGGCGGCGGCCAGCTTCAGGCGTCGCGCCAGACGGGCGCGAAAGCGCCGTTTCAGAATCGCCAACGCGTCGCGCGCCGTTTCGTATTCGAGATCGGAATAGCGGCTGAAGGGGGTCTGTTCGATCGCGCGCAGCGCCGCCGCGCGCGCCGCTTCCGATCCGCCGGCGAGATCATGCGACGGCGCATCGTACGACCGCTTCAAATCGGATTCGCGGGCGCTCGCCGGGTCGTACTCGCTCGAACCATCGCCGGATCTGGCGGCAAGTTCGGAGTCGCGCTCCGCCGAAGCGCCGTCTAGCGAATTGCGGCTTGGTGACGCTTTCGCACGCGAATCCGTTGCTTGCGGCTGCCGCGTCGCCGGAGCAGGCTCGTTCTCCGATTCGGGAGAAGCGGTTTTGGCTCCCGATGCGGATTCGGATGGATTCGGTCCGCCCGCGGCGCCGAAAGTCCCCGAGCGGCGGGCGGGACCGCGCCGCGCGCCTGCCGGCAGTGGCGGCGGGGCGAAGCGCCGGATGAAAATTTCATCGAAAATCGGGCGATCCGCCTCGTCCTTGATTAGCGCCGCCGCCAGCGCCTCGCGCATCGGAACGCGTTCGATTCCGGCGGCGGCGACCGCATGCATCGCGTCGAGCGATTCGGCGATCGAGATCCGAACGCCCGCCGTCCGCAAATCGGCGATGAAGTCCAGCAGCGCCGCCCGCAATCCGCTCATCGCGGACGCGCCGCCAGCGCGGACGACTTGGCCTCGACCCGTTCGCGATCCTCTTCGTGCTTGAGCAGCAAGCCAAGCGTGACGCGGAGCGCCGGCGTGTCCAGTTCTTTCACGCCCAGCCGTACGAGCGCGCGCGCCCAATCCAGCGTCTCGGCGATCGACGGCGCCTTTTTCAATTCAAGCTTGCGGATAGCGTTTACAATCCGGGCGGCGTCGGCCGCCAGCCGCGCGTCGAGGTCCGGAACTTTCAATTCGATTATCCGGCGCTCCTGCTCGATTCCGGGGAAATCGATGAACAGATGGAGGCAGCGCCGCCGCAGCGCCTCGGAGAGTTCGCGCGCGCGGTTCGAGGTCAGCACGACCACCGGCCGCTCGTGCGCTTTGAGCGTGCCCAGCTCGGGCACGCTGACCTGGAAGTCGGACAGGATTTCGAGCAGGAACGCCTCGAACTCCTCGTCCGCCTTGTCGATTTCGTCGATCAGCAAAACGACCTTGCGCGGCGCCGAGATCGCACGCAGCAGCGGACGTTCGAGCAGATAAGCGCGGGAAAAGAGATGCTCGGAAATTTCTTCCCAGCGCTGGCCCGAGGCTTCGTCGGCCTGCAACCGGAGCAGTTGCTTCTGATAGTTCCATTCGTAAAGCGCGCGCGCCTCGTCGAGGCCCTCGTAGCATTGCAGGCGGATAAGTTCGGTCCCGAGCATCGCCGCGATTACTTTGGCGACCTCGGTCTTGCCGGCTCCGGCAGGCCCCTCGATCAACAGCGGCTTGCCTAGCGCGAGCGCGAGAAACACCGCCGTTTCGACGCGCTGATTGGTGATATAGCGCGCCTGGCGCATCCCGGCCGCGACGCTTTCAAGCGTGATGTCCATCTTCAGTCAGCATCGCGGGCGCGTCCCGCGGCGTCAATCGGGCGTCCCGATCCGCCCCGCGTGGACGATGCGCGCCATCCGCGCAAAATCGCGCCTATACGATTTTTCCGAATAGGCGCCGCGGATTACGTATCCCGGATGGTACATCGGCCAGAGCCGCAGGCCGCTTGCGATCGTCGGATTGGCGGCGCCGGGCGTGAACGGCCGCTCGCGGCCGGCCAGTTCCCGCCATGCGATCCGCCCGAGACATACGACCAGCCGCGGCCGTGCGAGTTCCATTTCGGCGGCGAGATAGCCACGACAATTCGCAATTTCCGACGCGCTTGGATCGCGATTGCGCCCTCTCGCGTCGCGCGGATTACAGCGCACGACATTGGTGATGAAAACTGATCTCAACCCGACATCGCGAATCATCCGGCGCAGCAATTCTCCGGATCGATCGCCCTCGAACGGGACGCCGGTGCGATCGCCGCCGAAGCGGCCCGGCGCCAGCCCGACGAAGGCGACTTCGGCCGGAACCGCGCCCGCGCCGGGCACCGCCTGCGACCGGCATTTGACCAGGGCGGCGCAGCGCACACAGGCGCGTATAGACGCCGATAGATTATCGATGCTGGTCTTGTAAGAACGGATTTGAAAATGTCGCGCCGACGCGTGAACCATCGCCGCAAAATCGGCGACTCAAACGCCGGGGTTGGCGGCTGCGCGGCGGACGAAAACTTTGCGCACCAGCGCGCGACGGATCGGGCCTTTCGGCAGGTCGTGAAAACTCCGCCACAGGCATCGTCCGCACAGCAGATGGAACGCTTCGGGCGGCAAATCGGGCCACGGCACGCTCCAGACGCCTTCCTGCACGCCACAGCGCGAGCATGGGTCGATAATCCGATAGCCGCGCCCGGGCGCGCTGGATTCGATTATTCCCACCGTCAAATTCCTTATAAGAACCGAATTGCACAGCAAGCCGCGATGCGCAAGCGCAACGGCGTTTACGCGGCGCGGAAATTCCACAAGCGTCAGACCGGCGGCGACTTGCCCGCGCCGGGCGCCCGCTCGAGCATCGAGGATTCCGCCGGGCCGCCGCCGTCGTGCCTGAGCCACGTCATCGCGAGGAAAGCGCCGATCCATGAGCCGCCCGCGGCGAACAGAACGTACCAGGGATTTTGTGTGTAGCTGATCACTGCAAAGGCGGACAGCAGGTACCATGCGCCGCTCCACGAGGCGGCGCGGATGCGGCGGCCCTGGGAAACCGCGGCGTTGAAAAGGACGTATACGGCGTCCGTGGCGGCGGTGGAGCCGAGGACACCGAGCGCAATTAGGGGATGGATGCTGGCCATGCCGCAAATCGTAGCGTGGCGGCGTGGGAAAGGCGCGGCCCGGTCAGAGCTGTTCTTTTTCCTCGACGGCGCGGAACTCCGCGTCGCTCAAATCCCGCGATTTGCGCGCGCCGTGCCGCTCGTAGATTTCGAACAATTTCGACTTGTGCGGGCGCACCTTGCCGAGCGGACAGATTTCCCAGTCGCTCAACGATTCGTCGCAGTAGCCCATCCGGTTCTCGCCGCACTTGGGTTGCAGGAAAACCGCGATTTCGGGCAATACGCGCTTGATCTCCGCGCGCATCATCGCGACCATCCGCCGGATCTCCCACTGCGCGCGCACGCACAGCCGCAGGTCGCAGATATGCAGCATCTCGGCGAAATTCACCATCACGTGAAAGTTCGTCGGCGCGGCGTTGGGCAGCACGAAGCGCGCGTCTTCGGCTGGAATTCCGGCCTTGAGCGCGCGCGCGTAGAGCTTCGACGTATGCTCCAGCAGCTCGGCGTATTCGGCGTCGAGCCCGGCCCGCGTCCACGACTCGGGCATCACGAAGGCGAGCTTTTCTTCCTTGAACTTGACGTAGCGCTGGCTTTGCTGCTCGAAGCTGATGCCGATGCGGTGGCGGACGAACTGATGCGAGAGCGAGCGCGAAACGCCGGCGATCGCGAACCAGAAGACCACCTGTTCGAGCGGCGAGGCATGGCCGGTCTTAAGCCGCTCGGCGATAAATTCGCGGATTTTTTCGTGCGAAATCTTTTCGGCTTCGATCTTCTGCCAGATTTCGATCGGGGTGTCGGCGGAGTAGCAGGTGCGGAAGGCGGCGTAGAGTTTTTCCAGCGGCGCCTTGGCGTAATCGATCAGCTTGACCTGCATCTTCGCTTTGTTATTCATCGCCGCTCCGCCGTACGCCAACCATCATAGCAACATCGCCAGGATTTCGCCGGGAGATTCTTAATCGCCGTGCGCGATGCGTCCACTGCCGCTTTGAAGATTGTTCCACTGCTGTTTATAAATCGAAATCCTCGGCAACGCCGCGCCGCCAGATTGCGCGGGGGATGGCGGGGGCGCAAGATGCGGTCGTTGATGGGCCCGGCGGCGTCCAACCTCTACGCGCGATTTATCCGGCCGTTCCTGTTCCGGATCGATCCCGAACTCGCCCATCGGTTCACCATCGCGGCGCTGGCGCTTGCGCCGCCGCTGGCCGCTCCCGCCGATCCGCCCGAACTCGCCACAACCGTTTTCGGCGTGCGCTTTCCGAATCCGCTCGGATTGGCGGCCGGGATGGACAAGGACGCGCGCGCGATTAACGCATGGAACCTGCTTGGCTTCGGCTTCGCCGAATTGGGCACGATTACGCCGCGCCCGCAGCCGGGAAATCCGCGGCCACGGATGTGGCGGCTGACCAGCGACCGCGCGCTGATCAACCGGCTCGGTTTTCCAGGCGCCGGGATGGAGGCCGCGGCGGCGCGGCTGGAACGGGCGGCGCGGCGGTCGCGCACGATGCGCATCGGACTGAATTTCGGACCGAACAAAGATACGCCAGCGGAGCGGGTCGCAGAGGATTACGCGGCGCTGACGCGGCGGCTCGCGCGCTACGCGGATTTTATCGTCGTCAACGTGTCGTCGCCGAATACGCCCGGGCTGCGCGATTTTCAGGCGCCGGAGCGAATCCGCGAAATCGTCGAGGCGATTCGCGGCGCGACGCCCGCGTACGCGCAACCAAAGCCGCTGCTGATCAAAATCGCGCCCGATCTCGACGACGCGCAGGCCGACGCGATTTGCGCCTGCGCGCTGGATGAGCGCATCGACGGAATCGTCGCGACCAACACCACGCTCGCGCGCGCAGAGGTCGGCGTCTCCGCGCCATATCCGGGCGGGTTGAGCGGCGCGCCTCTGCGCGACCGGGCGCGCAGAATGATCGCGCGGGTTTACACCGCGACCGGCGGAAAAGTCGCGATTATCGGCGTTGGCGGAGTCGCCAGCGCCGAAGACGCTCTCGGCCATATCCGCGCCGGCGCCAGCCTGGTCGAGCTGTACACCGGGATGGTTTACGACGGACCGGGCGTTGTCGCCGGCATCAAGCGCGATCTCGCGCGCTTGCTCGCGCGCGAGGGTTTTCGCTCTATTAGCGAAGCGACCGGCGCGGCGGCGAAATAGCCGTCCAAGCGGCCGGCGCGGCGGAGGCGCAATGGCTGCGGAACCAAATGCGGCGGAATTTCTGGTCGATGCGCATTGGCTCGGAGAGCATCGCGGCGACCCCAACCTGATCCTGATCGATACGCGGCCGCCGGCCGATTTCTGGGCGGGCCATCTGGAGGGCGCGCGCCATTTCGATCCCTTTCCGTTCCATCACAGCGACACCAGCGAGGCGGGCCTGCGCGAATTCAACGGTCAACTCGCATGGATTTTTTCGGCCCTCGGAATCGCGCCCGACTCGACCGTGGTCTTTTACGAAAACGACTCCGGGATGCGCGCGACGCGCGTGGCGTGGATGCTCGCCTATGCGGGCCATCGCCGGGTGCGGATTCTCGACGGCGGACTCAAATACGCGGCGGGCGCGCCGCTCGTCACCGCCGTCAAGCCGCACGCCTACACGAACTTCACGGTTGCGCCGCAGGCGAGCGCGATTATCGGTTATCCCGAGATGGTGAATCGGATCGGCGGCGGCGGAATCCAGTTTTTCGACGTGCGCAGCGACGAGGAATATTTCGGCGAACGGGTGCGGGCGGCGCGCGCCGGCGCCATCCCCAATGCGATCCATCGCGATTGGACGCACAACCTCGCGCCCGACGGCCGCTTCAAGCCGGCCGCGCAACTGCGCGCGGAATTCGAGGCGCTCGGCCTTCGGCCCGACCAAGAAATCGCGCCCTATTGCCAGGGCGGCTATCGATCGGCCAACGCGTGGATCGCGTTGCGCATCGCGGGGTTTCCGCAGGCGCGCAATTACCTTGGGTCGTGGGGCGAATGGGGCAACCGGCCGGAGTTGCCGATCGAATTTCCGCGGCGCAAAAGCCCCCGCCGCTCGGAATGAGCGCGACGATCCTGCTGACCGGCTTCATGCCGTTCGGCGGCGAGCGGACCAATCCGTCGTGGCAGGTGGCGGCGAAATTCGATCGCGCGACTATCGGCGGCGCCGCGGTGCGCGCGTGGGAGCTGCCGGTGAATCTGAAACGGGCCGGACAGGCGTTGGCAGGCGCGCTTCAGATGGCGCGTCCCGAAGCGATTTTGGGACTCGGCCAGGCGGGCGGACGAACGGCGCTCTCGATCGAGCAGGTCGCGATAAATCTGGTTGACGAGCGGCGCACTCGCGAAACCGGCGGCGCGATCGGCGGCAAGCCGATTGTCGCGGGCGCGCCCGACGCCTATTTCACGCGGCTTCCGGTCGCGGCGATCCTGCGCGCGCTCGCGCGCGCGGAGATTCCCGCCGAACGATCGCTGAGCGCGGGAATCTTCATCTGCAACGCCGCGATGTACCTGGCGCTGCATGCGACCCGCGACAATCCCGCTATGCCGGTTGGTTTTATCCATCTGCCGTACGCAACGGCGCAGGCCGCGCGCCATCGCGCGGCCCCGAGCATGTCGCTCGAGATGATGGCCGCGGGCGTCGAAATAGCGCTGAAAGTTATCGCGCGGTCGCTTGCCCGTCCGCGCCGCGAAGCCGCTACTTGATCGCGACCGCGTTGGGCGGCGAGGCGATGCCGCCGCGCAGATGGAGCGGCACGGAGACCAGCATGAACTCCCAGCGGCCGTCGGCGGCGCAATCCTCCGCCAGCTTGTCGAGCACGAACTGTTCGCCGAGCGGCAGGCCGAGCAGCGAGAGCGTGCGATAGTGCAGCGCGCCGTCGTCCTTGAAATCCCATGGCCACGGCTCGACGGCGGGGCAATCGGTGCCGATCGCGGCGACGCGGTTGTCCCACATCCACGCGACCGTTTCGCGGCCGGGGTCGATGCCGCAGGCCTTGAGCGAAAAGATCGGCGCCATCTTGCGCTTCTCCTCCGGCGATGAGGCGAGATAGGCGCCCATCCATCCGGTCCGCACCAGCAAAATCGAGCCGGGCTTGAGTTCGGTCTTCTGCGCGGCGAGCGCGCCCTTCAGATCGTCGAGGCTGTAAACCTCGTTGTTAAGCGGATTTACCGGACGGCCGGCCTGCGCGCGATAGCGGAAGGCGTCGATCAGCACGCCGCGGCCAACGAAGCGGTCGGCCCAGTTGTGGATGCCGAGCTTGTCTGAAGTCTTGATCTCGTTTTCCTTGACGCCGTTGTAAAAGGCCTGCGCGCGCAGATTCCCGACATGGCCCAGGCCGTCCCACTGGCTGCCCTCCTGCGTATTGTAGGCGTCGAGCAGATCGTCGAAGCCGAGCAGTCCGTAGCTTTCGAAGCTCTTCTTCGTGTGATGGACCGGCTCGCGCTCGAACAGGGGAGGATTGGCGTAGTTGATCGGCGTATCGAGGCGGAAGACCTTGCCGTTGCGGACGAGCCGGGCGGCTTCGACGACGCCCTCCGGCGTCAGGAAGTTGACGCATCCGGCTTCGTCGTCGTCGCCGAAGACGCCCCAGTTGGAATCCGCGGGCGCGCCTTTTTTGATCGGCAGTTCGGAGAACTTGGGAATTTTATTGAAGTCGATTTTCGGCATGGTCGTATTCTCCCCAGCGGCCGCGCCACGCCGGCGATGGCCGTTGGCGCGGCGGCCACGATTCTTGGCTCAGCACGCCACGGCCGGCGCGCGGCTGTCAAGCGCGCGTGGGCGATAGCGTAAAGCGCGCGGTTGTGGCAATTTACGCCCCGATGGATGAGCGGCAGCGAGCGAACGCGAACCAGGGCGCGCCGACAGGGACTTCGATTTCCACGCTGACGCACGGATGGGGCCGCGCGCTCCGACTGACGCCGGCGCTCGCGGCGGTTCTGCTGACGCTTGCAATGTTGGGCGGAGCGTCGTGCGGGAAATCGATCTTTCCGGAGGTCACCAGTTCGTCGTCGCCGACCGCGACGGCGACGATCACGGTTTCGCCCACCGTGGGCCCCTATCTTTACAGCTCGAACAATGGCGACGGCAAAGCCGGCGAATTCAAACGCAACACCACGACCGGCGTGCTCAGCCTGATCGGATCGGTTGCGGCGGGTTCGAGCGGCGGGCCGATCGGAATCGCCAACGGCCCCGGCGCCAAATACGTCTATGTGGCGAATTCGGTCGATGGCAAGATTCAGCAATACAAAGTCACGGCGAGCAGCGGCAAGCTCGCCTCGATCGGCACGATCGCGACCGGCAGCCAGCCGCAGTGGATCGCGGTCGTTCCCACCGGCGCCTATGCGTTCGCGACGAATCAGGGCGACGGCACGATTTCGCAGTACGCGATCAACGCGACGACCGGCGTTATGACCAGCAACGGCGGCGCGTTTTCGTCCGTGTTGCTGGCGAAACCACAGGGCGCGGTCGCGACCAATTCGTATTTGTTCGTCGCGGACAGCGCGAAGGGGTCGGTGAGCAGTTTTCCGATCGGCGCGAGCGGTGCGCTTTCCGCCGGAACGACGGCGATCGTCGGCAACGGACCGGGCGTCAGCTTTCCGACCGATCTGGTGCTCGATCCGTTTACGAACGCGGCATTTCAGCAGGGATATCTATATGCGTCGGATCCGACGACAGGCTTCGTTTATGCGATCGGCTACAACCTCGCCAACGGAGCGCCCGCGTATTTGAATTCCTATCCCTCTTCGATCGCCGGGCTGGGCGGGATGGCGATCGTGCAACTGAGCGTGGGCGAGTTCCTCTATGTCGCCAACCAGAAGGCGTCGCCGCCGTCAATTACGGCGTTCACCGTGAATTCCGGCCAATTGATGTTTTCGGCAACTTATTCCGATCCGAGCCTGAACCAGCCGACCGGAATCGCGATCGGGCCGAACAAGAATAATCTTTACGTCGCGAATCAGGGCACAGGCACGATCTCGCAATTCTCGATCAATCAGAGCACCGGAGCGCTGACCTTCGTCAAAGTGGTCAACACCGAAAGCGCGACCAGCGCGCCGCTCTATCTGACGATCGCCGACTGAAGCGGCTCAGGCGGCCACGTCAGAGATTGTGCGGCGTGGGCGTGGCGGTCGATGAGGCGTCGCCCGGCGGAGGGTTGACGGGCGTGCCGGACGACGACGCCGAGGGACTCGCGCTCGGGCTTGCTTCCGGAGTTGGCGCCACGGGCGTCGCGGTGGCGGCCGGGCTTGACGGCGCGGCCGAAACGGTGGGAGTGGGAGTTGGCGTCGCAGGCGGAGGAGTCGGCGTTGGCGTGGACGGCGCGGCGCTCGGACTCGGCGTCGCCGTCTCGCTTGGAGCAGGCGTCGCCGCGGATGGCGTGGCGGCCGGCATCGGCATCAGTGCGGTCCCGACGCCATAGTCGTAAACCAGTTCTCCGCCCTTGTAGCCCTGATAAATAATCGCGCACAGGCCAAGCACCGCCGCAATCAGATAAAGCGGACGCGAACCATGCAGGAAGCCGAGGAACTGCACGCCGAGCCGCCACAGCGCCAAGCCGGCGAAGACCCACGGCAGAATGTCGCCGAGCTTGGCATGGGTGCGTAGGACCTCCTTGGCCGGGCCGTGGACGTAGTCCCAGACCCGATCCGCCTCCCACCCGCCGGTGATATTCGAGCAGGCCGCCGCGCCCGCGCCGAGGATCATCAGCGTCAACGCCATGTACCGCATCCAGAGCCGCGACGGGAACAGGCTCGCGACCAGATCCGTCAGCACGCCAATCACGATCAGGGAGACCGTGAAGTGATCGACGAACGGATGAAGTTGCATGAGCTTGAGGGTATGGATCAGCGGTTGCATCGGTTCTCCTGCGATTGACGGAACGGCCGCCGGCGGTTCGCGCCGCGCCGCGGCGTCGCGCCGAAAACTTTATTGCAGAGCGATGGCGCCCGCGCAATTACGCGCTTCGCGCCGGAGCGCTTGCGGCCAGCCTATCCGGGCGGCGTCAAAATCACCGTTGGAGCTGCCGGGCCGACCGGCCGCCGGATGATGGTCGCCTTGCGCTCGCTCGTCGCGCCCCAGATTTCACCGGTCGCGAGGAACCGAATGACCCGCGCCGCGTCGATTCCAGTGAAATCCGGCCGCCAGGTCTCGCTATAGGCGAAATCCCATCGCCTGCTTTCCGAGGACGCCGTTGGCGCCGGCGCATCCTCCACGGCGATCACCGACGCGGTCGCAACGTCGTCGAGCGGACGCAAGTTGCGCAAATACCATCGGATTTGCGGTGCGACCGGACCCGCATACGCGACGGTCGCCAAATCGACCGGCAATCCCGATTGCGCCGCGCGGGCGATGCGGGGGACGTCCGGCAGCGTCGCGCCGTCGGTCCAGAAGAGATTGGTGTGGCGCGCCCACGGCGCCTCTGACGGGTTCGGAACGCCATTGACGAAATCGGCGATTATGCCGACATAAAGCGACGAAATGGCGATAATAGCCAGCGATATCCAGATATATCGCCAAATTTCCGTACGATGGAGCCAATCGAAGCCGATTGCGCCTAGCACCGCCATCGGCACGAGCATCGCGACGATTCGCGCAGGCTCGCGCGCGGGCGTCCAGAGGCCCCACGCGATCGCGCCGGCAGTCCATAGCAGGCACCAAACCGCGAATCGCGACCGTACCCGCAGCGCCAAGATTATCGCCGTGCCGATTACGCCAGTCAGAATGATCAGAAACTCGTAAAGCGCCGCCGACGGCAGATAAAACCTCAATCCGGCTTCGAACCCGCGCTCGCCCGCGCCGGTAACCACGCTATAAGCCGCCGCGGCGAGCCGGTCCGGCGCGAAACCGTCGTGCAGCGCCAGCCGCGAGGCCGCCCAAGCGGCGGGAGCCGCGACAATCACGGTCGCCAGATGCGCGCCGTAGCGGTCGAGCCAGACCTGGATGCGGAGCTTCAAGTTGCGGACGGTAACGGCGTCCCAGACGCCCAGCGGAACCATCGCCAGGATAAAAATCGCGATGGTCGCCAGCCCGCTCGCATCGGCGGCCGCCGTCAGCCCGCCCGCGATTCCAAACATCGCGGCCCGCCGCCGGCTCGGGTTCGCCCGCAGCGCCATGAAGAGATTGATCGTCACGAGCGCCATCGCCGCGCCGACCAGTGCCGGCGCCGCCGCTCGCGAGTACCATGTGACCACAGGCGATACCGCGAGCATCGCGGCAAGCCCGAGCGCGCCGGCGCGGCCGACGTAGTGGCGCATCTCAAACGCCATCGCGATTAGCAGCAGCCCCGCAAGCGCATAGATCGCCCGCGCGGCGCAATCGCTGGCGCCGGCGAAATTGAACAGTCCCGCCGTGAGCGCGTCGATCCATCCCGCCGCGCCCGGATACGCCACTGCGGGCACATGCGGTCCGATTCCCGCAAGATTGAACGCGGCGATCGCATGCCGCGCCTCGGCGCCATCGAGCGGGCGCGCGCCAAGGCCGAGCGTCCGCGAAGCGAGCGCATATAAGGCAATCAATGACCAGCCCAGATGTTCGACCGTCACGACCTGCAACGGTCGTTCGAGCCGCTCCCGGCCGAGGTCGCGCGGTGGTTCGCTGTGCGGCGGAGCAGGCGTCGCCTGCGCGCTTTCGCCCGGTTCAAGACCCAGCCGCCATTCGCTTCCGTGTTCCTGTGATTCAGCGCTGGCCACGTCCGAAACCGCTATTTGCCGCGCGCATCATTGTCAACCGCTTGGCGGCCCGGAGGCCGCCTTGGTTCATTCGGCGCGCAACGGATCGTTAACCGGAAATTAGCGGGGAAATCGCGCCGAAAGCGTGGCGGCGGCTTGAGCCGCGTGGCGAGGCGGCTATGCTGGACAACTCGGAACTCGGGCGATGGAATCCAATACGATTGCGGTGCGGCGGCTGACCAGCGGAACGATCGCGTTCCTGCTGATCGCCGTATTCGTCGCACTATTTTTCGCTTACGAGCGTCACGGCGCGAAACTGCATGCGCCGCGAATCCACGTTGCGATCCGCAATCTACCCTACTACGCGTTCTGCTCGTTCATGCGGATGCTCGTGGCGTACGGCTTTTCGCTGATCTTCGCGCTGGTTTACGGCCTGCTGGCGGGGACCAGCCGAGCTTACGAACGGGTTTTGATTCCCGCGATCGATATCGCGCAGTCCGTGCCGGTGGTCGGATTTTTTCCGGCCGCGATCTATTTCTTCGTTTCGCTCGCGCACGGCAGCCGGATCGGCGTCGAGATGGCGGCCGTGTTCCTGATTTTCACCAGCCAGGCATGGAACATGGCGCTTGGCGTGTACGAGGCCGTCCGCACCCTGCCAACCGATTCGGTCGAAGCGCTCGAGGTTTTCGGCGCCAGCGGGTGGCTTAAGCTGCGGCGTCTGCTGATTCCGGCCTGCGTGCCGAAGCTGGTTTACAACTCGATTCTTTCGTGGGTGAGCGGCTGGTACTACATCATCGCCTGCGAAATTATCACGGCCGGCCCCGCCCACTATCAGTTGCCCGGCCTTGGCAGCTACCTGATGACGGCGGCGGACAAGGGCCGCACCGGCGAGATAATCGCCGGCCTGCTGGCGCTGCTCGCAATCATCATCTTGATGGACGCGATCATTTGGCAGCCGCTTTCGCTCTGGGCGGAACGTTTCCGCTACGAGTTCGCCGCATCGACCGAGCCGATTCGGTCGCTCGGCATGCTCGATGCGCTGGGCTCGATCGGTCCCACGGTTTTGCGCCTGATTCAGACCGTCAGCCGGCCGATCGCGCGCACGGTTCGCGGTGCGTTCGTATCGGTGCGGCCATTCAATCCGGCCGAGCATCCGGCGCTGCGGCGTATCGCGCGATGGCTCAGGCTTGCCGCGCAGGCCGCGATTTTCTTCTTTATCGCATGGGGGCTGATCGACGGGATGGTGGCGCTGGCGCGCACCCTGGCGCGTCCCTGGCCGGCGGAAGTGCGCCAGATTCCGTTGGCGACGCTGGCGTCGTTCGGCCGCATTATCCTCGCCTACGCGATTTCATTGGCGTGGACGGTACCGTGCGCGATCGCCGCGAGCGAAAGCCAGCGCTTCGCGCGGCGGCTCGCGCCGATCGCCGAGATTGTCGGCTCGATGCCGGCGACGGCGCTGTTCCCGCTGATCGTGCTGTTCGTGATCAAGCTCACCGGCGGGATGAATCTCGCGTCGATTCTGCTGATTATCACCGGGATGCAATGGTATTTGCTGTTCAATCTGCTCGCCGGCGTGAGCCAGGTGCCGGCGGATCTCAAGGAAGCGGCGCGGTCGTTCGGCTTGAGCCGCGCCGCCACCTGGCGCAAGCTCACGCTGCCCGCCGTGCTGCCCTCGCTAATCACCGGCAGCATCACGGCGTGGGGCGGCGGATGGAACGCGCTGATTCTTTCGGAATACTTCGTCTATCGCGACAAGACCTACCAGGTTTTCGGCCTCGGCGCGCTGCTCGACGACGCCACCTATCGGACCGACAACTCCCTGATGATCCTGCTGACCCTGCTGTCGATGGTTCTGGTCGTGATAGTCTTGAACCGGGTCGTCTGGCGCCGGTTATACGACCTCGCCGCCGACCGCTACCGGATTGAATATTGAGGGAGATGCAGCCTTCGATGTGTGACCCGGACCTTGCCGACCCATGGCCCTGCTGGAACTCAGGAACGTCTCCAAGAGCTTCGCGCAGGCGACGGGCGCGTTGCGCGTGCTCGAAAACATTTCGTTCACGGTCGAACAGGGCGAGTTCGTCGCCGTGGTCGGGCCGTCCGGATGCGGCAAATCGACCATGCTGCGCATCATCAACGGCCTGATGCCGCCGACGTCGGGGCAGGTGCTTTATCGCGGCCGGCAAATCGACGGCATCAATCTTGATTGCGCGATGGTGTTTCAGTCGTTCGCGCTGATGCCGTGGCTGACGGTCAAGGCCAATGTCGAGCTTGGCCTCGAAGCGCGCGGCGTCGCGCCCGCCGAGCGCGAAAAACGCGCCAGCGTCTATATCGACAAGGTTGGACTCGACGGATTCGAAGAGGCCTATCCGCGCGAGCTTTCGGGCGGAATGAAACAGCGGGTCGGCCTCGCGCGCGCGCTCGCCGTCGAACCGCAACTGCTGCTGATGGACGAGCCGTTTTCCGCGCTCGACGCCCTGACCGCGATCACGCTGCGCGAGGAGCTGCTGGACATCTGGCAGTCCGCCGACATGCCGGTGCATAACATCATTATCGTGACGCACATGATCGAAGAGGCGGTCGAGCTCGCCGACCGGATTCTGGTGCTGGCGTCCGGTCCGGGCCGTCTCGTGGCCGACCTCAAGGTCGATTTGCCGCGCCCGCGCGATCGCCGCAAGGAGGCGTTCAACGCATTGACGG
>JADBKU010000027.1 GCA_014896235.1 bacterium | reverse complement strand
GCGTACACCGGGCGCACTCCGTCGGACGCGCTCAACACGATGGAATCGGAGACGATCATGCAGCCGGGCAATGGATCGCAGACCGGCTACACGCGTTGGGGCGATTACACCGCGATGCGGATCGATCCGAGCGACGACTGCACCTTCTGGTACACCAACGAATACTACACGGCCACGTCGAGCTATGTATGGAGCACGGCGATCGGGTCGTTCAAGTTCCCGACTTGTTCGGGCGCGGCCGATTTCAGCCTGTCGGCGAGCGCGACGCCGCTGACCTTCACGCAGGGGACGGGCGGAACGTCGAACGGCAGCGTGACGGTCACGTCGATCAACGCGTTCAATTCGGCGGTGACGCTGACGCCGGCGGGGTCGTGCGGAACGAATTCGATAAACTGCACGCTGAATCCGACTTCGGTTACGCCGCCGGCGAACGGATCGGGCAATTCGGCGCTGACGATCAATATCGGCACGGGCACGGCGGCGGGTTCTTATCCGATAACAGTCAACGGCGCCAGCGGCGCGCTGAACCATTCGACGACGCTGACCGTGGTAGTGTCAGCGCCGGCGCCGGATTTCACGCTGGCGGCGTCGCCGTCGTCGTTGACGGTCAAACGAGGATCGAGCGGGAAGTACACGATCGCAACCTCCGCGGTAGGCGGATCAAGCTCGATCAGCCTGAGCGTCAGCGGATTGCCGGCGAAGACCAGCGGCAGCTTCAAGCCGAACCCGGTGACGGCTGGATCGAGTTCGACGCTGACCGTCTCGCCGAACCGCAAAGCGAGTACGGGCACATACACGCTGACAATCACGGGCAACAACGGCAGCCATACGCATACGGCGCAGGTGAGCCTGACGATCCAGCAGTGACGCGCGGCGCGCAAGCGCGCAAAGCGGAGAGGGTCGGGAAAAAACGCGCGGCCGGACCACAGACGGTCCGGCCGCGTTCGTCGTCTCCGCAAAAAAGAAAGCCGGAGGGTTGCGGTCCCTCCGGCTCGATTCGCGCTCGATCGAGCGGGCCAGGTCAGTCGCCGTTCTGCGAGAGCGCGTCGCCGCTCCAAGTTCCGGTGTTGTCGGAACCGGAGACTTCGAGGCGCCGTTCGCTGACGATTACGAAATTGAAGTCGTTGCTAATAGGGCTTGTGCCGCAGGCGGGATCGCTGCCCGTGCTGAGCGTAAGCTGAAGCGTGGCCGAGCCGCTGCCGTCGGCATTGACGGTATAGTTCGGCGAGCTGGTACCGGCGAGGGCGCCGCTGCATACGACGCCGGCGCCGGAGCCGCTATTCAAAAGCGTGTTGGTCGTCTCAGTGCCGGTGACGTTGCCAGCGCCGTCGAAGTTGAGAATTGCAAGTCCGGTCACCGGCGCCGAAGGATTGGTCCCCGTGCCATTGATATAGCCGGAGAAGCGCAGGACATAGGTTCCCTGCACGCTGGCGGCGCTGTAGCCGCCGGACTCGTCGCCGTCGCTCCACTTTCCTTCCCATTCGCCGTGGGAAATTTTCCCGTCGCGCTTCGCGCCGCGCGCCATCGCCACGCCGCCTCCCGCCGCCATTCCGACAGCGAGCATCGCCGCCACCGCCAATTTGAATCGCATCGTTTAGCCCCTCCTTATGCGTTCGAGATGAACCGCGCCGGGATAATACGCTGACTACTGAGCATTTGTCCACAAGTCATTCAAAAAATATAATCAGTGCGATTATATCTTAGCTATTTTGTTTTATACTTACCGATGTTTGCAAAATTTAGGCTATCATGACCGCGGTTCGCGACCGAGCGGAGCTCGGATTCGCGGCGCGCGCGAGGCGAACGCACGGATGCGAACATGGAGGAATGGCGATGCTCAATCATGTATCGATCGGAGTGACGGATTTGACCAGAGCGCGGCGCTTTTACGACGCCACGCTGGGGGCGCTCGGTTACAAATGCCTGTACGAGAGCGCGGAGGCGGCCGGCTACGGATCGAAGTCGCCGGTGATGTGGCTGCTGCCGACGAAGAGTCCCGTCCAGGCGGACGCCAAATCGGGATTGCATTTCTGCTTCGACGCGGCGCATCGCGCGGACGTTGACGCGTTTCACGCAGCGGCGCTGCAGGCGGGCGGACACGACAACGGCAAGACGGGCCTGCGCCCCGACTACGGCGAGAATTATTATGCCGCATTCGTGGTCGATCCCGACGGCTACCGGCTGGAGGCGTATTGCGCCAAAGCCAAATAGCAATTGAATGCGCGGCGGGCCGCGGACGCTTGTCCCCGCCCGCCGCGCGCAACGATCAGGATTTGGCGGAATTGAAGCCGCGCTCGAGGAGATTGACGTCGCCGGGAGCGATCATGTCGCTGGCGCGCCATCCGTTTTCATCGTATTCGCTGAGAAATTGCGCGATCCAATCCTTGAGCCCGGCGACCCGGCCGGTCGCGTCCGCGACGGGGAGATTTTCCAGCCGGATCAATTCGTAATTTCCGGCGTAGTTGCGCTCGTAAAGTTCGTGCCGACCGCCAAATTCGCTCCCAAGCGCGTCCCATAGCGCCTTCAGCACCTTCACCCTTTCGAGCGCCGGATAGTTGTTCGAACCGCGGAGATACTTTTCGAGATAGGCGCGAAGCTCGGGCGTCTTGAAATCCTTGACGCTCGAATTGAGATAGATAAGTCCGCTCGAAATGGTCTGCTCGGCGATCTCCTTCACGCGCGGATAGGCGATCGTCGCAAGGAAGCGGTAAGCCATCCCGTAACCGACATTCGGCTGCAGGCTGCCGTTGACCCACGGCTCGGGCGATTTCACCATCGCGTCGCTGAGCGCGTGGAAGATGTTGGCCCATCCGATTACCTCGCCCAACTGGATTTGCGTGGGGCGCGCGTCGGCGTTGCCGATCGCTTCGGTCGCCTTGAGCATAAGTCCGGTCAGAAAATCGAGCTTGACGGCCAGCCGGGTGCATCCGTGGAGCGTAAAACGCGGAATAAATCCGGACTGGGGGAAAAAACCGTTGGCCTTTTCGAGATCGCGATAGACGAACAGGTTCTCCCAGGGAATCAGGACTTTGTCGAGAATGAGTATCGCGTCGTTTTCGTCGAAGCGCGACGAGAGCGGATAGTCGAACGGACTGCCCATCGCGGCGGCGTTCAGCTCGTACGAGGGCCGGCAAATAAGCTTCACGCCGGGCGTGTCCATCGGGATAATCGCGAAAAGCGCCATATCCGGCCGGCCGAGCGGGGTCGGGCCGTAAAATCCGATGAAATTGCAATGTGTCAGCGCCGAGCCGGTCGCGACGACCTTGGCGCCGCTGACGATCACGCCCGCATCGGTCTCTTTTTCGGCGTGGACGAAGACGTCGCCGACCTCGTCGGGCGGGCGGGACTTGTCGGTCGGCGGATTGATGATCGCGTGATTGAGGAACATGCATCGTTCCTGCGCGCGCCGATACCAGCGCAGGGCGTTCTCCTGGTACGGCGCATAAAAGTCGGCGTTGGCGCCGAGCGTGCCGGTCAAGCTCGCCTTGTAGTCGGGCGACCGGCCCATCCATCCGTAGGATATGCGGGCCCATGCGGCGATCGCGTCGCGCGAGCCGACCAGTTCGTCGAGGGTGCGCGGCACACGGTAGAACCGATGAGTAAACCCGCCGTTGCCGGTATCGGTTGGTGCGATTAGCTCCGAGTTTCTGGTGCCGTCGTGCAGCGCGTCGTACATCCGGGCCAGCGTGCGCGCGGAATTCCGGAATGCCGGATGGCGCGTGACGTCGCTGACGCGTTCGCCGTGGATCCAGACTTCGCGGGAATCGCGGATGCTATCGAGAAATTCGGCGCCGGTGTAGGGAAGAACGGCAGCGTGGTTGGCTTCGGATTTGGCGCGCGCAGCGGCGTCGGTCGAGGCCATCGAAAGGTCCTCCTTGCGGCCGAAGATCTTCGGGCCAGGCGAAATTGGCCGGGTCGCCTAAAATCGAGGCCAGCCGCCTTCCATTAGCCGAGCCACGGCAACGCTGGCAAGACGTTGCGCTAGCCAGCCGAACTTGCGGTTCGGTCAGGAAGATCGCGCGAAACATTATCCCAAATCCGATTCACGAGCCGGGCGAAATGGGTAATAATTACACGATACCGTTGGTTTATTCGTCCAATTTACCGATTTAACGGTCTATTGGACACGGCACGTAATGTGCTTAAAGGCAGCAATATCCGCTCTTCGCGACGGATTGTTTTGAGGGGAGGTTGAGTTCGATGCGCAGCAAATTCTTGACGCCTGCGGCGCTGGCATTTGCAATTTTTATCGGCGCGCCAACGGTCTGCTCGGCGCAATTCACTGAAACGCAGAAGGGAACTGGCGTGGGCGCGCTGGTTGGCGCCGGAACCGGCGCGATCGTCGGCGCGGCGGTCGGGCATCCGATCGTCGGCACGTTGATCGGCGCGGGCGTGGGCGGCGTCGGAGGATACGCGGTCGGCAGCGCCCTGCAGAACCAGCAGAACATGAACTATCGCAACGAGCGCGAAGTTCTTTCGCAGCAACGCCAAATCGAAAGGCAGCGGCAGGAGATTCAACAACTCCAGATGGAGCAGAACACGGAGTGAAGCGCGACCCGAAACGCGCCGGCGAAACGAATCGATCTTTTAATTCGTCTAAGGAAATAACAGCTTTACTTCAAAGCATTTAGGATGTTGTGATGGTATTGTTGAAGCGGGCGTTGGACAACATTCGGGAGGTAAATTAAATGCGTGGCAAATGGATCGTACCGGCGGCCTTGGCATTGGCCGTCGCGATGCTGGCGGCGGGCTGTTCGGGACAACCGCTGACGGAGCGCGAAAAGGGTACGGGCGTGGGCGCGCTGCTCGGAGCCGGTACCGGCGCAATCATCGGCGCGGCGGTTGGCCATCCCGCGGCGGGCGCCGCAATCGGCGGCGGATTGGGCGCGGCCGGCGGCTTTGTCGTAGGCAACGAACTGCAGAATCAGCAGGTGCAAAACCAGCAGACGCAGAGCCAGATGGAGCAACAGCAACAGGAGCTCGAATCGCAACGCCGGCAGATCGAACAGTTGCAAAGCCAGCAAAATACCGAGTGATGCCGATCTTTCCGGCCTGATTATATGCGGCGGAACGGACCTGCGTTCCGCCGCTTTTTCTTCTCCAAATTATCCGCTCTTATGCCGGAGCGCACAGCTTGCATGGACGCATCCCGGCGCCGCAGGCATGTTCCGCGTCAGCGAAGATCATCCAGCGCGGCCGGCTCGCGCGGCGCACCGCCGCGCATCCGGGACGGCAAAAAATATTCGACCGGCGATGGCCCCACACGGCCTGCGGCGGCAGCCGTTGGTCGGGCCCGATTTGGAAACCCTCCGCGCGCAACAGGCTTAGCTTGCGTTCGACGCCGCCGCCGTAATTGCCGATTGCGCCGTCCGATCGAATTACGCGATGGCACGGGACGTAAACCGGCAGCGGATTCGACGCCATCGAATTTCCGATCGCGCGCTGACCCGACGGCGCGCCGATCGCTTCGGCAAGCCCCTGGTAAGTGACCACCGCTCCCGGCGGAACGCGGCGCAGATGGGCCAGCGCGCGCCGCTGGAAATCCCCGGCCGCCAGACTGAGGTCAACCGGATGGTCGACGATCGGCGCGCTGTCGCCCGCCAGCAATCGGTCGATCTCCTCGCGCACGCGGACGGCGACCGCCGGATCTTCGATGACGTCGTAGCCGGCGCGCAAGGCCTCGAGCACCGGCGCGGCGCCCGGCGTATCGAGGTAAGCGACCGCAAGCAGGCCGCGCGGACCTTCAGCGACCAGCAACCGCCCCAGCGGCGAATCGGTTATTCCGGCTCGAACCGCCGGCCGGCGGAAACGTCGCAGCGCTCGCGCCATCCGCCGATGCGCAACCTCGACCATCGCGTCGATCTCGTGGGCGGCAATAGCGTCGTCAGACGGCGCGGGCAGATCGTCGGCGAGAATCGCGCCTTCTTCAACCGCCCGGCGATCGCGCCGGGGAACTTTGCGCCTAATAGAGCGTTGCTTAATCACTGCTTCAACCTCCTGCCGCGGCGCGCAGTTTTTTGAGCGCCTGGTAAACGCCCGCGCGCGCGCTTTCGGGCGAGCACGCAAGCGCCGCGGCGATTTCTTCGTAATCAAGCCCGCCGAACTTGCGCATCACGAACGCTTCGCGCTGCTTGCGCGGCAATGCGGCGATCGCGTCGCGCAGATGGATCACGCCTTCGTTCGAACCGTTTACGCTCGAATTTTCGGTCGCGAATTCCGGCGCATCTTCCGCGACTACGCGTGCGCGGCGCATCCGGTCGCGGCTGCGATTCAGGCAGAGATTGGTCGCGATACGATAAAGCCATGGCCTTAGGCCCTCGGCGGAAGCGAGCGTCGGCCAGGCGCGATACGCCCGCAGCCACATCTCCTGAAACATGTCGAGCGCGTCTTCCCGATTGCGCGTCGCGCGCATCAGGTAACGCATCAGTTCATGCTCGTGCCGGCGCACCGCCTCGTCGAAAGGCGGCGGAAGCGGAAAATTCCCGTCGGACTCCATCGTGGGGTTATAACCCCGAACCGCCTGATAATGTGAAGCGGCGCAGGGCCGAAAAATCCCGCTTGCGGCGCTTCGCTGCGTGCGCTAGCCGATCATCACGGCGGGCTGGCGGGAGGAATCAGGCCCGCGCGGCCATCAGCCGCGGCGAAAGGATGAAACCGATGACGCCAGTCAGCGAAATCGCGCTTTGGTGTGTTGCATTCGTCGGCAGTCATTTGATCGTCTCGGCGCGCGTGGTCAGACCGCGGCTGATTCGAGCGATCGGCGATCAACCTTATCGCGGAGTTTATTCGTTGATTTCGCTCGGCACGTTCATCCCGATGACCGTCGCATTCGGACGGCACAAGCACGCCGGCGCGATGCTCTGGTATCTGCGTAATTTCGAATCGGCGCGTGTACTGGTGTGGGTCGCAATGGCGCTTGCGCTAATCCTGATCGCGGCCGGCGTCGTGCGGCCGGGTCCGAGCGCGATGGTCGGGCGGGCTGAAAACGTTCCGCATGGGATGCAAAAAATCACGCGCCACCCGACTTTCGCGGGCATCAGCCTGTTCGGCCTCGCGCATATGCTGATGAACGGATGGGCTGGAGACCTCTGGTTTTTCGGCAGTTTTCCCGCGCTCGGCATCCTCGGCGGCCTGCATCAGGATTCGCGCAAGCTTGGCGAGATCGGTCAAAGCTACCGCGAATTCAAAGCGGCGACCTCATTTTTCCCGGGCCTCGCGATCCTCGACGGCCGCCAGCGCTTGGCGCTCGCCGACATCCCGTGGTTCGCGATCGTAATCGGGATCGTGCTGTGGATCGTGCTCGTGATCGCTCATCCGTATTGGTTCGGCGGATCGCCGCTCGGGTAGCGCGCGCGGTCGAAATCAGCCGGCCGCGAATCCGAACAGGCGCGCGGCGTTTTCGAGGACGCGCGCGCCAAGCGCCTCAGGAACGGCGCCTTTCAATCGGGCGAGAGCCGCGAGCGTGCGCGCGACGTACGCTGGCTCGTTGACCCGGCCGCGATACGGTTCGGGCGCGAGATAAGGCGCGTCGGTTTCGACCAGCACACGATCATCCGGAACGACCTGAGCGGCCTCGCGCAGCGCGGCGGCGTTCTTGAACGTCAGGATTCCCGAAAACGAAATATAGAAGCCAAGCGCGAGAAATTCGCGCGCCGCCGCCGCGTCGCCGGTGAAACAATGGATCACGCCGGCGCGCCGCGGCATTCCAACTTCGCGCACGATTTCGACGAGACGAGCCTCGGCCGCGCGGCAGTGAATTACGATCGGACGGTCGAGTTCCGCAGCCAACTCCAGATGGCGGCGGAGCGACGCTTCCTGCGCTTCGCGCGGCGAATGGAGATAGTGAAAATCAAGCCCAGTCTCGCCGATCGCAAGCGCGCGCGGAGAGCGCAAGAGGTCGCGCAACTGATCGAAACGACGCGAATCGGCGGCGGCGGCGTCGTGCGGATGCACGCCGACCACGGCATAAACGTCAGGATACCGCTCGGCGATCGCGACCGTCGCCGCGTCGGTTTCGATCGATCCGATCGCGCCCACCGACACGAATGCGCGCACTCCGGCCGCGCGGCCGCGCTCGATTATCGCGTCGGCGTCAGGCCGGAGTTTCGGGTCGGCCAGATGGCAATGCGTATCGACCAGCGGCGTCATCGCGACGAGTTCGCAAGCGTCAATTTGCGCCTGGCTCACGCGGATTTGGGCTTTTCGATCCGCGGAAACAGGGCGACCGGCGGATTCACCTTGTGGCCGGACTTGATTCCTGCGCCGAACGGCTGGCGTGCGGTCGCCGCGTCAACATTCAGGAGCGCGAGGATTTTGCCCGACGTGACCGGCATGAACGGCTCGAGCATGTCGGCGATCACGCGCAACGCCTCGACCAGATTCGCGAGGATCGACGCGACCCGCGGCAGGTTCGCGGGATCTTTCGCGAGCGTGAAAGGCGCCGTCGCGGCGACATATTTGTTGGCGACGTCGAGAAGGTTCCAGAGCAATTCGAGCGCCGTTTTAAACTCGAGTTTCCCAACCAGGTCAACGACCGTTGTCTGAAGAGCATCGGGCTGCGAGAAATCTCCAGAGATGCCTCGGAAGTTTTGGTAAAGATGCTTGTCTTCCGCCGCCGCGAGGTTTTCTTGCGCCGGCGCTGACGATATCACGCCGCCAAGATAACGCTGGACCATCGCAAGCACGCGGCTGGTCAGGTTGCCGAGATCGTTCGCCAAATCGGCGTTGTAGCGTTCAATCAGACGCTCTTCGGAAAAATCGCCGTCGAGTCCATAGACCACTTCGCGCATCACGAAGTAGCGCAGAACGTCAGGGCCGAAAGTGGTTTCGTAGTACAACGGGTCGCGCACGTTGCCCGAACTTTTCGACATCCGCGAGCCGCCGAAATTGAGCCATCCGTGAACATTCAGATGACGCGGCAGCGGCAGGCCGGCCGCCAGCAGGATCGGCGGCCAATAGACCGCGTGGGTCTTCAGGATGTCTTTGCCGATGAAATGTTCGGTATGCGGCCACGCGCCGGCCATGAATTCGTCAAGCCCGAGTCGCGCCGCGGGCGCGCTTACATAGGCCCAGAAGGCGTCGTACCAGACATAGGTGACATAGCGAGTGTCGAAGGGAATCTCGATTCCCCAGTCGAGCCGCGTTTTGGGGCGCGAGATGCAAAGATCAGCGAGCGGCTCCGCGAGCATATTGAGCGCTTCGTTCTTGTAGCGCTCGGGCCGGATGCATAATTCATCGCTGCGAATCTTCTCGCGCACTTCCTCGCGGTACTTGTCGATGCGCAGAAAGTAGTTACCCTCGCTGATCAACTCGACTGGACGGTTATGCGCAGGGCATACGTTGCCTGGAAGCAGTTCCTTTTCGGTATAAAAGCGCTCGCAATCGACGCAGTAGAGCCCCTCATAATCGCGGAAATAGATATCGCCGCGCTGATTCGTCCGCGTGAGCATCTCCTGGACGAATTTTTCATGTCCTGGATCGGTGGTGCGCACCCAGTAATCGAAAGTCGTGTTCAAGCCGGCGAAGACGTCGCGGAACAGCGCGCTCATCTTGTCGGTGTACGCCTTGGGCGCGAGCGACTCGGCCAGCGCGGCGCGGCGGATTTTATCGCCGTGCTCGTCAGTGCCGCTCAAAAAGCTGACGCGGTCCGCGCCATGCCGCCGGCGCATCGCGCGCGCGAACACGTCGGCGGCGAGCGCCTCGTAGGCGCTGCCGACGTGCGGCGCGCCGTTGCAATAAAAAATCGCGGTGGTGATATGAATTCGGTCTGACATCGTGAAGTCGCCGGATTGGGCCGCGGCGATCGGCCGATCATGCGCCGGAGTCGCGCGCGGCGACCAGTTGATCGAGCGTCGCCTCAACCACCCCGCCGTCGTCCTCGCGCTGAATCAGCACGGTCTGCTTGAGGATATTCTGCCGCACGACTTTGCCCGACCCGGCCACCGATTCGACGCGCTTGCCGACGTTCGGCAACGCGCGTTTCAGCTCGATGTACGAGGCGTATTCGTAGCGCAGGCAACATTTGAGCTTGCCGCACATCCCGGCCAGCCGGGAAGGATGCAGCGCCAGTCCCTGCTCGCGCGCCATCTTGACCGTCACCGCCTCGAAGTCGCGCAGCCACGACGAACAACACAGTTCGCGTCCGCAGGCGCCGATCCCTCCGGCGACCTTGGCTTCGTCGCGCGAACCGATTTGCTTCATTTCGATCCGCACGCGCAGCGTGGTCGCGAGGTCGCGCACCAGCTCGCGGAAATCGACGCGGGTTTCGGCCGAAAAATAGAAAGTCGCTTTGCGGCCGTCCCACGCGAATTCCACGCGCACCAGCTTCATCGCAAGGCCGCGTTCGCGAATTTTCGCGACGCAAAGCCGCTCCGCCTGATGCTCGCGGCTGAGTAACTCCTCTTCCAGCCGCAGATCGCGATCGCCGGCCACGCGGATGATCGGCTTGAGCGCGGCCAAATCGAGCGTCAACGCCGGCTCGTGCGGAGGAATTTCAACCGTGCCGAGGCGCGGACCCGCCTCGCTCTCGACCAGCACGCGGTCGCCGCGATGCAGCACGAGATCGCCGGCGAGAAAATTATGCAGGCGGCCGGCGGGAAACAGGCTGACCGCGACGATCTTCGGTTCAACCGAAGCGCGTGCGAATGGATCGATATCAGCGGCCACTATTCACCCCTTAACGCCCGGCCCGCTTCCAACCAGAAACGCTCCGCCTGAAGGCGGGGATTGGCCATCGCCTCAACCGCCGCGGCGGCGTCGAGCGCGGCGTCGCCAATCACGGCCAGCGTCTCCGCGCCCGCCCGTCCGGCCAGTCCGCGGGATGCGGCGGCGGAATTCGAATCGAGCAGTTTGGAGCATAGCATTTCCTCGATCAACCGCGCGATTAGCTCGAAATTTTCCACCGCCTGTTCGCGCGCGCCGAAGAATTCCTGCGCCAACGCCTGAATCGCGGGAAAGTCGAGCGCCGCCGCGCGCTCCAACGCCGCCAGCAATGCGGCGGATGGAGGTTCTTCGCCGGCGGCCATCTCAAATGCGCGGGCGGCGCTGCCGCGGGCGAGCCGCGCCACGTCAAGCGCGCGTTGAGGGTCCAATCCGGCGCGTTTTTCGAGCACTGTTGCGATTTCGGCCGGTTCGAGCGGCGCGAAGCGGACCGGACGCAGCCGCGATCGCACGGTTTCCAGCAGCGCGCGTTCGCTCTGCGCGATCAAAAAAATAATCGTATGGCCGGGCGGCTCTTCGAGGGTTTTCAAAAGCGCATTCTGGGCCGGCAGATTCAGCGTTTCGGCGTCGTCGATTAGCGCCACGCGGCGCGGGCCGCGCGCGGGGCGCACGCCGAGCTTTTCGATTAAATCGCGCACCTGTTCGATCAAAACGTCGCTGCGGTTGGGAAGGCGGGCGATACGCACGAAATCCGGATGGACGCCCATCGCGACCTGCACGCACGCCGAACAGCATTCGCAGCGCCCGGCCGGATTAGCGCCCCGCGTCCGCCCGGTGGGCGCGGCCGCCGCCGCTCGCACCGGACAGGCGAGCGGGTCGCAACAGAAGCCCGAACCCTGACCGCGTTCGCACAAAATTTCGTGGGCGATGCCGGCCGCGACGATCGCCTTGCCGACGCCGCGCGGCCCGGCGAATAGATAGGCGTGCGCAGGCCGGCGCGCGATTTCGGCTTCGAGCGCCGCGATCAGCTCGCGATTTCCCGCGATTCCCGCAAGTGCCATCAGGAAGCGATCCGCGCATTGATTTCCGCGACGACCCGCGCCGTCACCACGGCGCGCGGCGCCGTCGCATCGACCACGATCACGCGGCCCGGTTCGGCCCGCGCGATCGCGAGGAAGCCGTCGCGCACCCGCCGA
The DNA here is from genome assembly GCA_014896235.1 of bacterium. Classification (GTDB taxonomy): domain Bacteria; phylum Desulfobacterota; class Binatia; order Binatales; family Binataceae; genus JADMIL01. The sequence goes on along the minus strand of JADBKU010000027.1, from coordinate 43,107 downwards.
TGAAACTCGATATGCTCGCCCTCGAAACGGTCCGGCCGGTCGGCGCCCGACCCGCGCCGCGCGCGCGAACGTTCCAGGCCGATTTCCGCCGGACAGTCGAGGACGAACGTCAAATCGGGACGCATTCCGTCGCTGGCCAGCTGGTTCAGATCCTCAAGCAGTTTCAAATCGAAACCCCGACCGTAACCCTGGTAGGCCGCGGTCGAATCGGAGTAGCGATCCGAAATCACAATCTCGCCCGCCTGCAGCGCGGGACGCAGCTTTTCCCGCACGTGCTGCGCGCGGTCGGCCAGCACCAGCAGCAGTTCCGCGGCCACTTCGAGCTTGATCGCCGCATCGAGAAAAATCGCGCGTATCGCCTCGCCCGCCCGCGTTCCGCCCGGTTCGTGAGTCACGCTGACGGCGCGGCCGGCGGCGCGCAAAACCTCGGCGACCAGCGCGGACTGCGTGGTCTTGCCCGATCCTTCGACGCCTTCAAGCGTGATGAACATCCCGCGGCCCATCAGCGCGAAAGATACCAGTGAAGCAGTTGCGGCTGAAACAGCGCATACGCAGCGGCGGCAAACGCAAGGAATGGACCGAAAGGAACTTCGGTGCGCATCAAAGAAGGGCCCCCCGGATGATCTTCCGGCGCTATGCCGCGCCTGACGCCAGTGACCTCAGCGATCGCTTGCGGCACGACTTCGTCGGGAGGCGCGGGCGCGCCTCCCGCGAGCGCGAAAACGATCCCTCCAATCGTGCCGAATAGCGAACCGAAGAAGAGCGTGAAAAGCACCCCAGGCCATCCGATAAACGCGCCGATCATCCCGAGCAGCCAGACGTCGCCCAGGCCAACTCCCTCCTGCCGGCGCAGCCAAAGATAGACTTCGCCGATGATGAACAGCGCGCCGCCGCCGCCGGCGGCGCCAATCAGCGCGCTGCGCAGCCCCACTTCGGGCAGCGCGAACGCGGCGCACGCCAACCCCACGGGGATGCCGAAAAAGGTGATGACGTTGGGAATGACGCGCCAGTCGTAATCGATCAGCGCGACCGCGTAGAGCGCGGCGCAAAAGACGAACCGGGCCAGCGCGCGTTCGGGCGTGAAATACAGGTAGAGATAGGCGCCGGCCACGCCCATCGTGAGTTCGGTCAGAAAGTAGCGAAAAGGTATGGCCTTGCCGCACATCAGGCAGCGCCCGCGCAAGCCGAGGTAGGCGAGGATCGGAATATTCGCGTACAGGGGAATTGGCCGGTTGCATCGCGGACAGAACGATCGCGGCGTCGCGAGCGAGATTTCGCGCGGCAACCGATAGGCGACGACGTTGACGAAGCTGCCCGCGCAAGCCCCAAGAATAAAAGCGAGCGTCGCGCCAAGGCCGCGCGGGATATCCGTCATGCCGCGCCCCGTTCGCCGGCGCGAGTCATGCCGGGACCACCGACACCGCCACGGTTCGTTCCCGCGGCCCGTCGAATTCGGCGAGCATCACGCCCTGCCAGCGGCCCAGTTGAAGCCGCCCGTCCGCGATCGGAACGTTCAGCGAAACGCCCAGCATCACGGAGAGGATATGCGCCTGCGCGTTTCCCTCGCCATGGCGGAAACCGCCCTCGCGCGGCACGAGGCGCTCAAGATGGGCCAGCAGATCGGAGCCGACGTCGGGGTCGGCGTTCTCGGAAATGATTACGGCGGCCGTCGTATGTCTCGTAAAGACGTTACACAGGCCGGTGCGCACGCCGGCGCGCGCCACCGCCGCTTCGACCTGGGCGGTGATGTCGGCCAGCGCGATTCGGCCGGAGGTGCGGATCTTGAACTCTGACATCGGCATCAGATTACGTGCGGCGCCGGCTTGGCGCCATCGCCCGCCTCGCCCTCCGCTCATTTTTGACAGCGGGGGCAGTAGAAGCTGGACCGCTGGCCGACGGTCGCCTGACGGATCGCCGCGCCGCACGTGACACAGGGCTTGCCCTCGCGATCGTAAACTTGCAGCCGCTTGGCGAAACGGCCCGGCTGGCCGCGCGCATCGCGATAGCTGCGAAACGTCGTGCCGCCGTCGCCGATCGCTTCGCTCAACACGGCCGGCGTGTGCGCCGCGATCCGCTCGGCTTCGGCGCGCGTGACGCGGCCGGCGCGCCGCGTCGGCCGCACGCCGGCGCGAAAAAGAATCTCGGAAGCGTAAATATTACCCACGCCGGCCACGATCCGCTGGTCCATCAGCAATGTTTTGACGGCCGCCTTGCGGCCGCGCGTCGCGCGCCAGAAATATTCAGCGCTGAAATCTCCGCCGAGCGGCTCGGGCCCCAAACCTCGCAACTCGGCCGCGCTCGCCAGTTCCGCGTGCCGCATCAGCTTGATCAGGCCGAAGCGGCGCGGGTCGTTGTAAACCAATCGACTGCCGTCGTCGAGCGCGAATTCGACGTGATCGTGCTGCGGATCGAAGGGGCCGGGATCGCAACCGTCGCGGCGATGCGTCAGGCTGCCGCTCATCCCCAGATGGATCATCAGCGTCATCCCGCCGCCTAGCTCGATCAGCAGGTACTTGGCGCGGCGGCCGATTTCGACAATCTCGCGGCCCGCGACGGAACCGGCCACTTCGTCGTCCAACGCCCGCCGCAGGCGCTTTTCGCGCACGGCGGCGGAGACGATGGTGCGGCCCGTGGCGCTGCGCGCCAGAATCCGCCGCAGCGATTCGACTTCCGGCAATTCAGGCATCGCGCTTCCCCCGTGCGGCCTGTTCGCGCTCGATCGTTTGCGCCAGCCGTGCGAATTCCCGAATCCCAAGCGTTCCCGCCCGCGCCGCTGGATCGATTCCCGCGCCCCGCAGCGCGTTTTCGGCCGCCGCAGGCGGCATCCCCAGCGTATGTCCCAGCGCGTTGCGGAGCGTCTTGCGCGGCGTCGAAAACGCCGCGCGAATCGCCGCCAGGATCGCCCCCTCCCGTGCCGGACCGCCGGCTTCGTCCGTACGCGGCGCGAACGCGAGCACTTCCGCGTCGACCTTGGGCCGCGGATGGAAACATCCGGCGCCGACGCGAAAATGCTCCGCGATCTCCCAATAGAGCGCGGTGTAGGCGCTGAGCGCGCCGTAGGCCGGCGCACCCGGCCGCGCCCGAATCCGCTCGCCCACCTCGCGCTGGAACATCAGGGTCATCCGCGCGATTCCGCCGCGCAGCGCCGCGAGCCGCTCCAGAATCGCCGCGGCGGAATTGAACGGAAGATTTCCGATCACCTTGATTGGCGCGGCGGACGCAAACTCGTCGCGTTCGACCGCCATGAAATCGCGATTCACGACCGCGACGCGCGGGTCGGCCGCGAAACGTTGCGCAAGCCGCGCCGCGAGCCGCGCGTCAAGTTCAATCAGGATTATCCGGCTGACCGGCGCCGCCGCGATTCGCTCCGTCAGGATTCCCAACCCCGGTCCGATTTCGAGCGCGGTCTCGCCCGCTTCCAGATTCGCCAGCGCGACAATCCGATCCGCGACGCGCGGCTGCACGAGAAAATTCTGCCCGCGCGCGCGGCTCGGAATGACACCCGCCGCCGCCAGCGCGGCCGACGGACGGTCGGCGCGCGCGGCTCCGCCAGCGGGAACGACGCCGGCCGCGCGCGAGGTCCGCGCTTGCCTCACAGCGGCAGGTTCGCCTCCGCGTCCAGCGTGAGCGGGTCGCGCTCGCCGCGCATCAGCCGAATGCTTCCGGCCAGCGCGATCATCGCGGCGTTGTCGGTGCAGAACTTGAACGACGGCGCGACCACGCGCCGGCCGTCGGCCGCGGCCGCGGCGGCCAGCCGCTCGCGCAGCCGCGAATTCGCCGCGACCCCGCCGGTCAGGGCGATCGTTTCGGCGCCATGCTCGCGCGCCGCCGCGAGCGTCGGCCGCACCAGCATCTCGACCACCGCTTCCTGAAAGCTCGCGGCCAGATCTTCTGGCGCCGTCGCCGCACCGGCTTCGCTCGCGAGAAAGACCGCGACCGCGGTCTTGACGCCGCTGAAACTGAAATCGAGCGGCGCGCCCTTGACTCGCGCGCGCGGGAATTTCACTTCGTTAGTACGGCCTTTGCGCGACATCTCGTCGATTATCTTGCCGCCCGGATAACCCAGCCCCATCAGTTTCGCGGCCTTGTCGAAGGCCTCGCCGGCGGCGTCGTCGCGCGTGGCGCCGAGCCGCCGATAGCGGCCGAAATCCTCGACCATGAACAACGCAGTATGGCCTCCCGAAACGACCAGCGCGAGATACGGCATCGCAATCCGATGCTCCAGCAGGGGCGCCAGCAGATGGCCTTCGATATGGTTCACGCCGACCATCGGCAATCCGCTCGATTGCGCCAGCCCCTTCGCGCACATCAGGCCGACCAGCAGCGAGCCGACCAGGCCGGGGCCGCGCGTCACCGCGATTCCGTCGAGATCGGCGAGCGCGATTCCCGCCTCCGCGAGCGCCCGCGCGATTACCGGCATGATCGCAACCACGTGATTGCGCGACGCCAGCTCGGGCACGACCCCGCCGTATGCGCGATGGATGTCGTCCTGATTCGCGACGGCGCTCGCTCGCACCGCGGCGATTCCAGGCGCGTCGGTTTCGATCACCGCCGCGGCGGCGTCGTCGCATGACGATTCAATTCCCAAAATTTTCATCGGTCTCCGCAAACGTAAATCCGCAAAAAGATCATTGACCGTCGGAATCTGCACCAGCGCCCGGCGGGGGCGGCGGCGGAGCCTCTTCGGGCGCGGGCGCGCTCAAATTCGCTTGTGGCGGCGCGGCAACGTCGTTCGCCGGCGGCGGTGGCGCATCCATCCCGGCGGGATTCGGCAGGTTCGCCGCCAGCCGGCCGTATCCAACGCGAGCGATCAGATTGTTGGGCGCGGCGCCAAGCGCGCGCTGATAGGACGCGGCGGCTTCGCTCAACTGCCCCTGCTCTTCTTCGCAAATCCCTTCGTAACCAATCGTTTCGCCGAGCCATTGAGGGTCCGCGCCGAAGCCGATTTCGGCGCGCCGAAAGAAGGTCAACGCCTCGCCAAAATCGCGGCGCGCGGCGTAGGCGCGGCCCAGGAAAAAATAGGCATAAGGATTGCCCGGATCGATCGAAACCGCCCGTGCCAGCGTGCGCATCGCGCCATCGATCGATCCTTTCGCCAATTCCTGCCGCGCTTGCTCGGTGGCGCGCAGCGAGGCGGCCAGCGCCGGCGTATCGGCGCTGGCGATCGCACCGGCAAGCGGCTGATCGGCCGGATCGGGCGCGGCCGTCACCGTACTGATATCGAGCGCCGGCGGCGGTCCAGCCGAAGCGGCCGCAGTGTCGCCCGCGGCGTTGTCGGCGGGATTCGCCGTGGCCACGCCGCCTCCATTGTCGCTCGCCGGATTTTCTGAATTCGCTGGAACCGAGATCTCCTTTGGAGCACCCGGCGGCGTCGCTTCCGCGCCACCGGGCGTCGGCGCATTTTGCGGCGATACCGCCGGCGAGGGACTCGGGCCGGAATCAGGAATGCGCTGCCATTCGCCCTCCGCCGCTCCGGGCGGAAGCTCCGCCGATGGCAAATTTTGCTCGTCCAGATGCGCCAAAAGGATCGGCGCGCGCGCACTCGCAGACAGCCACGCTTGCGCGGACGACGGCGGCCCGACCGCAATCGCCAGCAAAGCGCCGCCGGCAAAGGCAGCGCGGATTTTGGTTCTGACCCGCATTGCGCCCCGTTTAATATAGCAATCGTTCAGCCCTCGCCGCATCCGCCAGAGGAGCCGCCGGAGAGAACTCAAACAACCTCCGGCTTAATCGTTGGGCGTGGAATCGGCTGCGCCCGAAGCGGCCGGCGCGCGCTCCCAGTCATTGCCCTGCTTCGGCGCCGCGGATGCGGGCGGAGCGGCTCCGGCCGCGGCGGGCGTCGGCGCGGCGCTCATGCCGGGCGAGGTGTGGAACGGGCACATTTCGGTGGGCGCGAGCGCCTTGGGGAAAACCCCGTTGACCGCGTCGGGGCAGTATGGACCGGCAAGATAACCGGTCGCCGGATCGACGCGCGCCGCGACTATGTCGGGCGGCATCGTGAAGTTCAGCGCCGGCCGCGGCGCGGTCGCCGCTTTCATGAAATTAGTCCAGGCGGGCAGCGACGCCTGCGCGCCGGTCAGGCCGAGCGCCTCTTTCTGATCGAATCCGGTCCAGACCACGGCCAGCAGGTCGGGAGTAAATCCGGCGAACCATGCGTCCACCGAATCGTTGGTGGTGCCGGTTTTGCCCGCCGCCGGCCGCGTGAAGCCGAGCTTGCGCGCGCCTTCGCCGGTGCCATGGTCGATCACCTGCTCAAGCATGAAGTCCATCATGTACGCGAGCTCGGGCGAAAGCGTCTGCTCGGCCTTCAGTTCGTGCCCTTCGATGACTTTGCCCGATTGATCGACCACGGCGGTGACAGCGTATGACGGCACTTCAAGGCCTTCGTTGGCCATGATCGCGTACGCATTCGCGACCTGCATCGGCGACTCTTCGATACCGCCGAGGATGATCGACGGATAGGGAGGCAAATCGCCGAAGCCCAGCCTCTTCGCCATCGCGAGAATCCGATCAAGTCCAACCGCGTAGGCGACGCGCGAGGTCGCGGAATTGAGCGACTCTTCGAGCGCGAATTCGAGCGTGACGCGGCCGAAATAACGATCCTTGTAGTTGCGCGGCGTCCAGCTCTGGTCGCCGTATTGCCAGGTGAAGGGGATGTCGTCGACATAGCTGGTGGGCAGGAAATGCTCGGGACCGCCGTCGAGCGTCTCCTGCAGCGCGGCCAGATAGGTGACCGGCTTGAACGCGGAGCCGGGCTGGCGCTTGGATTGAGTTACGCGATTGAACTGGCTTTCGCGGTAATCGCGGCCCCCGACCATCGCGCGGATCTTCCCGGTCTGCGGTTCGATCGCGATCAGGCAGGACTGCAGCTCCTCGCTTTTTTCCTTGCGCCTGAGCGACGGATGGCGCGCTTCGAGATCGGCGAGATTGTTCTGCACGGCGAGCTGCGCCTCTTTTTGCATATGGACGTCGAGCGTGGTGAAGATGCGCAGGCCCTCGCCGCTCAGCACCGAGGGCGGATAGCGTTCCGCCAGTTCCCGTTTCACGTATTCGACGAAATAGGGCGCGTCGTTGGTTTCGACGAACGGCTCGCGCGCGACCATCGGCGAAGTCACCGCCGCGTCGTAGGCGGCTTTGCTGATATAGCCGTCCGCCAGCATCGAGGCGAGCACCTCGTTGCGGCGGCGGACCGCAAGCGCCGCGTGGCGCAGCGGATTGTAGCGGTTGGGCGAGCGGATCATGCCGGCGATCGTGGCCATCTCGGCGATATTCAGATCGCGCGGCTCCTTGGAGAAATAGAATTCCGACGCCTCCCAGACGCCGTAGATTCCCTCCTGCCCGCGCTGCCCGAGGTAGATGTCGTTAATATAATTTTCGAGAATTTCGTCCTTGGAATAGAGCCGCTCCGCGATATACGCCATCAGCGCTTCCTTGACCTTGCGATGCCAATCGCGCTTGCTGGTCAGGAAGAAATTCTTCATCAACTGCTGCGTGAGCGTCGAACCGCCCTGCACCACCCGCCCCGAGATAAAATCGATCCACGCCGCCTTGATGATGCGCACGATGTCGATGCCGTGATGCTCGTAAAAGCGATGGTCTTCGGCGGCGAGAATCGCGTCGATAAACGCGGGCGGGAGGTCGGAAAGCGGCACGAGGCGGCGCTGCTCCCAGTCGCCCTGAAAGATCGCGCCGAGCATTTCCGGTTCGAGCTCCAGCGAATAGATCGGCTCGTGCGTCACGGCGTCGGCCATCGCCGTGATCGTGCCGTCCGACCCAAGCTTGATATCGACCAGTTCGCCGGGAAAATTCCGATAGGGATAGGCGAAGCTGTGCAGGAACAGCAGCATCCGGCCGCGTTTTTTATCGTAATAATATTCGCCGCGATCGCGGACCTCGCCGGCGGCGGCAGCAGGATGATAATTGAGGCGCGCGAGACGCTGCATGAAACCGAGGTCGCCGAGCCGCTGGCCCGGATAAACCAGCGTTGAATCGGAATAGATGCGGGACGGTATCGTCCAGCGCTTGCCGGCGAAGCGCGTGACCACTTCCTGCTCAAGCGAATTGTAGTACTGGATGAACCAGTACAGCGCCGGGCCGAGCGCGAACAGCGCCAGCGCGGCGATCGCGAGCAGGCTGAATTTGAAGATCCGCCCCGCGCTCATCGTCCGGCCGCCGTTAGCTTGCGGGCATGGCGGCGGACGGCTCCCAACCCGATTCGCATCACCGTGAAATCAACCCTGGCGCCTGAGCGGGATAAAAAGCGTGCCGGTCGCGCGGCGCACCAGCAGCAACACGATATCGCGTCCGCCTCCGGCGCGGAAGGCGCGGCGGAAACCCGCGACATCTGAAACCTCCTGCTGATCGACTTCGAGCACAACGTCGTTCGCGCGCAATCCGGCCCGATCCGCTTCGCTGCCGGCGGCGACCTGCGCGACCATCACGCCGCTGGAGGGCGCGATTCCCAGCCGGTGCGCGAGGTCCGGATTGAGCGCCGCAACGTCCAGACCGAAGGCCTCGGGAGCGTTCGCATCGGGCGCGCCGGCGGCGCTGGCCAGTTGGGCCTCGCGCGACGCTGCGACCGTCACCGGCATCTCCAGCGTCTTCTTTCCCCGGATAACGGTAAGCGTCGCGCGCTTGCCGATCGGAATCGCACCGACCATCAGCGGCAATTCCTGGGCTTCGCGAATCGCGCGATGGTCTAAGGCGACAATGATGTCGCCCGGCTTGAGTCCCGCCGCGGCCGCCGGACCATGATCGATAATTTCGGAAACCATCGCTCCGCGCGGCTCGCCGAGGCCGGCCGCGCGCGCGGCCTGTTCGTCCACCGGCTCGATATACACGCCGAGCCAGCCGCGCGTCACCGCGCCGCGCGCGAGCAACTGCGGCAATTCCTGCTTGACCAGATTGACCGGAATCGCAAAACCGATTCCCATGCTTGAACCGGTACGGGTGTAAATCGCCGAGTTGACGCCGATCACCGCGCCGCGCAGATCGATCAACGGACCGCCCGAGTTGCCCGGATTAATCGACGCGTCGGTCTGAATGAAGTCGTCGTAACTGCCGGGTATGAAACGCCCTTTTGCGCTGACGATTCCGGCGGTCACCGAATGATCGAACCCGAAGGGATTGCCGATCGCGATCACCCATTCCCCAACGCGGACCGCGTCCGAGTCGCCGAGCGGCGCGACCGGCAGCGCGAACGGCGCGGCGACCTTGAGCAGCGCGATATCGGTTTTCGCATCGCTCCCGATCACGCGCGCTTTCAATTCATGGCCGTCCTGCAGCGTCACGACGATCGCGCCGCCATCCGCGATCACGTGCTGGTTGGTCAGGATGTAGCCGTCGCGGTTGATGACGAAGCCGGAGCCGAGACTGTGCGGAACGGGGGCGCCGCGCGGCCCGAACGGAGCGCCAAACCGATCGAACGGATCGCTTTGCGCTTCGGGCGATTGCGCGGCGGCGGCGTTCGCTTTGCGGGCCGTCGAGATATTCACCACGGCCGGCGACAGGCGCGCCGCCAACGCCACGAAGTCGGGCAGCGAGCCGGCCGGGCGGACCGTATCGCCGTGCAGATCAGTCCATAAAGGTTGCTCGCCCGCGCGGGCGGCGAGCGAAATCGTCGCGGATACGGCCAGGATCGCGACTGCGATTAGACCCCTGATCCGCCGCGCCCGAATTGCCGCGGGCGCATGCTTCGACCGGCCGCCGGCCATTGTCTCAGCGCGTCGTCGCGCGCGCTCGCTCAACGTATTTCATCCGTAACTCAAACAGGATGGTTTCGATCAATTGCGCTTCGTCGCGATCGAGATTGCCCTGCGTCTTGCGCTGAAGCATCCCAATAATGTCGATAAGCTGCTGCGCGCCGGGGAGATCCGCATGCGCCGCGCCGGTTTCGGGATCGGCGATATCGCCGAGCAGCATCAGCGCCTGCGTCGAAAGCCCGACCAGAAAGGCGCCGAACGTCACCTCTGGTTCGGGTCCGGGTGCGTGCGGCGTGGCGCCGGTCTGCGCCGCGCGGTTCGGTTTGGACGAGTCCGCGCTTTCGGGCGCGGTCTGGCCGCGTCCGGCGGCGGACGGCGAATCATCGCGAAACTCCGGCTTAACATCGCCTTCCGAGGAAAAACGGCGGCGATCTTCGACTTTGAAACCGCGCGCCTTCTCTTCTTCTTCGCGTTCCATCGGCGTCATTCCGAATGAGCCATCTGTTCGAGCCGCCGAATCCGTTCCTCGATCGGCGGATGGGTCGAAAACATGCGCTGAATGCCTTCGGCGCTGAGCGGATTGACGATAAAAAGATGGGCCGTGCTGGGCGAGGCGTCCGGCATCGGCATCCGTTCATTGGCCGCCTCGAGTTTGCGCAGCGCGTTGGCGAGCAAGAGGGGATTATGGGTCAGGCGGGCGCCGCTGGCGTCAGCCTGGTATTCGCGTGTGCGCGAGATCGCAAGCTGGATCATGGCGGCGGCCAGAGGCGCCACGAGCGCCATGAAAATCAACCCGAACAGCCCTCCCCGCTCGTCCTCGTCGCGTCCGCCAAAGCCGCCGAAAATGGCGCCCCAGCGCGCCATCGAACCGATAAACATCACCACGCCGGCCAGCGTCGCGGCCACCGAGCTGATCAGGATGTCGCGATTGATGACATGGGAAAGCTCATGCCCGATCACGCCCTTGAGCTCTTCGCGCGAGCAGATCCGCATGATCCCGCGCGTCACCGCGACGGCGGCGTGCCTCGGATTACGGCCGGTGGCGAACGCGTTCGGCGTGTCGCTGTCAATCAGATAAAGCCGCGGCATCGGGATGTGCGCCGACTCGGCCAGTTCGCTCACGATTCCGTATAGTTCGGGCGCATTGGATTGATCGAGCGGCTGCGCATGGTAGGCCCGCAGCACCATCTTGTCGGAGAACCAATAACTGAAGAAGTTCATCCCGATCGCGAAGATGAATGCGATTACGAGACCGCCGCGGCCGCCCAACATGCCGCCAATCAGCATGATGATGCCGGTCAAGGCGGCCAAAAGGATCGTGGTTTTCAAAAAACTCGACATAAATTCAATTTCGGACGGGCGGCGCAGCGAATTGCCTGGTTAATTCCCCATCCTGCCTGCCGCGCATCGCCCTGTTCCGCCTTTTCTTCTTCCCGCGCTTTCAATCGGTGGACGCCGGGTTCGGCGCAACCGTTCCGTTTCAATTTTAACCATCCGCAAGACGCTTGGAACCGTTTCGCCGCATCACATCGAAGAGCTTATCCATCACTTCGACAACGGTTGTCATAGCTAACGGCATGCGATGGATAATCGCAATCCGACCCTGTGGATGCCATCGCGCGGGATCGGTCGGGCCGAAAATGGCGACGCCCGGGGCGCCGACGGACGCGGCGAGATGGCTCACGCCGGAGTCGTTGCCGACAAATCCTGCAGCTTGATGCGCGATTGCGGCGACCTCAGCCAAATCCAGCCCGGATAAGACCGCCAATTCCAACCCGTCAAATGCCGGCCCGAGCCGGGTTTCGGCCGGTCCCAGGATCACCAACGGTTTAAGCGGCGGCGCGAGTTGTCGCGCCAGCGCGACGAAATTCTCGACCGGCCAATTCTTTTCCACACCGCCGCTGCCGGGAAAAATCGCCACATAATCGCCCGGCGTCAATCCCGCCGCTGCAAGCCGCTCGTGTGCCGCATCGAGATCTTCGGGATAAAGTTCAAGCCGGAACGCGCCCGAAAAGTCCGGCGGCGCTCCCACCGCGTCCAGATAGAGCCGCGCGATATGTCCGGCCCCATCGGGGCGAAACGGGTAAAAGCGCGTCCGTCCGCCAGTCGCAGCCGACAGCGCCGCGACGAAATCAGGATCGTTGCTGGCGAAAAATGAGCGAACATCGACGAATCGGCTGAAGAATGCCGATGCTTCGTGCGCAAGGCGCGCGCCGCCGGCGAATAGCTGGCCAACTTCGCCCCGGTCGATCGAATGGCCGTGGACGAAGCCCATCCGTCCGATCGCGAAGCGGGCCAGTTCCGCTCGCGCCATCAATTCCGCCCCGACGCCGGGAGGTTGCTGCTTCATCAGAAAGCGCATCGCCGGCGCCGCACAAAGCAAATCGCCGAGCGCGCCCGGAAAAATTATCAACTGGCGCGGCGCTTTGGATTCGCGATCGGCCATCGCCGCAAGCATACCATCCACGACGCGCCGCACGCTTCCGGCTGTCGCAAAATCGTGGCGAAACCCGCTAGAATCCGACCATGCCGATTAGCGTGGCGCGCTCGCCGCTGGAACTTGTGGGTCATACGCCAGTCGTCCGGCTCAACCGCTTGCCGGGCCGCGACGACGCCGAAGTCTGGGCCAAGCTGGAGAATTACAACCCCGGCGGCAGCGTCAAAGACCGGATCTGCCTTGCGATGATCGAGCGGGCGGAACGCGACGGCCGAATCAAACCGGGCGACACGATCGTCGAACCGACTTCGGGCAACACCGGAATCGGCCTGGCGCTGGTTTGCGCGGTCAAGGGCTACCGGCTGATCCTGACCATGCCCGACACGATGTCCGAGGAGCGCCGTTCGCTGCTGGCGGCATACGGCGCGCAACTGGTGTTGACGCCCGACACGCGCGGGATGCATGGCGCGATCGCGAAGGCCGAGGAATTGGTGCGGGCGAATCCGAGCTTTTATATGCCGCAACAGTTCAGCAATGCCGCCAATCCGGAAATTCATTACGCGAGCACCGGTCCGGAATTGATCGAGCAGATGGAACGAATCGACGCGTTCGTCGCGGGCGTCGGCACCGGCGGGACGATCAGCGGCGCCGGCCGTTATCTGCGCGACCATCTTAAGAACAAACCCTTGATCGTCGCGGTCGAGCCGAAAAATTCCCCGGTGCTCGAAGGCGGCGAACCCGGCTTCCACAAGATTCAGGGAATCGGCGCGGGTTTCGTGCCCGCCACGCTCGACACAAAAATTTACGATGAAGTGATCGCCGTCAGCGACGAGGACGCGACGCTCTTTTCACGCCGAATCGCGCGCGAGGAGGGCCTTCTGGTCGGCATCTCCTCGGGCGCTAACTGCTGCGCCGCGCTGCAGATCGCCAAACGGCTGGGCCGCGGCAAAACGGTGGTCGTCGTCTTCTGCGACACCGGCGAGCGCTATCTGACCACCGATCTCTTTCAAGCCGAGGGGATCTGACGCGGCGATGGGCAATGCGTGCGAAATCAATGGCCGCGCGGCGCCGCCGATAGAAGAACGGCTGGAACGGCTGCGCGGAATTTTCCGCCCGATGCGCTCGGTGCTCGTCGCGTTTTCCGGCGGCGTCGATTCGACCTTCGTGCTCAAGGTCGCGCACGATACGATCGGCGATCGGGTCATCGCGCTCACCACGACTTCGCCCACGATGCCCGACGACGACCGGCGGACGGCGCTCGAGATGGCCGCGGCGATCGGCGCGCGGCATCTGGTGATCGAATCGAACGAACTCGAAATTCCCGGCTATGCCGCGAACCCGATCGATCGCTGCTACCTGTGCAAGGGCAACCTGTTCACGGTATGCGCCGCCAAGGCCGGCGAACTCGGAATCGACGAGATCGTGGACGGCCTCAATCTCGACGATTTGCGCGATTACCGGCCGGGAATCCGCGCCGCGACCGAGCGCCGCGTGCGCCATCCGCTGGTCGAGGCGGAACTGACCAAGGCCGACGTGCGCGAACTGTCGCGCGCGCTGGGATTGCCGACCTGGGATCGCCCGGCCTCGCCCTGCCTGTCGTCGCGCTTTCCCTACGGCTCGCGGATCACGCCCGAGGGACTTAGGCAGGTCGAAGAGGGCGAGCGCGTGCTGCATCGGATGGGCTTTCGGGTGGCGCGCGTGCGTCATCACGGCGAAATCGCGCGGCTTGAAGTCGAGAGCGGCGAGGTTCAGCGGCTGCTCAGCGAACCGGTTCGCGCCGAGGTCGATCGCGAACTGAAACGGCTGGGCTTCCGTTTTGTCACGGTCGATTTGAAAGGCTTCCGCTCCGGCTCGCTGAACGAAGGGCTGAAAGTCGCCTGAATCGCGTCGCCTTCGGATTGCCGGCCGCGGCCATGCGGCGAGAGAGAATTTATTCGCGGGAGAACGCCGAACATGCGCATTAAGGGGATCGATCCCGAAACGGCGCCCGACAATCTCAAGCCGATCTTTGAAAGAAGCATCAAGCGATTTGGCCGCGTAATCACGCCGAATCTCGTGATGGCGCATCGGCCGGAAATCATGCTGGCGGCGGCCAATCTTGGCGTGGCGATCGGAGCGACGGGAACGATCGAAGGCCGCCTCAAGTCGATGGCTTCGCTGCGCGCGGCGCAGATGATCGGATGTCCGTTCTGAGTGGATATCAACGCTGCCGTAGGCAACGAGGTGGGAATCAGAAGCGAGCAGTTGGATGACCTTGCGTCATTCGAGAGCAGCCGTCATTTTGACCAGCGCGAGAAAGCGGTGCTGCGGCTTGCCGAAGGGATGACGCGCACGCCAAGCGACGTGAGCGAAGAGGCGTTCGCGGAAGTGCGCGAGCTGTTCACCACGGAACAAATTGTCGAACTGACAGCGGCGATCGCTTTGGAAAATTTTCGCGCGCGCTTCAACTGCGCGCTCAAGATCGAAAGCGACGGTCTCTGCGCACTGCCACCGGACCATCCGGTGCGCAAAGCGCTCGATCGCGCCAGATAGAATTTTCGGCCGGCAATCCCAAGTTCCCTCAATAAGATTCAAGCTCGGCTGCGGCACGGACTGACACTACCGGGCAATCCTTGGGCGGGGTGAATTTGGAGATACGGTGAGGATGCAATGGCGGGCGAGGCGACGGCGACCAATCAATCCGACACGGCGGGCGGGCGGCGGGGGCTGACCAGCGCGGAGGCGCGGGCGCGGCTTGAACGCTTCGGGCCCAACGCGGTCGCCGAGCGGAAGACAAATCCCCTCCTCGCGATACTCGCCAAATTCTGGGCGCCGGTGCCATGGATGCTCGAAGCGACGGTCGCGCTCGAACTCGCGATGGGCAAGCCGGTCGAAGCCATCGTGATCGGCGCGCTGCTGGTCTTCAACGCGATGCTCAGCCTGACGCAGGAGGGACGCGCCCGCGGCGCGCTCGAAATGCTGCGTCA
Organism: bacterium; assembly: GCA_014896235.1. Classification (GTDB taxonomy): domain Bacteria; phylum Desulfobacterota; class Binatia; order Binatales; family Binataceae; genus JADMIL01. Next base: position 28,003 of record JADBKU010000027.1, on the reverse strand, counting down.
GCGGCTTCAGATCAACGCCCGCGTGATGCGCGACGGGCGCTGGGGACAGGTCCCGGCCGAAGAACTCGTGCCGGGCGACTTCGTCTATTTGCGGATGGGCGATATCGCGCCCGCCGATATCGCGCTCGCCGACGGAACGCTGCTTATCGACCAATCGATGCTGACCGGCGAATCGCTGCCGGTCGAGGCCGGCCCCGGCCAGACTGCATACGCCGGCGCCTTGATCAAACGCGGCGAGGGGCGCGGCGAAGTAATCGCGACGGGCGCCGGCGCCTATTTCGGCAAAACCGCCGAACTGGTCGGCGCCGCGCGCGCGCCGAGCCATCTGCAAACCGTCATTTTCAGCATCGTGAAGGCGCTGGTCGCAATGGACGGCGCGCTGGCCGCGGCCGTGCTGGCGTTCGCGATAATCGCCGGCCTGCCGATGCGCGACGCGCTGCCCTTCGTGCTGATTCTGATGGTGGCGTCGGTGCCGGTCGCCCTGCCGGCGACGTTTACTCTGGCGACGACGCTCGGCGCGATCGAGCTGGCCGGGCGCGGCGTGCTGGCGACGCGCCTTGCGGCGATCGAGGAAGCGGCGGCGATGGACGTGCTGTGCACCGACAAAACCGGCACGCTGACGCAAAACCGGCTCGCGCTGGTCGCGTCGAATGCATACGCGCCGTTCAGCGAAAACGAGCTGCTGCGTTACGCGGCGCTGACCAGCGACGCCGCCACGCAGGATCCGATCGATCTCGCGATTCTGGAGCGGGCCGGCGCCGCGGCCGACGGAGCCCGCCGCACGGCGTTTGTCCCGTTCGATCCCGCGACCAAAACGGCGGCGGCGACGATCGCGGAAAACGGGAAAAGCATCGACGCGGTCAAAGGCGCGCCGCAGGCGGTCGCGGCGCGCGCCGCGGCGCCAGACGGATTCAACGCCGACGTCGAGCGGCTGGCGGCCGGCGGATGCCGCGTGCTGGCGGTCGCCGCCGGAGCGGCGGGCGCGATGCGCGTGGCGGGTTTGCTGGCGTTGCAGGATCCGCCGCGGCCGGATTCGCGCGAGCTGGTTCGCAAATTGAACGACCTTGGCGTGCGGGTGACGATGGTGACCGGAGACGGCCTCGGGACCGCGCGCGCCGTCGCACACGAAATCGGCATCGAAGGGCGCGTCTGCGACGCCGGCGAAATTCGCCGCGACCCGTCGATCGCGCTCGACTGCGCGGTGCTCGCGGGCGTTTTCCCAGAAGATAAATTCAACCTGATTCGTTCGCTGCAAAGCGCCGGCGCCGTGGTCGGGATGACCGGCGACGGCGTCAACGACGCGCCCGCCTTGCGCCAGGCGGAAGTCGGAATCGCGGTGGCGAGCGCCACCGACGTGGCCAAGGCCTCCGCCAGCCTGGTGCTGACCAATCCGGGCCTGACCGACATGCTCGGCGCGGTCGAGACCAGCCGCCGCATCTACCAGCGGATGCTGACCTACACGCTCAACAAAATCATCAAGACGGTGCAGATCGGGCTGTTCCTGAGCCTGGGCGTGATGCTTACGCGATCGTTCGTGGTCACGCCGCTGCTGATCGTGCTGCTGCTGTTCGCCAACGATTTCGTGACGATGTCGATCGCGACCGACAATGTTTCATTCTCGCGTACGCCCGACCGCTGGCGAATCGCCGAGCTGATGGCGGCCGGACTCACGATGGGCGCGGGGGTGCTGGCGCTGTCGCTGTTCCTTTATTTCTACGGGCGCGACGCAATGGGGATGGCGACGCCGCAATTGCAAACGCTGGATTTCATCGTGCTAGTGTTCACTGGGCAGGGGATGGTCTACCTGGTGCGCGAGCGCGGCCATTTCTGGAAATCGCGGCCGAGCGGCTGGATGCTGCTCGCGTCGGCCGCCGATATCGTCGTGATCTGCGCGATGGCGGTAAAAGGCGTACTGATGGCGCCGCTGCCGGCGCCGACGGTCGGGGCGGCGCTCGGGATTTGCGTCCTCTTTCTAGCGGCCCTGGATTTCGTCAAGGTTCCAGCGCTGCGGCGGATGCGCTAGGCGCGCCGCATCCGCCATCTCGTCCGACCAGCACCTCGGGTTCCAGACGCACGGCGAAATTGAGCGAGGCCGAAACCAGGCAGGCCTTCTCGCTCTTTTCCATCAGGCGCAGCGCCTTGTCGCGATCGGTTCCGTCCGCGACCGTCATCCGCGGGCGCAGCACGATCGCGGTGAAGCGGGTCGCACCATCCTTGCGATCGACCGTTCCCTCGCCCGCCATTTCGATGGCGAGGAAGCTGAATTTCGAGGCGCGCGCGATCGCTCGCAGCGTCATCATGAAGCAGGCTTCGACCGAGGCGAGCAACAGATGCTCGGGGCTCCAGGCGTCGCCGGGCCCGTCGAAATCCGCCGGGGGCGCGACGCGCAAGTCAGGCAGGCCGGCCGACGCGACGGTCGCATAGCCTTCGCTTCCGCCCACGAGCCGCGCTTCGTATTGATGAGGCAAAGGTTTCATTCTGGCTGCTCCGGCACGCAGCGCGCGTGAAGCGCCGCCATAGCAATTCCACTTTGCCCCAGCGGCGGTTCAGATGACAGCGATTCGCTGCGCTTGCGCGGCGATCATCGTTTCCGCGCCGCGCGCGCGGCGCCGCCGCCTGATTCGACCGGCATCCGCGCCGCGCGCCATTCGGGGAAGCCGTCCTCGAGCCGGCGCGCGTCGTAGCCATGCTCGCGCAGCAGGGCGACCGCTTCATACGAAAAAATGCAGTAGGGGCCCCGGCAATAGGCGACGACGCGCTGCGACGGCGGCAGGGACTTGAGCCGCCGTTCGAGTTCGCGCACGGGAATGTTGGCCGCGCCAGGCAGATGGCCGGCGGCGAATTCCTCGGGCGAGCGCACGTCGAGCACGGTCACGCCGCCGACGCGCATCAGGCGCCGCAACTCGCGCCGCGTAACGGGCTCGAGGCTGTCGCGCCGCTCGAAGTAAGTCTGAACAAGCTGGCGCGCCTCGGCCAAATTGCGCTCCGCGATGCGGCGGAGATCGGCGAGCAGGCTGAGCACGGAATCGCCGGCGATCCGGTAATAGACGCGCTGGCCGTCCTTGCGCGCGACCGCCAATCCCGCGCGGCGCAGGCGCTGAAGATGCTGCGAAGCGTTGGCGACGGTGAGGCCTGAGCGTTCGGCCAGGGTTTCGACGGCGCATTCGCCCTGCGCCATCAGTTGCATCAGGGCGAGCCGATGCGGATGGCCGAGCGCGCGGGCGACGGCGGCGAACTGGGCGAACATCGCGAGGGAGGGATTTTCGTTTGACATCGGCTGGAAATTTTATTAATTATTCAATTTATCGATTGATTAATTGAAATGAAAGCGCAAAGCAACGGAGCGAGCCCGGCGGAGGGCTTTTTGCTTTTCAAACCGCGCCGCCGGGCACAGTCTTGAAACGGAGGAAAATCGCCATGTCGTCGGAACGATGGATCCGGTTAATCGCGGGAACGTTTATCATCCTGAGCGTCGCGCTCAGCTACTTCCAGAGCCGCTACTGGCTGTGGTTCACGCTGTTCGTCGGCGCGAACCTGTTCCAGTCGGCGCTGACGCGCTGGTGCCTGATGGAGGATATCCTGCGCAAGCTCGGCGTGACCCGGCCGGCGGGCGACCCGGGCGCGGCGGGAGCCGCAAGCGCGCATTCGTGAGGAACGCGGCGATGAGGCTGCGGATCGGGCCGCTCGTGGTGGCGGCGATCGCGATGACGGCGGGCGCGGCGCACGGCGCGGCGCTGCGCCGCATCCCGCTCCAGGAAGCGGTAACGATCGCGCTGCGGCGGAATCGCGGGCTGGCGGCGGCGCGCTTCGATCGCGCGGCGGCGGAGGCCGAAACCGACGTCGCGCGGGGCGCGATGATTCCGCATCTGGACGCGGGCGAGAACTATTCGGCGACCGACAATCCCGTGCAAGTTTTCTCGGATCTGTTGCTGCAGCAGGATTTCGCCGCGAGCGATTTCGCGCTCAATTCGCTGAACCATCCGGGGTTCTTCTCGAATTTTCAAAGCGACGTGACGCTGTCGTTCCCGGTTTTCGCGGGCGGACGGCTGCTGGCGGCGTGGCGGGCGGCCGGATTGAACGCGGAAGCCGCGCGCTGGCAGGAAGCCGAGGCGCGGCAGCGGGTCGAGTTCGACGCGATCCGCGCCTATTACGCCGCCGTGCTGGCCGAGCGGCGCGTGGCCGTGGTGGACCGCGCGCTGGCCGCCGCGCGCGCGCATCTGGCCGTCGCGCAGGACCGGTATCATCACGGGCTGGCGGTAAATTCCGACGTGCTGCGGGCAAGTCGTGGGCGCGTCGACCAGCAGCGTATCGAGGCGGCGAGCGGAGTGGCGATCACGCGCGACGAATTCGGCCACGTCCTTGGCGCCGAGGATCAGGGCTTCGCGCCGCTCGAAAATCCGCCCGAACTTGCCGCGGCGGCCGGCGTCGCGGAGCCGCTCGAGGCGCTGATCGCGCGGGCGGTCGCGGCGCGGCCCGAGCTGCATGCGGCCCGCACGCGAATCGCGGAGGCGCGCCAGCAGATTACGATCGCGCGCGCCGACTACATGCCGACGATAACCGTGGCCAGCGTTTACGAGAACGATTCGAAGACGCTGATGCGCGCGGGCAACAACGCCGGAGTATTCGTCAATGCGCGGCTCAATTTGTTCAATGGATTGGCGTCGCGGGCGCGGGTGGATGCAGCCGCGGCGCGGCTCAATCGGATCGAGGCTTTGGCGCGCGACCTTGACGAGGCGGTGCGCCTGCAGGTCTCGACCGCGTGGCGAAGGCTCGAGGCGGCGCGTGAAGGCCTTGTCGTGGCGCGGCGCGACGTCGGTTACGCGCGCGACGCCTTGCGCATCCTGGATGACCGCTACGGCGCCGGACTGGCGCCGAACGTCGCCGTGCTGGACGCCGAAACAGCGCGCGAGCAGGCCGACATGCGGCTGGTCGGTTCGGAAATCAACGTGGCCGTCGATCGCGCCGCCGTCAACCTCGCCACCGGCTCCGATCCCTACGAACTAAAGGAACCCTGAATGGCGCCGGAATCGAATCGCATGGCCGAGCTGTCGCGCGGCCGGATCGCCGCGGCGGTGTTGGCCGGACTCGTAATTTTGTGGCTGGGCGCGCGTTGGCTGGAGAGCGGTCGAATCGCGCCGGGCCTGGCCGCGACCGGTACCGCGACGGCGCCGCAAGCGCCGCTGGGAGAGGCGCTTCGCGAAACCGAACCGATTCGCCACGAAGTCATCGGATCGGTGCAATCGCGATTTCCGGTGGCCGCCGCGAGCCGGGTGGCGGCGCGAGTCGTCGCGGTCGAGGTTCACGCCGGCGAACGAGTGCGCGCCGGCCAGACGCTGGTCACGCTCGATTCCGCCGATTTGCGCGCCGGACTGGCGCAGGCCGAAGGCGAGCTGGCCGCCGCGAACGGCGAATTATCGCGTGCGCGCGCCGATGAATCCCGCTATGCCGCGCTTTATCCTCGCGGCTCGGTGACAGCGAGCGAGCGCGACACGGCGGAAGCCGCATATCGCGCCGCCGCCGGCCGCGCCGAACAGGCGCGCGCCGCCGTCGCGCAAGCGCGAGCGGCGCTGGCGTACGCGACGGTCAAGTCTCCGGCCGACGGCGTTGTAATCGAGCGGATGGTCGAGCGGGGCGACCTGGCGATGCCGGGTCAGCCGCTGGTGCGGCTCTACAACGAATCCGCGATGCGCGTGGAATTGGAGGTCCCTGAAGCGTTGGCCCGGCAGATTCGCATCGGCCAGCCGCTCGCCGTTTCGATCGACGCCGCGAGCGCGAACCTTGAAGTCAGCGTGAACGAAATCGTGCCCGCCGCGGATCCGCGCAGCCGCACCTTTCTGGTGCGCGCCATGTTGCCCTCCGCCGCCAATCTGCGGCCGGGGATGTTCGCGCGCGCGACGTTCACGTCAGGGACGGAGACGGTCCTGACCGTACCGGCTGACGCGGTGGTCCGGGTCGGGCAACTGACGTCGCTTCGCATTTATCAGCGCGGCGCGACCGTCGTGCGGATGGTTTCGATCGGCAGACGCTTCGGCGATCGGATTGAAATCCTTGCGGGCGTTAATCCCGGAGAAAAAGTACTGCTCGTCCACTCTCGATCGCAGACGATCGCAGGGCAAACGGGTGCTGCGCAGACGAATTAGAAGCGTCGTACCGTGGCGGCCGGCTCACTGCCGATTCGCCGCGCACCAAGCGTGATATGAACGGCGAATCGCATCCAAAATTCGGTTTCACCGCGCGAATCGTCGATCTCTTTTTGGGATCGAATCTCTCGATGTTGCTGTTGGCGGCGTCGCTCGCCGCCGGTTTGACGGCGCTGATGGTTACGCCGCGCGAGGAGGACCCGCAAATTTCCGTGCCGCTCGCCGACATTATCGTCTCGATGCCGGGCGCAAGCGCCGCCGAAGTTGAAAATCTGGTCACCATCAATCTGGAAAAGCGCCTGTGGGAAATGGAGGGCGTCAAGCATATTTACTCCGTCTCCAGAGAGGGAATGGCGATGGTGACGGTGCGCTTCCAGGTCGGATACGACCAGACCAAGAGCCTCGTTCAAATCTACAACAAACTCGAATCCAATCGCGACGCCGTACCGCCCGGCGTCACCGGATGGATTGTCAAACCAGTCTCGATCGACGACGTGCCAATTCTGACGGTTACGCTCTGGAGCGAACGCGAAAGCGATGCCGCGTTGCGGCGCGTCGCCGACGAAATTTTGCATCTGATGCAGCAGGCGCCGGACACCGGACGCTCGTTTGTTGTAGGCGGACGGCCGCGGCAAGTGCGCGTCTTGCTCGACGCCGGCCGGCTCGCCGGCCATGGTTTGGCGTCGCTGGAAGTCGCGCAGGCGCTGCGCGGCGCTGACGCCAACTTGCGGGCAGGCGAGTTCGCCCGCGCGAATCACGAAATACTGCTCGACGCGGGTCCGTTTTTGAAAGACGCCAGCGAGGCAGCGAACCTGGTGGTCGCCGTTCGCAACGGCCACCCGGTGTACCTTAAGGATGTCGCCCGCGTCGTCGACGGTCCGGCCGAGCCGGTCACATACACTGACGTCGGTTTCGGCCCGGCGCGCGATCTGATTCCGGCCGAACCGGGACAGATACGCAACGCCGCGGTCGGCGCGCCCGGGCGCTTCTATCCCGCGGTCACGATCGCTTTCGCCAAACGGCGCGGATCGAACGCGGTGGCAGTGGCTGAGGAGCTGATCGCGAAAGTGCAGGCGCTCGAAGGCGTCGCCATTCCTTCCGACGTTCACGCGCTGATAACGCGCAATTACGGCGAAACCGCCAACGAGAAAGTCAATGAACTGGTACGCGAGCTGCTGATCGCCGTCGCGATCATCGTGGTGCTGCTGGCGTTTTCGCTCGGCCTGCGCGAGGCGTTGATCGTGGCGATCGCGGTGCCGGTCACGCTCGCTATCACACTCGTCGGAAATCTGCTCGCCGGATACACGATCAATCGCGTCACGCTCTTCGCGCTGATTCTTTCGCTCGGCCTGCTGGTGGACGACCCGATCGTCGACGTCGAGAATATCCATCGCCATTTCCGCCTCGGCAAACTGCCGCCGCGCGAGGCGACCCTGACGGCCGTGGACGAAGTTCGCCCGCCCACGATTCTCGCGACTTTCACCGTAATCGCCTCGTTCATCCCGATGCTGTTCGTCACCGGCATGATGGGGCCGTATATGCGGCCGATGCCGTTCAACGTGCCGCTCGCGATGCTCATGTCGCTGATCGTGGCGTTCACGATCACGCCGTGGGCAGCATATCATCTGCTGCGGCGCAATCACGACACTACAGGCCCGGCGACGGAGGCCGAGGACGAAACCGTGGCGATCCGGCGCTGGTATGCGCGAATTCTCAAGCCGCTGCTCGACAGTCCCCGTCGGGCGCGCATTTTTCTGGTTGGAATGGTCGGCGCGCTGATCGGATCGGTATTGCTGGTCGTGTTCGGACTCGTACCGGTCAAGATGCTGCCGTTCGACAACAAGAACGAACTGCAACTGGTCATCGACATGCCGGAGGGCACGCCTTTGGAAGCGACCGACGCGACCGTGCGCGATTTTGGCCGGCTGCTCAGCCGCATTCCCGAAGTGACCAGCTTCGAAACCTATGTCGGAACGTCGTCGCCTTTCGATTTCAACGGCATGGTGCGGCATTACTACATGCGCCGCGAACCGTATCAGGCCGATATCCGGATCAACCTCGCGCCGAAAGCGAAGCGGGAGCAATCATCGCATGAAATTGCGCTTCGGATCCGGCCGCTGGTCGATGCGATCGCGAAACGGGACGGGGCGAAGTTGAAGATTGTCGAAATGCCGCCGGGACCGCCCGTGCTGGAAACGGTGGTGGCCGAAATTTACGGCCCGCCCGCAGCCGAATATGGACAGCTTATTGAATACAGCCGGGAATTGCGCCGGGTTTTCGAGCATACGGATGGAATTGTCGATAGCGACGATTTTTCGATCGCCGCTCAGCCGCGCCTTCACTATATGATCGATCGCGAAAAGGCCGCGATGCACGGCGTGACGACGGCCGAGGTCGCGCAGACGCTCGCCATGATGGTAGGGGGCGACCGCGCGGCGACCATCCACTCTGAAACGGAGCGCGATCCGCTGGCGATCGAGTTGCGGATGCCGTTGGCGGATCGTTCGCATCTCGCGGCGCTCGAGGCCGTGCGCGTGCGCGCCTCCGACGGCGCTTTGATACCGATCGGCGAGATCGGCGGATTCCGCCGGACCGTCGCCGAACAGCCGATTTACCGAAAGGACTTGCGCGAGGTTGCGATGGTCACGGCGGACACCGCCGGCATCAGCCGGTCAACGAGGTTCTGTGGCTCGAAAGCCGCACCAAGAATCTCGTTCCGCGCAATTATCAAATTGTCTGGACCGGCGAAGGCGAATGGAACATCACGGTCACGGTTTTTCGCGACCTGGGAATCGCGTTCGGCGCGGCGCTCTTTTTTATTTACGTTCTTCTGGTGGCGCAGACTGAATCGCTGGCGATGCCGCTGATCATCATGGCGGCGATTCCATTGACGATGATCGGCATCATGCCAGGCTTTTTCCTGCTCGATCTGATTACCAGCCGAACGATCGGCGGCTATGCCGACCCGGTCTATTTCACGGCGACCGCGATGATCGGCATGATCGCCCTGGCCGGCATCGTCGTGCGCAATTCAATCATTCTGATCGACTTCATCCATCGCGAACTTGCCGCCGGCCAACCGCTCGAAGAGGCGATTTTATCCGCGGGCGCGACCCGCCTGCGGCCGATTGCGCTGACCGCCGGCGCGGCGATGCTCGGCTCGGCCGTGATCACGCTCGATCCGATTTTCTCGGGCCTCGCGTGGTCGTTTATCTTCGGCATCTTTGCGTCGACCGCATTCACGCTCGTGGTCGTGCCGTTGATTTACTACCTCGTTTATCGCGAGAAGACTGCGGTCTCTGAAACGGCAAGGTGATTCGCTCGGGACCATTTTTTTCGGAACCGGATAGTCAATCAGCGCGGAACGCCGACCCTCGAATCACGCCTTGCGTAGGGATCAAGAAGCGGTGGCGGAGGGGGGAGGGAGTCGAACCCTCCGGCGACAGTATTAGCCGCCAAGCCGGTTTTGAAGACCGGTGGGGCCACCGGGCCCCTTCCTCCTCCGAGCTTACTGATTTTAAGGCATTTCTCCCGTTCCGGAACTCCCGCTTCGGACCTCGCGGCGATCGAATTGTGGCATGGGCGTCGATTGTGATTCAGCATCGGCTATTTCGATCGAACGCCCTTGCGCTAGCTCATTCCCGGCTTCGATCGATCGTTCATCATGACGCTGGAGGCGCTTGCGGCACCGCGCTTGACCTTTCAGACATGCCACTTGCAAGTCAGCTCCAGCCGCCGCGCCGCCCGGCCGAAGCGGGCAAACTTCGCGCCACGCTTAACGCGCTGAACGCGGTTCGCTAGCCCTCGCGCCTGGCGACGAGCGCCGCATATTCCTGAAACGTAATCGCGCCGCCGAGTTCTTCCGCAAGCTTCTTTTCGCGTTCAGGCAGCGCATTTTGAATCGCGTCGATTCTTTTCCATTGCGGCGCGGGCGGCGCGGGACAACCCGCTTCCGGCGCATATTTGGACGTTTCGATCCGTTGATATTTGTGAACATAACGGGGGCAATTAATGAAAGTTTCGGTGACGGCGACGCGCACCAGCAACTCCGCGCCCGCGAACTCCGCAAGCTTACGGTCGTCTTTTTCGATCGAGGCGAGGCCGTGCACGCGCACGCGATGCGGCGTCTCGAAGTCGATGAACAGCAGGCCGACCTTTTGACTGGTCATGATGTTGCCCATGGAGAGAAACATCCCATTGCCGTTGTAACTCGGGAAAATAATCGTTTTCGAATCGGGCGCCTTCACGAATCCTGGAACGCCGCCCTTGTAGGAACAGGTGGGATAACCGCGATGGTCCACGGTCGTGAGAAAAAACATGTCGCGGCTCTCGATAAAGCTTTTCTGGTCGGACGAAAGTTCCGGGCGCACGACCAATTCTTCAACCCGATCGGCCAGTCGAATGGTATCGAACCTGTTCTGCAAGTCCCTGTGATTTTCGCCGTAAATCTTGCTCATCCGGATTCTCCGCATCAGCTTGCCGAATTTTTTGCCCCGCTGCGCCGCTTCAGACTGGCGCCATCCGGCGGTATTCCGCAATCCTCGCTGTCGCGCGCGGAATTCCGATTTTAATCAATGCCTGATAATTCGCTTCTCCGCCGACCGGGCGTTTGCCACGCGCGGGAGATCGGTGCGAGTCTGCATCAGTATTCCGTAACCGAAACCGGTACTGGAGGAGAGTGCGTGTGGATGCGAAAGTAAACGTTCACGGCGATTGCGATGCACGGTTCGCGCGTGTCCGCGACGCCTTCGTAGCGAACTTCGCCGAACACGGAGAAGTTGGCGCCGCGGTCTCCGTGACGATCGACGGCCGCCGCGTGATCGATCTTTGGGGCGGCTTTGCAGACCAGGATCGAACCAGGCCATGGACCCGCGATACTCTTGTAAACGTCTGGTCGACGACCAAAGGTTTGTGCGCGATGTGCGCGCATCGGCTGGCCGATCAGGGCAAACTCGACCTCGACGCGCCGGTCGCGAAATATTGGCCGGAATTCGCCGCGGGCGGGAAGGCCACGATACCTGTAAGCGCTTTGCTCAACCATCGCGCCGGACTCGCCGCAATCCGCGCGCCGCTTAAGCACGAAGATCTTTTCAACTGGGACAAAGTAACTACCGAGCTGGCGCGGCAAGAACCGTGGTGGCCGCCCGGCTCACGGCACGGCTACCATGCGATCACCTTCGGCTGGCTGGTCGGCGAGGTTGTCCGGCGCATCAGCGGCAAAGGCCTCGGCGCCTATTTCCGCGACGAGATTGCCAACCCCCTTGGCGCCGACGCGCACATCGGGATAGGGCCGGAGTTCGACGCACGGGTTGCGGATATTCTCTATGCCCCGGCGCCGAAGCCCGGCGAACGCAACATTTTCGCCGACATCGCCGGAAACCCGTCGTCGGTCGGCTACGCCGCGCTTTTCAATCCGCCCACGATGTTTTCGCAGGAAACGACCAATTCGCGGGATTGGCGCGCCGCGGAAATTCCAGGCGCCAACGGCCACGCCAATGCCCGCGCCCTTGCGCGCATCTATGGAGCTCTCGCGCGCGGCGGAGAAGTTGACGGCGCAAAAATTTTCGGCCTGCCGGAGATCGAGCGGTGCTATATTGAACAATCGTACGGTCCCGACGCCGTGCTTCCGCTGACCACGCGCTTCGGCCTTGGCTTCATGCTTTCGCAACCGGGCGCGATGATGGGACCGAATCCTCGCGCGTTCGGACATCCAGGAGCCGGCGGCTCCATTGGCTTCGCCGATCCCGACGCCAAAATCGGATTCGGATACGTTATGAATCAGATGGGCAATGAACCGCTGCTCGATCCGCGGCCAGCGCGGCTGATCGAAGCGCTGTACGCTTCCTTGTAATCGCGCTGAAGACGCCAGCCGCCGCAAGGCCGGGATGGCATTGAGTTGGCGTGTTCGAGCGAAGCGCGTGACGCCATGGGAACGGCGCTAAGCCGCCGTTCCCGCCTGTGACCGCCTAGTTTCCGCGCGATCGAAACTCGGGCATCACCTCTTTGACCAGCAGATCGCCGGATTCGCGCGACGACGGAAATACGATGTAGTAGGTAACGCCCAGTTCCTCAACCCGCGATCGCAACTCACGCCTCACTTCGTCCGGGGTGCCCGCCAGCAGCACGGGCGAATTGCGCGCCGATTCGACGTCGGGATAACCCATCCCCTTCGCCGTTCGCGCCAGCGCCTCGTCTGCCTCGGCCTTGCTGCGCGCGATGCTTGCCATGCAAATCACGCCCAGCTCGATCGCGTCGGGCGGCCGATGCGCCGCTTGAAGCAGGCTCCGCAACTTCTCGATCTTTTTCTTCAGCACCGGCTTGGTGAATTTAACCGCCGCCATCGGATCCTGGATAAAATCCTTGCCGTTGACGATCGGCGGAATCATGTTGATCGCCTGAGCTTCCTGCGCCGCCAGCTCAAGGATTTTCGCTCCCGATCCGCCGATCATGATCGGCGGATGCGGCTTCTGAATGGGCCGGGGGTTGTTGTACGCCTTCTCAACCTGAAAGTACTTTCCGCGATAGGTCGGCACATCCTGCGTCCACATCGCCTTTAGCAGGCGAATACCGTCGGCGAGCTGCGCGATTCGTTCGAGATTATCCGGGTACGGATAGTTGTGAGCGTCGTACTCGTTCCGCTGCCATCCGGCTCCAATTCCCATGATCAGGCGGCCGTTGCTCAGATGGTCGAGCGTCGAGGCGATCTTGGCGAGCATCGGCGGCGTGCGAAACCCGATGGCGGTCACGGCCGGCGCGAGCCTGACGTTCCTGGTGACGGCCGCGATCGCGCTTAGAGTCGAAAAGCACTCCAGTTGCGGCGTCTGCGGCGCGCCCAACGGCGAGAAAAAGTGATCGTTCATCGAGACGGAATAAAATCCGTTCGCATCGGCCCATTCCGCGGCCGCGCGCGCTTGCGGAAAATCGCTGGTCGGCAGGAACAATCCGAATTTCACAGTATGCATCTCGATTCCTTTCTGGCGTTCAGGATCGCTGGCGCGATCGGCGCGTTCGCCGTCTCTTTAGCCGACCTCGCCTTTGATCGCCAGCACCAAACGATTTAAGCGCCGGCGGGCGTAAGCTATGCCGAAGGCCGCAAGCCATCCCGCGCAGCGGCGCCGCGCCGAAGGACGAAATTAGATTTCCGGCATGCCCGCTTGAATCACGCTCACGCCATTGCTCCCACGAAGCGCCAATCGAGCACGTCGTGCGATTCGCCGCCGCGTTCGGCCTTGACCCGTGAGCGCAGATGAACGAACCCGCCGCCCTCCGCGAACGGCTCGCGCTTTTCGAGCTCGAGCGTGCTGCGAAGCGTATCGCCTTCGCGCACCGGCCCAAGATGATCGCATCCGTGCCATCCGATAATCGCGACCAGATTGAAAAGCGCGCGCGCCGCTTGCGCCGCCGCTATTCCAATGGTGTGGCCGCCATAGACCAGACGTCCGGCCGGGCTCGCCGCGGCGTCATGATGGACCATCGCGAGATTGAGCGTCAGCCGCGCCAGCTCGGGCGCGGAAGACACGACATCGCCCCCCGCTATCTCCCAGACGGTCCCTTCCGTCAAATCATCAAAATGAAGACCGGGCGCGCGCCGCTTGAATTCCGCGAGGCGCCAGCCGGAAATGGGCGTCTTGAGCGCGCCTGAATCCAAATCGGAAGAGACTGAATCAAGCTCAGCCTGATGGGGCGTTTTGCCCAACGGGTCGCGCAGCGGAAACATCGCGCAGCGCCGGAAATCGAGTACTTCGCGGCCGGCTTGATCAACCGAACGTATTCTCAATACGCCAAGGCCGGTCGCGGGCCGTCCCGGCCGTCCCCGATTTTGCTTGAGTCCAACCACCTCCGTGGTCGTGTGGAGCGTATCGCCAATGTTCGGAAAACGCCTGAACGCGAGTCCGCGGTAGAAGAGGTTCGCGATCACGCGCCGCGTGAAGAGCGTCGATTGGCCGATCACCACGTCCCAGGCGAGCGCGGGATGCGCGATCGGTCCGCCGGTAACCGCCTCCGCCAGCTCTCGGTCCAGGGCGAGGCGCATTCTGTCGCCCACAATCGTCTGATGCTGCGCCGCAAGGCCTGAGGTTAACGTCACCGAAGGCGCGTCGTCCGCTCTCATCCCGATTTCGAGATCCTCGAAGAACGGGCCGCCGGCAGTCTGAAGCGATTTCATCCGAATCTTTTCCTCCCGCTAGTCAATGAGAATTAGCGGCGCGGCCTCAGGACGCCGGATCCAATTCAACTGAATCGAGTTCGCGCTCCGCCAATTTATAGCGCCGGAGGAGAAACTCCGCCGACCGCGGACGCGGCGCATCCAGCGCCGCTCGATATCGCGACGTTAACCAACCGGCAAAGCGATCGGTAATGCGATCGCCGGTTTCATTGAACATCCTATTGTCGAACCGCCGCGAGGAATTTAACCGACTTCAACCTGTTAATCATAGGGACGTTTTCAGACCGGCCACAATCTCCAATACCCCGCAGGCCCGCGATCGGACGCTTGACGGCGGCAGGCCAGCGCGGCGAAGCTGTCGGCAAAGCGCGAGGAAGGTGCATCATGATCGAACTCCACTATTGGCCCACGCCTAACGGACAGAAAATCACGATTTTCCTGGAAGAGACCGCGACGCCCTACAAAATCGTTCCGGTCAATATCCGCGAGGGCGAACAGTTCAAACCTGAATTTCTCAAAATCAGCCCGAACAACCGGATGCCCGCGATCGTCGATCCGGACGGGCCCGGCGGCGCGCCGTTCGCGATTTTCGAGTCGGGCGCGATCCTGATGTATCTGGCGGAAAAGAGCGGCAAGCTGATGCCGGCGGACACGCGCGGACGTTACGCCGTAATCCAGTGGCTGATGTTCCAGATGGCGAACGTCGGCCCGATGTTCGGCCAGCGCGGCCATTTTCTGCGCGCCGCTCCAGAAAAAATTCCTTATGCGATCGATCGCTACACCAACGAAACCCGCCGCTTGTGCAACGTGATGGACCGCCGGCTGGCGGAAGCCGAATTCCTCGCCGGCGATTATTCGATCGCCGACATCGCCTGCTATCCATGGGTCGTGGGAATCCGCCGCGAACCAGAGCAGCTTGAAAGCCGGCCGCATCTGAAACGCTGGCTCGACGCGATCGGCGCGCGCGAGGCCGTCAAGCGCGGGATGGCGGTGATGGCGGACCTGCCGCAGCAGCCGCTCGACGAGAAGGCGCGGTCGATTCTCTATGGAGCGAAGCAATTCGAACGGCGCTAGATAGCGCCAGCGGCGGGCCGTTCGCGGCTGTAAATAATCGCGAAAGCGGTTCGACGGTGCGGAGACATTGTCGGCGGCGCTATGCTCGCGAGCTGCCTGGTTACGGTTGGGAATGGCGGACGTTGAACTTAACGCATCCGCAATCTTCGTTTTCGGTCAACCGCCAGGGCGGATCTTCGTCGGGCAGGGCGTGGCGCCAAACGTCACGTTTGCAATAGTCGCACAATCCGTCGAAATGGGTGCGGCCGTCGCCCACCGGCCAGAAGCTTGGGTTACGGCCGCGGAGAGAATTGGGAATTACCGCAAGGTGTTTGCACCTGCGGCCGCCAGTTTGACGGCGGAACCATCGAAACGCCATCGTAATGCCTGTTCATCGCGGGCCGAAAACTAGAGCTCGCGATACTCGACAGGCTCGATTCTAAGCTTCGCGGAGGCATTTTGAAAAGCGCGAGTGAGCGCGCCGAAACATCCGACGCAGAGATTGAGAGTCGCGTCGAATCGCTCGACCGACATGTGCATGATGGTGCCGAGCACGCCGCAGTTGTCGCATTTCTCGGTTCTGTCCCGGTCAAAATGAACGAACATCGGTAATCTCCATCGAACCGGACGTGATTCCTGGCGAAATCATCACATTTCGCACGAGATATCTCAACACGTAACGTTATTACATGCCAGAATATTCAGATTGCCGCGAATTTCAGTCAAAATATCGTGAATATGGCCCAATTATTCGCGACAAAGATAATATTTGCTCGTTATCGCCGACGTCGCCTCAGGCGTTTGATCCTCTTTTAAGAAATCACGGAAAAAATCACAAATCCCAAACCTTGGCCGATTCGTAGCACAACTTTTAACTTTTGTCACCCATATACTGTAACAGCTTGGTTTTCCATCGACGCCTCTCCAAGCCTGAGCGAATAATCCTGAGAACTCCAGGTTTTCGCCAGGCGCCGCTTAACGCCTATAATTCCCCACGTGATCGCCGCCAGTCAGAATAATCTTCCCGACGCGTCTCTAAAGTTTCGCGGGGACACCAAGTCCGATCGAATTCGCCTGATGTTCGCCAGTATCGTGCCTCGCTACGACACGATCAATACTCTGATGACGCTTGGGTTGGATAGGCGCTGGCGGCGCCAGACCGTCGCGATGGTCGAACCGTCGGGCGGGATCGCTTTGGACATCGCTACTGGCACCGGCGAATTGGCGCGCGAACTCGATCGCGCCGGCGCGCGGCTGACCATCGGAATGGATTTCTGCGCCGAAATGGTCCGCGCGGCGCAACGCAAATTCGCCGCCACCGACGGGTGCGGAAGCCTTCGCCTAGGCGTCGGCGATGCGATGGCGCTGCCGTTCGCCGACGAAACCTTCGATTGCATCGTGAACGGCTTCATGTTGCGCAATGTCGCGGACTTGGGCGCGACGTTCGCCGAGTTGTATCGCGTGCTCAAGCCGGGCGGACGGCTCGCCTGTCTCGATCTGACGCCGCCACGCGGGCCGATGCGCCGCGCGTTTTCGCTCTATATCGCGTCGGTCGTCCCGCTGCTGGGAGTCGTCATCGGACGCAAGTATGCCGCCTACCGCTACCTGTTCCAGTCGCTCAGCATCCATCCCGACGCCGAGCGCATCGCCGCGATGATGCGCGAGGCCGGTTTCGCCGAGGCGAATTTCCGCATCGCCGGGTTCGGCGCCGTAGCGATTCATTTCGGCCGCAAAGCGGCGCGCCCCGCATGATCCTTGCTTGACGCTCGCCGCGGTACGATTCTGTAATCGCCGAGGGAGACCGGCGGATGCGCGGCGGAATCGACCATTTGATGATCAATGCGAGCAACTTCGAGGCGGCGGTCCGGTTCTACTCGTGGTTGATGCCGAACCTCGGCTATCCGAACGTCGAAAACTATGACCAGCCGGAGCGGATGATCGGCTTCTGGGGGGATTTCGGCAGCTTGTGGGTGATGCGGGCGCGCGACCGGAACGAAAATTTCGACAAGACCAGAATCGGCCTGCGCGAGATCGCCTTTCGCGTTCCGCGCCGCGCGCAAATCGACGAACTCGCACGAGAAATTTCTTCCCATGGCGGCCGGATTCTCGATCCGCCCCGCGAATACGATTATCGGCCCGGCTACTATGCGGTTTTCTTCACCGACCCCGACGGCATCAAACTGGAGATCGTCAACTATCCCGACTAATCATTGAACTGACTTGGATCGGAATGGCGCGGCCGAAGACATGGCGCTTTCACCCTGATCTTCGCGCGCCAGGAGAGAAGAAAACGCGCATTGATTTAGCAAAATCGGTTAGATAGTTTGCAAGCGGGGCCGATAGCCGATCGGCCAAGGAGGCGTGGTGATGGAGCTGCCGAAGTGCCAGAAGTGCAATAATGGCACGCTGATTCCTCTCTCCGATTACGGGCAGGAAGGCGCTTCGGTAATTTTCAAAGCGTGGGCCTGCACCAATCCCGATTGCGGTTTTAGCCTGCGCGTTGACAAGGGCGAAGTCTCGTACGGCAAGCGGATCGAACCCAAGCACTAACTCATTCGGGCCAATTTCCGGGGCGCTTGCCGCGCGGCGAGCGCCCCGTTTTTCGATCGCCAACGCCCCTGTCGCGCTTTCTCTGCTATGCTCCGGCGCATGCGCGCCGCTCGGCCCGCGCTAAGGAGCACCGCGATGAATAATTCCGTGTTTCGCGCCGAACCGATTGGATCGATGCTGCGCCCGGCGTGGCTCACAGACGCCCGCCGCCGGATGCGCCGTGGCGAGCTTTCCGCCGCCGAGTTCAAACGAATCGAAGATCGCGCCGTCGATGAAGCGATCGCGCTTCAGGAAAGCGCGGGCCTCGATGTCGTCAACGACGGCGAGCAGCGCCGGCTCAGTTTTCTCGGTTCGCTGATCGAGACCACCGAAGGGCTCACCCGCACTTCCGGACTGACGAAGCCCTGGCGCACCGACGCCGGTTCGGTCGAGCAGCTTTCGCTCGGTCTCGCCGCGACCGGCCGGCTGAAACGCCGCCGCTCGCTCGTCGGCGAGGAATTCGCTTATGCCCGGGCGCGCGCCAAAGCGCCGCTCAAAGTCACTCTGCCCAGCCCGATGATGCTCTTCATGTTCTGGTCGCCCGAGGAGTCGCGTGCGGCATATCGCGATCCATTCGAGCTTTTCGCGGACGGCGCCGCGGTGATTCGCGAGGAAATAGGCGAGCTGGCGCGTCTCGGATGCGAATATATCCAGATTGACGCGCCCGAACTCGCGATCCTGGTCGATCCGTCGGCCCGCGCGGAAGTCTTCGACCGCAACGGAATCGACCCTGCGCGTGTGCTGGACGAAGGCGTCGCGATGCTCAACAGCCTCGCCGACGCGCCCGGCGTCCGTTTTGGACTGCACCTATGCCGCGGCAACAACGACGGCCGCTGGCTCAGCGCCGGCGGCTACGACTCGATCGCCCGCGCGGTCTTTCGCGGCGCCACTCGTTATTCGACTCTGCTGCTCGAATACGACGACGCCCGCTCGGGCGGTTTCGAACCTCTCGCCGAAGTTCCGCGCGATAAAACCGTGGTGCTGGGACTGGTTTCGACCAAAAAGCCGCGCATCGAAACCGCGGACGAATTGCATCAGCGCATCGCCGACGCCTCCCGCCATTTCCCGCACGAGCAGCTCGCGCTCTCGACGCAATGCGGCTTCGCCTCGGGCATCAAGGGCAATCCGATCGACGCCGCCGCGCAGGAAGCCAAATTGCGGCTGGTGGGCGAGGTCGCGCGCCGCGAATGGCGCTGATCGGCGCGGCGGGTCGCGCTGGCGCGATCATCCGGCCTGCGCGCGATAATGATCGGCGCGGCGGGTCGCGCTGGCGCGATCATCCGGCCTGCGCGCGATAATGATCGGCGATGACGCGGGCGACGCAGGCGGTCAAGCGCTTTCCAGTGGGAATATGCAGAAACTCGTTGGGACCGTGCGCGTTTGAATGGGGTCCAAGAACGCCGGTGATGAAGAATTGCGCCTGCGGAAACCGCTCGCCCAGCATCGCCATGAACGGAATCGTGCCGCCCTCGCCCATGTAAGCCGCGGGGCGGCCGAAGAACGTGCGCGACGCTTCATCGAGCGATCGCTCCAGCCATCCGGCCAGCGGCGGCGCGTTCCATCCGCCCGCCGCCCAGTTGCCCTTGAACGTGACGCGGGCGCCGTGCGGCGGATCGCTCTCGAGCGCCGCCTTGAGTCTTGCGCTCGCCGCCTTCGCGTCGATTTCCGGCGGCAGGCGGAGCGAGAGCTTCAACGCGGTGCGCGGGCGCAGCACGTTTCCGGCGTTGCCGGCCTCGGGCAGGCCGTCGGCGCCTACGATTTCCAGGGCCGGCCGCCAGGTGCGATTGAGAATCAACTCGGCCACATCGCGGGTTACCGGGCCTGCGCCATCGATGAATGGAAACCGCTCGTACATTGAAGGCCCCAGCGCCGCGGCGGCCGCGCGCGCCTGCGCAAGCCGTGCTTCAGGAATTTTCGCGTGAAATTCCGGCAGCAGAATCGCGCCGGTGCGCTCGTCCTCGATTCTGCTGAGCAGTTGCCGCGCGATCCTGAAACTCGACGGCACTACGCCGCCCGCGTCGCCTGAATGAACGCCTTCGGTCAGCACCTCGACGGTCAGCGTGCCGCCCGCCAAACCGCGCAGCGAGGTCGTGCACCACAACTGCTCGTAATTGCCGCATCCCGAGTCGAGCGCGATCACGAGTTCTGGATTTCCAATCCGCGCCGCCAGATGCCAGATATAAGCGGGAAGGTCGAAACTGCCGCTCTCCTCGCACGCCTCGATCAACAGCACGCAGCGCGCATGCGGAATCTTCTGCGCGGCCAGCGCGCCGATCGCGCCCAGCGCGGCGAACATCGCATAGCCGTCATCGGCGGCGCCGCGGCCGTACAACCGGTCGCCCTCGATCACCGGCGTCCACGGGTCGAGACCGGCGCGCCATCCCGCCATCTCCGGCTGCTTGTCGAGATGGCCGTACAGCAGAATCGGCGCGCCGCCCGCGCCGGGAATATCAATCAGGATGAGCGGCGTGCGCTTTTCGAGCCGCACCACTTCGACCGTGATGCCGGGAATCGGCTGACGTCGCGCCCACGCCTCAAACCGCCCAACCACGCGATCGATTAATCCGCGCTCGCGCCAGTCCGGATCGAACGCGGCGGATTTGTTGGGAATGCGTATATATTCGATCAGCTCGGGAACGATCGCTTCGTCCCAGAGCCGGTCGACATATGCGGTGGTCGCCTGAGGTTCCATAATCGACGAGCTTACCCCCGCGCGCATCCGCGCGGGAGAGGCTCGACGACGCCAGCGGGCGGACGCGGCCGACGAATCAGTTGGGAACCCAGGCGATCGCGCGAATTTCGCCGAACTCGCGCCGCACCTTACGCCAGGACGCCCCCGCGTCCGTGCTCAGATAGACGTAGCCATGCAGGCTGTTGGCGACCACGATATTCGGATCGGCCGGATTCGTCGCCAGCCAATAGACCACCGAGTTCGGTTCGACCGGAAGCGGCGCCGCCGCCCACGTTTTGCCGCCATCGACCGTGCGCTGGATCGCGCCGCGCTTGCCCGGAATGAAATCGCCGTTGCCGACGAATATGACGTTAGCGTCGTCGGGTTTGAGCGCCACGCCGCGGCAATAGGAAATCGTGTCGCGTTCGGCGAAGCGGGGAAACGGATGGAGCGTCCAGCTTTGGCCTTCGTCAAGGCTGGTCCAGACGCCGTCGGGCGTGGTCGCGAGCAACTTGGGATTCGGGCCGGGCGTGATCGCCAATCCGTGAATGTCGCCGTTGAGCGGCTTGTCGCCGAGCGGCGGCAGATGCTCCCAGGTCTCGCCGCCGTCGCGGCTGCGAAACACGCCGTCGATCTCCACGCCGACATAAATCGTCCGCGGATCGCGCGGATCGAACAGGATATTCGTAACCTTCGGCGCGCCGGCGAGGCATTCCTTGGCGATTTGAATATCCAGTCGCCGCCAGCTTTCGCCCCGGTTCGACGTATGGAAGACCGCCGGCGGCTTGGTTCCGGCCAGCATCACGTTGGGGTCCGCCGGATGCCACGCCGCCGACCAGATCTGCATGCCGTCCATCGGCGACGGCACGAGATCCCAACTGGCGCCGTTGTCCTCGCTGCGATAGAGGCCAACTTCCGAACCAGCCAGCAGATGATGGGGATTATGCGGTGAAACCGCGAGCGTGCGAATCTGAATCTCGCCCGGTTCGGCATGAAACGGCAGCTTCATCTTGCTGCGCCGCCAGTGTTCTCCGCCGTCCGGACTGAACCATACGCCGGCTCCGACCGTGCCCACGCAAATCGTGAATTGATTCGTCATCGCCGTTAATCCTCGCCGGTTATGCGGCTATCGTGGATGGTCAGCAAGCGCCCGAGCGCAGCACCCGCCCCGGCATCGCGCCGCTCGCCTTGCCGTGCTCGTAGAGCACTTCGCCGTTGACGACGGTGTATTCGACGCCCCGCGCCGGCATCACGAGGCGCCGGCCGCCGCCCGGAAGATCGGTGCGCATCTCGCCGCGCTTGCCCGAACCGACCGTGTTGTAATCGAAAATCACGACGTCGGCGGCAAGGCCCTTTTGCAATCGGCCGCGATCGGTGATTCCGAAGTAGGCGGCCGGCTCCGAAGTCATCCGCTGAACCGCGCGCTCCAGCGTCATCGCCGAGCGTTCGCGCACCCATGTGCCCAGCAAATAGGTGGCATAACCCGCGTCGCAGAGCATATCGACGTGGGCGCCGCCGTCCGACAGTCCGACCATAGTGCGCGGATCGCTGATCAACTCCGGAATACGGTCTTCGTTGGCGTTGAACAGCGCCATCGAGAACTGGATTTGAAGATCGTCTTCGAGCGCGAGGTCGAGAAAAGCGTCGACGCCGTCGCATCCGCGCTCGCGCGCGATTTCGGCGACGCTGCGCCCTTCCAGCGGCTTCATCGCGGGCGCGAAGACTTCTTTCACTTCGAGCCGCTCCCAGTTGCCATTGAAGATGTCGGGCCGCTTCAAAGCATCGCGGAAGGCGTTGCGGAAATTCCGGTCGCGGTAGATTTCAGCCTGCCGCTCTTTGGACTGATTGAAGACCGGGTTCCAGCAGGCGAGGTTGGCGAAGATGAACGGATTGCGCAAATCGATTTGCACGATCAGCGGCCGGCAGGTTACTTGCGGCACGCCGCCGCGCCGAATCAGATCGGCCGCCTTTACCAAGCTCTGTTGGCAGGCCTCGGGCAAATCGTCGCGATTGAGCAACGCGAGCCAGGTGACGGGACGGCCGCTCTCGGTCAGCAGCAGATCGAGGAATTCGCATTCCTCGTCGCTGATCACGGAAACCGACTTGGTGAGCGCCACTTCCATCGCGCCGCGGCCCATCTCGCGCAGTACGCGGGCGTAGGCGATATATTCGTCGCGGCTGGCGTTGCGGCAGGCCAGCGGACGGCCTTTGTAGCCGATATGCTGGGGCGCCGTAGTGGTGGTGAAACCGAACGCGCCGGCCGCGACCGCTTCCTTCAGCAGGCCGGCGATCTTGCGGGTTTCCTCCGCCGTCGCCGCGCGCTCCATCGACTCCTCGCCCATCACGTAATGCCGAAATGGCGTCAACGGCGCGAGGAAGCCGAGATTGATACCCGATCCGCGCCGGGCCGCGGCGTCGATATATTCGGGAAAGCTCTCCCATTCCCACTTGATGCCGCGGCTGAGCACATCGAACGGAATCGCCTCGACGTTGACGAGGTCCCACGCGGCGATTTCGCGCACCTCGGGCCGGCATGGCGCGATGCCCACGCCGCAGTTGCCCATCATCACGGTGGTCACGCCGTGCCATGACGACGAAGTAAGGTACGGGTCCCAGCAGATTTGGGCGTCGTAATGGGTGTGCGGGTCGACGAAACCAGGCGCGACGATCAGATCCGAGGCGTCGATTACGCGCTTGGCGCCCTCTGAAATCTTGCCGATTTCGGCGATTTTCCCGTTGACGATCGCGACGTCGGCGCGCTTTCCGGGCGCCCCGGTTCCATCGATAACCGTGCCATTACGAACGAGCAGATCATATGCCATTTGGTCGCCTCCCCGGCGGGGTTGGCGCGCAAGAAAATCTTGCCGCGTCTGAGCGCAACGCTAATGGACATCGGGCGCGAGCGTCAAGGCAAACCGCCCGAAACCGGCGGTGATGCGGCGATTCGACAACCGAATGAAGAGCCGACGGACGGCTTGCGCCAGCCCGTAGCCGCCGATTCAGTGATTCAACAGACCCCGCGATGACTCGGCTTGCGTTTGACTTGGGGAGACCATGGTTCCGCCGAATTGGACGTATGCGGCCACCGCCAAAATCAGTCCCACAATTGCAAAGATTATCACGCGCTGCCGTTTTGCCGCCGTTTCACGCGAATCCAGCAGTCCCCGCCGACTCATCGACTCTAAAATCGCCTTACGATCCGCCATGGCCGTAATGCCGCGCGCGATTGGCGCGACTCTCCTCACGGCCACATTATCGCGCTTGCCGGATGAATAGCTAGACCTTTTATAACATCAATTTTCGCTTCATATTCTTGCTAAACGCTGATTTTTACCAAAGATCTTAAATTTTCCAGCAATTTCGTGAATCTGCCATTACTACGCGGCATATCACGCATTCCCGCGGCATGCCGCAGTCGCCGTCGACGCATCAGGCACGCGCGGCCGCGATCGGCACGACATCGAGACCGCGAATCTCGTCCGGCTCGCCGGTGCAAACCACGTAACCGACCGTCTCGATCGCGCAGAATGCGCTATGCGGGCTGCCTTCGACGTTCAAGCCGTATGCGCCCGGCGAAGCAATCAAGTCCCCCGCCTTGTTGCAATAACCGCCTTCCAGCAGGAAAACATGCTCGTCCGAACGCGCCACGGCGATAATTCGCACCAAGCTGTCCGGGGGCGGCACGAGCCGCAAAAGATAGGCATAGCCGCGGCCGTGTTTACGCCGATCGCTCAGCTCCTTGATGTACGCGAATGGCACGCCGTCACGTTCGGCGGGGCGTCCGTCTGGTCCGGTAAATACCTGCCAATCGAGCTGGTCCGTTACGATTTTCGCCGCCTTCATATTCAGCATTCTGCTCCTTTTGCTTTTCGCCTTCGGAATTTTCTTCAACGCCGCAATGTAAGCGCAGCTTGATTTCGACGCGCATCGAAATGTTCGATTTCCGCCGTGGCGCCGTGATGCTATCTCGTGAAATTGAGGACTAACGATGAGAATTCGCGCGCATTCCGATCCGGACCTGGCCGCGCTCGCAGCCTTGATCGGCGATCCGTCACGAGCGGCGATCCTGGTGGCGCTGATGGATGGGCGTGCGTTGCCCGCCGGCGACCTCGCCCGCCGGGCGGGAATTTCGCCACAGACGGCCAGCGCCCATCTCGATCGCCTCTTCCGCGGCAATTTGCTCGCCGTCGAGGTTCAAGGACGCCATCACTACTACCGCCTGCATGACGAACGGGTCGCCCGGCTGGTCGAAGCGATGGCCACGATTGCGCCCGCGCCGCCCGTACGCACCCCGGCGCAGCGGGATGCGGCGCGCACGTTGCGCTTCGCGCGCACCTGCTACGGCCATCTGGCAGGCGCCCTGGGCGTCGCGTTGACCGGCGCGATTCGCGAGCGCGGTTATCTAAACGAAGCCGACGCCGGCTTTATCGTGACAGCCGCCGGCGACCGCTGGTTCCGCGACTTCGGCATCGACCTCGACGCGCTGCGCGGCCAGCGCCGTCCGCTGGCGCGCCGATGCCTCGACTGGAGCGAACGACGCCACCATCTTGCTGGAGCGCTCGGCGTGGCGATCGCCTCCCGATGCTTCGACAATGGATGGATCGCGCGCGTGCGCGATAGCCGCGCCGTGCGCTTGACCGATCGCGGACGGGAGGCGATGCGCCGCGAATTCTCCCTGAAAATCGATAATTTATCGATCAGTTCGCCGAATTAGCGCTGGCGGAACCGGCCGCCGCTGGATACGGCGAGGCCATCCCCGGCTCGGTCGGATAAGGCATTGAACTCCAGAAGCTTTCGGGCTGGCTGGCCATGTATTTGCGGAGTGAATCGATCGCCCCCTTCATTCCGTTCCGGAAAATCTTGGAATATCCGAAGTCCTTGCTGAAATCGTGATAATAGGTTTCGGTAACCTTGTATTCGCCGGCGACGCGGTAGGTCCAAAGCACCCGGTTGTTGGCTTGTTCGACCAGGCGCAAATCAACCGATAACGTGGCGTCCACATTGCCGATCGGCAGGCCGGTCGGGTACAGCATGCCCACATCCGGTCCCACCATGTAGGCATAATGCGAGCCTCGCCAGCTGGTGTCCTTGATTGTTCCGCGCAGCATCAGTTGCGCCGCCGGCTCGACCGCGCGGTCGGTCACGTAAACGTCGCGGAACAGACCCGAATTGCGCATCTCCGACGCCGCCGCATTGGCCAAATCGGTCTGCGGGCGAAAATCGTACGCGCTCATCGTAAGAAATCCGTTGGCGCTCTCAGGCCGATCGTATTCGGCCGTGCAAAACGGCACGAGCGGCAACATGCACAGCCAAAGATAGGTCGAATTAGCGTCCGGCCGATCATCTTTGAAGGTTTGCACCGCCAGGATCACCGGGTAGCTCTTGCCCACCGGTGCGGGCGGATTGGGACGATACTCCCATCCCGCTCGGCTGACGCATCCGGACAACACCAGCGCCATCGCCACCGCATAACCTGCCGCGGAAAATCGCATTCCTCTGAACACGCTGTCGTCACCTCGTTTGGCCAATGCCGCTTGTCGCCGATTTCGGCGATAAGGAGAGAACAGAAATTATTCGCCGATCGGCGGGCTGAGACAATGAAGCCGTCCGCGCCACGCGCGACCCGCATAAACCGATATTTTCCGCGGAGTCGCGACGTTGTCCGCGGACGCGCCAACACGCACGGCGGCGTCCTGATATCGCATCGTGCAATATCGCCGCGATTTTGCTACGCCAGCGATCGAACCTTGCGCGGCGCCTGCCGGATCGCGGCGCGCGCCGGCGCGCGCACAGCCCCGATGGACCAACTGGCCGATAAAGTCGCGCAATTCCTCTATCACGAGGCGCGCCTGATGGACGCGCATCGCTATGACGACTGGCTCGCGCTATGGGAGGACGACGCGACGTATTGGGTTCCCTGCGGCGACGGCGAGAGCGATCCGGCGCACAGCGTGTCCGTCATTTACGATCGCGGCCGGCAGTTGCGAAACCGGATTCAGCGGCTCAAGGAAACGCTGTGGCTCAAGGAACGCGCGCCGCGGCTCAAACGGCTGGTGTCGAATATCGAAATCGAACCGGCTGCGGACGGGCCGATAGTCGTGCGGTCGAGTTTCATCCTGGTTGAGCTGCATCGCCATCGCCAGATTCTGTGGGCGGGCGACTCGGCGCATCATCTGGTCGCAACGGGCGAGGGTTTCCGGATTCGTTTCAAGAAGGTGTTATTGTTGAACAGCGACGAGCCGCTGCCGAACCTGATGTTCCTGATTTGACGCGGCGGCCTGGCGCGATCGATCCGGCGATGGTCATGCGGTTGAGCAACGAATTCGCGACGGTCGAAATCGAGCGCGACGACAGCGGCAACGGCCCGCGTCTCAAAATCCGCGACGCACGCAGCGGTCGCGCCGTGATGCTCGATCCTTTGGAACTGTCCGCGCTGGCGGCGATTCGGCATGACGAGCTGGCGCCGCTTCTCGATCCGTCGCGCCGCGACCGGCCGCGCGCATCGGCAAAATCCGCGCGCAACGGCGGGGGCGGGCCGAACGGCGCGCGATAAACCGCCCGCTCCGGCAGAACCGGACGCCGGCGGGCATTGGAGGTTTGGCGATGGCGACAATGCTGGCCTCGAACGGTCTGGATTACGGCGAATTGGTGCGGGACGACCGAGTCAACGGCAGGCTTTACTACGATCCCGCAATCTTTCAAGACGAAATCGAAAAAATCTGGCGGCGCGAGTGGCTCTACGTCGCCCACGAAAGCGAAATTCCCGAGCCGGGCGATTATGTCACGCGCCGCATGGGCCTCGATCCCGTAATCGTCGCGCGCGACGAGGACGGCGGCGTCAACCTGATGCTGAACCGCTGCACGCATCGCGGCAACACCGTATGCCAAAGCGAGCGCGGCAATTCCCACGCCTTCCGCTGCGCGTATCATGGCTGGACCTTCAACAATCGCGGCGATCTGATGGGCGTGCCGTATGCGGCCGGCTATGACGAATCTTTCCGCAAGGCCGATTTTCCGCTCGCTCGCGTGCCGCGCGTCGGGACGTATCGCGGGCTGATTTTCGCCAGCCTGAGCGCCGACGGCCCCACCCTCGAAGAACGGCTTGGCCGCGCCCGCAAACTGCTCGATCAATTTGTCGATCTATCGCCGGAGGGCGAATTGGTCGTGCGCTCAGGCGTGCTCAAGCATGCTTATCGCGGCAACTGGAAGATGGCGCTGGAAAATTCCGTGGACGGCTACCATCCCAACATCCTGCATCACGCCGCGATGGCGATGATGACGCGCGGCAAGGGCGACATGGAGGCGATCTTCGGCGAACGCAGCGACGCCCGCGCGCGCGACCTTGGCAACGGCGCGGCGCAGCTCGACTTGAACGCCGTCAATACG
>JADBKU010000026.1 GCA_014896235.1 bacterium | reverse complement strand
GAGGGGGGAGTTTCAGATGATCATTGAGGGGGGAGATTCACATGATTGCTGACAGGGAGGCGGGGTCGTTCCTCTTTACCTCGGACTGTTCCTGTTTTTGCTGTCGGTCATCGGGATTGGGCTGATGGTCTCGTCGCTCTCGGTTACGCAGCAGCAGGCATTGCTCGGTACGTTTCTGTTCATGGTGCCGTCGATAATTCTGTCCGGATTCGCGACCCCGATCGCCAACATGCCGCCGTTGATTCAGGACATCACTTACCTCAATCCGATGCGTTATTTCCTGGTTGTAGTTCGCGGCGTATTTCTCGAAGGAGCCTCGACCCGGTCGCTCACACCTCAATACTGGCCGATGCTCATTATCGGACTGGTCACGCTCGCGATCGCGGGATGGCTTTTCCGCCGCAGGCTGTACTGATTCTCTCCATCCGCCATTCAGCCAACTCATGGTTTTCGACCAACGTATAATCAGAGCCATGAGCCTCGCCGGCACCACTCTCGACGCTCTCGGCGGCTTTTATCTCACGTATGACCTGCTTGGTTCCAAGTATGGTCCGCTCCGGACGATCACTCGCCTGGTCACGTACAGCTTTATATGCGCCGCGTGTTTCTGGCCGCTGCTGGGCTTGTGGTTTGGTGTGGTGGGAGCCATAGCGCTCGGACCGCTCCTGGCGTTTGAAAACGTGCGCCACGGAAGCCACGGAACCGAATCACGCCCCGAGGCGTTGACCTTTCAGGGTATCCGCGCCGTTGCGCTGGGACTGGCTGGTTGGCTGACTATCGACGCCCGCTTCGGCGCGGCCTTCGGACTGGCCGCGCTGTTCGCTATGTATGTCCTTTATTACTTTCACTTTTCGCCGGCGGACACCTATCGAGCCAGGCGCAAGCCCCAGCTTGGGACGCAGGTCATCGCTCCTGCGGCGGCGCGCGGGGTGGTGATAGGGTTGGCCGGACTTCTTGGCGGCGCGCTCACGCACGAGGCCGGCGCGCTGAAGTTCGGCATCGAGATCGGACTGGTGGTCGGAACTCTTAACACTCTCACGCTTACGTTCGGCCCGAGTGTCGAATGGTGGGCCGAAAATCTGTCGGGGCGATCGCTGGGTGCGATCGGCGCAATGCTCGCCGTGATCGGCTTCCTCTTGCAATCGCTGCAATACGCATTACCCCTGATCGGTCTGGCTCGATGAGTTCAACCGCGGCTGGAAGGATCCCGCTCGTTGCGGAAAATACGTGCTATTGATTGTCGTCGTCGCCGCTTTCGATACTCATGTCGAGAGAGAATTTCCATTCAGACGCATTCAGCATACAGCGGCCAACCTGTCGCGCAGTGGAGTCTATTGATACCTGCATAAGTAAAGTCCTAACTAGGCGCAAAGAAAGAGGAGCGTGCCTGATGAATGGGCGGGTTCGCTTGCTCCGACCCTGCGCCGCATAACACCAGATCGTCATTCGCGGGCTTGACCCGCGAATCCATACCTCTGCGGCGTCTTCGTGATGAACGAATGAATCCCGCGATTGATACGGCCAGCGGCGCATCCTCCCGCAATACGCCGCCAGCCCCTACAACGAGCTGGTCAGGTTCGACCAGTAACTGCGCATGCTCTTCCTGCTCGGCTACGGCCCGCTCGACATTTCCCAGATCAAAATCGGCGACACCGCCGTCGAGGACTACGAAGACGTCGAATGGGAATTGCGCTCGGGCTTTCCCGATGACGCCCCCGCCCGGCTCTATCCCGGCGCGGTCGCCGAGGCTGAATTGAATATCCAGTTGCGCAAGACCAACGGCGCGGCGGCGTTGGCCGTCCCCGACCCCTTGTAGTGTGCGGCGCCGTCGAGCGAGTGAAGCGAATCAGAGCGACGGGCGTTGGGTGTGCCAACCGGTGGCGCGTTCGTAGGCCGCGCCGGCGCGGATCAGCATCGCCTCGCCCAAGCGCGGACCGATTAGCTGCAGGCTCGGCGGCGGCGCGCCGCGGCCGTCTCCGCCCGGCATCGAGAGCGTTGGATTGCGGCTCATGTTGAACGGCCCGGTAAAGGCGAGCAGCGGATTCGGTCCCGTGAAGGCGCCTGCGTTGGGCGGAATTGCGTCGGCCGGCATGCTCGCCGACGGCATCGAAGGACACGCAACCAGATCGATGTCATCGAAAAGCTGCTGGAAACGATTGGAAAAACGCTCGCGCACCATGTGGGCGTTGGCGTAGTCGCGCCCGCTCACCGACGCTCCCAGTTCGAGGAACGAGCGGAAGCCGGGGCCGTAGTCGGCCGCGCGCGAAGGATACGTCGCGGCATGGGCGGCGGCGGTTTCGGCCGAGCAGAGCGTGGTCCACACGCTGAGGGCCGGATCGACGTCGGGAACGGCGACCTTGACGATGCGCGCGCCGAGCCGTTCGAGCTCGCGGACGGCCGCGTCGATGGCGGCGGCGACATCGTCGGACGCGCGCGCTACGTATTTCTCGTCGAAGCCGACGCGGATTCCCTTCGCGCCGGCTTCGACGGCGGCGGCGTAGTCGCCGAGCGGCGCGTTGAGCGAAGTATCGTCGTGCGGGTCATGTCCGGCGATAACGCCGAGCGCCAGCGCGGCGTCGGCGACGGTGCGCACGATCGGACCGATATGATCTAGCGATTCGCCGAGCGGAAAGACGCCGTGGCGACTGACGCGGCCCCAGGTCGGCTTCAGGCCGACGACGCCGTTGGCCGCCGAGGGAAAGCGGATCGAGCCGCCCGTGTCGGTGCCGATCGCGGCATAGCAGAGACCGGCCGCGGCCGCCACGCCGGAACCGCTCGACGACGCTCCCGGCCACAATGCTGGATTCCACGGATTGAGCGGCGGCGGAAAATCGGGATGGTACCAGGCGACTGCGAATTCCGTCAGATGGAGCTTGCCGAGCAGCACCGCGCCCGCGGCCGCGAAACGGCCGACCACAGTCGCGTTGGCGTCGGGGCGCCAATCGCGCAGGACCTTGCTCGCGCAGGTGGTCGCGACGCCCTTGGTCCAGCAGAGATCCTTGACCGCGACGGGAACGCCGTGGAGCGGCCCGCGCCAGCGGCCGGCCGCGATCTCCTTGTCGGCGGCCTCGGCCTGGCGCATCGCCGAATCGTCGAGCACGGTCAGATAGGCGCGCAGTTTCGGGTTGAGCTGGCGGATTCGATCGAGGACGGCGCGCGTAGCCGCAGCGGAGGCGACCTTGCGCTCGCGAATCAGTTTCGACAGTTCGCTCAGGGGAAGGAAACACAACGACTCGGCTGAAATTTCCATGGGCGCCTCCCGACGATCGGTTACTTATTCCAGCGCGGCGCCGCCTTCAACCGTGAGCGTATCCGCACCCACGCCGCGAGCCGGTTCCGTCATCGAGCTTTTCCGCCGCCGGCTTCGCGAAAGCTATTCGGCGTTAAGACGCGCTCAGGGAGGATCGCCGGATGCCGCCATCCGGGCAAGGCCTTCTAGCCAGTGCTGATGCTCGCGGAGCAATCCCCGCCGCAGATACCATCGGCCGAGCGCGGTCAGCGGGCCGCGCTGGGTTTCCTCGGTAACGACGCGGGTCGCGCCGCCGGGAAGCGCGTCCAGCTCCCATCCGTGGTAAGCGGTCAGGCCGAAGGCCGTCGCGTTCCATCCGATTTCATTGAACGGGTCAAAGACAACGACGCGGCTTCTGACGCGGACGCCGAAGGTTTTCCAGACGAACTCGGTTCCCGGCGCAAGGTCGGGGCCGTCGCCATTGCGGAAGCGGAGCCATCCGCAGTTCCCGTACCATTCGGGCCATTGGGCGGCCCGGATCAGCCATCGCCAGACGCGCTCGCGCGGCGCGGAGATAACCAGTTCGTTGTGGGCGTAAACGACCGATCGTTCAGGTTCGGCGCCTTCAGGCCATCGCATAAGCGGCGTCACCTTTCCAGCCGCGAGCGGCAAATCGCCGCGGCGCGCGATTTGGATGAGGCAGTCAGTCTCATCGAAATAGCCAAGAGCGCGCCGTCAAACAAGCGACTATCCGCATCTTTTCATCATTTTGACCATCTATTTTGTCTTTTTGACGACAATTCGCACGAATCGCGTTCAAGTCTATGGAATTTCGGGTTGGAAATCGCAGCGAATGGCCGAGTCGCCGGGGTGTGCAGGGAAACGCTGGCGTCTCGCAACGGGCGGAGCGGCGTGGCAAGTTGAGGCGTAAGATCGGTGGGCAAACCGGGCGAGAAACGGATCTGACGGATGATCGACAAACTGATAAACACGGTCTCGGCGTTGATAATCGGAGCGATTGCGGCGCTGGGATACGGAGGCGTGTTCCTGATGATGGCGATCGAGAGCGCGTGCGTGCCGCTGCCGTCGGAGGTGACGATGCCGTTTTCGGGCTACCTGGTCGCTACCGGCAGATTCGGGCTGAACGCGGTGGCGATTACGGGGGCGTTCGGATGCCTTGCCGGATCGTACGTGGCGTACTGGGTCGGCGCGAAGGGCGGGCGGCGCTTTCTGGAACGTTACGGGCGATGGGTGCTGATCGCGCCGCACGAGCTGGAGATCGCGGATCGGTTTTTCGGGCGATGGGGTTCGCACGCCGTGTTCACGGCCCGGTTGCTGCCGGTGGTGCGCACCTTTATCGCGTTTCCGGCGGGGGTGGCGCGGATGAGTCTGCTGCCGTTCACGATCTACACGCTGGCCGGGTCGTATATCTGGTGCTTCGGGCTGGCGTACGCCGGAATGAAGCTGGGGCAGCATTGGACGGCGCTGAGTCCGTGGTTCCATCGTTTTGACGGAGCGATCGCGATCGTCGCGGCCGTTGGCGCCGCGGCGTTGCTCTACAACCGGATCAAGTCGGTGGCCGCGGCCGCGCGCGCATAGCTGTTCGCGGCGTTGCGGCGACGCGGGCTTTTGCGGATCGGCGACAGGCGGGGCTATGGTATCGGCAAGCGATGGCTAACGACGGCAGGAATCCCGCGGATCGGCTCGAAGCGGTGTTTTCGGATTCGGACCTGGTGCGGCTGGGAATCGCGCGGGACTACCTTGAAAACGCGGGGCTGGACGCATTTATTTTCGACGCGACGTTTTCGCAATTGTACGGCACGGCAGTGCCGGCGCGCCTGATGGTCTATGCGGACTGCGCGGCGGAAGCGCGCGAGCGGCTGTGCGAGCTGGGCTTCCTCGATCGGCCGCCGGCGCCGCGGCGCAAATAGAATCCGCGCGCGCCGAATCGCATCACTTCAACGCGCGGGCGCGCGCATGGAGCATCCACGATGAAACGCAGCAGCGAACGGATTCTGACGACCCATACCGGCAGTCTGCCGCGTCCGGACGATCTGATGACGATGCTGCGGGCGCGGGAAGCGGGCGAAGCGCACGACGCGGCGGCGCTGGCGGAGCGAATCCGGTCGAGCGTGGCCGAGACGGTCGCGCGGCAAGCGCGCGCGGGAATCGATATCGTCAATGACGGCGAGATGGGCAAGCCGTCGTACGCGACCTACGTGAAGGATCGCCTGACCGGTTTCGAGGGCGGCAAGAGCGCGCCGATCTTCGCGGCGGATCTCGGAGAATTTCCGAGCTTCACCAAGCGCGGCGGACGCGAGAGCGGCGTCACCGCGATGAAGCGGCCGTCGTGCGTCGGGCCGATCGAATATCGCGGGCTGGATGCGCTGAGAACGGATATCGCGAATCTGAAAAGCGCGGCGGCGGGAGCGAAGATCGAAGAGACGTTCATGAGCGCGGCGTCGCCCGGCGTCGTCTCGTTCTTCCTGAGCGACAATTACTATCACGACCATGAACGCTATATCCGCGCGATCGCGGAAGCGATGCGCGCCGAATACGAAGCGATCGTCGAAGCGGGCTTGATCCTGCAAGTGGATTGTCCGGACCTCGCGATGAGCCGGCATATCCAGTTCAAGAACCTGAGCCTGAAGGAATTCCGCAAGACGATCGAACTGCATATCGACGCGCTCAACCATGCGCTGGCGAACGTGCCGCCCGAGCGCGCGCGGCTCCATCTGTGCTGGGGCAACTACGAAGGCCCGCATCATCACGACGTGCCGTTCGCCGATATCGCGGATATCGTGTTCAAAGCGCGTCCGCAGGGACTGTCGTACGAAGCGTCGAATCCGCGCCACGAGCACGAATGGGAAACGTTCAAGGAGATCAAGCCGCCTGACGGCAAGATACTCATTCCCGGCGTGATCGATTCGGTCACCAACTTCATCGAACATCCGAAGCTCGTGGCGCAGCGGATTGCGAACCTTGCGAACCTGGTCGGGCGCGAGAACGTGATCGCTGGGACCGATTGTGGATTCGGAACGATCGCGGGCGTGTCGCGCGTGGACGGCGAAATCGCATGGGCGAAGCTGGCGGCGATGGCCGAAGGCGCGAAAATCGCGACGGCGCGGCTCTGGTCCGGCCGCGCGTAAATTTCCTGGAGATATGGAATGGCCGGTCCGCCGCATGGCTGACCGGCCATCGTTATGTCGCCGGCGTCCGGCTACTTCTTGTGCTTGCCGAAGATGAACATCTGCATCAAATCGCCGATCGCCGGACCGTTGGCCGGCACGTAGGGATTCGACTTCGACGCGACCGGATCGGGCAGGTTATCGCGGCTCACGTCCGAAATCGGGGGCAGACCCCAGTTGGCCTCGACGAACTTCGCGAACGAGACGTGGTCATAGTAATCGTGAACCACGCGGCCGCCTTGCGAATAAGGCGAAACCACCAGCATCGGAATACGGGTTCCGTCGCCGAAGAAGTCGATCGGCTGGATATAGCCCGAGTCATAGTAGCCGCCGCCTTCGTCTACGGTGATCACGATCGCGGTGTCCTTCCACAGCTTCGGATTCGACTGCACCATGTCGATAATCTTGTGGCAGAAGCCCTCGAACAACTCGAACTTGGATGACGCCGGATGGCCGTCGAGGAAGCCGTCAGGCTTGACGATCGAGACCGCCGGCAGCGTGCCGTTCTGGATATCCGAGTAGAGGTTCTCGATGCCCTTCAGATTGGCGCGCAGCGATGGGTTGGTCATGACCTGGGTCGAGTAAAGGAAGGGATTGCAAATATTGCAGTAGGTCGAATCCTCGCCGGTCTCGCTTCCGTTGTTCCAGCCCTCGCCATAGTAGCTCCACGACACGTTATGCGCCGAGAGGAGCATCGCGAGGTTAGGCTGCGTCGACGGCGGAATGGTGTAAGGACCGGTCGCGCCGGTTTGATAGGCGTTCGTGCCGTCTCCGAGATAGCCGGGGTTGTAGTTGTTGACGAGATAATAAGCATTCGCCGCGCAGTCGCCGCTCTTGAACGGCCGGTACGGCAGCGAATTGAGATAATCCATAATCGGCGCGACGCCCGGCTGAGCCGAATCCGCGCAGTTGACATACGAGCCGCCGCTGTAGCCGTCCTGCGTGTAGAAATTATTGGTTCCCGACTGCGGGTTCGGATTTTCAATTTGGTTGGAAGGCGGCGTACCGGGAGTTCCATCTGGGTTCGCGAAGTAAATCGGCGTGCCGTAGCCGATCGCGATATGATTCGCGCCGGTGCCGCCCATGATCGCCTGATGGTAGTTGTCGCTGAGCGCGTATTGCCGGGCGAGATAAGTGAAATATGGAACGTCGCCCTGCAGGTTGTTGTAAAAGCCCATCGCGATCGAGCCTTCACCAGTATAACCCGTCGGCTCGGGATTGCCGTTGCTGCCGGCCGATACCGTGGTTTCGACCCATGGGAACAAGTCGTTTTGGCATCCGCTGGGATTCTGAGCGGTCGCCTTGTTAACGTCGCAGTCGGTCTCTTGCCACATCTGGAAGAACCGATGGACGGGACTGCCGGCGTAGTCGTCGTAAGATATGAAGTTGGTGATATCGAACGGATCGTTCGGCAGCGGACCGTTCGTGAGAAAACGGGTGTCGGGTGTTCCGCTGGTCAGGCCGGTGCCGCCGATCGTAAGCATGTAGTAGTCATACGGCAGCAGCGCCGGTTCGACCGCTTCAGCGGCGCTGACGCTGCTAAAATACGGCGTCGTGGGGCCGCCTACATTCGGCGTGGGCAGAGTCGAGAATGGAGTCGATTTCGCGGGGTGGATTTCGTACCCATCCGCGGCCGTGTCGGTCGCCTGATATTGAGTCGCTATACTCGCGTTCGGTCCGGGCGAACCGTCGGGATTGACGATTCCCTCGGAAAGCAGATTCCAAACCGTCTGCCCTTGCGGCGGAACGTACGTGCCGAAAACGTTGTCGAACGTGCGATTTTCGCCGATGATCAGCATCACGTGCTTGATCGGCGTCTTCGTATGGTCGTCATTGGACGAGTTCGACGGCCGGGCCCAGGCGAGCGGAGCGGCGAGTTGCGTCAGCAACATCGCGCCCGCGCCCATCGCGGCGGTTAACTTCTTGCGCCTTTTGGTCTTCATCCTTTTTCTCCTCCGTGGGACGAACGGGACCATCCCGTCCGGGGAACGCCGTACATGCGGCGTTCCCCGGACGGCGCGTCTGAAGACCGGGACCGCTCAGAGATGCGCGACCGCAACCGCGAAAACGGCCATCGCGGTCAGCGCCGAGCCGATCGCGAGCCAAAGCCAGCCGCAGGCGGATGTGGTTCGAGTCGCTTCGAAACTCCCCCAGTTCATACGCAGGAAGTGGAATACCAGCGGCCGATTGCGCGCTGATTACGAGGAGCCGCGGAGCGCGCTAAATCAATTTTGCAAGAGTTTTGCGCATCGAAGTCGGCTCGATTGCGGCAAAAGCGACTGCGCGCGGCTATAGCATCTATCGCTGCCGGCGAGTCTCTATAACGTCGCAGCTTCGACGATTAAACTTGAAGACGCATGGCTCAGGAAAAACGCAACGACGCCGCGGACGGCTATGAACTCGTGGTCGACAACCGCAAGGCCAGGCACGACTTTTTTATCGAGGAAACGATCGAGGCCGGGATGGCGCTCACTGGCACGGAAGTAAAGTCCTTGCGCGGGCATCGCGCCAACCTGCGTGACAGCTACGCGCGCATCAAGGCGGGTGAAGCCTTTTTATATGGCGTTCATATAGGCGCATACGCGCCCGCCGGGCAGTTCAGCCATAAAGAGACACGGCCGCGAAAATTGCTGATGCATCGGCGGGAGATCGAACGGCTTTGGGGCAGGGTGCGCGAGCGCGGCTATTCGCTGGTGCCGCTTAAAATTTACTTTCGCGACGGCCGCGCCAAGGTCGAAATCGCGCTGGCCAAGGGCAAGCGCCTGTACGATAAGCGGGAAGCGATCGCGCGCAAAAGCATGCGCCGGGAAATCGAACGAACGATGAAAGGAAGGACTCGATAATTAATGCGCCGCCGGAGCCGCACCCGGCGCCGGACTCTCCGCGGCAAGAGCGCGTAATCGCTCGATGCGCTGCGCGAGCGGAGGATGGGACGAAAGCAGGTTTGCGAAAAAACCCTCGCCAGCCGCGTTATCAGCGCCTTCCAAAGGATTGACAATGAAAAGATGAGCGACGCCGCGCGAGGCGGCGCGCAGCGGCGATTCGGATCTCGCGATCTCTTCGAGCGCGCGCAACAACGCTTTGGGATTGCGCGTGAATTCGACCGAAGCGGCGTCGGCCAGATATTCGCGCTGGCGCGAAACGGCCATCGCCAGCAGTTGCGAAAAGATCGGCGCCACTGCCGCGAGTATGAAGACGGCAATCGCGATCAATGCGCCGGCTCCGCCGCCGTCGCCGCCATTGTTGTCGCTGCCGCCGCGTCCGCGAGAGTCACGGTCGCCGAAGCCTCCGAACCACGACCATCGCCACACGAAATCGGCAAGCATCGCAACGCCGCCAACCAGCACAGCGATCATCATCATCGTGCGGATATCGTAGTCGCGGATATGCGCCATTTCATGCCCGATCACGCCCTGCAACTCTTCCCGGTCCATCCGATCGACGAGTCCTTGCGTTACGCATATCACCGAGTGCGCGGGATCGCGGCCGGTCGCGAATGCGTTCGGGGCCGGATCGTCGATGATGTATGCGCGAGGCACAGGCATGCGGGCCGCGAGCGCCATCTCGCGGATCACGTCGAGCGTAACCTGATGCTTGACCGAGTCCGCCTCGAGCGGCCGCGCATGCACTGAGAGCAATACAAGGGACGCCCCACCGTAGTATGAAAGAAGCGATTGGAACAATCCGAAGGCCAGCGCGACGACCGTCAGGATTGGCGCGCCAACGAGTCGGCCGTCGATTACTCTGAGATTGCCGACCATAAAATCTAGCCCGTCGCCCAGTGCGGTGAAGAGCGCGATAAAGACGACGACCAACAGGGCGGTTTGGCGGCGATTTTTCTGTTCGAGCCGCCAGAAACTGTCGCGGGGCTGGGCCATTGAGTTCGGTCAGGGCGCGGGGCGACGAGTGACCCTCACTATCATCAAGCGGTACGCGGCCTCCCCTGAACTTCAGGCTTTCGGCGCGCCTAGCGACAGGTCGACTTTCGGCAACGCCTGTTCTTCCGGCGCGGCCTTGAAGTATTCGGCCGCCGTGAATCCGAAATTGTTCGCGATCAAGTTGGTGGGGAAAACCTGGATCTTCGTATTCAGTGCGAGCACCGCATCATTGTATGCCTGCCGCGCGAAAGCGATCTGGTTTTCCGTAGTGGTGAGCTGTTCCTGCAACTGCATCACGTTCTGATCGGATTTCAATTGCGGATAATTTTCCATCACGGCGAGTAACCGCCCAAGGCCGGCGGTAAGCTGATTTTCGGCGGCGACGCGCGCGGCCTGGTCCGGCGCGGCGACGGCGCGATTACGCGCCTCCACGACGCGCGTCAACGTGTCGCGCTCGAATTCCATGTAGCCCTTGACGGCTTCAACCAGGTTCGGAATCAGATCGTGGCGGCGCTTGAGCTGAACGTCGATCTGGCGCCATGAGTTGTCAACCTCGTTGCGCATCCGCACCAGCGAGTTGTAGGCGAAGATCGCATAAATCGCGATCAGCGCCAGAATTATCAGAACGACAGTCATAGCCGACAGCCGCCTTTCCGCAGTTGCAAATGGTTATGCGCCCGCAAGCCGACTCTACATTAAATATGGACGGCGGGCCGCATGCGAAGCCATGTCCGCTCAGCAACCCGCCGTTCGCGATCGAGCCATGATGACGATTGCGGAGCGCGCATCGAAATTCGTGCTCCTTGAATCCGCGCCTTAGTTGATTTGAATCTTGACCGGCTTGGCCTCCGGCCGCTTCTCGATCGTGACTTCGAGCACGCCGTCGCGATAATTCGCGCGCACCCGCTCGGCGCTCGCGTCCTTGGGCAGTTCGAACGCGCGCCGAAGCTGTCCCCACGCGCGCTCCGCGAACCGCAGCGCCGCGCCGTTTGGGAGTTCCGGACGACGGCGTTCTGCCTCGACGATCAGCTTGCCCTCTTCGACGCGCACGTCGATCGATTCACTCTTGAGCCCCGGCATCTCGAAGTAAAACCGGTATCCCTCCGCATCCTCGACCACATCCACGGGAGGCGACAACCGCCGCGGCGCGGGCTGGAATTCCCGCGTCATTCCGTTCATCCGATTGCGCATCCAGCGCTCGCCGCCGATGCAATTTTCAAAATAAAGTTCCATCCAAAACCTCCTCCGGCCGATGCCGAATGATTTTTATTCTAAGCCGCAGCCGGCATCCTTGTTTCGTCCGGCGCCAACCGTCGAAGAGAACCTAAGTACGATTTGAACGCCGTCAAGGCGCGGGATTTCGCGCCGAAGCGCGGCGCGTCCGGATTCAGCCGGCGGATTCGGCTTCGCGCCGCGCGCGCTCGGCGTCGGCGGCGAACCGCCGCGCCATCGCGAGGTCGCCCAACTCCTTCGCCAGCGCCTCGCCTTCTTTCAGCACGCCAATCGCGCGCGCTATGTTGCCTTTGCCGAGATATACTCCGGCTTTGCGGAAAATTTTGGCGTAACGTTGACCTTTTGCAGCCGCGTTCATGATGGCGCCGGAAGAGACCGTCGATTCGATCCTAGGCGGCGCGCTGCGCATCGTCCAGCCGCGCGACGGCTACCGCTTCGCGCTCGACTCGATACTGCTCAGCCGTTTCGCCGGCGTGCGGTCCCGCGATCGCGTGCTCGAGCTGGGCGCGGGATGCGGCGTGATCTCCGCGATCCTCGCTTCGTTGCGCCGGCCGCGCGAGATCGTCGCGATCGAACTGCAACCGGCGCTGGCGCGCGCCGCGGCGCGGACCGTGGCGTTAAACTGCCTCGACAACGTCCGGATCGTTCAGGGCGATTTGCGCGCGCGCCGGCTTGCGGGCGCCGCACCGGCTTCGTTCGATTTCGTGATCGCCAATCCGCCCTACCGCGCGGCTGGAAGCGGCCGTGAAAGCCCTAATCTCTCGCGGCGGATAGCGCGCGGCGGCGCCGGCGCGACGCTCGCGGAATTTCTCGCCGCCGCCAGACGCTATGCTGCGGACCGCGGCCGCGTCGCGATCGTCTTCGACGCGACCCGCACCGCTGAATTGATCGTGAAATTGGAGACGCACGGGCTTGAACCGAAACGGATACGCTTTGTCCATCCGCTGCCCGACAGCCCAGCGTCGATCGTACTGATAGAGTCGCGCAAAGGCGCGCGATCCGAGGTGACCGTCGAAGCTCCGCTGATCGTTCATACGCGCCCGGGAATTTACAGCGACGAAGCTCGCTGCCTGCTGAATGACGGAATTCCGCGCGATGGAGGCCCGATTGAGTAATTCCAAAACCCTTGGCGTGGTGCTGTTCGACAAATTTGAACTGCTCGACGTCTTCGGCCCGTGCGAGGCGTACGGACTTCGCGATCTCGGCGGCGCGTTTCAGATCGTGACGGTCGCCGCGCAGACAGGACCGGTCACGAGCGCTCAAGGTCCGCGAGCCCAGGCCGATTACGCGCTGAAGGACTGTCCGCCGCTCGATTTGATGCTAGCGCCGGGCGGCGTCGGCACGCGCCGCGAAGTCGAAAATTCGGACCTGCTCGATTGGCTGCGCGATCGGGCGGCGCGGGCGGAAATCGTCAGTTCGGTATGCACCGGCGCGGCGCTGCTGGCGCGCGCCGGCCTATTGGATGGCCGGCGCGCCACCACCAACAAGCGCGCCTTCGGATGGGTCCAAAGCCAGGGGCCGAACGTCAACTGGATAAAAAGCGCGCGCTGGGTCGAGGACGGCCGCTTCTGGACGTCGTCGGGCGTCTCCGCCGGAATCGACATGGCGCTAGCGATTATCGCGCGGCTGGTCGGCTCCGACGCCGCCGAGCAGGCCGCGCGCGTGATGGAATACGAGTGGCGTCGCGACGCCGCGCGGGATCCTTTCGCACGGCTCTATGGCCTCGCCTGAACCGTCCCGCGTCAGCCGGCGGCGAAAAATTCCAGGGTCTTGCGCGCGACCAGCTCCGGCTGCTCCATCGGCATGAAATGCGAAGTCTCCGGAATCACCTCGACGCGCGCCCGCGCCGCCTCGCGTCTTACGCGATCGGCCAGCAAAATGCCCGGCGAATCGCTTTTCTCGCCGAACAACACGAGCATCGGCGCGGGACATTTGAGCATCAGGCCGAGCCCGTCGAAATCGCGCGAGGTCTCGTAAACCCGCGCCTCGATTTCCGGCGAACATCGTAGCGAACGCGCTCCGTGATGCGTTTCGAAGGTGCCGAACTCGCAGTAATCGCGCAAAATTTCCGCGCGCCAGGTGTCGCACGGCGGCTTGGCGCGGAAATTCTCGAACATCGCTTCGACGCTGTCGAAAGTCCGCTTGCGCTTGAGCGTGCGCTCGCGCAACTCGGTTGGCCGGCGCGCCGGCGGCGTGGTCGGATCGAGGATTACCGGCTCGGCCATGACCACGCGCGCGATCAATTCCGGACGGCGGCTGCCGACCGCGCCGAACGCCGTCGCTCCCGCGGAATGGCCGATTCCCCGCACCGTTTTCCAGCCCATCGCGTCGATAAAGCCTTCAAGGTCGTCGGCCGTCGTGTGCCATCCGTCGATCGGGCGGCGCGGCAGTTCGCTTTCGCCATGTCCGCGCTGATCGTAGCTGTAGACGTGTCCGGCGCGACGCAGCTCGCGGAGAATCGGGGCGTAAATTCGTCCGAGGAATCCGGTCGCGTGCAGGAACAGAATCGGCGGACCGTCGCCGCCCCAATCCAGGTAATGGAGCCGCAGGCCGTTGACGATCACGTCTCCGCCCCGCGGCTCGCCGTCGTATTTCGCAGTGTCCATCGAGTCAAATCTTAAAAGACCGCGCCGTCCAAGAGAACCGCAAGCGCACCCTTCGGACGCGCGAGCGCTTTTCCGGCGCGCGGACTTCGGCTAGCACTAGCAGTTCATCAATCCGCGCGCCGCGCGATATTTGGAGAGCGCTTGCGATGCTGACGATCGGACTAACAGGCGGAATCGGTTCGGGCAAAAGCACGGTGTCGAAATTCCTCGCCGAGCTTGGCGCGCCGGTCATCGACGCCGACAAGGTCGGCCACGCCATCTATCAACCGGACGGACCGGCGTATCAGGACATGATTGACGCCTTCGGCCGCGGCATCCTCGCGCCGGACGGCGCGATCGATCGCAAGAAGCTCGGCCCGATCGTGTTCAGCGATCCGGCGGCGCTCAAGCGCCTCAATGCGATCGTCCATCCGAAGATGTTCGCGCGGATGCGCGAGATGGTCGCGGCGCTGCGCGCGCAGGGAGAGCGCAAGCCGATCGTGATCGAGGCCGCCATCCTGATCGAAGCCAACTGGCAGCCGCTGTTCGACGAAATCTGGCTGGTGATCGCGTCCAAGGAGCGGGTTATCGAGCGCGTCGAACGCGACCGCGGGATGAAGCCGGAGCAGACCGAGGCGCGGATTCGCGCTCAGCTTTCGGACGACGAGCGACGAAGCCACGCCTCGCTGGTCATAACCAACGACGGCACGCTTGAGGAATTGCGTGCGCGGGTCGCCGAAGTCTGGCAGGACGCGATGCGCCGCAACCTGGCGTGACGCGCGCGGACGCCCGTGCTTGACTGCGTCCGCCCGGCGGATGAAAAAGAGCGCATCGGCGAAAAGCGGAGGAGCGCGGAATGAAGATCCTCGTGATGGGCGCGGGCGCGGTCGGATGCTACTACGGCGCGCGATTGCAACAGGCGGGGGAAGAGGTGGCGTTCTGCGCGCGCGGCGAAAATCTGCGCGCGCTGCGCGAGCGCGGCCTCGAAGTGCTGAGCGCGAA
Source organism: bacterium (assembly GCA_014896235.1). GTDB lineage: Bacteria > Desulfobacterota > Binatia > Binatales > Binataceae > JADMIL01. The sequence goes on along the minus strand of JADBKU010000026.1, from coordinate 29,739 downwards.
GGGAAATCTCCGCCTCGACGTGGCCGCGACCGATCGTCCGGATGAATTCGCGCCCTACGACCTGATTCTGTTCGCGGTCAAATCCTACGACACCGACGACGCGGCCGCTCAAATCAAGGATTGCCTCGCGCCTGAAGGCGTGGTGATGACGATCCAGAACGGCGTCGAAAACGAAAACGCCCTGTGCCGCTATTTTCCGCGCGGCGCGGTGATGGGCGGCAATTCGCGGGTCGGCGCCGAACTAATCGCGCCGGGCCGCGTCAATCACACCGCGCTCGGCATTATCGAATTCGGCGAGCTTGACGGCTCGATCACGCCGCGCGCGGAACGACTGGCGCAGGTCTTTCATCGCGCCGGCATTCTCGGCGAACTGACGACCGATTTGAAGACGATTCGCTGGTACAAGCTGATGGGCAACAACGCGACCAACACGGTCGCCACCCTGAGCCGCACCACGCTCGGCCAGATGCTCGAAGATCAGGACGGCTACGCCCTGGTGCGGCGGCTGATGCTCGAAACGCTCGCCGTCGGCCGCGCCGAAGGCGCCCATGTCAGCGACGAACGGGCGGATCTGCAATTGCGCCAGATCCAGAAGAGCCTCAACGCTTACGCGATCAAGCCCTCGACCCTTCAAGATCTGGAACGCGGCAAACGCCTTGAATACGACGCGATCAGCGGCGCCGTGCTGCGGGCGGCGCGTCGCCACGGAATCGACGTCCCGGCGACCGAGACGGTTTACACGCTGCTCAAGCTGCTCGATCGCAGCCGCTCCGCCGCCGGCCGCGCCCGCCCGGGCTGATGGCATCGGCGCCGATCCGGCGGAATCCACTGTCCGGGACCGCATCCAGAAAAAACGAATCCCGCGCTCATGGCGCGGGATTCGACGGCTGAAGCCGACAAAGTCCGGCTAGCGCCTTTCGAATTGCTGCTTGCCGAAAAGAACCTCCCACGATTTTTTGTCGGGCGCCACGTTGCGCGCTTTTTCCAGTTCCTCTTTCATCACCGCGATTCCGCGCTGCACGGCGGGGCGCGACTCGATCGCGTCGTACCAGCGCTTCAGGTTAGGGAAATCCTCGAGCGCCTGGCCCTGCCAATTATGCGGGCGAATCCACGGATACGCCGCCATATCCGCGATCGAGTACTCGCCCGCAAGGTAGGGAACCTCGCCGACGCGCTTGTCGATCACGCCGTAGATGCGGCGCGCTTCGTTGGTGTAGCGATCGATCGCGTATTGGATTTTTTCCGGCGCGTAGCGGCGGAAATGATGCGCCTGGCCGAGCATCGGTCCCACGCTCGCCATCTGGAACATCAGCCACTGCACGACGTCGTAGCGCCGCCGCGCGTCCTGCGGCATGAATTTCCATCCGCTCTTTTCCGCCAGATACATCAGGATCGCGCCCGACTCGAAAATCGCGATCGGTTCGCCGCCGGGCCCGTCATGATCGACGATCGCCGGAATCCGGTTGTTCGGGCTGATCTTAAGGAATTCGGGCTTGAACTGATCGCCCTTGCCGATATTCACCGGAATGACCTTGTACTCCCATCCCAGCTCTTCGAGCATGATCGTGACTTTGTAACCGTTGGGCGTGGTCCAGAAATAAACGTCGATCATCGAACGCTCCTTGTGGCCGGCCGCGCCGGCCGGCGTGACGTTGCTCAAATGTGGCGCGGCCCGCCGCCCCCGCGCAAGGCGATGGCTGACCGGCGAAGCGCGCTATCGAACCGCAACGGCGATCGTCGCCGATACGGTTTCATGATGCAACCGTGTCAGGAAGGCGCGAGCGCGATCTTGCGTTTCAACTCGGCTTCGAGCTGGTCGAAGCCGCCCGCGTTCATTTTCTGGTTGAACTCCCTGCGATACGTCGCCATCGTGCTCGACCCATCGACGACTATGTCATAGAGCTTCCAGGTCCCGCCGTCGCGGCGCAGGGAATATTCCACGTTCAGAGGATCGGCCAGATTCGGCATCCGCACCTCGCCGAAAACCGTCGCGAGGCCGGGGCCGTCGATGCGCGCTTTGTCCTTGAGTCCGTGGCCGGCGGATTCGACCGTGTTCTGCTTGAGCGTTCCGAGATAGGTGTCCATCACGTAGTCGGTGAAGGTCGGAACGAACTCGCGGCGTTGCGCGTCGGTCAAGGTTTTCCAATGCGTGCCCATCGCGGAACGCGCCATATAGACAAAATCGAAATGCCTGATCGCAATCGCGCGGAGCCGCTGCCGCCGTTCCTGCGGCGTCAGCGCCGCATTTTTGAAGACGGGCGTGGCCTCGGCGATCGTTTCGCGCACGGCGGCCACCGGACCGTTGTTTGGCGCGCCGCCCGCGATAGCCGGAGAGGCGGTAAATCCCGCCGCCAGGACGACAAGGACGAATATCATCGCCGCCAGCGCGAACGCGGATCTCGCGTTCCGCCATCGAAGATTTGCGTCGCCAACCGGGTTCATCGCTGGTTCGTGACTGTGGTTCTTCCGCCTGCGTTCACGCGGCGCGCGGCTGGGAGGAGCGCGCGGTCGCGCCGCCGGCCTGCGCCTTCGCGGCCGCCATCAACTCGTTGAAGACATCCCCGGCTAAATCCCGCATCCGATCGACGTCCGGCATCAGGCGCGGTTCGGCCATCATGCCGAAGACCAGCGTCTGGTTGTAGCTTACGATCGCGACATTGTAGCCAAGGTTCGCGCCGAGCGGCACGAGGCCGACCATCTCGACCATCTCACGCCCGGCAAGATAGAGCGGCACCTGCGCTCCGGGAACATTGGTCGCGATGAAATTGATGCCCGGCGGCGGCAACGGCGCGACCCGCGCGACCCGCGGCGCAAGCGCCGCCAGCTTCGACGCCGCATCGACCGCGTTCGTTCCGACCAGCGACCCCATGCCCAGCAGCATCGGCGCAACCAGATCGCCGAGTTCCATCATAAGTTCCAGCGCTTGGGCGTCGCCCGCGCTCTTAATCCGGTTCGTTTCGCGAATCACAGCCTGCAGCCGCTCGATCGCGTCCATCGGTTCCGACGCGAATTCCGGAAACATCATCGAGACCCGATTGCCCAACGCGCCGCTTTCCGCGCCGCGCCGCACATTGACGGGGCATCCGATGCGCAGCGGCGCATGGTCGGTGCGCACGCCATGCTCCGCGAGATAGCGCGCCGCTGCTTCGCTCAGGATCGCCAGCACCACGTCGTTTGCGGTGCCGCCCAGCGCGTTCCGAATCGATCGCAAATCGGCGAACGATACCTTCAACCACGCCAACGATCGGGCGGGACTGACCAAGCCGGCGTTCCACGGCGCGGCGACGATTCGCCGGCCCAGCATCGCGGTCAGCTTCGCGGCGTAATTCGCGATCGTCGCGGCGCGTTTCAGCGCTTCGCGCGGCGCGTCGATCATGCCCGCCAGTTGCCGCGCCTCGTTCAACCGGTTTTGCGCGAGATCGACCAGCGCGGTGGCGAAACGACGCAGCGCGCTGGGCAGCGGCTGCGGCCGCCATGGCAGCGCCGGCTGCTCTGGGGGCGGAGCTTCGGCGCGAAAATCGAGCGCGACCGTCAGCAGCTCCATCCCCGAGACGCCATCGACGAGGCAATGATGCACCTTCCACACGACCGCCGAGCGGCCGCGCGGAAGCCCCTGAAACAGATGCATCTCCCAGAGCGGCTTGTTGCGATCAAGCATCGGCTCGAATGCGGCCATCGCCGCCGCGAGAAACGTTCGCTCGTCGGCGCCGTCCGGAAGACTGTGCGGTTTGATGTGATTGCGCAGGTCGAAATCGGGATCATCCTCGAACGTGGCATGGGCGAGATTGAACGGCGCGAAGGCCAGTCGCTGACGATAACGGGGCAGCAGATGCATCCGCCGCGCCATGTGATCGAGAATCTCGTCGTAATCGATCGGCGACTCGAAAATATTCAGCGAGCCGATATGAAGGGGGCCGCTATGCGATTCGCCGTAGATGAACGACGCGTCCTGCGTGCTCATCCGGTGGGAAAGCTTGACCGGCGATTTTCCCTCATCCGCCATCTGGCTCGCACCCCCAAGCAAGAATTTGGCAGCCGAACAGCCAACCAAGGATGCGCCAGCGGCTGCTGGCGGGTCAATCAGGCCGCTGGCCACGATATGGCTGTGGATGCCCAAAGCGTGCATGATCTGCCGAACGCGCCTTGCGGCGGCGCTTGCCGACACTTTTATGCCCGCACTAGAATCCCGCCGTCGCCATCGCGACCACGGCGGTTTCAATCGCATTCCAAGCGCGGGAGTGATATGCGTGGCGATGTCCCGTCGCGACGGAGATGAACATGGCCAAGGCGCATCGAAGCAACGGTACGGCAGGGTTTCCGAAAGAATTGAAACTCTCCAACGGGCGTAGCGTTACGGTGCGCCTCATCGAATCCGCCGACAAAGCGGGGATTATCGCTTTTGCGCGTTCACTGCCGCACGACGATCTGCTTTTTTTGCGCACCGATATCACTGAGCCAGAGGTGGTCGAAGACTGGCTGGCCAACGTCAAAAAGGGGAATACCGCGACCGTCATCGCGGAATCCGACGGGAAAATCGTCGGGTATGGCAGCGTCCATACGGACCAGGCGCGATGGACGCGGCGGGTCGGCGAAATCCGCGTTCAGGTCGCTCCGGCTTATCGCGGCAGCGGACTAGGACGGCATCTGGCGGCTGAAATCTTCAAAATCGGCCAGGAGCGCGGATTGAAAAAGATGGCTGCGATGATGACCCCGGATCAGGCCGGCGCGCGCGCCGCCTTCGACAAGCTGGGCTTTCAGGTTGAAGCGCTGTTGCAGGATTGGGTCATCGATCGCGATGGGCATCCGCGCGACCTGCTGATCATGAGCTACGATATGGAAGGTCTGAGCGATCAAATCAGCGTCTAACAAATAAATTGCGCTCGCTTCCGCTGGCGTGTGCTGCTTCATTGGGAATGCGGGCGCCGTCCGCGGCGGAGGTGAGCGTCAGATGGCCAAGCGTAGCGAATCGACGTCAACCGGCAACGCTCGAGGCGCGTCCAGAGCGGCGGGAGTCGCGGCGCGGGCGGCTGAAGCCGCGTCGCGGATGGTTCCTGGCGCCTATTTCCGCGACCGGACGGTACTTATCACCGGCGCCTCAAGCGGGATAGGACGCGACATAGCTCTGACTTTCGCGCGAATGGGCGCCAAAGTCGCGCTGCTGGCCCGCAGGCGCTCGATGCTCGACGAGATCGCCGAGGAAATTCGGAAGAACGGCGGCGAAGCCCTTCCGCTCGCTGCCGACGTAACCCATCGCAGCGAACTCAAGGAAGCGGTTGAACGAACGCTGTCGCACTTTCGGCGCATCGACGTGCTCGTCAACTCCGCCGGCATCGCCCTGCCCGATCGCGTCGAAACGATGCCGCCTGAGGACCTCGAGCGAATGATGTCCGTCAACCTGATGGGCACGCTGCACGCGATGCAGTTGGTATTGCCCGCGATGCGGTCCCGCGGAGCCGGCAATATCGTCAATATCGCGTCGCTGGCGGGCCGGCGCGGGATGCCGCCGCTCGGCGGCTACTGCGCGACCAAATTCGCCGTGGTCGGTCTTACCGAGGCGTTGCGCGTCGAACTTTTCGGCAGCGGCGTGAAGGTGTCTCTGGTGATGCCGGGCGTGATCGATACGCCGATGGTGCGTAACGCGGGCGGGACCGGAATCTTCAAGAATCTGCCCGAATCGCTTCCCTCGATGCCCCCGCAATGGGTGAGCTGGGCGGTGATCGCCGCGGTAGTCCTTGGCCTGACCGAAATCGACGTGCCTCCGGGCGCGGTCGTGATGGAGAAATTGGCGGCGCTCTTCCCAAGCTTGACCGACGCGGCTCTCGCCCTCGGCAACCGGGTCTTGGATTGGCTCACGACCCGCGGTTGATTGGAAACACCGACGCCATAATCGCGTCGTAATCTACTCTCATCACATTTAGTTGTTTTGCGCGATTTTTGCTGTAATATCTCACTTATTGAATCAATATTACTCCATATCATAGCTGCGCGGTTGAATTCAGCGCACGTGGATCGCGTCTAAAGAAATAGAAACGTCAGAGATGCGCATTGCGGACCATCGAGCCGCAGTCCGCGCTAGTGCGGCGGGAAAATCGAGCGTCGCGAAGCGAAAACCGAAAGCTTTGTCAATGGTTTCGCTTCTTCGCGCATTTGATTAAAGTGGCGTGAATTGCAGGTTTCGGACGTGATGCGCGACGAGGTTATCTGATGAACCGGAGCGATGGCGGAACCAATCTTTCCTTCATGGACTTGCTGCAGGAGTTTCGCGTCGTGCGTGAAGTCGCGACTTTCGCCCAGCGCGCGTGGACTTGGCCGATCGCTCGCACCGCGGAAAACAAACGCTCGATATTGCTGATTCCCGGCTTTCTGGCTGGCGACGCCACGCTTTATCCCTTCGCCGATTGGCTGCGCGCCCGCGGTCATCAGGTCTATTTTTCAGGCATCCTTGCAAACACCGATTGCCCCGTGCGCGCGCTCGAACGCCTCGGCCGGATTTTGCAGGATCGGGCCAGCCGTTCCGGTGAAAAATTAGTCGTCATCGGTCACAGCCTGGGCGGCATCTATGCGCGCGAACTCGCCCGGCGCCATCCGGACCTGGTCGATCAGGTGATACTGCTCGGTTCGCCGATCCGTGAGCCGCACAAGCATTCCAATCCGTTCGTCAAAATGCTTGCGACCGTCGCGATGCGTGTGAACGAAATCGGATGCCATTGCCCGCCCGACCGGCTCGCGACCGTTTGCGGCGTTCTCGGCAGCGAACCTCCGCCGGGAATTCATGAGACGCTGATCTATTCCAGGACCGACGGCGTGGTTGACTGGGAAAGCTGCATCGAAGAAGGCGCTTGCGTCGAAGCGGTCGAGGTCAATTCGACCCATTGCGGCATCCCGTACAACATGGACACCCTGCGCATTATCCGCGAGCGGATCGAGCGCGACAGCCAGCCCGACGATCCGGCCGCGACCCGGGCAGCGCAGGCCCGCATGCAATCCGCCTGACCGCCCTGCGCCGCGCGTCCGCGGAATTCAGGCCGGGGCTAGCGCGAGGGCCACTTGGGATTGTTGATCGCGAGCGCCTCGGCGAGCGAACGGCGCACGTGATCGCGCAACGTCGCGTCGTCCGTCGCGATCGCGCCGGAACGAATCCGCGCGCACAGTTCGTCATTCAATGATTCGAGCGGTTCGTCGTGGCCAAGGATCGCTTTCAGCCGCGCGGTTTCATCCGCGGCGTGCGCGCCGCGCGATTCCAACTCGCGGCGCACGATATTCAGGACGTTAATAGTCACTCGCGTCTGAAAGCGGTAATAGCCATTCAGCGTCGGCAGCAATTCCTCTTCGAGGTATTTCGTCGCCGCCTGCAACAATATCGTCGCATCGGGTTTGCTGGTCGGCATTTGTGTCACGCTCCGTGCGCGGTCGGCAGCGTCATTCGCGCCCCTCGATCAGGTTGAGAAAATCCCACAACGGCTCCTCGATCCGCCGGCCGATCGCGGACTGCTCGATACTGATCGGTTCGGTCCCGTCGCTGAAGGCCATCCCCTTGCGCAGGCACATGATCGCCCATTTCACGTCGCCGAACGCCTCCCAGAACATCACCTGCTTCGGATCGACGGGTATTCCGCTGGCGCGTTCGTAAGCCGCGAAGAGATCTTCGCGCGAGCCGAATCCGCCCACCGGCGGCTTGCCGCCGAAGCGCCAGGTCTTCACGCACAACCATCCCAGGTCCTGCATCGGATCGCCGATCTGGGAAATTTCCCAATCGAGCACGCAGCGGATTCCTTCTTCGCCGACGATCAGGTTGCCGGTGCGGAAATCGCCATGAAGCACCGTCATCCGCGGATTTTTCGGGGCGTGATCGGCGGCCCATTTCAGTCCGAGTTCGACCGCCGGCAGTTTCAGTCCGTAGTGATCGACGTAGCGATAATACGCGGCCACTTCGGCCGCCGCGTCCTGGCGAATCAGGAACGGCGCCTCGCGCGGATCGATCTTGTGGATCGCGGCCAGAATTTCGCCGCATTGGCGCGCCATCACGGCGCGCGCGGCGGCGAATTGTTCGTCGCGCACGATGCGCGGCCCGAGCGTCTCGCCCGCCACCCGTCCCGTCACGTAGCCGTGGCCGATTCCGTCGGCCTCATCGAATACCGCATAGACGTGCGGCGCGGGCACGCCTCCGCGCTCCGCCGCCATCACGATTTGCGCGTCTTCCTCGGAATTCAGATGGGGCGTCACGCCTGCGAGCGGATCGGGCACGGGCGTCGCTCCGGCGTTCGAGAGCTGCACAATCAGTTCGAGCCGTTTTTCGCCGACGTCGGCGTCGAACGACCAGGTGGTCTTGGTCGCGCCGCCGGTCAGGCGCTGCAAATTGTGCAGCGCGCCGGGAGCGCCGAGATGGCGCGCGATCGCGGCCTGCAGGCGCCGCGCGAAAATTTCGTCCTGGTTCATCGGCGGCCGCCGCGCCTTATCCTTCGGCGCGTCCCTTGCGGCCGAAGCCGAACAGAATCTGCGCCACCCGCCGCATCTGGATCTCCTCGGCGCCTTCGGTGATGCGGTAGCGGCGATGATGCCGATAGATATGCTCGAACGGCTTGTGCCGCGAATAGCCGATTCCGCCGTGCACCTGCATCGCGCGGTCCGCCGCTTCGCACACCAGCCGGTTCGCCCGGTAGTTGCACATCGCAACCTTGTCGGAGAGCTTTTCGGCTACCTCGGGCTTCGACATCTGATCCATCTCCCACGCCGTTTTGTAGATCAGCGTGCGGAGCATCGCGGCCTCCGTATGCAATTCGACCAGCGGCCATTGGATCGCCTGATTGGTCGCGAGCGCCTTGCCGAAGGGCTTGCGCTCCTGCGCATACTTGACAGCCTCATTGATGCAATACTGCGCGGCGCCGAGCGACGATGCGGCCTGCCGGATGCGATTTTCATGCACGAAATGCTGCGCCACGGCGAGACCGTCCTGCGGATCGCCAAGAATCGCATCGGCTGGAACCCAGACGTCGTTCAGCGAAATCCGCGGATGGTCAGTCGGCATGTTGAAGGTCCAGAGGTACTCTTCGATTTTGAAGCCGGCGCTGTTGGTCGGCACGATAAAGCATCCGATTCCGCGCGGACTGCCGTCGCGTCCTTCGTGCCGCGCGAAAACGAGATCGTGCGTGGCGACGTGCAGGCCGGTGTTCCACATCTTCGCGCCTGTGATCCGCCATCCGTCGCCGTCGCGCACCGCCCGCGTCTCCATCCAGGTCGCGTCCGAACCGTGGTTTGGCTCGGTCAGGCCGAAGGCGACGCGGATTTTGTCTTCAAGAATCCCCGGAATGAATTTGGCCTTCTGCTCGGGCGTGCCGAAATCGCGAAACATCAGCACGGTCGGGAGATTGCCGACGATCGAGCTTTCGTTCTGCAAATCGTTATGCAGGCCGAGACCCTTGGCCGCCAGATGCTCGCGAATGACGGCCATGCCGAGATTAGTTCCATCCTTGCCGCCGTATTCCCGAGGCAGGGCGTAGCGGTAATGACCGGCGCGATCGGCGCGCCGGCGCATCTCGCCGAGCAACGCCTCCCATTCGTGGCGCGGCAGGCCGCCGCGCTCGAAATCGGTGCGCGCCCATTCGCGGCGATGGTCGAAAAAGCGGATGTTGTCGTTTTCGCGTTCGAGCGGCTTGATTTCCCGTTCGATGAATTCGTCGAGCTCGGCCAGATAAGCCGTCAATTCGGCGGGCAGATTGAAATCCAAGGTCGTGCGTCTCCTGCGATCGTTTCCGGAGCGTCGCGGCGCCGGGCGTCTTAGGTAAACACGGCGGCGGCGGAAGGCTCAAGTCCGGCGGGGAGGCGCGCACGCTGGCGCGCCCGGAGGGATTCGAACCCCCAACCCTCGGATCCGAAGTTAAAAGGTCGGCTTTCCCGCTAATTCTTCTCGACTCTCATCGAATACGGCAATGCATTGTGCGCCAGCGTGTTTCTCGATTCTCTTGTCCTCGTGTCAACCCTCGACCCCTTGCCTTCACCGTCTATTCCGTCTATGCTGCGTCTATTCCAAAACATTCCGATGGTTGGGACGGACGGGGCTTATGCGGCTAACCAAAGACGCGATCGATCGGGCGCGCCTACCAGAACCGGGCAAAAAAGAGCGATTCATCCGCGATGACGTGGTGCGCGGACTCGGCGTGCGCATCACGGCGAGCGGCGCCAAGAGCTTCATCTTCGAAGCACGCATCAAGGGACGATCGCGGAGGCTGACAATTGGACCGTGGCCCGATCTGACGGTTGCGATGGCCCGGCAGAAGGCGATGGAAACCCGTACCGCGATCGCGCACGGCGAAGACCCGCACGAAGCACATCTTGCCGAGAAGCGAGAGGTTACTTTCGGCGAATTGGCAGACCGCTATCTGCTCGAATATGCGCGCGTCCATAAAAGGCCGCGGTCGATTGCGGACGATGAATACTACCTCGCCCGCTACGTCCCGAGTACGTGGCGCACGCGGCGCCTGTCGGATATTGTGCCAAGCGATGTCGAGCGGCTTCATTCGCGACTTGGCTCGGAGCGCGGAAAATACGCGGCGAACCATACCGTGCGGCTGCTACGGCACATGTTCAATCTAGCTGACAAGTGGGACCTGCTCAGGGACGACAACCCGGCCGCCGGTCTCAAGCTTTTCCGTGAACAGAAGCGGGAACGCTATTTGAATCCCGACGAATTGCGGAGAGTCAACGCGGCTCTGCTGGACGAGCCAGATTGGCGGTGGCGTGCCTACTTTCCGCTGGCGCTGATGCTGGGAACTCGCAAAAGCGAACTTCTAGCGATGCGCTGGGCGGATATCGAAATGGCGCAACGCACCTGGCGAATTCCGACGACGAAGACCGGCAATTCGCATTTGCTACCATTGCCCGCGCCGGCGCTCGCGATTTTGGAAAGGCTGCCGAGCCGCAATCAATCCGATTGGGTATTTCCCGGCGATGGAGCGACCGGCCATATAGTTGAACCCGCCAAGGCGTGGCAACGTATACGCGCCCGCGCCGGCGTGCCGGATGTCCGGATTCACGACTTGCGGCACACCCTAGCAAGCTGGATGGTGGCGCAAGGATTCAATCTGCCGTTGATCGGCCGGGCGCTGAATCACGCGCAAACGGCGACTACGGCTCGCTACGCACATTTGGCGCTCGATCCTGTGCGGCAAGCGCTCGATCAGACGGCGGCGCTAATGTTCGCAGATGATTCGAAGACGCTTGCTGATGCGGTTTCGGGCAATCCAACGGAGTGACTAGATCTAGTCAATCTAGAAGCTCGTGCGGGCGTTGAAACGGCGCCGTGGGCGAGGGGCAGGACTTCCTTGATTTCCTTACCCTCTGGTATCCCCGAACTCAGCGGCTACATTTTCCTTAAAAATCAAATAGTTAGGCGACTGGCGGCATCTTGCGGCGTGCGCCGCCGATCCTGTTGAGAGGGTCTGCTTATCCTGTCTAGAGGATACGTCTTCGCGCGCCGATGCAGCGTCCGTTAGCACATCCCGATCCTGAAAGGTCACGTCCGTCGCAGCATGGAGCCACATTCCGCGGCCGGAACCGAGGCGCCGCGACTCGACTGCTCGTGCTGCACTTCTTAGCCCAATCAGAATCGGCCCGCTCTGATGGGCTGCCGCACCGCTCCGTTGGGCATAATTAGGGCATAATTCTGGGTCTCAACCGAAAACGCCAATAGCTAGTTAGGGTTTTCGGGGCTGACTTTTAGTCTACTAAGCCGGACATCAGAAAAATGCATGTTTCCTGTCAATATTCGCGGATTCCCTGTGGAAACATCGAGCGAAATTTCAAAAGTGTCCTAGTCAAGGTGGGGTGCGAATTGGTATTATCTTTCGCGAGGGAGGAATCGTATATGGCTACCAATCATAGCGAGGCGAACCAAATGATGAGCGGGCCGAAAGCGGCCGAGTTTCTGGGCGTCTCGAAAAAGACGATCGAGAATTGGCGTCAGCAGGGAAAGGGGCCGCGCTTCGTGCGTCTCTCACGCCGGGCGGTTCGTTACCGCATCGCTGACCTTCTCGAATTCATTCAGCGCAAGACGGTCGATCACGAAATCGCGCCGGAAGCCGCCTAATCGGGGATGGGCGTGGTTTGCACGGAAACGGGCCTTGGGGCCGTTGCGTCGGTTGGGATGGCTACTCTTCGCCGCCGGTGGCGCTCCAAGGGCTGTTTACCCCCACTATGTTCGGGCCGCAACGCGCGGTTTCGTGACCGACGGCGGGGCGCTTCCTGCCCGTGGCATTGCGTTTCGGCGAGCGCTCATTCCGCGTTCGGATTTACTGCCTTGCAAGCGCCCGAAGCATCGCTATAGGGCGGTCGTGAAGTTTGCCGATCGATTGCTAAGCGCCGAAGGTCTAACGCACGACGAAGCCATTGCCGCTTTGATTCGACTACTCGACCCGGCCATTGAAGCGGTCCGGGACGAAGCCGACCTGCGGATCGGGTAGGGGTGGCTGGCATGAGTCGTCATCGGAGCCGGATCACGAAGATGAACCGACGGACCGAGCGGGCGCGCGCCCGACGCGAACGAAAGCGCCAGCAAGAAAGCTCACCGGTCAAAATCATTTACGACCGTAACCGCGGAATCGGAGAAATTCCTATAAATCTGATGAGTTTGAGGTAATCATTGATGCGCGCGCGGATAATCAAGCCGGGGTTCTTCAAAAACGAGGAACTCGCCGAAATCGGACCAACCGGGATGCTCTTGTTTGCCGGTCTTTGGACGCTGGCGGATCGGGAAGGACGCCTTGAGGATCGACCGAAGCGCATCAAGATCGAGGTGCTTCCCTATTTCGATTGCGACGTAAACAGCCTCCTCAACGAGCTTGCGCAGCGAGGCTTCATCGATCGCTACGAGGTAAGCGGTTCACGATTCATCCAGATCGTCAACTGGCGGAAACACCAAAATCCGCATCCAAAAGACAGCGAAAGCGTGATACCGCCCCCCCCACAGAACTTTCCCCGGACTTTCCACGGAAATCCACGGAAAAACTCGGAAGACCCGGAACCTTCCACGGAAAGCCACGAAAATCCGTGGATTCACGATCAAAGATCTAAGATCAAAGATCTATCTCTGGATCAAGAACTAAGTAGGGATCAAGAACCAAAGATCGCAGATCAAACACCCTCCCTAGTAGTAAATAAAGCTATTACCAGAGGGGAATCTAAGCCTAAGGCGACCGCGCCAAAGCCGGCTATAGCGACTCGGTTACCCGACTCGTGGCCGTTGACGCCCGAGCGCGAGCAGTACGCAATCGCGCAGGGCGTCAACCCGGAGAGGACACACCAAGATTTTTGCGATTACTGGCACGCAAAGGCCGGTCCTAACGCTCGCAAGCTGGATTGGGATGCAACATGGCGGACTTGGTGCCGGAGGGCCGCAGAACGCGGCTACGGCCCGAGTAGAGCGTCGCCGTTCGGCTCTTTACCGGGAGTGCCGATGTCAAGGGCAGAAGCGGTTTTGGCGGCGGCGTACCAGCAGGCCGTGATGGAAGAAGCGCAGGAGAAGGCGAGTTTGGGTTATGACGAGAAGTGATGCACTGAAAATTCTCGGCTTAGTGCGGGCGAATTGGGGTAGCAAGATGGCCGTCGATACCGTTGTCACCGCGTGGTGGGTTGAGGCTCTTGCGAACGCTGATTTCCAGCACGCGCTGGCCGCCGTCAAGGAACTGGCCTTGAGCGGCGAACGCGAACCGCCGACCGCGGGTCAGGTCTTCGTACTCGCGCGGCGGCGACAGATGCGCGAGACCGAGTTTGCCAAGGCGTCGGCGTGGCGCGCCCAACGGGCGACGGCCTTAAGCGCGCCCAAGGCGCCCACCCATCCGGCCTTGCGCGAAATGATCGAGAAACTTTCACGCCGAATCGAGGTGCGGGTTTAATCGGGGAAGCGATAGAAATTTTTTAGCGCGAGCATCGAGCGGGAACGAGAAATCGAGCGACTCCACTGATCGAACATCGCGGCCCTAGAGCCTCGACGCGCCAAAGACAGAACTAGAACGGCAGGGAAGACTTAAAGCCGGCGCGGGCGCGAACGCACCTCGAAAATCGGCGGCTGTCTGCGATGATTTGCGCCATCCGGTCGATCAAACCCGCGCAGCGAAGGACCGGATGAAGGCGCTCGGCAAGCGACACGCCGCGCCAAATCAGAACCTCAAGGCCGTGCGAGCGGAGATCGCGCGCGCCACCCGAGCTTTCGAAGATATAGCGGCAAATGATCGGCAGAATCTCGCGCATGTCGCATCGTGATTACCCGGCATTCATCCGACTAGACCCTAAACGCTGATTGTTTTGTTTGACGCGATAATTGATATTATTTGTGACAATAGATGGCCAGAGAAAGCAGCTCTGCGATAGCTATGGACAACGCCCAACGTATTCTGCGGCTCCGTGGCAGGCTGGGCTTAACCCAACTCCAATTCGCGGAATTTCTGGGAGTCTCCGTGGCCGCTGTTAATCGCTGGGAAAATGGCCAATCCACTCCGTCGCCTCTGATATGGCAGCGCATTCTTGCGGCCGAAGATCACGGAATCGATGCACCGCTACGGACAGCCCACGGCGCCGATCATGATAGAGCCGACGGCATCGCGACGCAGACCGAGCTCATGCCACATCCCGACTTCTCGACCAACGCCGAGGTCGTCCGCGCGGTGGCCGAGGCCGAGCGCCTTTCCTACGGCTATATCTTCAACCCCACCTTCGCGACCGAAATCTCGCGTATCGACCCGCTACCTCATCAGCGCATCGCGGTCTACCAGCATATGCTGTCGCAGCCGCGGCTCCGATTCCTGCTGGCCGACGACGCCGGCGCAGGCAAGACCATCATGTCCGGCCTTTACATCCGCGAGATGCTGACGCGCCGCCTCATCCGCCGAGTGCTCGTGGTCCCGCCCGCCGGCCTGATCGGCAATTGGGAGAGCGAGCTGCGCAGTCTCTTCGGCCTGCGCTTCAAGATCGTCACTGGAGCGGACGGGCGCGCCGGAAATCCGTTCTCCGGCCCTGACGGTGACCTCGTAATCGTCAGCGTCGACACGTTGACTGGAGAGCGAATGCTTGCGCGATTGCGCGCGCCCGACGTCGCGCCCTATGACCTCGCGATCTTCGACGAGGCGCACAAGCTCTCAGCGCGCCTGGAGGACGGCTTCACGCTTCGCCGGACCGATCGCTACAAGCTCGCCGAGGCGCTCGCCGGCGTTCATGGCGTCGATCCTGCCTACCAGTTGCCATGGAGCTGTCGCCACCTGTTGTTGCTCACCGCCACGCCGCACATGGGCAAGGATTTCCCCTACTACTGTCTCTGGCGGCTGCTCGAACCCGAGGCGCTTTCGACCAAGGAGGCTTTCGACGCGTATCCGCCCGAGTCGCGCCGCCAGCATTTCATCCGCCGCACCAAGGAGGAGATGGTCCGCTTCGACGGCTCGCGCATCTTTCCTCCGCGCAATTCGGACACGCTGAGCTACGAGCTTTCCCAGGGCGAGGTGAGCGAGCAGGCGCTTTACGATCGCACGACCGATTACATGCGCGAATACTACAATCGCGCCCGCATTTTGAATCGCTCTGCCGCCCGGCTTGCCATGAGCGTCTTTCAGCGCCGGCTCGCCAGCTCGACCTACGCCCTGATGCGATCGTTCGAGCGGCGGCTCGCAAAGCTCGACGGCCTCATCGAGGAGGTCCGCTCGGGCCGCCTCACTACCGAACAGCTTACGTCGCTCCAGCAACGCCTCCGCGTCCGCGATATCGAAGATGACAAAACCGCCGACGAAGAAGAGGCCGAAGGCGGCCTTGAAGAGAACGAGGGCGCCGAACTGGCCGCGATGGCTGGAGTCGTCGGCGCCACACTCGGCGAGCTTGAGACCGAGCGCAACCAGGTCCGCGATCTGCTAGCTCTCGCGCGCAAGGTCTATGAGCGCGGCGAGGACTCCAAGTTCGCGAAACTTCGCGAAGTAATTCGCGACCCGCGATGGCGCGACGAAAAGTTCCTCGTCTTCACCGAGCATCGCGACACCCTGGATTTCATCGTCCAGAGTCTCGAAGCGATGGGCTTTGCCGGCCGCGTCGCCCGGATTCACGGCGCGATGGACTACCTGGAGCGCCAGGAGCAGGTCGCTTTCTTCAACCAGCCAACCGCTGACGGCGGCGCGGCATATATGATCTGCACCGACGCCGCCGCCGAAGGCATCAACCTGCAGCGCGCCTGTTGGCTGATGGTCAATTACGACATCCCATGGAATCCCGCCCGGCTTGAGCAGCGGATGGGCCGAATCCATCGCTACAAACAGACCCACGAGGTGCGCATCATCAATCTGGTTGCCGGCCGCACCCGCGAGGGCCGGGTGCTCAAGACTCTCCTCGACAAGCTCGAAAAAATCCGCAAGGAGCTCAACTCCGACAAGGTCTTCGATGTGATCGGCCGGCTGTTTGAGGGAGTCAGCCTCAAGGACTACCTCGAAAGGTCGGTCACCGATCGGGGCGCGACTGAAAGCGCTACCGAAATAGCGGGCAAGCTCACGTCCGAGCAGGTCGAGGCCTTCGCGGAGTGGGAGCGCAAGCTCTACGGCGACGGCGGCGAAGTCGCCGCGCGGCTCGACGCCGAGCGCGCGATCGTCGCGCGGGAGCAGCTTCGCCGCCTGCTGCCCGGTTACGTACGAAGCTTCATCGAGAGAGCCGCGCCGCTGCTCGGGCTGCGCATCGAGGGCGACCTCGACGGCGTGTTCTCGTTCGCCGAGGCGCGTCCGCGCGCGCTCGAACCCTTCTGGCCGATTCTGGAGGACTACCCGCCGGAGAGCCGCAACCGCTTCATGCTCCACAACCCCGGCGATTCAACCGCGACGATGTTCCTTCATCCCGGCGAGCTTTTCTTCGACACGATTCGAGAGGCCGTTGTCTCGCGCTTCTCGCGGGATGCGCTTCGCGGCGCGGTCTTTATCGATCCTACCGCCGAGGCTCCGTACTTCTTCCATCTCGGCCTGCTGCGTATCGTCCGCAAGGCCGATCCCGGTTACGACGCGCTCTCCGCCGAAGAACCGATCGAATACCGGCTGGTTGGATTGCGGCAGGATAGCGCCGGCCGGATCGAGGAATGCCCGGTCGAGCACCTGCTGTTGCTGCGCGGCGGTCCGGGTGGAATCCCGCTCGTCGTGCGCCCGCTCGCGGCTCAAGCGCCGGCCGCGATCGAACTTGCCGTCCGCGTCGCGCATGAACAGATCGCCGCGCCTCTTGCCGAGCGTCATCGCGCCGCGATGCTGGCCAGCCTTCCCGAGCGCGAACGCTTTATCGAAGCGGGCTACCGTTACGAGGAGGACGCGCTGCTCGCCCAGCGCGTAATCACAGCCAACCGGGCGCGCGAAGGCGATACCCGCGCGGCGGCCGAGCTTGAGCGGATCAAAAATCGCCAGCGCTCGCTTGAAGACCTGAAGCAGCGGGCGCTCGCCGCGCTCCGGCATGAACCGGAACTCGTCAAGCCGCGCGAGATCGAATTCCTGGCCCATGCGCTCGTTGTTCCGTCGTCCGACTCGGAAGACAAAAGGCGCCACGACGCCGAGATCGAGAAGGTCGCGGTCAGGATCGCCGCCGAATACGAGCGCCAGCAGGGATGGACGCCGCGCGACGTATCGACGCCGCCGCTCGCCCGCGCGGCTGGCCTAACCGACAACCCCGGCTTCGACATTCTCTCGAATCGTCCGGCCTTCGGCGCGACCAGCGCTAAATCGACCGTGTTCGAGGAGCGCGCGATCGAGGTCAAAGGCCGCGCCGGCGTCGGGGATATCGAACTTACCGAGAACGAATGGAGCCGGGCCTGCAACCTGCGCGACCGTTACTGGCTCTACGTCGTTTACGACTGCGGCGCCCCGAACCCGCGCCTGATGCGCGTGCAGGATCCCTTCTACAAGCTCGTCGCGACCGCCAAGGGCGGCGTGACCATCGATGAAACCGAGATCTTCAGGGCGGCCAGCGCCGTTTGAGCCATGCCGTCAGCCCTTTATCACACGCAGGCCGAGATGGCGCTCGAACGGGTCGAAATCGCGGTCGCAATGAAGCAGGGAATGGCCGTGCCGGATGCAGAAGGTCGCGATCAGGGTATCGATCGTCGCGCGGATGGTGACGCCCCTTCGCCGCAGGAGCCGGTAATTCCGCGCCGCGCCGATCGCGATTTCGCGATCCACCATCGACGCGCATTCGAACGCCCGGAAGCGCGCAAGCGCGCGGGCCGCGCCGCGCTCGGAGCGGAATCCCTGCAGGACTTCCGTAAGGATCAAATCCCCGACCAGCAGCCGTCCCGAGTCCATCAGACGATCGAGCAGATCGGTCTCGGCGCTGGCCGCTCCATTGAAGTAGTCGATCCAGACGGAGGAATCGACCAGGATCATTCGCCGATGAAGCGGCTCCGCCGCATCGCCTTCAAGTCGCCCTCCCAGCGGAGCTTGCCGCGCAACTCGCGCATCTTCGACTGCTGCCTGATATCGACCAGCAGTCGCAACCCGGCTTCGACCGCCTCCCGTTTGGTTCTCGCGCCTGACGCGCGCATCGCGCGCTTCATCAAGTCGTCGTCAATCACGATATTGGTCCGCATCGCGACTCACCTGATGTGTATGCTAGGCCTTCATCATACACATCGCAACTCTCGACGGTTGATCTTCATTGGCAAAGAAGCGTAAATCTGGCGTTTGCATCTATTGCGGCGATAGTGGGCCGATCACGCGGGACCACGTCCCCCCGGAAAGCATTTTCCCAGATCCGAAGCCGGTCGATCTTGTGACAGTGCCTGCGTGCGACGCCTGTAACAGCGCGTTCAAGCTGGATGACGAGTATTTTCGGACCTTTCTCGTTTCCAATGCGAATGCGTATGGCGATCCAACTGCTCGCGGGCTCTGGAATCGCAAGATTATCGGCTCGAAAAATGCCGGGCCCATTCGGAATATGCTCCGCAACTCCAGTTTGCCAATCGAACTCAAGACACAAGCTGGCCTCTGGATCGGAAACAGCGTGGCCATTTCGTTCGACGCGAAACGCGTGGCGCGCATCGCTGCGCGGATCGTGCTGGGCTTGTGGTGGCATCATCAGAGAACAATACCCACTGATGGAATTGCGATTCGCGCCGGAATGGTGAGGGGTTTCAACGGCCTCGAGGAAATTCTCGCACGCTGCCAACGCCACCAAATCGGAGATGCGGCATTCAGGTACGCATGCGGAGTGCCCGTCGAGGATCAGGAGCAGTCGTGCTGGTTCATGGAGTTCTATTCCACCATGCGATTCTTCGTGCTGGCGACGCGGATATCTTTTGACAGTGATTGGATGCTTGAGGTGCCCCGCGACTCGCTGAGGCGGAAAACAACAGATGGTTGATCAGCCCAGACTCATGGAATGCGCTTTCCCCAGTTTGCGGGCGTTGCATCGTTTCCCTCTCCCGATCGGGAGAGGCCGCGCCGCAGGCGCGGGTGAGGGACCGAAATGAAAAATGCCTGCTTCGTTGAACCGTCGGCTCCGCCACTCGCCCGCGACCGCGCGCGAAGCTTGCGCCGCGCGAGCACCGACGCGGAGCGCAAGCTGTGGGCGCATCTGCGCAGTCGCCAACTGAAGGGCGCGAAGTTCCGCCGCCAGCATCCAATCGGACCCTACATAGCGGATTTTTCTTGCGTCGAAGGCAAACTGATAATCGAGCTGGACGGCGGAGGTCACGACCGCGATGAGCAGCCACAGGCCGACGAAGTCCGCAGCGCATACCTGGAGAGTTGCGGGTACCGGGTGGTGCGTTTTTGGAATAATGAAGTGATGGAAAACATTGATGGCGTACTGGAGCGAATCGCGAAACTTGTCTGAGGTCCCTCACCCGGCGCTTCGCGCCGACCTCTCCCGACAGGGAGAGGCGCCAGAAGGCGAAGCATCTGGCAATGAGTGATCGACCCAGACTTATCGAACGCGCTTTTCCGCTGAAGCAGGCGTCGCTGGATTCCGTGCATGAGAAGAACGTCCGGCATGGGCATATCTCGACGCTGCATATCTGGCCCGCGCGGAGGCCGCTTGCCGCGTGCCGCGCCGCGCTGATCGCGACGCTGCTGCCCGATCCCGGCGACCCTGAAGAGCGGCGCAGGCTCATCGAGCGCATCGGCGGGCGCGTCGTCCCGAAAGTCGAAAAGAAAAACGTCGCCGGCAAGCGCGTCGAAGTAGAGCGCGAGGAGACCGTCGGCGGCATCCTCCATTGGGGACGCGAATCCGGTCCCGACCTGCAGTTCTTCCGCGACGAAATCCGCAAAGCCTACGGCGGTCGCGCCCCGCGCGTGCTCGACCCGTTCGCCGGGGGCGGCGCAATCCCGCTCGAAGCGATGCGCCTTGGATGCGAAGTCACCGCGATCGATATCAACCCGGTCGCATGGTTCATCCTAAAGTGCACGCTCGAATATCCGCAGAAGCTCGCCGGAAAGACTCGCCCGCTGCCGGAATTCGTGCTCCGCGACCGCGAGTTCATGGAGGCGTTCCTGAAGGCGCAGGGACTCAAGGGCGCGACGCTGCGCACCCAACTGGAGCGCCTCGGACTCGGCGATGACCCCGCCGCTGAAAATCCCGCGAACGCCAAGTCCGGACAAAGCGGCAGCTTCGGTTTCGACGGCGGAGTGAGCCTAGAGGCGGACCTCGCGTGGCACGTGCGGGCGTGGGGGCGATGGGTGCTCGCGCGGGCGCGCGCCGACCTCGAACGCTTCTATCCCACGATCGACGGCAAACCGACCGTCGCCTATCTCTGGGCGCGGACGGTCAAATGCAAGAACTGCCGGGCGACGATTCCGCTGCTCAAAACCAAGTGGCTCTGCAAGAAGGACAACAAGCGCGTGCTGCTCAAGGTTGAGCCGAACGCCGACCGGACCGGCCCCGTATTCACCATCCTGAGCGGCAAGGAGGCGGCGACCCAGGGCGGCAACGGGGCGCAGCGGCGCGAGTACGACAGGAAGCTCGGCGCGGGCACGATGTCGCGCGCGGGGGCGACCTGCGTATGCTGCGGGCTGCCGTCGATGACGATGGAGGATATCCGTCTCGAAGGGAAAGCCGGACGGCTCGGCGCGATCATGACGGCGGTGGTGGTCGATGGTCCCGGCGGCAAGGAGTACCGGCTGCCTATCGACGAGGAAATCCGGCTTGCGGCCGAAGCGGAACACGAAGTTGAGCGGGTGTTCGCCGAGATTCCGTTCGGAATACCGGACGAGCCGACGCCGAAAGGCGGAAGCGGCGCGGCACGCGCGTTCTCAGTAGACGGCTATGGCTTCGATCGCTGGAGCAAGCTCTTCACGCCTCGCCAACTCCTCGCCCTCGGCACGTTCGTCAAGCACAGCCGCGCTGCCGTCGCCGAAGCGACTAAGAACGATCACAACACCTTGTGGGAAGAGGCGATAGCGTGTTATCTCGCCACCTCAATCGACTTCGTCGCGAACCGATCGAGCACGGTCTGTTCATGGACGATGACGCGCGAGACTATTCGCGGCACGTTTGCGCGCTTTGCGCTTCCTATTGTATGGGACTTCGCAGAATCTGCCGTCTTGGAAACCGGCTCCGGTGGCTACACTGGTGCAGTTGACTGGGTAGCCAGGTGTGCCGAGCATGCAATGCTCGCCCGAGCAAGCGATAGCAACTGCGCCGCTGCACTCGGGTCCGCGTGTTCGCTTCCAATCAGCGGAGCAGAGGTTGTCGTCACCGATCCTCCGTACTACGACGCGATTCCGTATTCCGACTTGATGGACTTCTTTTACGTATGGCTGCGGCGGACGCTTCACGGACTATCGCCCGAGATAGACGAGGCTTTCCGTGAGCCGTTGGGGCCAAAGTGGAGCAGCGAGAAGCAGGATGGCGAGCTGATCGACGATTCGAGCCGGTTCGGCGGCGACAAGGCCGCATCAAAGAAGGCTTACGAAGACGGAATGTTCCGCGCCTTTCAAGCCTGCGACCGCGCGCTCGTTGCCGACGGCCGGATGGTCGTGGTCTTCGCGAACAAAAGTCCCGACGCGTGGGAAACGCTGGTGAGCGCCATCATCCGCGCGGGATTCGTGGTCGATGCGAGTTGGCCAATCCAGACCGAAATGGGCAACCGCACTCGCGCCCTTTCCTCCGCGGCGCTCGCGTCGTCCGTCTGGCTGGTATGTCGCAAGCGGCCCGAGACCGCCCGGCCCGGATGGGACAATCGCGTGCTCGACGAGATGCGCGAAAACATCTACACCCGCCTTCGCGAATACTGGGACGCCGGCATCCGCGGCCCCGACTTCGTATGGGCCGCGACCGGCCCGGCGCTGGAGGCCTACAGCAAGCATCCGGTCGTCAAGAAGGCGAATGAGCCGGGCGCAGTGATGGAGGTCTCGGAGTTCCTGCGCGCCGTGCGCCGCATCGTCGTCGATTTCGTCGTCGGCCGCGTGCTGAGCCATAACGGCGAGGCGACCGCCGTCAGCGGTCTCGACGACGTGACGACCTATTACCTGCTCCATCGCCACGATTTCGGGATGGACGACGCGCCGATCGGCGCCTGCATCCTCTATGCGATCTCATGCGGCCTTTCCGACCACGACTTGGCCGATCGCTACGAAGTCCTCCAGCGCACCGGCGGCCAGGCGGAGCCTGACGAAGACGAAGAGCCGTCCGCCAACGCCGATGCGGAAGTCGAAGAGGGCAGCGGCAGCAAGGTGCGGCTGCGGCCGTGGCACAAGCGCATCAGAAAGAGCATGGGCTATGACGGCGAAGGCAGGCCGGCGCCGCTGATCGACCAGGCGCATCGCCTGATGCATCTGTGGCGCGCGGGCGACGTGGTGCGGGTGGACGAATACCTCGACGCGCGCGGGCTGCGCCGCAACGCGCTGTTTCATCAACTCCTGCAGGCCCTGATCGAGCTGGCGCCCGCCGCCACCGAAGAACGCTCGCTGCTGGAAAGCATCAGCAACCATATCTCCGCCCGCCCCGTCTCGGTAGACGACCGGCAGGGGGAGATGTTTAAGGTCAAGGAGGTGAGCTAGCTTTGACTCGCGACCACCTATCTGGATCAGTCGAGCACGAGGCGGATCGCTTGAAGCTCTGGTGTGCTTGGCTCGATCGCCTCTGGGGTTCTGTATTCGATCTATTGCTCTCTCGTCGCGGGCTTAAAGAGTGCGCAAAGGTGCTGATACGTGGTCAAGCATCGCTCCTCGCGTTGCAAACCCTTGGAATCAGTTATCAGTCGTGGGTCGCGCTCAAAATCCGTTGCCAACTGGATACTGACAAAAGGAGCGTATCCCTGGCTCGTTTACTGAACGAAATCGCGCCCCATCCAGATCTTCTTACGCGCGACCGCTTTGTTAGGAGGTATGTTTCCAACCGCCATGTGAATGCTCCGTTTAAGACCACGCATTGGAGCGTCGAAGAACAGAAGCAGTTCATGTTATGGAGCCGGGAAGGGAACCGTCGTTTTGACGAAATTGTCGGCGTCGGAGTGCGATCGCTGTCGGCGGAAATGATTTCCAGAGACCAGTCATCTCTCCGCGAGTGCGCCGAAATGGTCAGGAATTTTGTGAACAAGCAAGTCGCACATCATGACGAGATCGGACTCAAGGCAAGGCCAGTCAATGGTTCTCTGGATGCCTGGCTCGACCATCTCGGAGTTAATCCCTGTATCGAACTGATTAGATCGCTGTTCGTAAAATATTGGTGGCTTATCAACGTAAGCGAGCTTCCGGACCTGCCTGAGGTCTCGCAGGCGACTTCATAGGATTATGCTGACACCCCGGACCGTCCAGAAATTCAGTTCATACCAATTCGAGCAACTCGCGGAGCGCGGCGGCGACGCGGGCCATGATCGCCTCGTCGAGGCGGGCGAGCGGGCCTTCCACGAGGCGCCGATTGTCGATGGCGCGGAGCTGGTCGATGAGCAGGTCGGAGTCGCGCCGCAGCGACGCCTGCGCGGGCACGCGGATGCGCAACGGCTCGGAATCGTCTATCAGATTCGTGGTCAACGGAATGATTAAGGTTGAAGGATGGCCGGCGTCGAGCAGCGCCTGCGCCTGGACGATCAGCACCGGCCGCGTCTTGCCCGGCTCCGTGCCCCGGCGGGGATTCAGATTGGCGAGCCAGACCTCGCCGCGCTCAGGCATCCGGGTCGCGCTCGATTCTCGCGAACTCCGCGTTCACCCGCATGCTTTCCTTGCGAACCTTCCGCGACGCGGCGGCGATCCGCTCGGCGCGGGCGCGGGCTTCGGCCTCACGGTTCATCCGCTCGATCGCGCGGCGGATGTATTCGGCGCGCGGGATGCCGAGCGCCCTGGCGCAGCGCTCGCTGGTTTCGAGCAGCTCTTCCGGCAGTTTCAGCGAGATCGATTCCATGCTATGCCCGTCGAATACCCCGATGAGATATCCTAGCACAATATGCGCAACTTTGAGGTGGAAGGCAAACCAGCAGGACGGCTTGCGGCGGAATATGGACCCGATGTCGAGGACGAACTCGCGTCAGTTTTGCCCGCGCGAGATGGGGATTGATTCAGGATTCATTGGAGCCAAGCCATGGAAATTAAACACCATCAGTTTGATCGCATCACGATGGACCCCGAGAAGTGCTTTGGCAAACCGTGCGTTCGTGGACTTAGGATGCCCGTCGCCTCGATCCTCGCGTACCTGAGCGGCGGTATGAGCATCGACGAGATGCTGAGGCAATGGCCAGAGCTTGAACGGGAAGACATCTACCAGGCGCTAGGCTTCGCCGCTGCTCTCATGGAGGAGAGGGTCGTTCCGCTGGAGCACTCGTGAAATTCTTGCTCAACATGAATTTGCCGCGCGAGATGGCGAAGCAGCTCGCCCCTCTGGGGCATGAGTGCCGCCACGTTGCGGACATCGGCATGGCTCGTGCCGCAGACTCTGAGATTCTGGCCGTCGCGAGAAACCGGGGCGAATGTGTGCTCACCCACGATCTTGACTATGGCCAGCTGCTGGCATTCAGCGGCGACCGGGCGCCGTCGGTAGTCATCTACCGGCTTCGCCGCATTGAGACTGCGCGAATGCTCCGGCGGTTAGCCGATGCTTGGAACGAGATCGAAGAACCGTTGAGGGCCGGCGCTGTTGTGATCATCGAGGAGTCAGCGACCCGCATTCGCCGACTTCCCGTCGGCAGGGACAAGTAAGACTCAGCTCGAATAGCAAGAGGAAGAAGAGCAGTTTTCGAACGACGACAATGAGCAAACTCGCATGGACGCCGTGGCATAAGGTCGTCAAGATACGCCCCGACCTGAAATCCGGAGAGCTGTCGCTCAACATCTTCGCCGCCGATCTCTACGACGTGGCGATGGGCAAGGCGAAGCCGGTCTATCAGGACGCGCGCGAATTCTTTTCGCTCACCTATCCGACATTCAATCTTCGCGAGTTGGCCAAGGATGTCATGCTGCGGCTCGCCGGCAAAAGCGAGAAAGCCGTCCGCCAGCTCGAACTGACCTACGGCGGCGGCAAGACCCATTCGCTGATCACGCTTTGGCACCTGGTGAACGATCCGGACAAACTGCCCGATCTGCCGGCGGTCAAAGAGTTCGTCGAGCATATCGGCGCGAAACCGCCCCGGGCGCGAATTGCGGTGCTGCCGTTCGACAAGCTCGACGCGGAAAAAGGGATGGAGGTGCGGGGGCCGAAGGGCGAGCTGCGATGGCTTAAGAATCCGTGGAGCGTGATGGCGTTCCAGATCGCCGGCGCCGATGGTTTAAGACTGCTCAGCGCCGAAGGGAGCGAAGAGGAGCGCAAGACGCCGCCCGCGGAAAACCTCCTGGCCGAGTTGCTCGCATTGCCGAGCCGCGAGAATTTGGCGACTTTGATTCTTATTGACGAGGTCCTGATGTTCGCGCGCGCGGCGGTCGATCTCGATACCGCTTGGAACGACCGGCTGCTGAACTTCTTCCAGTATCTCACCCAAGCGGCGACCAAGGTGGAGCACTCGGCGGTGATCGCGTCGCTGCTGGCGACCGATCCGCGCAAAAGCGACACGCTCGGCAAGCAGATCACGGGCGACCTTTACAACATCTTCCGGCGCGAGCGCGAAGAAGGCGTTCAGCCGGTGCTCAAGGACGACGTCGCCGAGGTCTTGCGCAGGCGGTTCTTCGTCGCGGATTCGATCGGCAACCGCGAGAGCTTCCGCAGCCATGTGGTCGCGGCGCTGAAGGGAATTTCCGAGCTCGACGACCAGACGCGCAAGGACGGCAAGGCGGCGGAGCAAAGGTTCGTCGCGAGCTACCCGTTCCATCCGGATTTGATCGAGCTTTTCTACACCAAGTGGACTCAGCTCGAAGGCTTCCAACGTACGCGCGGCGTGCTGCGGACCTTCGCGCTGGCGCTGCGCGAGGCGGAGCGATGGGACGAATGTCCCCTGGTCTCGGCAAGCAGCTTTCTTACCGAGCCGGGCAAGGGCGGAATCTCCGAGGCCGCGCGCGAGCTGACGACCACGGCGGCGACGGAGGAATACGAGGGTCGGAAGCAGGAATGGACGGCGATTCTCGAGGGCGAGCTTGAGAAGGCGCGCGAGGTTGAGGCGGAAAGTCCAGCGCTCAAATTCCGCGAGCTCGAACAGGCGGTGTTCGCGACGTTCCTGCATTCGCAGCCGATCGGGCAGAAGGCGCTCACGCGCGACCTGATGGTCCTGGCAGGCGCGACGCGACCGGACCGGATTGAGTTTGAAAAAGCGCTGATGCGATGGAGCGAGGTATCGTGGTTCCTCGACGAAGCGGGTATCAGCGACGTTGATCGCGGCAACGGAGCAGCGAAGCAACTGCCCAAGTCATGGCGGCTGGGCTCGCGGCCGAATCTGCGGCAGATGCATTTCGACGCCTGCCAGCGGGTCTCCGCTGACATAATCGAGCAGCAACTTATCGACCAAATCGGCAAGCTTAAGAGCCTGACGGCGGGAGCGTCAGCCGCAGGCGCCGTGGTCCACAATCTTCCGAAACGCCCGAACGATATCGAAGACGACGGCGAGTTTCACTTCGCGGTTCTCGGCCCGCGCGCCGCGTCGGACTCGGGCAAGCCAAGCGCGGAAGCAAAACGCTTTATCGACGAGACCACCGGACCCGACAAACCGCGGAATTATCGGAATGCGGTGGTGCTGGCCGTGCCTTCGCGCGACGGAATCGAGGCCGCGCGCAATCGCATCCGCGACTATCTCGGATGGGAAGAGGTGCGCAGCCAGCTCAAGGACCAATTGAAGGGGCAGGAGCTCGACCCGATCCGCGAGGCGACTTTGTCCGCAAACATAAGCGGCGCGCGATCGAAGATCGCGGAAGCTATCCAGCAGGCCTACTGTATTGTCGTCACCGTATCTGAGAAGAACGAGGTTCAGGCGTTCAAGATCACGCCTGACGGCCCCTCGTTATTCGCCAAAATCAAGGAGGACGGCCGTTCGCGCATCCAGGACACGGCGATAAGCGCCGAAGCGCTGCTGCCCGATGGTCCTTATAATCTGTGGCGAGCGGGAGAAACATCGCGGCGGTTGAGAGACCTGGTCGGCGCCTTCGCGCTTTCGCCGCAGCTTCCCAAGATGCTCAACCGGCGCGCCATTCTGGACACCCTGGTTCAGGGATGTAGGGAAGGACAATTCGTACTTCGCGTCGTCCGGCCCGATCGCTCGGTTCGAACCTTCTGGCGGCAGGAACCGGACGAAGCCGCACTCAAAGATCCGAGTCTTGAAGTGGTTCTCCCCGAAGCGGCCGAACTGGCTGAAGTTCCGGCTGACCTTCTCGCTCCCGGCCGGCTTCCGGGACTCTGGACCGACGCGGCCGTCTCGTTCGGCGACATCTGCAACTATTTCTCCGGCGGCTTCGTGGCAAAGATCGATAAAGGCGGCTACGAAGAGCCGAGCACCATACCCAAAGCGTCTCGCGAAGCGCTGGTCGGCGCGATCTCTGAGGCGGTCAAGCAAGGTAAATTGTGGCTGACATCTGGACAGGCGAGTATCTTGAGCGAAGACATTCCCGCGGGACTTTTGACCGATGACGCCAAGCTTCAGTCGCCACCACCGCCGATTCCGGCGACGGACCTCACTCCGGCTAATTTGCCTGAGGTTTGGACCGACGATGCGACCACCGCCCTCGCCATGGCAGTCGCGCTGTCGAAGAAGGCCGGCATCAATCTGCCTTGGGCGACGGTTCGCGATGCAATTGACGGCGCGATCCGTGCGCGATTGATCGAACCGGCGTTGAATTCAGCACCATGGCCATGCGAGTTCGCCGCCGCTCAAAACATTAAATTTCGTGTTCGCACCCCTCTCCGGGAGCCGAACGATTCGCGATTAACGCCAAATTCGAACGGATTTGTGGCAGAGGCGGATCTGCGTCCGAGTGAAATTCAGGATTTGGCTGACCACCTAGCCGAGCTTCGCCAGACCGCGGGCGCGGCAGACTTGAAATTCCATTTTCGCTTGGAGCTCGATAGTCGCGATTCGTCTCCGGCGCAAGATGTGGTCAACAAGCTCAACGAGCTACTCGCTAAGGTGTCCAAAGAGCTTTCATTGAAACGGCGCGAATGAAATGCGCTTAAAGCATTGGGTGGAGTTCGTGCTATCTCAGTTGAAAAACATTTGAAACGCCTTAAAACTATGGCCGTGACTGCGTGATCGCCACGGAATTTTCCGTTTCAACGGATGTACTGGAGAAAATTAGCGCGATGGGGAGAGACATCGAGTGTGGTGGGATGGGCTGCTCTACCGCCGTATGGTCGAAAATGGATGCCGGGGTAAGGTATCCCCGACCACCCCTAGCGCAACGAACGGACTCCACGCCTCACTAGATCGCCGCACCCGTCTAATCAGTTCGACAGATTCTGTGGAATTTACCCGATCGCCTCAAGCGTCTATTCTCCGTCTATACCTGCATCGCGAACTGACGGCGGCATTTTGTCTATTTGCGCTAAATACTTGAATTTACGAAGAAATCTTTGGCGCGCCCGGAGGGATTCGAACCCCCAACCCTCGGATCCGAAGTCCGATGCTCTGTCCAGTTGAGCTACGGGCGCCCGCCGACGGAAGATTATCCGGAATTTCTTCTGAAGCGAAGCGACCCACGCCAGGGAATGTCCGCTTGGTTGTGGAATTTGAGTAGCGGCTCGATCGTCATCTAGGCCGCTCTCCTTCGATTATCAAGTCGGCGATCGATCTCGTCGTCCTGAGCGCGCAGCGCCGCGATGAGTTTCGGCAGCCCGGGTCCTGCGGAAGCTTTTCTCGGCTTCGAGCGCGCCGGCGGGCGCGAATATCTTATGAAGAAGAAAGGAGGACGCGAAGGATATTGGCCTTACCCCCTGGAAGTATCCCGGCGATAGGTTAGTGTCGGCCGGGAAGGAAGGCAGGCATGAAACGCGCACGGTTTAGCGAGGGACAGATCATTGGGGCGCTGAAGGAGGCGGAGGCGGCAGCGAAGGTCAGCGAGCTGTGCCGGCGGCATGAGGTCTCGGACGCGACCTTCTACGCCTGGCGGAGCAAGTACGGCGGGCTGGAGGTCTCCGAGATGCGGGGACTGCGGCGGCTGGAAGAAGAGAAGCGACGCCTGAAGTCGATCGTTGCCGACCAAGCGCTCGACCTCCGGGCGCTGAAATAGGCGCTGGGGCTGTCCGCTGCTTTCCCAGATGATCCGGCGCGAAGGCTGGCGTGTAAACCACAAACGTATAGAGCGCAGGTATCGCGAGGAAGGGCTGTCGTTTGCGCCGGCGCCGACAACGCAAACGCCTGAGCTGCTTTTGACAATGCGGATTGGCCCACTTTGATATTCAGATTTGGCCCAC